>JAAYCT010000024.1 GCA_012729635.1 Clostridiaceae bacterium | reverse complement strand
GTTACAATGTTCGTGTCCCACGGGATGCCTCCTGCGTGTTTGGTTTGGTCACTTAACATTGTATGTGAGATCGTCCTCGTGGGACATCTTTATTTCTTTTGCGTCACTTCATTTTACAATTCACCGTAGGGAAATCAACCCAAAACCAATCGGTTGGAAAGCGTTATCGGTCTCGAAGAATACATTGGGTAAGGCGGAGAATGAAATGATCAAGCTGATCGCTTCGGATATGGACGGTACGCTTCTGGATGAATCCGGACGGATTCCGTCGGATTTTCCGTTGCTTCTTCGGGAGCTGGATCAAAGAGGGATTCGTTTTGTCGCGGCAAGCGGCCGACAGAATGCCAGCCTTCAGGAAATTTTCGGCACCTTTCCGGAATCGGTAATCCTGATGTCCAATAACGGCGCGTACATTCGGGACCGAGGGACGACTATTTTGTGTCGTGCCATGACCGGAGAACAACGAGTACATGCCGAGCAGGCCGGAGCACGAATGACCGATGGGCTTTTTATTGCCTCTTGCCCGAATTGTGCGTATGTGATTCTTCCGGCCGATCGCTCGGTAACGCATCATCTTCCCGAAATGGTGCCGTTTTTCAAAAGATTGGAGACGGTCCGCTCGCCGGATGAGATCCATGAGCCGGTCCTCAATTATTCAATTTGCGATTTTCGGGGAAGCGAGAAGTATTTATTGCCGATCTTTGCTCCGTTGAGACCGGAACTTCGCGTTACGATTTCCGGGGAAATATGGCTCGATGTGTCGCTCCCCGATGTCAATAAGGGAAGCGGATTAAGGGCAATCGCGAAGCATCTGAATGTCAACCGGGAGGAGATTGCCGCATTCGGCGATTACCTGAACGATACGGAACTTCTCGCGGAAGCGAAATACGGGTTTGCGGTGGAAAACGCACATCCGGAGCTTCTTAAAAATGCCGCGTTCCGCGCTCCTTCCAACAACGAGAACGGTGTTGTCCTCATGATTCGAAAACTTCTTCAAGCTCCCGATATGTTTGGAAACAGCGAAATCAGGCATGAAGTGAAATTTTTGAAAGACCCGGATCCGAAGAAGTCACCGTCCCGTCTTGGTGAAAATCGAATAACGACGGTCTGCTAACTTTTTCTTATCCTCTTACCCGACGAAGAATATCTGTCGTATCAGAAACAGCGCAAGGATGTGGATCGGGTAGAACGCATAGAACGCATACCGGATCCATCGATTCGGACGGTGGCTTTTTTCGGGAAGATAACATATGAAAACCGTCGCAATCGCGACCCCGACGGGATCGGGTTTCCCCGATATACGGAATTGAATGAACATATACGTTGCCAGAAGCATTGCCATACACAAAAAAGCGGCGACTGCTTTGGGGCCCGAAACGACCTTTTCGACCGCATAGAATACAAGAATCAATAAAACGATGAATACGCCCAGATGAACCGGAAGAAAAAAAGGAAGCGCGAGGCAGAAAACAACCAGGGAGATGCCGAAAAGCTGAAGCATCGCGACCGACCAACTCGGAACCTTCAGGCCGGGCGGATACACCGATAAATCCTGAGGGCTTACGCGAATATCAAATCGATCGGATTTGGTTTGTGCGTTTGCTTCCAAAAGCCTCATGGATGCGATTTTTGCGGGTCCGCAGGGAACAAGGACTTCCAGGCCGTACATTGCGCCGAAGCCGATCAGAAGTGCGTACATGGGATCCAGGAAGGAGCCGTTTCCGACAATACCGGAGCCGGACGCCCAAAGGTAGATAATCAGTTGAGCGAGAAAAACGGTCGCGGCCAGGCGGAGAAAATAATGCCCCGAATTTCGACTCTTCTGAAGGCCTACGACCAAGGCGTGCGCGAAAATCGGAATGGACATGATTCCCAATAACTCGAATACCGACTGTACCGACGGGTCCAAGAAGCCGCGAAAAATCCAAGCGATGCTTCCGAAAATCAATAACCCGCAACCAAAGAGCTTTTTATACACAAAATCACCTGTGACGCATAAAAAAGAATCCGATTGAATCGACTTCCTTTTTATTGTATCATTAACCATGCTGATTTGTATTCCGACCGCATCGCAATGCGGATTCTTTGTTTTGCCGGTCAAACGATAAGGAGTATTACATGGGATTTGGTATGGACATCGGTATCGATTTAGGTACCAGCAGTGTTTTAATATATGTGCGCGGACGCGGAGTTGTTCTGATGGAACCTTCCGTCGTGGCCGTTAATACAAAAACGGGAAAGGTTTTAGCCGTCGGTGAGAGTGCCAGCCTGATGCTCGGAAGAACGCCGGGTGTCGTTGAGGCGATCCGCCCTCTTCGTGACGGTGTTATCTCCGACTTCAAGGTAACCGAGGTCATGCTTAAAGCATTTATCGGGCGCGTTTGCCACGGACTTCGGGCAACCTATTTCAAGCCGACAATCGTCGTTTGTGTTCCTTCCGTCATTACCCCGGTCGAGCAGAAGGCGGTAGAGGACGCGTGCCGTCACGCGGGAGCCAAGGATGTTTTCCTGATTCGTGAGCCGATTGCCGCCGCCATCGGGGCGGGAATTGACATCACCAAAGCATGCGGGTCCATGATTGTCGATATCGGCGGAGGAACGACGGACATCGCGGTTATTTCGCTTTGTGAGCCGGTGGTTGACTATTCGCTGAAGGTTGCCGGCGATAAGTTTGACGACGCAATCGTCAAACATGTCCGCCGCAAGCACAATGTGCTGATCGGTGAGAAAACCGCCGAGGAACTGAAAATCCGGATCGGTTGCGCATATCCCCGAGAGGAGGAAGCGACGATGGACGTTCGCGGCAGAAACCTGATTACGGGTCTTCCCGCTACCGTCACCGTTTCGTCTACAGAAATACTGGAGGCGCTGGAAGAACCGGTAGCGCAAATATTTGACGCCGTGCATTCGGTTTTGGAGCGCACTCCGCCCGAATTGATGGCGGATATCAGCCAACGCGGAATTGTAATGACCGGAGGGGGAGCACTTTTGTACGGACTGGACCGAATGCTTGGCACAAAGATCGGTATCGATGTGTTTGTTGCCGAGGATGCGGTCAGCTGTGTTGCGATCGGAACGGGCAAGGCGCTTAATATGATGGACAAATTTGCGGCTCTCGGAGACGCGTAGAAACCGCAACGGGGAAAATATGGCATTTATCGAATTTGATGGGGTCGGCAAGAGATACCGAATGGGTGAACTTGTCATCCCCGCTCTTATTGACGTAAGTTTTTCGATCGAAAAAGGAGAAACCGTCATTATTTCCGGCCCGAGCGGTGCCGGGAAGACGACGGTTTTGAATATTTTGGGCGGTATGGACAGCTTGGACGAAGGGCGCGTCCTCCTGGATCAGACGCCGGTCAGCGAACTGAGCCCGAAGGAACTTACGAAATACCGTCGGGAGGAGGTCGGGTTTGTTTTTCAGTTCTACAATCTGATTCCTAACCTGACGGCACTCGAAAATGTGGAGCTTGCCACGGAAATTTGTCGGAATCCGATGGATCCGAAAACCGTCCTCGAGCAGGTCGGCCTATCGGATCGAATGAATAATTTTCCGTCCCAGCTCTCCGGAGGCGAGCAGCAACGCGTCGCGATTGCAAGAGCCATTGCGAGAAATCCGAAGATTCTTCTTTGCGACGAACCGACCGGGGCTCTGGATGAGGATACCGGAAAGTCCGTTCTCAAATTGCTTCGGGATATGAGCCTCCGACTCAAAATGACCGTTGTCATCATATCGCACAACTCCGCATACGTTCCCATGGCAGACCGGGTCATTCGTCTCAATAACGGATCGGTTTCCGGAATAACGATGAATCCGAACCCGATTGACGTCGATCTGATTGTGGGGTGACCGCCGTGAAACATACCATGAGTAAGGGCATCATTCGGGCCGTTACGGGAAGTGTCGGGCGATTTCTGTCTATTTTCGCCATTGTAGCTATCGGCTGTGGTCTATTCGCGGGTGTTCGCTCCACCGGAGATGAAATGCGCGCGACCACGGATCGGTATTTTGATCAAACCGGGCTGTCGGATGCGCAAATATTTTCGCCGTTGGGATTCACAGAAACGGATGCGGAAAGATTTTCGGGGATAGAGGGCGTGGAGTATTTTATGCCGGTCGTCTCCGTCACGGTTGCAAGTGAACATGGAGATGAGATGCGAAATTTACGTGTTCAAACTTATTTAGCCGGAGATGCCCATGACCGGATGAATCGACCGCAGCTTGTGGAGGGAAGACTTCCCGAATCCGCATCCGAATGTGTCGTGGAGCACCGATCGATTCGGGACGGAAGTTACGCAATCGGGGAGAAGATCCATGTGTTGATCGAGTCGGATTCATATGAATCGATGTTTTTGAGGCAAAAAGAGTTTGTTGTTGTCGGGTCGGTCGATTCCCCGCTGTATCTTTCTTTTTCGTGGTCGGCCATTTCCATCGGAAGCAAGGAGCCGAGATATAATATATTTACAAATGTCGATGCATTTAACCCGGGAAGATACAATTCCCTTCATTTCATTTTCGAAGGAACGGCGGAAACGTTTTGTTATTCGCCGGCGTACGATGATATCGTTTCCTCGGGGACCCGGGAGCTGGAGCTGAAAACACAGGCTTGGGTCGTCGATCGGTACCGGGAGTACCGGGAAAATAAAGAAGGGGCGTTTTCGGAAATTCCGGAGAAGCTGATCACCGATTTTTTCGAGTCGGAGATTGAACCGTATTTCATATTGACGCGCGACGATGTTCAGGGCTACACTCTTTTCGAAAACGATACGCAGAGGGTGGATGGACTGGCGCGTATTTTCCCCGTACTGTTCTATTTGGTGTCTGCGCTCGTTTGCCTTACGACGATGACGAGAATGGTGGAGGAGGAACGGACTCAGATCGGCATCCAAAAAGCGCTCGGTTACTCGACAGCCGCTATTTCCGTAAAATACATTGCCTATGCCTTGTCTGCGGGTCTGCTCGGCGGGTTGTTCGGTATTACCGTAGGATTTCAAATATTCCCGCGGGTCATTTATCGGCCGTACCTGATTATGTACCGTCTTCCGCCGATTCGCCCGGAATTCCGCTTCGAGCACGCCTGGCCGGCGCTTGTTTTCGCTGTCCTGGCGATTGTTCTCGCTACAATTTTCGCGATTATAAAGACCCTTCGGAGCCGACCGGCACAATTGATGAGACCGATTCCGCCGCTGATCGGAAGATCGGTGCCTCTGGAAAAGATCGGGTTTTTGTGGAGATCGATTAGTTTTTTTCACAAGGTTACCGTTCGGAACCTTTTTCGTTATGAAAAACGACTGATTATGACGATTCTGGGGATCGCGGGATGCACCTCTCTGATATTGACGGGATTCGGTCTGAAAAACGCGGTCAATGACATCATCGACAAACAGTTCACTCAAATTCTTACGCATGATTATCGAATTTATACGAAGCAGTCGCTCGCGCAAAACGACGAGGAGGGCATCGTGTTGATGCTTGCCGATATAAAAGGCATCTCAGAGGTGTGTCCGGTCTTTGCGCAAACGGTCCGAATGGGGGACGGAGATGAAAACAATATGGAGGTTTCCTTATTGGTTCCGTCGAATCCCGATTTGTTCCGACGCTTTTACAACCTTCGCGAGCGAGAAAGCCGGGCACCGATTTCACTGCCTTCGGATCAGGTGGTCATCTCCGAGAAGGCTGCCATTCTTCTCGGAATACAAAAGGGAGATTCGGTATTGATTCAACCGGAGGGAAAAGAGGCTTTCGAGTCGACCGTTTACGCGATCGCTGAAAACTACGTTGAGCATTATCTTTACATGTCTCCGGAATATGCTTCAAGGCGGCTTGGCGGGATGGGCGAATATAATGTTCTGCTTGCCCAGACCGAGGATATGTCGAACGCCGAGCGCGAGCGACTTGCTTCCGAGATTCTCGAACAGGATTCTTTTTCCGCACTTTTAAGCTACTCGAAGGTCAAGGAGCATATGCACGAGATATTTAAAAATCTGGACGCCTTGATTTATGTATTAATCGGATCGGCCTTTGCGCTGGCGCTGATTGTCCTTTACAACCTGACCAACATTAATGTAAGGGAAAGAATCCGTGAGATTGCAACGCTTAAAGTTCTCGGCTTTTATGATTCCGAGGTCTCTTCCTACGTGTTTCGGGAAAATGCGGTTTTGACCCTGCTCGGAGCGGCTCCCGGGCTTCTCATCGGGATGTTTATGCATTCGTCGGTCACATTGTCGGGAGAAGTGGATATGATTATGTTCGGAAGAGATATTCATCCGTCCAGTTTTTTCTTTGCGTATCTGATTACCTGCGCATTTTCCATGGTGATTCACGGAATTATGCATTTTTACTTAAAGCGAATCCGAATGGTGGAATCGCTGAAGTCGGTGGAGTGAAGTGAACTCAATTTCTCGAAGAGCGAAAATGAAAGATCCGGATGCATTGACTTTCCGTCTGAATCCGTTCTATAATATCTCTTGTTCAGCCCGATATGCGCAGCGAGTAAGTCGCAATATGCGCCGATCTGAAAACATTGAGCGCTTTCCACCTTTAATTTTAACTTCACCTCCAAATCTTTTCGCCGTGGTGCGCATGGCAAAAAATGGATACGAGCGTTTTTTCCTGCTGATTTTTTGCGCAAACTCATACCCTTCCAGAGGTAAAATATGAATTCTTATGAAAACTTTTCCGAGAAGAAAAAAAAGGATCTGGTTGCGATTGCCGTTCATTTCGGCCTGCTGACCGAGTCCAAGGCGAATGGAATGAGCAAGCAGAATCTTATCGATTATCTTTCCGAGCAGGAGCGAGTCAGTCGGAACGAAGCGGTATCTCCGGTATTCTCCGCCCCGCAGACGGATGGCGGGGAAGCCGATCCCCGATCGGAGAACAAACCGGAAGAAAATCCTTCCGAAGAAGCCGAATCGGAGACGGAGAAGATCCCGGATTCCCCTGCGCAACGCCGGGGCAATCGGCGAACGCAAGCTTCCGGAAACGGGAGAAGCGGCATAAGGAAGAAGACCTCAACGAGTGATTCTCCGGAAAACAATGGGGAATCCATCGAGCCGATGGGTTCGGAGAATACGACGGAAAATACAGAACAGGCAGATAAGACGGAAGGATCCGTCGCAACCGAATCCGGAACGGAAGCGATTTCGGTCGTATCCGAAGTGCAGTCTCCCCCCCAAAAGCGTTCCTCGCGAAGTAAAAAAAGATCCATCATCATTACTCCGAAGTCGGATAACGGGTATCCGGAAGAATCGGAGGACGAATACCGGGACGAATATCCCGCAGACGGATTTGACCCCGGTGCGGACAGTGAATCGGAAGAAAATTCGGATTCGGAGAACCCGGAATCCGGAAAACAGGGATCGGTCCGAACGCTTCGGCACAAGGAGCCGGAAAACGAAATCATCACAGGAATTCTCGAGGTTATGCCGGAAGGATTCGGATTTATTCGACGTGAAAATTATCTGCCGTCATCCGGGGATATTTTTATCCACGGAAACTATATCCGAAGATTCGGTCTTCGTACCGGCGATAAAATATCGGGTCCCGTTCGCCCCAAGAAGGATTCGGATAAATATGCACCGATTCAGTATGTAAAAGAGGTAAACGATCTTCCGCCCGAGAAGATGCAAAGAAGGGCGCATTTCGATCGACTTACTCCGATTCATCCCGATGAGCGGTTTGTTCTGGAAACCGCGAAAACCGAATTATCGACAAGGATCATTGATCTGATTGCTCCGATCGGGAAGGGACAGCGCGGTATGATTGTATCGCCGCCCAAAGCCGGTAAAACCATCCTTCTCCAAAAAATCGCAAATGCCATTTCTTTGAATAATCCCGACGCAAAGCTCATCGTTCTTCTGATTGACGAACGCCCCGAGGAAGTGACCGAGATGCAACGCTCGATCAACGGGGAGGTCGTATACTCTACGTTTGACAAGAAACCGGAAAACCACACGAAGATTGTCGAGCTGGTTTTGGAGCGCGCAATGCGGCTCGTCGAGCTGGAACAAGATGTAGTTATTCTTTTGGATTCGATTACCCGACTCTCCCGCGCGTACAATCTGACCATCAATCCGACCGGAAGAACACTGTCCGGAGGACTCGATCCGGGGGCCTTATACGGACCGAAGCGCTTTTTCGGAGCGGCGAGAAATATCGAGAACGGAGGGAGCCTGACGATCATCGCGACATCGCTTATCGACACGGGATCCCGTATGGACGAAGTGATTTTCGAGGAGTTCAAGGGAACGGGCAACATGGAGGTGTACCTGGATCGGAAGCTTTCCGAAAAGCGAATTTTCCCGGCAATCGACATCAACAAATCGGGAACCCGGCGTGAGGAGCTCCTGCTGGGACCGACCGAGTTGGATGCGGTTTGGACGATCCGAAAGGCGTTCAGTCAGCTCGACACATCGGCCGTCACGGAGATGATTATCAGCCTTCTTTTGAAAACCCAATCGAATCAACAGTTTATTCAGTCTGTCAATGTTTCGTTCAGCGACAAGGCTGTTTTCGAAGCGATGCGCGGAACACGCCCCGCGGGGACGAGCACCGTTTCCAACGGCGGATCAAACGGGAAATAATCGAGGGGATCGGCTTGTCTTGATCGAACAGAGGACCTTGCGAGCGGATTCGGGTCCTTCGAAAGGGGAGGTAACCATGGATTATTTGGCTTTTTCGAAAGAGCAATTACTGGATGTCATTTCCGATCTGACCATGCTCAATGAGCAGTTACTTTTTGAAAGTAATCAGGAAACAAAACTGAATTATTCCTGGAGCGGCAATCTCGGGCACTGGTATTGGAGCATAAAATCCAACAAGGTGACCTTTAATCCTTTAAAAATTACGACATTGGGTTTTTCGGAGGATGAGGTTCCGTCGAATGTAACCTATCAGGTTTTTACGGATCGGATCCATCCGGACGACTATCAGACTACGATGGATGCGATGCTTGCTCATCTATACGGCAAAGCCCTCGTTTATGAGGCGGAGTATCGGATTCGGTGCAAGGACGGAGAATACCGTTGGTATTATGACCGGGGTCGAATTACCCGTCGTGACCCCAAAGGGAAACCGCTATTTCTGGCCGGAATCGTGTTTGACATCACGGACCGTAAGGCTCGTCAAATCGAACTTGAAAGGATAAATCTCGAACTTTCGGAAAAAACGATGACCGACGAGCTCACGCAACTTAAAAATCAGAGGGCATTGATCGAGCATTTGAAGAACGAGATCGAGAGAGCGCACGGGTCGAAGGAAAAACTCAGTGTACTGATGCTTGATATTGATGACTTTAAAAAAATAAACGACCGTCACGGACATGTTGTCGGAGATACCGTTCTCGCGGACGTTGCCGCAATAATCAGCCGATCTATCCGATCCAAGGACATGGCCGGCCGTTACGGAGGAGAGGAGTTCATGGTCATTTTCCCGGATGCGGACGCGAACATCGCTGCGGGAATCGCCGATCGGATTCTCAAGAGCGTCGAGGCTTTTTCTTTCCAGGAAAATGTGCGTGTGACATTAAGCGGGGGGGTCGGGGAATATTCGACGGAGAGTGTCCCCGAGCTGATTGATAAGGCGGACAAAAACCTTTACGAAGCAAAAAGAAGCGGAAAGAACCGCGTGATCGGGTGAAGCGAATCTTCTCGGGAAAACGTTGACATCGAGCCTTTTTCGGTGTAGGATACCCCTTGCACGAAATATCCGATTCGGCATACGTAGCTCCGGGAAAAGGGAGTTAGGCGCCGGGTTTTTGATGAGAGGTGAGCACCATGAAAGAGGGAATCCATCCCAAATCCCAGAAAATCACGATTCGTTGCGCATGCGGCGAAGAGTTTGAGACGACATCCACGAGCAAGGAATATCGTGTGGATATCTGCTCGAAATGTCATCCGTTTTATACCGGAAGACAAAAACTCGTCGATACCGGCGGACGCGTGGACAAGTTCAGAAAGAGAATGGAACAAAAATAGTTTTATTTTCTGCAGAAGGCTTTCGCGGGGCGTTCCAGTTTGGCAAGACCAAACGGAACGGCCCCGTTTCTTTCCTATGGAATCGCTTTTCTGGTAGAATGTCGATATTGCAGAATAACCTAAGGAGCACAAGGAAATGACGGAGCAAAACCCAATCGATCCGGTCCAGTCGGATTCCATCGGACAGCCGGAAGAAATCTCGACCGGCGGCGAAACGGCCGCGAAAAACTGCCCGGAAAAAAGAACAACCATCGGAGGCCAAGCGCTGATCGAAGGGATTGTTATGTTCGGACCCAATAAAACCGCGCTTTCCGTACGTCAAGCGGACGGAACAATCCATACGGAGGAATTTTTAAGAGGTAAAACAGGCGGAATTGCGGACAAAATTCCGGTTGTTCGGGGATGTGTGCGGTTTTTTCGCCAGATTGTCGTCGGGATGAGGGCGCTCATGCGTTCCGCGGATCTCTCCGAGATCGGAGAAGAAACATCGAAGGATAAAGAACCGGAAAAAAAGGGTCGTATCGATGCTTTCCTGGAACGGCACGAGAAAGGTGCGATGCTTTTCACCGCGGCGTTTTCCATCCTGTTCTCCGTCGCTTTGTTTATTCTTCTCCCCCGATGGATTGTGGATTTGTTTTTACGTCTGATTCCGTCGGCACAACCCGACTCGCTCGGAGGACATATGCTTGTTAATCTTTTTGAAGGCATTATCCGGATTACGATTTTCATTCTATATCTTGCGATTACGTCCCGGATGAAGGAAATCGCGCGTGTCTGGATGTATCACGGAGCGGAACACAAGTCGATTCGATGTTATGAAGCGCGTGAACCGCTCACCGTCGAAAATATTCGCAAATACAGCACGAGACATCCCCGGTGCGGAACCGCTTTTCTTTTCATCGTCATCCTGATCTCCATCTTGGTTTTTGGAATCGTCGGTGCGTTTATCAAGGATTATGTCGCCGATAATGTCTGGTGGCTGAACTCATTGGTTCGCCTGGCCCTGGTTCCGTTGATCGGGGGAATTTCCTATGAACTGCTTCGGTTTACGGGGAAAATCGATCACACCGCTTTCGGGCGGTTACTGACGAAGCCGGGAATGTGGCTGCAACGGTATACGACGCGCGAGCCCGACGACCAAATCATTGAAGTGGCCATCGAAGTTCTGTCTGCCGTCATACCCGAAAAGGAAGGGGATGATACCTGGTGAACTGGTCGGACTGGAGAAACAATCAAATCAACAAGCTCCGTTCGGCCGGAATCGAGGATCCGGCGACAGAGTTGCGGATTATGATTTCCCGGATTGCCGAGAAAAAACGGGCAATCCTGCTTTTCGAAAAGAGCGACCGGGTCGAAGATATGTTTTCTCCGGATGAGCTTTCGCGGATTGAGGATACCGTTTTGCGAAGATGCAATCGGGAACCGTTGGATTATATTCTCGGAGAGACGTTTTTTTACAGGGACTCTTTTTCGGTCGGCCCCGGTGTGCTTGTACCGAGACAGGACAGTGAGATACTGGTGGGCGCCGCGCTTTTCGCGCTCGGCATCGATCGGTCGTTTCTGTTTCGCGGACTCGGGGAAGTACCCATTCTTCAAGCGGAGCGCACCGGGGAGCCCGTTCGGATTATGGATCTTTGCACGGGATCCGGATGTATCGGACTGTCGATTTCCAATGTGTTAAGCGGGTATCTGGTTTCCTATCGGACCGCGTTAACCGAGCTTTCCGAAGCGGCAGAGTACTACGCACGGAAGAATATCGATCATGCCCGTGAACCGGAACTGATTCGGCTTTTCCACTGTAATCTGTTTCCGGATACAGGTGAGATCGCGGATTGGTGGGGCGATGCTTCGGCAGACCTCATCGTTTCGAATCCGCCCTATATTCGTGAGGACATGATTTCGGATCTGATGCCCGAGGTGTCGTGTTTTGAACCGAAAGAAGCACTGTCGGGCGGAACGGACGGACTCCATGTACTTCGCGCGATTCTCAATCGAATCGGGAACGGTTTGCGGCCGGGAGGAATTCTTCTTGTTGAACACGGGTATGATCAGCGAGAAGCTGTCGCGGATTTGTTTCGTGCACAAGGGTTCAGTGAGATATCGTGTCTTTCGGATTTCGGAGGGCAGGACCGAGTGACCGCCGGACGGTATACTCCGGAGCTCATAAAGCAGGAATAGGAGAAATAAATGGGCAGGGAGTTTTTTCTTTTTCCGTTCACGGCCGGTCAGATTGTGACGTTAAAAAAACCACATCCCTGCGGAGGAAGAAAATGGCTTCTCATCCGAGTCTCCGGAGACGTTACGATGGAGTGTCTGAACTGCGGACGCAAGATGGTTTTGATGCGCAGTGCGCTTGAGAAAGCATGCGTACTCGTGGAATCGTCCGACAGCGACATCGATCGAAAGATGTGATACCATTTTCTTACACTTTGTTTCCCCGGAGGAAAATGTATGGCTAAAAACGATTGCCCCATCATCGAAAATGTTCAGTCTCCCCGAAAAGTGAGAGGTATCCCGGCGGAGCGCGCGGAGCGTTTTCGGCTGTGGCTGGAGGATATCCCCAATACGGAGCTGACCGAGTGGGAGCGACTTCCCGATTTTGATTTGTACATGGATCAGGTCCTAACGATGATGGATCGTCAACTGGCCTTTTACGGTCGAAATACCGATGAGCGTCTCCTTACGCAGGCGATGGTCAATAACTATACCAAGGACGGACTGTTGCCGAGGGCGAGCGGAAAGAAATACTCGAGAGGCCATTTGGCACTTCTGTCGATTTTGTGTTCACTTAAGCCGGTTTTGTCGATATCGGATCTTTCGGTGCTTTTGGAAAACGCACGCAACGGCAATGAGGACCGGGAGCTTTACGAGTATTTTCTGAAAGCGCAGAAGGAGGCCCTTTCCGAGGTTCGGGAGATTTTGATGCCGCGGGTCACCGAAGCGGCCGGGACGGATTCGGGAGTATCCGCCGAGCGGATTGCCCGAAGAAAAAGCCTGACCTTGACCGCGCTGAATCTGGCGATCGACGCGCGCGTTCGTGTGATGATGGCGCAGAAGATTATCGATATGCTCGGAAAGGAAGAGTAGTGAAGTACACACACAAGGGCGTGATACCGCTTGAGACAAAACGCCTTTTGCTCCGACCGATCCATCGGGATGACGCAGAGGCGATTTTCGAGAATTGGGCGAGCGATCCGGAGACGACACGATTTATGTTATGGAATTGCCACCGGACGATCGATGATACGCATGTCTGGCTGGATACGCTTGAAAAAAACGCCTCACGCCCCGACTGCTATGACTCCTGGGGCATCGTTCTACGCAATACCGGCGAATTGATCGGATCGATGGGCGCTTTTTGGCGTGCCGGGGAGTCGGATACGATGGAGTTCGGTTACATCATATCCCGAAAATACTGGGGCAACGGTTATACGACCGAAGCGGCGCGCGAGATGATCCGCTTTTTGCGTGATGAGATCGGGATCCGTCATTTTTTCGCGTGTCATGCGGAGAAGAATCCGGCATCCGGCAAGGTGCTCGTGAAGCTCGGTATGCGGGAGACCGGAGCCGGAATATACCGGAGTTTTGACGGTATAAGAACATTTCCGTCTGTCGAGTACCGGTTGGATTTATCGGAAGATAAGAGGATAAGCTATGACCCCGGAGCATGATCGGCAAATTGAATATATTCACCGTTATGAGGAGCTTCTGGCTTCGCTTTCCGATCCGACAATTCTTTCGGATCAGACACGATACCGAAAACTGAGCATTGAACTCTCAGAGCTCGAGCCGATCATTGCCTCTTATCGGGAACTCGAGGATAAAAAAACGGCCTTGAAGGAGGCCCGAATCCTTTTTAATGAAGCCGACGAGGAAGAGCTCCGGGAGATGGCCAGAGAAGAGATGAACGCGCTTTCGGATGATATCGACAGTCTGGAAGTTAGGCTTACGGAATTGACGGCACCCAGAGATCCGAATGACGAAAAATCGGTTATCGTAGAGATTCGTGCGGGAGCCGGGGGTGAGGAAGCGGCACTTTTTTGCGGGGTGTTGTACGGTATGTATTCCGCATATGCGCAGAGCCGGGGCTTTACTGTCGAAGATATCGACAGCAACCAGACCGAGCTCGGGGGTTATAAAGAAATCGTCTTTTCGATCGAAGGCAAAGGGGCGTACAGCCGGTTTAAATATGAGAGCGGCGTGCACCGCGTCCAGAGAGTTCCGGTGACGGAGTCCTCCGGGCGGATCCACACTTCGACGGTTACGGTTGCCGTTCTTCCCGAGGCGGAAGCCGTCGAGATCGATATTAACCCCAATGATCTTCGTATCGACACGTTTCGCGCTTCCGGTGCGGGCGGCCAGCACATCAACAAGACCGACTCGGCCATCCGGATTACGCACATTCCGACGGGAATGGTGGTCCAGTGTCAGGATCAGCGAAGTCAACACAAAAACAAGGATAAGGCGATGGCGGTCCTGATGAGTCGCCTTCAGGATAAGGCCTCCTCCAAGCAAATCGGAGAAATCGCATCGGAGCGAAAATCTCAGGTCGGTACCGGCGATCGGTCCGAGCGTATCCGAACCTATAACTATCATCAGGGACGGGTTTCGGATCATCGTATCGGACTGACATTGTATCGACTGGAAGAGATTTTAGCCGG
This sequence comes from Clostridiaceae bacterium, assembly GCA_012729635.1. Taxonomy (GTDB): domain Bacteria; phylum Bacillota; class Clostridia; order Saccharofermentanales; family Saccharofermentanaceae; genus JAAYCT01. The sequence goes on along the minus strand of JAAYCT010000024.1, from coordinate 196,403 downwards.
CGATATCGACGAAATCATCAACGCGCTCGCAGCCGCGGAGAAACTGGATCGTCTTGCAAACTCGAGTGACGATAACGACCCGGATGACCGGGTCGACTGAATCGGAGGAGCGGGGATGAAGACGGAAATGATCGTGTTCGGGAATCGCGACGACCTGATTCGTCCGGCTCAAATGATCGCGGATGGATCCGTCGTCGCTTTCCCGACGGAGACTGTTTACGGGCTCGGAGCCAATGCGCTCGACGAACGGGCGGTCGCCCGGATTTTTGATGCCAAGGGCCGACCGGCCGACAATCCTTTGATTGTTCATGTTGCCGAAAAGGAAGATATTCCGCCGTTGGTTCAAAACATATCCTTTCTTGCCGAATGTCTGATTGACGCATTTATGCCGGGACCGATCACACTGGTCATGAAAAAATCCGAACGGATCCCGGATTCGGTCACCGCGGGGCTTCCGACGGTCGGAATCCGCATTCCCAAAAATTCGATCGCAAGGGACTTCATTCGACTTGCCCGGGTGCCCTTAGCGGCGCCTTCGGCCAATGAGTCCGGAACGCCCTCTCCGACACGGGCATCGCATGTCATGAGGGACATGGACGGGAAAATAGCCTGTGTCATCGACGGCGGACCCTGTGAAGTCGGTTTGGAATCGACGGTCGTCGACGTTACCGGAACCGAGCCGGTAATCCTGCGCCCCGGTGCCGTTACCGCTGAGATGATCGAAGAGACGTGCGAAAAAAACGGGTTTTCGTTCGGATGTATCCGTACCCAAACAAATGCTAGCGATCAAGAGACGCCGAGTGCACCCGGCATGAAATACAGACACTATGCCCCGCGTGTTCCCGTTCGTATCGTTCATCCGGGAAGTGACGGACACGACCGTGTTTTTTTAAGAGAAGCAGAAACATTTCTGCTTATGGATTCAAAGATGCGTGTCGGGCTTTTCTGCGGGGAGAGTACTCGGATGCATCTTGAAAATGCGCTTCCGGAAAACGAAAAGAAACGATTGGTCTATTATGTATACGGCCCGGATACCGATGTCGAATCTGCCGCAAACAAACTGTTCGCGGGACTGCGTTCGCTTGACCTTTCCGGTGTTGACCGGATACTCGCCTCGGGATTCGGACGCGGAGAAATTGCGACAGCCTATATGAACCGACTCGAAAAAGCCGCGGCCGACGATTCCCCGTTGACATCACATTCGATGAATCCGAAAGAGCGGACGGTTCTTTTTGTTTGTACCGGGAATACGTGCAGAAGTCCGATGGCCGAAGCGATATTCAACCGCATCGTTGATTTAAACGGTCCCTATCATGATGCGGACAACCCCTCCGTTCAAGTGTTTTTGAAGGCCCGATCGGCCGGTCTTGCCACCCCCGGGGGATCCGGAGCGAATCCCTTTGCGAAAGAGGCGGTAAGACGTTTTTTCAATGCGGATCTGTCCGGGCATGTTTCCCGGAGGGCCGATGAAACGGTCGTAAACAGCGCTCGTCTGATATTGGCCATGGAGGAGGGAATCGCAGAGGGATTAAGGCGGAAATATCCGAAAGTTTCGGACCGGATTTACCCGTTTGCGGCGTATATCCAATCCGCAGTCGGGCTGAAGATACGATCCGAATACATACAAGGATGGGACATTAAAGATCCGATCGGCGGTTCCTTGCAGGAGTACACGGAGATGGCATCACTTTTCAAAGAAATGATTACCGCGGCTTTTCCGAGCATATTGAACGACTTGAGTGCTCGTGTTTCGGATTCGGAAAAGCGCGTTAGCACGTTATAACCAAGGCAATGATTTTCGACCGAAAGCAATATTGCACCAATTTTTCGGATATATCCTGTGGAAGTAAGTCTGTTTTCGCGCTATCATACATATTAATCCGGTCGGCAGGGTGCGGGCCGGGCAAGCGGCCTCGGTTGAGGATCGGTCGAATTTTGACAATACGCGAAAAGAATCTCCGATTTCCGGCGAGAGCACAGCTTTTTCTTGACGAAGAGCGGTGACTGTGCTAACCTAACTCGTGCCGCGAAGGATGCGGCCTTATTATCATCCTCGCCCTTACTTCGGGTAAGGGCCGTTCAGTCCGGGAGGAGGTGAATTTCAATGGCAAACAAGTATGAGATGATCGTCGTCTTAAGCCCGGCTCTCGGGGAGGAAGGCGTTGCTTCCATGACCGAGACGATCAAGACCAAGCTCGAAACCCAAGCGACCGTCGAGGTCCAGGAAACCTTGGGGATGAAGCGCATGGCTTATGAGATCAAGGATCAGAAAGAAGGCTTCTACCTTCAGTTCAACTTTTCGTCGGAGCCGGATTTCCCGAAGGAAATCGAACGTGTTCTGAAGATTACCGAAGGCGTATTGCGATATTTGATTATCCGAACCGATGAGTAATCACGATAAGGGAGAGATACTATGAACAAAGTCATTCTTGTCGGACGACTGACCAAAGATCCGGAAGTAAAGACCACGCAGAATCAGGTGGAGTTTTGCAGTTTCACCGTTGCCGTGGACCGACGTTTCAAGACTGCAAACGGGGAGCGACAGGCGGATTTCATCAACTGTGTCGCTTGGCGTCAGCAAGCGAAGTTGTTGGGACAATACTTTCAAAAGGGCTCGCGAATCGGAATTGTCGGCAATCTTCAGTCAAGATCGTATGACGATCGGGACGGAAAGCGCGTATTTGTTACCGAGGTTTCTGTGGACGAGATCGAGTTTGTTGACTCGAAGCGTGACGGATCATCCGGATTCGGAGACTCATCCGCCTCTTCTTCGCAGACTCCGCCTCCCGCCCTTCAGACGGACATCGGTTTTTCCGAGACAATGGACGACAATGCTGATCTTCCGTTCGATATTTGATTATTCCCGGCAATCGCCTTCCCCGGAAGACAAATTCAGAGAAGGCGACCCGATTGATTTGAGTTGAAAGGAGAAACCCTATGTCAGAGAATAGAGGCCCCCGTACGGGCGGGCGTGATTTCGGCGGCATGAGACCGAGACGTATGCGTCGTAAGGTCTGTGCTTTTTGCGCGGATAAGGTGGAGCAGATCGACTATAAAGATGTTGCACGCCTGCGTAAATTTATATCCGAGCGCGGCAAGATTCTTCCGAAGCGTATGACCGGAAACTGCGCGAAACATCAGCGCGAGTTGACCGTAGCGATTAAGAGAGCCCGACACATTGCGTTGCTTCCGTACATCGTGGACTGATCGGTTTTCGGACCGGATACGGATACTCGATCGCATTTGCGAATCGCGTTCACACAGTTTATAATTACAGGGCATCCAACGTCGAAGACGTAGGGTGCCCGATTTTTATACCGTGAAGGAGGACCGCGCGTTTTTTGCGCGAACAGGATATGAAAGTAATATTGCTCTCGGATGTTGACGGACTGGGAAAAGCGGATGATATTGTTAACGTAAACGACGGATACGCCAGAAATTTTTTGCTGAAAAGAAAACTGGCTTTGGAGGCGACCGCATCCAACCTGAATTCGGTTCGAATGAAAAAGGGAGCATTGGCGGAACGAGCGAAGCGAGAAAAAGAAGAGGCGGAAGAAATCGCCGCACGGATATCCGGGCAGAAAATTATCCTGCAACTCAAGGCGGGAGAGGGCGGAAAGCTATACGGAGCCGCGACCTCGGCGGATATCTCCGAAGGGCTTAAGAAACTCGGATTTACCGTGGATAAGAAAAACATTTCTCTGAAGAGCCCGATAAAGACAGCGGGAGAATATGAAATATCCCTTAAGCTTCATCCGGAAGTAGCCGTCACCATTACGGTCGAGGTCAAGACCGTCAACTGATTCTGAGTTTTTTGGAGGAACGAATGGCCAAATCGTCCGCGAACAGTGTTTCGGGCAGAGTCCCGCCTCAGAGCGTACAGGCTGAGCAAGCCGTTATTTGTGCTTGTCTGGACAGCGAGCAGGCGATGACGGTCGCCATAACGACGCTGGATCCGGACGATTTTTATCATCCGGGAAACCGGTTGATTTTCCGGGCGATTCTGGAGCTTGCCTCGGAGAGGAACGCAGTCGATATCATCACCGTTTCCGAGCGACTCACGAGAAAAGGCGAGCTCGAGACGGTCGGCGGAACCGCCTATATCAGCAAACTGTCCGATTTGATGATTATTCGCTCCAATATCGCTCAGTATGCTTCGATCGTTCGACAAAAGGCGCTGCTTCGAAGACTGATCGGATCGCTCGACGAGATTATCAAGACTTCCTACGAGGGAGATCAGGAGGCCAACAATCTTGTAGATATCGCGATTCAACGCCTCTCGGAAATGCGGGAAAACCCCGCCGGTAAAGGGTTCGAGAGTATTAGTGAAATCCTGAGAAGAACGCTACAGGAAGTGATGGCCGTCAGTCAGGGCAAGAAAGACCGCAAGGTCGTGCGGACCGGATTCCCGAAATTGGACCAGGCGACCGGCGGGCTTCGACCGGGCTCACTGGTTATTGTTGCGGCACGACCCGCGATGGGGAAGTCCGCTCTGGTCGTCAATATCGCGACCAACACCTCGATTTTCTACAATACACATGTCGCTTTCTTCAGCCTCGAAATGTCAAAAGAGGAAATCGGAAACCGTATATTATCTTCCAAGGCCGCAATCAGCACGTTCAAGCTTCAAAATGCAAATGTGAGCCAGGAGGACTGGAAAGAAATTTCGAAGGCGTTGAAAACCATCTCTTCCGCTCCGTTTTTCATTGATGATCGTTCGGGGATTAATACGGTTGAAATGATGGCTCAATGTAGAAAACTAAAAAATGAAAATCGACTCGGTCTTGTAGTCGTGGACTATATGCAACTGATGTCGCCGGCGGGCGGCAGAAGCTTCGGAAACCGACAGCAAGAGATCTCCGATATTTCGAGATCTCTGAAGATTATGGCCAAGGAATTGGAAGTTCCGGTTATCGCGTTGTCTCAGCTTTCAAGAGGCGCCGAAAATCGTGATGAGCACCGCCCGATTCTGTCGGATCTTCGTGATTCGGGAGCCATTGAACAGGATGCCGATATGGTCATTTTTATTTACCGGTCGAAATATTATGACTCTTCGCTGGCGAAGCCGGAGATTGAAGATGCGGAAATTATTTTGGCGAAGAACCGTCAGGGTCCGACCAAAACCGTCCATATGAAGTGGTGGCCGAAACGAACCCTGTTTTTTGAGGAAGAGGAATCCGGTGCTCCCGCCTCGATCGAAGGGAGCGATCCCGGCCCGTCCGGGGAAGATTCCTTGTCCGAAGACGGAGTCGTCTTCGGAAAATATGCTCAATACATTGAGTGATCGAATCGGAAGCTTGAGGGAAACCGATGTCGCTTCGTGAAGAATTTCAAGAATATCTGGCGCAAAACCGAATGACGGAATGCGATGTTGTTTTGATTGCCGTGTCCGGCGGTCCGGATTCGATGTGCCTTCTTCATCTTTTCTTGTCGTTACGAGAACAGATGCCCGAACTTATCGTGCTCCATCTGAACCACGGTCTGCGCGGCCGGGATTCAGATGATGAGGAGGAAGCGCTCCGCCTTTTTTGCGTCGAAAATCAGGTTCCTTATATTTCGCGCAAGATCGATCTCGGAGAAATCTCCAAAGCCAAAGGTCTCGGATTGGAGGAGGCGGGACGAAATGAACGCTATGCCTTTTTCGATGAAATTGCCCGTGAATACGAAAGCAAAGACCGGTCGGTCCGGGTTGCGGTCGCTCATCAGCGGGAGGACCGGGCGGAGACGCTCCTGATGAATTTGTTCCGGGGGGCCGGACTGGACGGCTTGTGCGCACTAAAGCCGATTCGGGATCGTGTGATTCGTCCGCTTTTGTTCGCATCCAGGGAACAAATCGAGTCGTATGTAAAAGAACAAGGCATTATGTGTTTTATCGATCAAACAAATCTTCAGAGCGATTTTTCGAGAAACCGATGGAGAAATACGGTGCTTCCGGAAATTCGGGAGGTTTCGGTCAAGGACCCGGTAGAGGCACTGATCTCGACGGCAGAACTTCTCTGTGCCGATAAAGAGTATATGGATGAGCGAGTGGATGAGATTTTCAACCGGTTCAGAACGGAAATCCGTCCCGGTATTTACGGCATTCCCAGACGGGTGATTACCGAAAACCACGTTTCGATCGCTTCAAGGCTTGTTCGCCGTCTTTTTCGCGAAGCGTTCGGAAGCACGACGGATCTGTCGAGGGAACGCGTTGAACAGATTCTGAGCGCCGCCCATTCCATCGAGGGGAACCGAACACTGTCCGTTCCGGGCGATCGACATGTCGGTTTTTTCTCGGATTATCTTTTTTTTCGGAAAAACAGCGAATTATGCCCCGAAAACGATAGCCTTGAAAAAGGAAACGAATCCGATCCTTTTATTACGACGGCACGTTATCTGGGAAAGGACTATTTTCTGTTCGGAAAGGATTCGGAACTCTCGTATGCTTTTCAGAATCGGGATATCGACAAAACGATAGAAATTGGACTCGACGGCACCGAAAACTCTTTGCTTTTCGTCCGGCTGAAAACCGTTGAGAATCCCGCGCGGGTAGTTTATAATAATCGGACATGGTATTGTCCGGTGAGTGAAATCGACCGTCTCGTGCTACGAAGCCCCCGTCCGGCGGATTATGTCAGGCCGGCGGGCCAAAAGGGCGGGAAGCCGCTCAGAAGGTTTCTTACGGATCGGAAAGTCCCTCCGGAAATTCGCGGACGGTTGCTGGTGTTCGCGAAGGAGGAAGAGGTGCTGTGGATCCCCGGAATGGTGCACGCGAAGGGTTTTGTTGACGAAGTGTCGCGACTTCGATTCGAACAAGGACAGAAGCCGGAGGCTTCTTTTGGCACAAAAGAGAAAGCGCTTTGCGGCATTGAGATACTGGATAAACCAAAACGGATCGGCCCGGTCCGGGAGCTTTGACGGTTTCGTCATCCTAAACCGGATCCGTTGACGGGTTGTTGAACCGAAAGGAGCATAAATGGCATACAAGCTCGGAGGAGTCCTGATCGGAAAGGACGAGATTGACCGGATGGTTGCTCGACTTGCGGATCAGATATCCGATGATTACGATAACCAGGAGCTGGTAGTGGTCGGTATTCTGAAGGGTTCGTTCATTTTTATGTCGGATCTGATTCGGAAACTTCGGCCGTCGGTCATTATCGATTTTATGTCGGTCTCCAGTTACTATGAGAACACGCAAAGTACGGGAATCGTTAAAATAATCAAAGATCTGGATGTCAGTATTCACAACAGAAATGTCCTTATTGTTGAGGATATTGTCGACTCCGGACTGACGCTTTCCAACCTGAAGGAACTACTGATGACCAAAGAACCGAAGAGCCTGAAGCTATGTGTAGCCTTTGATAAACCCGACCGAAGAAAGACTCAGATCGAAGCAGATTATGTCGGAATGGTAATTCCCGACGAATTCATCGTCGGATACGGATTGGATTATGCCGGAAAATACAGGAATTTGCCGGAAGTAAGAATCATGGAAACGGACGGAGGTAACAAATGACACCCTCTATACCCTCTCAACCCAAGAAAAAGCTCGGCGGAGTGCCGTTTTATATCGTGTTCTTGATTCTGATCGTTATCGTCGGGTACATGTATTTCAACGAGTCAACCAAGGAAGAATTCACGCTATCGCAGGTTTTGCAGTCGATCGAGACCGGAGAACATCCGATTGATACCGTCTACCTGAACGGGACGACCCTTCTTTATGAATATGAGAATACAGACGGTATCGTCGTTCGTATCAGCAAGGAAGTCCCGTCGGAATATATTGATACGGTCGTGACCAAAATGCTCCAGGCGGAAAAATCCGGAAAGATTGAGAATTTTGATTATCGTGAACCGATGGATTTCGGGGCAATCATGAGTATATTAACCATCGTTGTCATGGTCGGAGTGCTGGGATTTTTCCTGTGGCTGTCGTATTCACGATCTCAAAGCGACGGGAAAAGCGCAATCAGCTTCGGCCGAAGCAAAGCGAAGTTGCATGATCCGAGCAAGCACGAAATCACGTTTGCCGATGTGGCCGGAGCCGACGAGGAAAAAGAAGAGCTTTCGGAGTTCGTCGACTTTTTGAAGAATCCGAAGAAATATTCGGAGGTCGGCGCGAAAATTCCGCGCGGTATTTTATTGCACGGTGCGCCCGGAACCGGTAAAACCTTGTTGGCAAGAGCCGTTGCGGGCGAAGCGGAGGTTCCTTTCTTTTCGATTTCCGGCTCCGATTTTGTCGAAATGTTCGTCGGCGTCGGTGCCAGTCGGGTACGGGATTTGTTTGATAACGCAAAGAAGAATTCTCCGTGTATCATTTTTATCGACGAAATTGACGCGGTCGGAAGACATCGCGGTGCGGGACTCGGCGGGGGACATGACGAGCGTGAGCAAACACTCAATCAGTTGCTTGTGGAAATGGATGGATTTGGTCCGAACGAAGGCGTCATTATTATCGCGGCAACCAACCGAATCGATATTCTGGATCCTGCATTATTGAGACCCGGACGTTTTGACCGGCGTGTGTATGTCATGCTTCCGGATATTCGCGGTCGCGAGGAAATTTTGAAGGTTCACATCAAAGGGAAGCCGATTGCAAAAAGTGTCGACCTTAAAGAGGTTGCCAAGAATACGCCGGGCTTTACCGGAGCGGATCTAGCCAACGTTCTCAACGAAGCCGCACTTCTTGCCGCGCGGTATAATCTGAAGGAAATTGACTATAAAACGATAACGGAAGCGATTTTTAAAGTAATGATCGGTCCCGAGAAGAAAAGCCGGGTCATTAACGACAAGGAAAAGCGATTGACCGCATACCATGAAGCGGGACATGCAATCGTTCTTCGCGCGACATCCGAAACCGATCGCGTGGAGCGCGTCTCGATTATTCCCGCAGGCGGTGCCGGAGGATATACCGCTCATAAATCGGACGAGGATCTCTATTACGCGACGAGAAAACAGCTGATTGATAAGATCATGGTTTCTCTCGGCGGCAGAGCAGCCGAAGAGTTGACTTTCGGCGAAATCAGCACGGGCGCATCTTCGGATTTGCAGCAGTGCAACACCATTGCCCGAAATATGATTACGAAGTACGGAATGAGCGAAAAATTGAAGAACCTTGTTTTCGGCAGCGATGACGAGGTGTTTCTCGGAAGAGACTACGGTCATATCCGTGCATACAGTGAAAACGTATCCGCTCAGATTGACCAGGAGGTTCAACTGATTATCGGAGAAGCGTATGATCAGGTGTTGAAACTCCTGAATGAAAAGATTCTTCTGCTGAATGCGGTCGCAAAACGGTTGCTCGAAATAGAGAAAATCGAAGGCGACGAGTTTGAAAGGATTTACATATCCGGTGGTATGGAGGATGCAAAGGAAGCTTCCGACGCCGCGGATGCAAACGCTCCCGACGACAAGTCGGATGAGGATGTTTCGGTATCGGCTTCGGAAGAGCGGAAAACGGACGATTCCTCCGGGGAAGCGTCGACCTATAAGGATATCGGGCAGTGATTCGCCCGAAACGAAAATGATGACGTAATCCCGGAAAGATTCAGTCGAAGGAGAGACGTTCCGTAATACTGCGAATATCTTCCGGACCGATGATTAGTACGAGATCATTCATGCCGACCAGTGAATTCAGCCTGTGAAGGATCTCTTCCTTGTCGGCATAATATTCCGCATTTCCTCCGAGACGGTTGATTTGATCCGCGATTTGAGATGATGAGAATTCTCCCGTATCGACTTCCCGGTCTGAAAAGATATCCGCAAATATGACATGTGCACAAGGCAAAAAAACGTTGATAAAAGCCTCGCCGAATATCTTGACCCGGTTGAACGTAAGCGGCTGAAACACGACCCACATTTTCTTGTGCGGAATTTGTGACGCGGCTTGAAGCGTTGCGCGGATCTCGGCCGGATGATGAGCGTAATCGGTAACAACCTTTGCTCCGTGAAATACCCCTTTAACCGAAAACCGTCCCTCGGCACCGCGAAACGCACGGAGTGCCGTTCGCGCTCCGTCCGGACTTCCGCCGTTTTGAGCCGCACATGCGATCGCCGTCAGAGCATTCTCGATGTTGTGTCTTCCCGGAACCTGAAGGTCAACATGCGTGTATAGTCCGTTCGGACCCCACACGTCAAAAGAAGGATATCCGTTACGATATTCAATGTTTCGCGCCGAATAATCCGCGAACTCGGATATGTTTTCCGATGGGGTATCGATCAAGCCGGTTGTGATAAGAACGGGCATCGACCGACCCGAGAGAAGTCTCCGAGAGCGGATTTTTTTCACACATTTTTTAACGTTCTCATCTCCGACGGGAATAATCAGGAATCCCGAATCCTCCATTCGATCGGAAAACTCGGCGAAGACATCAATAATCTCGTCGATGTCCCGAAAACAATCCGCATGATCAAAATCAATGTTGGTAATCGCTGCTGTGGTCGAACGAAAATTCAAAAAAGATCTGCGGTATTCACAAGCCTCGGAAACCAGAAGGGAATTGCCTGAACCGGAACGGACTGCACCGCCGAATGGCTCATACTCAGCTCCGAGATGAACGGTCGGATCCCTGCCCGATTCGATTAAGATTTGGGAAAGCATGGAAGTGGTCGTAGTTTTTCCGTGTGTGCCCGAGATATTAATGACGCGATCGAATCGTTCCGTTAAAAACCCCAGAAAGTCGCCCCGGGATACGACCGGGATTCCTTTTTCGAGGGCATAATCGATTTCCGGATTCCCGGACATGATTGCGGCGGTATATACTAATAGATCCGGCAAGAAAAGATCGATGTTATTCCTATCGTGTCCGATGAACACTTGGATTCCCTTTTCACGGAGCATCCGCGAACGGTGAAAATCATGCATGTCCGATCCGCCGACCGTATATCCAAAACCGCCCGAAAGTTCCGAAAGTCCACTCATGCTGACTCCGCCGATTCCGACAAAGAAAATCCGCGCTCCTTTTTTCATAATGGAGTGAAGTGCGTATTCGTTTTCGTGTTTTTCTTTGCATCTTTTTTTGGCGGAAGACAGGAATGTGGGGTCTTCTATGTTCTCCTTCATAAAACCTCGCGGCCGATTTCGGCAGTCTGTATTCTTTATTTCATCGGGCGGAAGCGTAATGGATGGTTACGCATCGCACCGATTCCATTATGCTTTTTCAATAGAAAAATGCAAGGGGAAAAGCGATTGCGAGCCGAGAGAGCTTCGCGTGCCGATGCACATTTCTTCAAAAAAGAATCCGGCATGACGGGAAAAAGCGCGGTGAACGGTCTGTCCGAAAAACTAAGAAAACATTTACAATTACTGAATTTTGCGATAGAATGAATAATTAATCCGGAGTTTTTGTCCTCTTGATGGTTCCGGAAAGACGTTTTGACTTGACGCGGAGGTTAATACATGAACATTACCAGTATAATCATTCGGAAACTCACGCCCGAAAACAAAATGAAGGCGATTGTATCGATTACTTTTGAAGATGCATTTGTGGTTCACGACGTCAAGATTATTGATGGAGCGAACGGTTTATTTATCGCTATGCCGAGTCGACGGATCCAGGACGGGGAATTCAAGGATATTGTTCATCCGATTCATTCCGGATTTCGCGAGGAATTGTCGCGCGCCGTTCTGAGTAAGTATTATGAGGCATTAGAACGTTATAGGGAAACCAATCCACATCCGGATGAGAGGGTTGAAGAACGGGCGGTGTCCCCCGAGAGGAACAGGGAGACCGTGTCCTCCGAATCCGATGAACGGGAGAAGCACGTCGTTTCCGATGAGCGGCTTTCGTTTTCATCATCCTATTCCTGATTGATTCGAACCGTTTATACAAGGTCTGTAATCCTTTCTAAACCCGATGCAAGGAACTGCGTAACGCGGTTCCTTTTTATGCGGACGTGCTATAATAGTCGGAGAAATCGGAGGGAACGGAATGATTCAGAAGACAACCATACGTACGACAGGCGTTGTATTACTCATTGTTGCCAATCTGCTTTTGGTCTTTTCGATGCTTTTTTCGATGTACTCCGGCGGTCGACCGAATTCCGGAAGCAAGGTGGGCGTTCTTTTTGTGTCATCAACGGAAGCGAGATTTCCCGAAGCGGAATACCGGGGTGTTTTTTCCGGGCTCGGGCTGAAGTCCGATTTCATCGGAACGGACGTTTCCGATGAAGAAAGACTCGCAAGAAGGATTCAATCCTTTTCCAGAAGACAGGACGTGGAAAGAATCGTGTTGGTTGCCTATGAGGATGCGGCCGCTGTCGCGATGAAAGTGTCCGAATCGGAATCGTCGGTAGCCGGATTGATCCTAATCATGCCGAGGATCGAAACCTCTTTCGGTTCCGAGGTTACACCGGAACAACTTCCGGGATTTCCCGTTGCGATTTTTGATTCGGAGCGCCTGAGCACGAAACAGCTTTTTGAGAAACTGTCCGGAGAGGATACGACCTTGACAAGTCCCCTCAAGTCTCCCGGCATTTTCGCTTCACTGGTGTACATCTCTCCGGATGCAAAGACGTTTATGAGCCTGAAAAAGCTCTTCGGAGACTCCGTTTTGGATGCGATGATTTATCCCGGATTGCCGGATGTCCAAAGAGGAGTTGCCGACTATATTGCAAAATACACTTTGCAAAATGAAGAAAATTCATCCGGGGTGCGCGGTATGATTTTTCTTAATCAAGCACTTCGGATTATTCCGGTCGCTCTCCTGATCTCGGGGCTGTTTTTCTTTCTTTCGACGATTGCGGGTCCCCGCTCCGTCAAAGGTGTCGCTCCGAAAGAGGTGGTTCGCGAATCCTCGGTGCCGAAGGAATTATCCTTGCGAAGCAAGATTGCCCGATCCGAAAAATATCTGCTTGCTCTGCTGTTGCCGCTTTCGATCGCGTACGGCGTCATCCTTTGTGTGCTACTGATTGCCGTGCCTCGTTACGCCGCGATTTTTTCCGCATTATGGCCCGTTCTCGCACTGAGTATCGCCGCTCTTTTCTACATAAAGCACCTCAAAAAAATGGCTTCACCGATGAAGGCGAACCGCGCCCGTCTGATGATTACTCTTTTGGTGTCGGGGCTCTTTGTCATCGGGATTTTGTTTGTCGTATTGCTCCATGTTTCCTCCGTGCGGTACATTCTGTCCTTTCCGCGGATTTTATTGTTTCTCGTACCCGTTGTATTGCTGAGTTTGTCGCTGGCGGCCTGTCAGAAAATGGATATGTTTTATACCGATTATGAAAAAACGGCGGAGCACAGAATGGGATTTCTTTCCGCCTGGCGATTTCGCGGGATTCTGCTTCTGCCCTTTATTGCGATGCTGATTACGTCCGTCTTGACACTGAAGGGTTGGTTGCTCTATCTTTCGCTTTATTCCTGTCTTCTTATGATTGCTTCGGACTGGTTTCGCCAGAGGGTGAAAAGAATGAGCGGGACCCTTTTTCTTCCGTCGATTATGGCGTCACTGCTGTATGTGATTCTCGCGTTCGTCTGACGTCGGAATGGCCGGGAATCGTTTGCACTTGCGTGATCGGGCGGGAAAAGATATTATAGAATCCGGTTTTGCGATCCGAAAATTTTCGATTTTCAAGAGCGAAATACTCGGACGGACATAAAATGAAACGGAGAAGAATTATGCCGGCGACGATAAAAGATGTTGCAAAGAGAGCCGGAGTTTCGATAGCTACCGTCTCGAAGATGATTAACGGCGGAAATGTGCTTGAGGATAATCGCGTTGCGATCGAACAGGCAATCGAAGAACTCAATTATCGCGTAAACACGGTTGCGCGCGGAATGAAAACAAGAAGGTCGATGACCGTCGGCGTCCTGATTCCGAGCCTTGCCGATTATTACGGCGTTTCCGTCCTTTCTTCCATTGACCGTGAGCTCTATCGACGCGGATACAGTACGATTATCTGTGACTATTCGGAAACGGATCCGGAGGGTGCGCGCATGAAGCTCGACTTCCTGATGAACAAGCAGGTTGACGGGATTATTATGCAGCCGATTAACGTCCAAAAAAAGGATCTGACTCGCCTGGAATCGGAAAAGACCCCGATTGTTTTTATCGACGTCGGTGTCGAGGGGAGCGGACACGACAGTGTGACGATAGACAATGAAGGAATAACATACGAAGTGACGGAACATCTGATTGCCAATGGTCATAAAAGAATCGGATTAATTGTCGGTGTGCCGGGAGTGCGCACCACCGATGACCGAGTGGCGGGATATCGAAAGGCCTTGGCCGTTGCCGGGATAAAACCGAATCCCGAATTGATCCGGATGATTGATATCTCCGAGGAGAGCGGATATGAGGGGATGCGTTCACTGGCTCGGATGCCCGAAGCGCCAACCGCCGTTTTTACCGCCGGACACGACCTGACGCTCGGAGCGTTGCGTTTTTTGAACGAAGAAGGAAAGAGAATACCCGAGGATATATCCTTTGTCGGTTTTGAAACGCAGTCGATTGCCCGTATTTATCATCCGAAGCTGACCATCGGATTACAGCCGATCATGGAGATCGGAAGGACCGCCGCCGAGTTTTTAGTCGAAAGGATGGTCGGAGAATACACGAAAGAAGCGCGTGACATTCGTCTGAAGGCATCTCTTGAAATCGGCGCATCGGTATTACCCGTCTAGTTTTTCGATTTTTCGTAATTTTTCGATTTTCGCCGATCTACCTAACGATCTACCTAACGGCTTGTTTTTTCGTTGACAGAGTATTGATCGCATGGTATCCTTTTCGGGTGACCGCATGCGCCGGGCCTAAATTCCGTGTCTTACCGGATGCCTGAGCCGAGCAGCGAGACTGGATGAACAGGAGGGAAACGAGAGATGTATGCAGTGATTTTAACAGGCGGAAAACAGTACAAGGTTTCTGTTGATGACGAAATATTTATCGAGAAGTTAGACACGGAAGCCGGACAGGACATTGAGTTTGACCGCGTACTTGCGATCGGCGATGATTCCGGTATTCGTGCCGGACAGGATGCCGCAAAGGCACGTGTGGCCGGACAGATCGTCAAGCATGGCAAGAACAAGAAGATTGACATTGTTACGTACAAGGCCAAGAAGGGATACCGCCGGAAGGCCGGACACAGACAGCCCTACACCAAGGTTCGCATCACGGCGATTCATGCCTGATTCGAGCCGGGAACGTTGAAATGATTACCGTAAATTTTCGGGTATCGTCCGAAGGACTGATCAAAGGGATGAGTCTTAAAGGACATTCGGGCTACGCGGACAGCGGAAACGATATCATCTGTGCGTCCGCATCGACGCTGCTCTATACCGCGATTGGTTCGCTCGAGGAGCTTTGCGGCCTTACGGATTTTTATCGATTAAGCGAAACATCCCGTCGATCGAATCTTCCCGAGGCGAGGGTGACGATTCCGGACCAGGAGCTTCAAAAAGGAGCCGAAGGCCCGACACAATGGATCATGATGTCGATTCGCAAGGGATTCCTTCTTCTGGAGAAAGCGGATCGCGACGATTACGGCGGAAATCATATCAAGGTGATGCAACAGCAAGGATAACACGTTGGAGGTGTTTAAATGCTTAGAATGAATTTGCAGCTTTTTGCGCATAAGAAGGGAATGGGTTCGACCAAGAACGGTCGTGACTCTGCCTCGAAAAGATTGGGTACCAAGAAGGGCGACGGCCAGCCCGTCATCGCCGGCAATATTTTGGTTCGTCAGAGAGGGACCAAAATCCATCCCGGAACCAATGTCGGCATCGGATCGGACGATACGTTGTATACTTTGATTGACGGTATCGTAAAATTCGAGCGCATGGGCAAGGATCGGAAAAAGGTCAGCGTTTACCCCGCGGAGTAATTTCAAACGAAAGAGTGCCAATGAAGAGGCTTAATCCGATGATGACATAATCGGAAAGGCCTCTTTTATTATCAGGATGAGGAGAACGGAATGTTTATTGATCGGGCGAAAATAACCGTTAAGGCCGGAGACGGAGGAAACGGGATCGTTTCTTTTCATACCGAAAAGAATGTGCCGAACGGCGGGCCGGACGGAGGAGACGGCGGCAAGGGCGGAGATGTGATCTTTGCGGCGACCGACCGGCTTTCTAGTCTTCAGCCGTTTCGTTTCAAGAGGAAGTTTCAGGCGCCAAACGGTGAAGACGGGAAAAACCGCAAGAGAGCCGGCAGAGCCGGACCCGATCTTCGGATCGAGGTCCCGATCGGAACGGTCATCTACGACGCAAAAACCAATGAGTTGATTGCCGATATTGTGAATAACAAAGAAGAGATTGTCATCGCAAAGGGCGGAAAAGGAGGTCGGGGAAATATCCATTTTGTTCATTCCGTCCGTCAGGCTCCGCGATTCGCGCGTACCGGAATACCCGGAGAAGAATTTGAGTTGAATGTCGAGTTAAAATTGATAGCGGACGTCGGGCTGGTTGGGCTTCCCAACGCCGGGAAGTCAACGCTTCTTTCCGTGATTTCCGCTGCAAAACCCAAAATCGCCGATTATCCGTTTACGACGCTTGAGCCCGTACTCGGTGTTGTTTCGGTCGACGACTCGACGTTTGTCGTAGCGGATATACCGGGCATTATCGAGGGCGCGAGCGGTGGAGCCGGACTTGGATTGGATTTTTTGCGCCACATCGAAAGAACACGTCTTTTGATTCATGTTGTTGATGTTTCGGGAGAGGACGAATCAGATCCGATACTCGATTTTGATCGAATCGGAAACGAGCTGAGTCAATACAACGAAAATTTACTTTCGCGGCCCCGGATCATCGCCGCGAATAAGACCGATCGTGCGGATCCCGATCAGTTGAAACGCTTCATCTCCGAGGTGCGGGACCGCGGTTTTGAGGTTTTTCCGATCAGTGCCGCAACAAAGCAGGGAACGGACGAATTGCTCCGGGAGGTTGCCCGGATGCTTCCGTTGATCCCGAAACCGATCGCCGTTCAACCGGTTCGCGAAGAGCGACTGTACACCTTTACCGAGCAGGCGCCGTTTTCAATCCGAAAGGAAGAGAACATTTTTATCGTCGAGGGAGATTGGGTTCGATCTTTATCCTCATCGATCAATTTTGATGATACGGAATCGCTTTCGTATTTTCAGCGAATCATTCGGAAGAAGGGAATCATCAGTACGTTAAAGGCGGAAGGCATTCAAGAGGGAGATACCGTTCGGATGTACGATGTCGAATTTGAATATATGGATTAGAAAAATGTATTTGATTTGCTTTTATTTTCGTAACAAACCTGACACGAAAATAGTGGGCATAACGTATATAATCAACTTATGATGGAACGGAGGTAATGTTCTATGCAAAAGTATGTATGTGACCTGTGTGGATATGAATATGATCCCGAGCTTGGAGATCCGGATAGTGGGATTGCCCCCGGAACAGCGTTCGAGGACATACCGGACGACTGGACCTGTCCCGTATGCGGTGCGACAAAAGACGCTTTCAGCCCGATGTAACCTCGCGGATATTCCTCCTGTATCGGCAGGGGATTTCGTGCAAAGAAAGTTAAAAGGATCAGAAAAGAGACCGAATCGCAAAGGGATTCGGTCTCTTTTTCGTAACGGAAACGATTCCTGAAGCGGATAAAACAAGGAGTTCGGAAGAACGGTCGTTGCCCTTTGATTTTCAAAACAGTACAATGGAACTAATTCATTTATCGGAGGCAATCATGAGCATGCAGACTATCAATAACGGTGTCTTTTGTATCAATGTCAATCATCCGGATCGCGAAATGTTCGACTGTCTGATGCCGACCCCGCACGGAACGACTTACAATGCGTACATCGTCCGCGGTGCAGAAAAAACGGCGTTGATCGATACCTCGGATTCCGAATTTACGGCGTCTTTCCTCGAAACGCTGTCCGGATCGGACTTCGGGGCTCCGGATTATGTCGTTATTCTTCATACGGAACAGGATCATTCCGGATCGCTTCCCGACCTGTTGAAATTGTATCCGGATGTGCGCCTGGTGGCAACGGACGAGGTCGTGAAGCTGGTACAGACGCATTTGGGTATACCCGGTGAGCGCTTTGAACGGATGAGCGAGGGGGATGCGCTGGACCTCGGGGGTCGTTCCCTGCGCTTTATGAAAATCCCCTTTGCGCATTGGCCGGATAACACCATGGTGTTCGACGATCAATCCGCAGTGCTCTTTTCGAGCGATCTTTTTGGCTCACACTATTCTTCGGATCGGATCTTCGCTACAAACAGCCATGAGATTAAGGGGGCTGCCAGAGCATATTTTGCGGAGATTATGATGCCGTTTTCGACAAAGGTCCGCGATTATACAGAAAAAGTTAAAGCCCTGAATCCGTCCATGATTGCGTCGGCACACGGTCCGGTCTGGAATAATCCGGGACTCATTTTGGAAAAATACATGAAATGGACTTCCGATAAGGTGGACAAGACGGTGGTGATCCCCTATGTGAGCATGCACGGAAGCTGTGGAATCATTGCGGAGCGGCTCTGTCTGCGGCTGGCGCGCCACGGGATTTCGGTTCTGACGCGTGATCTCGGGAAAAGCCCGGAAAGCCTTGCAATTGAAACCGGAAACGTCATGTATGATTTGGTTACCGCAGCGGCCTTGGTTTTCGTTACTCCGACCGTGCTCGGCGGTCCGCATCCTGCGGTTGCGTACTGTGCCATGCTGGTCAATGCCCTTCGTCCCCGGACACCGATAATCGGGTTGCTGGGCTCGTACGGGTGGGCCACGAAGGTTACGGAAGTGATGGATAATCTCACTTCCAACCTTCGAAAAGCCGAGCGCATCGAACCGGTTCTTTTCGAGGGATTACCCGATTCCGGTCAGCTGGAGAAAATCGATCAATACGCGGATGTCCTGGCGGAAAAAATCAGACTTCTGGGGGATCGTCTTCTTTCGTAAGGTCAGAAAGGGATCGAATCAGGTTTCCGTAAAGATCTGTTGTTGAAGTTTTCCATCGCTGACACATAGTGTTTGCTGTTTTTTCGTCCGGAGCGTGCAAATCAAGCTTTGCGATTTGCCGGATACCGTCGGATAAGGTCAACCGGACCCGGTATGTGCCGTCCGCTTCGAGCGAATCATCGGCGGTTACAAAGGACGCTTTCTTTGCCTCTGCGCGACGGGATGATGTGGCGGCGGTCAGATATGAACGGATTCCGGCCGGCATTTTCGGAATCAGGAAAGAGAGAACCGCTTCCCCTTCGGGTGTGACATCGCAACGCTCAATCGGTTTTTTCATCCCGTCGAGATGATGCTCATTTTTGCGCACGGATCTCATGACCAATCGATCCCGCTTCAATTCTTCCAGTGCCTGGACAAAAGAAAAATAGTCCATATACAGCGAGGACAGGGCATGCTCCGTTAATTCCGAAATCGGAATGCCCGGGAAAGCCTTTATAATATACAGGATGATAAGTTTTGCGTTGGTTATGTCCGATTCAGCCACGTCAGATCGCTTCTCCTCCGATTGCGTTGTTCGGTTTATTATATCCGATTTTGATTACCGCCGACAATTCATTCTCCGGATTCATCCGGACAAGCCGCGGGGTCTATTCACAGAACGCGTCCGCTGATGCTATACTTACCGGTAACCAATACATTATTACGAACGGAGACACATATGATTACACTGAATACCGAAAATCTCATGTCCTTTATTCGTCCCGAAGAAATCGAGCGAATGGCTCCGAAGGTGGATTTGGCGCACCGGATGCTGCACGGGAAAAACGGTCCCGGAAATGATTATATCGGATGGCTGGACCTTCCGTTTCAATACGACAAGGAGGAATTCAAGCGGATTCGCGCGGCCGCCTCCCGGATACGGCGGGATTCCGACGTGCTCCTGGTTATCGGTATCGGCGGCTCATATCTGGGAGCGCGCGCAATGATTGAACTGCTGACTCATTCCTTTTCTTCATCGGTCTCGAAAAGAACGCGTAAATCGCCGATGATTCTTTTTTGCGGGAATTCGATCAGCGCGACGTATTTTTCCGATCTTATGGATCTTTTGGAAGGGAAAAAGGTTTCGGTTAACATGATCTCGAAATCCGGAACGACGACAGAACCCGCCATCGCATTTCGTATCATTCGCTCCTTCATGGAAAAGAAGTACGGACGCGAAGAGGCAAGAAAACGGATCTACGCGACCACCGATCGAAACAAAGGGGTGCTAAAAAGTCTTGCGGATACGGAAGGTTACGAAACCTTTGTTGTGCCGGATGATATCGGAGGCCGCTATTCGGTCTTGACTGCGGTCGGTCTTCTCCCCATAGCCGTTGCCGGAATTGATATCCGCGAAATGATGCGCGGAGCCAAGGAAGCTGCAAAGGAATATCGGATTCCCTCTCTTTCCGAAAACAACTGTTATCGTTATGCGGCGGTTCGAAACTGTCTTTTGCTTCGGGGGTATACGACGGAGGTTATGGTGAATTACGAGCCCGCCTTTCATTTTATGACCGAATGGTGGAAGCAACTCTTCGGCGAATCCGAGGGGAAAGACGGACGAGGGATTTTTCCGGCCGGCGTGGACAATACGACCGACCTGCACTCCATGGGGCAATATATTCAGGACGGACGACGCATGCTTTTCGAGACGGTGGTTCATTTTGAAAACCCGAGGCATTCCGTAATGATTCCGGATGATCCGGAAAATCTTGACGGATTGAATTTCCTTTCGGGAATGGATATGAACGAAGTCAATGATAAGGCTTTACAGGGAACCGTGCTTGCGCATGTTGACGGAGGGGTGCCGAACATGATTTTGTCCGTCTCGGAAATGAGCGCTTACTGTCTGGGTGAGCTCGTGTACTTTTTCGAGAAGGCCTGTGCGATTTCCGGATACCTGTTGTCGGTTAACCCGTTTAATCAACCCGGGGTCGAGGAGTATAAGAAAAATATGTTTGCTTTGCTCGGAAAGCCCGGATTTGAAAAAGAAAAGCAGGAACTGGAAGCCCGCCTCAACGGGAAGGATCAGTAACCGAATGACTCAAATCAAGATATGCGGACTTCAGAGTACGGCGGACGCGGAAATCATGAACGCATTCGGGCCGGATTTCGTCGGATTTGTATTTGCTCCTTCCAAAAGACAAGTCGACCGGATTACCGCGGCTCAAATTTCGAGCCGACTGAATGCAGCGATTCTTCGTGTCGGTGTTTTTGTCAATGAGAAAGCGGAGGTAATCGCGCAGACGGTTTCCGAGGTCGACTTGGATGTTGTTCAACTTCATTCGGATACGACCCCCGATTATCTTTTCGAATTGAAAAACGGTCTGAAAAAAGCGTCGGGGAAGCAAGTCGCGATTTGGCAGAGGATTGCGGTTCCGCTGGGCGCAAAGAACGTATCCGAGGTCCTTTCCCGCATCCGATCCTACCCGGAGGTCGCTTTTTATGACGCGATCTTGTTCGATGTAATTACCGATCGTTCAAACGGAGGATCGGGGGTACCGTTTCCGTGGTCGATCGGGTGCGAAGCGGCGGAAATTCTTCGACAAAAGAATCCGAAAATCATCATCGCCGGAGGAATCAGCGCCGAGAATGCGCAAAAGGCCGTCGAGATTTTCCGGCCGTTTGCAATCGATGTTTCGGGCTCCGTCGAGACTGACGGAAAAAAGGACGCGGAAAAGGTGCAAAGACTGATTATGACAGTAAAAAAGAGAGGTTCGACATGAAATGTGATCGTCCGACGGGCAACGGAGGAGTCGAACGCGCGGATCTTTTGCGCGTAGAAAATCCCGCCCGGTACACCGGAGGAGAATGGGGGGGCGTCATCAAGGAAGAGGTGCTTCTCGATATTCAAAATACCGGTCGAACCGACTACCTGCGCTTTGTGTTTTGTTTTCCGGATATCTATGAGATCGGGATGAGTAATCTTGCGTTGATTATTCTTTACGGGCTGCTGAACCGTCTTCCCGGCGTTTATTGTGAGCGTTCGTTTTCCCCGTGGAAGGATATGGATCAAATACTCAGGGAGCGTGATATTCCGCTTTTTTCACTCGAAACGCAGACCCCTCTTTGTGCATTTGATGTGCTCGGATTCTCGCTTCAGTACGAAATGTGTTACACCAATGTGCTTCAAATGCTCGATTTGGGAAGAGTTCCCTTTCTTGCGTCGGAAAGGGACGAATCTCATCCGATCGTCATTGCCGGCGGACCGGTGGTCTTCAATTCCGAACCGGTCGCCGATCTTTTTGACATGATTGTGATCGGGGAGGCGGAGGAAGTGCTCGTTGAAATTACGGAGCTCTTGAAAGAATATAAGCATTCAAAAGAAAGCGACGCTCCTTTGTCACGTCGCGAGCTTTTGCTGTCCGCCGCAGAAATAGACGGAGTGTATGTCCCGTCTTTATACCGGACTTGCTACGAACCGGACGGAAGAATCCGATCGGTTCTTCCGGTGAATGAGCATGTTCCCGAAAAAATTCGAAAACGAATCATTCATGACCTGAGTTCATGTTTTTTCCCGACGAATCCGATTGTCCCGCATACACGGATTGTTCATGACCGTTCCTATCTTGAGCTTTTCCGCGGTTGTTCGCGCGGGTGCCGATTTTGCCAAGCCGGATTTTTATATCGTCCGGTCCGGGAGAGGGATGTGGAAACACTGTCAAGACAGGCCTTTGAACTGGAACAAAATACGGGTTATGACGAGATGGGACTGCTTTCCCTTTCCACCGGAGACTATTCCCGGCTTCCCCGGCTTGCAGACGCATTGGTCGAGCCGTTTCGCGAAACACATACCAGCCTCTCCTTGCCGTCGATGCGCGTCGATTCTTTTTCGCTTGATCTGATGGAACGTGTTTCGGATACCAGAAAGTCGGGACTGACTTTCGCTCCGGAGGCGGGAACACAGAGACTTCGCGATGTTATCAATAAGGGGGTTACCGAGCAGGATATTATGGATGCGCTCGAGCTCGCGTTCGAGGGAGGCTGGACGCGGGTTAAGCTCTATTTTATGCTGGGTCTTCCGACGGAAACCATGGAGGACGTAATCGGAATCGCGGACATGGCGCTGAAAATCGAAAAACTCTATTTCCGTGTTGCCGCAAGAACCGGACAAAGAAAACGTCGCCTGGAAATCGGAGTGTCGACATCGATGTTTATTCCGAAACCGTTTACTCCGTTTCAGTGGGAAAAACAGGATACTCGAGAATCTCTGATGAGCAAGCAAAAGGTGCTCGCGGACCGGCTTCGCAGTCGGAATATCAAGTACTCTTGGCACGATCCGGACTCCTCCGTATGGGAAACCGTGATGGCCCGGGGCGATCGACGCCTTACGCCGGTTATTCTGGACGGATATCGTGAAGGTTTATTTTTTGATGCGTGGGACGATTGCTTTTCACTCCGTCGCTGGATTGAAATATTGGACAGACACGGGTTGTCCGTTGACTTCTATTCGTACCGGGAGCGGGCGGAGGACGAAGTATTCCCGTGGGATCACATCGATGCCGGGGTGAAAAGGGAGTATCTCCTGCGTGAGCGCGACCGGGCTCTCCGAGGTCTTGTGACACCTCCTTGCAGTCCGGGCTGTCGGGCTTGCGGCGCTTCGGAATTCGGATCGGGGGTGTGTCATGCTTCAGGCTGATCGCGAAAGAAGAATGACGATGCAGGAAAAAAGACAGGAATACACATTTCGTCTCCGTTTTGAGAGAAAGGGAGCGATTGTATATACCGGACATTTGGATCTCATGCGCGCTTTTGAGCGAACCTTACGACGAGCAGAAATTCCCGTTATGTATTCCAGAGGATACAATCCTCGTCCGCTGATGGTTTTCGCTTTGCCGCTCGGAGTCGGAATCGCTACCGTGGACGACTACGCAGACGTCTCTTTACGCGACCCCATTGACACAAATGAGCTCGTTCGTCTTTTTAACCTGAAAAGTCCTCCCGGTCTGCGGGCGATTTCTGTGCGCGATGTTACCGGTGAAAAAGCAAGCATCATGTCGCTCGTATCTGCGGCTTCATACCGGCTGGAAGGACCCGGAATCGGACAGGCAATCCGAAATATTGCAAAACTTGAGCGAATACCGGCAATAAAACATGCGAAAGGAAAAGAGACACAAACGGATCTTCGGCCGCTTCTTTTTGAAACCGATACTCCGGAAGGACGGGACGGACCGGTAGAAATTCTGGTTAAGGCCGGTTCGGCGGGCAATCTGCGACCGGATTTGCTTTTGTCCGCATGTGTTGAGTTTTCGCTGCTGGATCAGCGTACGGCGCAAAACACAGAGGTTACACGAACGGGGCTTTTCGGTGGAAAATACCCCGACTTGACCCGGTTGGGCGAGCTTTAGTCGGATCGGAGGAAAGGAAAGTATATGCTGACGCGCACGAATGTGAAAAACGGTCAGGAACTCTCGATTTTGGGCTTCGGATGCATGCGACTTCCAAACAAAGCGGGTATTTTCGACGAGTCGCGATGTATTCATATGATCCGGACAGCCATCGAAAATGGCGTCAATTACTTTGACACGGCGTACATATACCATGCGGGCAAAAATGAAATCCTGCTCGGCAAAGCCCTGGAGGGACCGTGGAGGGAACGCGTAAATATCGCGACGAAATTACCCGTCTATATGGTCGGTCGTCTGCAGACTGCGAAGAAGATGTTTGAATCCGAATTGACGAGGTTGATGACCGATTCCATTGATTACTATCTTTTGCATATGCTGACCGATTATCCCATGTTTCTTCGAATGAAGGAGATCGGAGTCATCGAATGGCTCGAGAAAAAAAAGAGAGAGGGTGTGATTCGAAACCTCGGGTTTTCGTTTCACGGATCCAAAAACGCGTTCCGCGAGATACTGACGGCCTACCCCTGGGATTTTTGTCAGATTCAGTATAATTATTTGGATGAAAACAATCAGGCCGGAAAAGAAGGCCTGATGTTAGCGGCCTCGCTGGGGATACCGGTCATTGTTATGGAGCCGATCCGGGGAGGTATGCTTGCAAACCAGGTTCCCGAAACCATCCGAAGGATTTTCGACCGATCGGGCAAACAAAGGAGCATGGCCGAATGGGCGCTTCGTTGGGTTTGGGATCACAAGGAAGTGACCGTCGTGCTTTCGGGAATGAGCGACGAAGCGCAGCTTTCCGAAAACATCCGGATTGCTCAAGACGCGAAACCGGAAAGTCTGACCGCCGAGGAACGGATGCTTTATGAACGGGTGAAGAAAGAGCTTGCATCCCGTACAAAGGTTCCCTGCACCGGTTGCGGCTACTGTATGCCTTGTCCTTTCGGAGTCGATATCCCCGGCTGTTTTTCGCGATACAACGAAAAATTTCTGATTCCTCAGAAGCATACCCGAATGAAATACCTTCAGGCATTGGGGATTTTTTCCGAAAAGCCCGGCTATGCCTCCGTGTGTACCCAGTGCGGACGTTGCGAGTCACATTGTCCTCAGCATATCGCGATCCGACAGGAACTGAAAAAAGTCCGGAAAACCTTCGAAGGGCCCTTGTTCGGGGCCATGGTTCGGATCGGAAGAAGTTTTCTTAGGATTAGGAAACCCTCCGGTTGAAAAGATGGAAGGCTCGATACAAGGGTTAGATTGTTTTTTTTGTATAAAAAAGTTAAGATAATAGACGTGTGCGCCGGTTTTTGGGCGCGCGCATTATATCCGAAGGAGGGGCCGTATTTTGTATTCTGCCGAGAATGAATTTGCGGAAGGTCTTTTGCGGATTTTCGACAATGTACTGCTTACGGAAGAGAAGGCTCTTTCGAAGGGATATTTTTCGAACCTTTCCATTGCGGAGTTACATACTCTGGAGGCAATCGGTCCTTATGAGGCGCGTGCGATGAGCGAGACCGCCGCGCGCCTGGGGATTACGACCGGAACCCTGACCGTCGCAATCGATCGACTGGTTCGAAAGGGCTATGTAGAAAGATATCGCGACAGCAAGGATCGAAGGGTGGTACGCATTTGCCTGACGAGGCAGGGTAAGCTCGCATATCGGATGCATGCGAAATTCCATAAGCTTTTGGTGAAAAGGATCATGGATCCTTTATCCGAAGAGGATCGCAATCGTATGGCGCGCCTGGTACGTGAGGTCGATCAGTTTATAAAGGAACAATACGAAAAATACAGCGATGAGGAGCGTGCCCGAAATGAATCGAAAAAAGCGGAGGGAAATGAAAAATGACCGAATTATCCAGTGATATGCAGCGAGGCGACCCGGACAGTCCGGGCGAGCCTCGAGAACGTGTCGGGCCGGATGATCCCGTCTTAAGGAAAAAGGAGCGAATCTACGACAATCTGATCACTAAGGTCACGGAGCAAAACGAACTTTCGCCGACCGACATTAAACCCGAAACGGAAATATTTCACGATCTCGGACTGGACTCTTTGAGAATTTATGAGTTGGTCATTGATCTGGAAAGCATGTTTGACATAAGGATTTCGGATGACGAGCTTGAGCGGGTCGGAACGGTCCAGGATGTAGTTGACATGATTTACGAGCTTACTGCGGAATAACCGAGCGAGGGTTCAATGAGATATGTTTTTCTGCTGAATTATTTTGCCGATAAGAAAAAAGCCTTGGAGTTGGAGTGCGCGATTCGTGAATTTGAGGCCGCAAAGGGCGCGAAGGTCGAGATTCATCGTACCGAATACCCGGGGCATGCGGGCGAATTGGCCGCCGCGTCGGCGGCCAAGTATCAATCCGACGCGATTATTTTCGCTTGCGGCGGTGACGGAACCGTCCACGAGGTAGCAAATGCGCTGGCCTTCGGTCAAACGCCCATGTCCGTTCTTCCGATGGGCACCGGGAATGATTTTGCTCGGTCTATTTTGCCCGAAACGTATTACCGGCATCCTTCCAAAATCATCGCGGCAATCGAGAATTTCGAGCTCTGTCATTTGGATCTGATCCGAGTGGATTGCTATGATGATGATTCGGTTTTTCTCCCGGAAGCAAGTCGATACAGCGTGAACATCACTTCGTTTGGTTTGGATACGATGGTGAATGCCTGCGCTAAGGAAATGATTCGAAAAACGAATCGCAACGGGTTTATACGAAAGAACGCATATACGCTCGCAATCCTCAAATGCTTCATCAAGGGATGGAGATTTAATATGAATTATTCGCTGGAGCTCCAGCACGGAAAAGAGAAGGCCGAGGGGAAAATTCAGTATTGCCTCGCGTGTATTTGTAACGGACAATACTACGGAGGCGGTTTTCGACCGTCACCCGCATCCAAACCGGACGACGGAATTATAGAGGTTTGCATTGTCGAGGATCTTCCGAGAAGACAAGCAATCCCGTTGGTCAATCGATACAAAAAAGGTCAGCACTTCGGTCATCCGAAGGTGATGTATTATCCGGTGACCAGCGGTATCTTCTCCTCGGCTGATCGGGGCTCCCGGATTCACGGGAACTACGACGGGGAAGATTTCTATGCGCATCAGGTCCGGTTCGAGGTCATTCCCGGAGCACTTCCGTTTGCTTTCTTCTCCATTTGACTCATCCATCGGCTCAGTGCCGCTGTCATTTGTTTGGGTTTTTTTTCGAAATCGGCGGGGAACAGCGGCTCCCCGAAGCGGACGACCACCTCTTTTCTGCGCCGGTTTTTCCGGTCCCAGGCCTGTGGTCTGCGCATATGCCGGGAAAAGACCTCGTATCCTCCGTCAATATATACCGGCAGAATCGGGACATCCGCTTTTACCGCGATATAAGATGCTCCGTCCTTCATTTCCGCAACCTTTCCGTCATGCGTTCGTGTCCCTTCGGGGTGTACGAGAATGATATTTCCGTTCTCTACTTCTTTTTTTGCTTTTATTAAACCGCGAATCGGACTGCCGAAACGGTCTACCGCGATACAACGTCCGACGCGCATAATCAGTCGTCCTAAAAGACCGTAATGGGTCTCCAGATCGGAACCCGCCAGACTGCATAATTTTTTAAAATGTTTTCGGGGAAGAAACCGTGCGATCCACATGCCGTCCACAAAGGTCTGATGGTTGGCGGCGATGACATACGGCGACTTTTCGGGAATGTTTTTCCGACCATCCGAGCGGAAACGAAGGAGAATATAGGACGAAAATACACCGACCCAAAAGAAAAAATGACCGATAAATCCCCTTTTGACCGGATAACGATCGAATGCTTTTCCCGAATTACAGCCGAGCTTGGGTTCGGCCAAACGTTCTGAACTCAATTTTTGTCTTTCTCCTTGCCGTTTATTCATCGTGGAAACAGAGCATAACCGTTGAATTATATCCCTCATGCTATTCCACGCCGGCCGGAATGTCAATGTTTTGAGGCGTTTAGTTTGAATATCAAAACATTTTATCGTTTTCGTAGACGCGTACGATTTCTCATGGTATCATCGAAAATAATCATAATCGATCATTAAAGGAAACGGCGGCACGCCGCGCGGCTCGGCATACACATCCGGAGGGAAAAAGAATGCAGAAGGTTACCGGAAAAGCACTACGCGACGGAATTCAATACGAAACACTCCGAGAACTGATTTTGGACGTTCGGGAAAGGTACGCCGGAAAAGACGCGTTTATTTTTCGAAAGAAGCCGGAACAGGCGGAAATTCACAAGACGTACGATGATTTCGGAAACGATGTGGAATTTATCGGACTGGCGCTTGCCGAAATCGGCGTTTCCGGAGAACACCTCTCCGTGGTCGGTGAAAACTCATACGAGTGGATGGTCTCTTATGCGGCAATTGTCGGAGGAGGAAGTGTCGGGGTACCTCTGGATCGGCTCCTCCCGGAAACGGAGGTCATCAATCTTTTAAAAAGAGGGAAGGTTAGGGCGATATTCTATCATCCCAAGCACCATGAGATGATGCTTTCCGTTTCTACGCACAAAGAGGATCCCGATTTCCGGGTTCAATACTATATTTGTATGGACAAGGAAATGATTACCGGGAAATGGCCGAAGAATAAAAAATTCCTTTCCTTTTCCGACCTGCTCGAAAAAGGGAAAAAGCGGAAAGCGGAAGGCGATCGGCGGTTTTTGGACGCTCCG
Source organism: Clostridiaceae bacterium (assembly GCA_012729635.1). Classification (GTDB taxonomy): domain Bacteria; phylum Bacillota; class Clostridia; order Saccharofermentanales; family Saccharofermentanaceae; genus JAAYCT01. The sequence continues at coordinate 167,481 of JAAYCT010000024.1, read as the reverse complement.
ATTGATCCGGACGAGATGAAGATCATCCTTTTTACGTCCGGCACGACATCCATGAGCAAGGGAGTTATGCTGTCGCACAAAAACATCTGCAAAAACGTGTATTACATTGCGACGACGCTGCTGGTTGAGACCGGAGAGCGCGCTTTCTCGATTCTTCCGCTTCACCACACCTTTGAGAACACCTGCGACTTCTTTTTACTTTCCCGGGGTTGCGTCATCTGTTTTTCGGACGGACTGCGATATCTTGTGAAGAATTTTCAGGAATGGCATATCGAGGTGGTTATTGCGGTCCCGTTGCTTTTCGAAAGTGTCCATGCGAAAATCATGGCCGGCATTGAGGAGTCCGGAAAGGGAACGCTGATTTCGATTATGATTCCGATCACGAGATTCCTTCGAAAAATCGGAGTGGATATCCGACGAAAGATATTCAAGGATATCATCAAAAAGCTGGGCGGACATCTGCGGATGGTCGTCATCGGCGGTGCCGGGATCGATAAGAAGTATATTCGTGATTTTAATGACTTCGGTCTCGATTTTCTGATGGGATACGGACTTACGGAAACCGCTCCCGTAATCAGCGTCACCACGCAAGACTGTAACGTTTACGGGAGTGTGGGCCTTCCGGTTACCGATGTTTCCGTCGGCATCGACACCGAATCGACAAAGCCCGGCGCCATCGGAGAGATACTTTCCAAAAGCGATTGCATCATGCTCGGTTACTATGAGAATCCCGAAGCAACCGCGGAGGTAATGACCGGGGACGGATGGTTCCGAACCGGTGATATGGGTTATCTGGATAAGAAAGGATGCCTTTTTATTACCGGACGCGTCAAGTCGATGATCGTTTTGACGAACGGAAAAAAGGCGTTTCCCGAGGAGATCGAATCGCTGATCAATGTCATTCCCGGTGTCCGTGAAGCTTTTGTTTGGGGGGATGAAACGGAGAAGGAATCCGTTGCAATCTGTGCAAAGATCCTTATCGACCGCCCGGAAATCGGGAAACATTTACCCGTACCCGACAAGCTTCCCGGGGACAATAACATCCAGACATATTTTCGGGAACGAATTCGGGAGATCAATCATCAAATGCCGTCGTATAAAGCGGTGCGCTATTTTGTCTTTTCGGAAGGTGAAATGGTCAAGACGACCACGCTGAAGGTCAGAAGAAAGCAGGAGCTCGCAGCCGTTCATGCTATACTGGAGAAGGCGGGTGTGACGATGAAAACCGCGCACGGTCAGAATCTGGATACCCTCTGAGGAGGTGCTCGGCTTTGTCCTTTCGAATACTGCACGGCTCTCGTCCGGGAGATCTTATCGATGCCTGCATGGACGAAATTTGGGCCGACTCGCAGTCGTGGCCGTATAAGAGAGCCTTTTTGATTGTTCCCGAACAAACGAAAGCGGATATGGAACGACGCTTTCTTGAAGTACGGAAACAAAGAATGTCCGCTTCTTCCGAAGCGATGCCTTCCGGCGAAGCTCTGATGCTCGTGGATGTCATAAGCTTTCACCGCTTTGCGCACCGGATTCTTTCGGAAGTCGGAGGCTTATCCGAAGAAGCGTTGGACTCTGCGACCCGAAGCCTTCTGATTCACAGAGTGCTGAATGAAAATGCGGGTGATTTCCGCATTCTTTCCCCCATTCGACGAAGGATCGGATTCTCTTCACAGGTGGAGAGTGTCCTTGAAGATTTTTACCGATACGGCCTGACGCCCGATATGCTTCGAAGTATTTCCGCCGAGGATACCCGACCGCATTTCGCGGAAAAGATGCATGAGCTTGCGATCTTGATGGAGCGGCTGGACCGATTGACCGATCAAATCGGATGTTGCGAAAAAATTCGACCGCTCGCGCGCCTGAGTACGGTTCTTGATGAAATGGTCTCGTTTTTCAAAAAAGGGCGTCCTCCATGGCCGTATCGTCGGTTGGAATACCTTTCGGACGCGTCGGTTTGGGTGACCGGATTCGGTCAGACACGGAATTTTACTCCGGAAGAATCCGAGATCATCGAACACCTCTCTCGTGTGTGTGCCAAAGTGACGGTTTCGGTTTGCGCCGATCGAAAGACCGCGGAGCGATTCTTCGAAATCGGCGGTGACGAGACGGCAAGACCGGATTTTGAAGGGTTCTATTTCGGAGGACAAGCAATCCGGCTCCTTCATGGAATCATTCCGGGAGCAACGCTTACGGAGGTCCCCGCATCCAAGGACGGCGCCTCCGAGTTACGATGTCTTTCGGAGGGTTTCTTAAAAAGAGAGAGAACGGTTTATGAATCTCCGGCACCCGGAATAACAAGGATGCTTTTTTCATCGAAGACGGAGGAATTGTCTTTTATCGCGGGAAAAATCAAACAGCTCGTGCTCCTGCACGGGTACCGGTATAAAGATATGACCGTCGTTTTGTGCAATCCGAGAGATGACCTTTCAACGTTACATGCCGTGTTTTCGGAATACGGGATGGATCCTTTTCTCGATAAAAGAAAACGACTTTCCGATACCGCACTGATGCGCTTTGTCATTGCACTTCTGGATTTGGGGGTAAACGGCTGGTCATTTGAAAGTCTGATGCGATGTGTAAAATCCGGCTTGTGTCATATCTCGCGGACAGAATCGGACAAACTTGAAAATTATTGCCTGAAGCACGGTTTGAATAAAGCGTTTCGAATTTTCGACGAGAAAAATTTCGACGAAGGGAAGGATGGCGAAGGTCCGGCTGTTTTTCAATCGGTACGACACGCCTTGTTTCCGATCCGGGATACGGTCCGTTCACTGAGCGCGGAGCCTCGATGCGACCGGAAAGCGATAATTCTTTCGGCGTTTCTGGAGAGTTATGTCGACGACAGACAAACGGAAAGCGGAGCGGGACAAATCGAGCTTTTGGCGAAGGAGTGGGTCGAGGCGGGTGATCACGAAGCCGCTCTGGCTTTGGTCGCATCCTGGAACGAATTGCTGCGGATTCTTGAGCGCCTGGCGGGGCCGATCGGAGAAACCGATATTTCATTGCGGGATATGAGAGACGCAATCCTTTATTCTGTGGAGGCCTCTCCGGCCGGAGCGATCCCTTCCTTTGTCGATCAGGTGCGAATTACGGATGTGACCGGCGGGTTTCGATCCCGATGCAAGGTCTTGTTTTTAGTCGGTGCTTCACGAGAGTATTTCCCGAACCGGGCCGTAAACGAGGGATTTCTGCGCGGACCCGAGCGGGATCTGTTAGCTTCTTCTCTTTCGGTTCGGTTTCCGAATCGATCCAAAGAGCGGGCATATGCGGATTTTTTTACTGCGTACGCGATCCTGGATTGCCCGTCCGATCAGCTTTTTATATCGGCCGTGGATTCGGAGGAACCGTCATCTCTGTTCCGGCTCATCGGACAGTGCTTTCCCAAGGCGTTGTTTCTTGATAATCCGCACAAGGACTTTCACGACCCGCGGCTTTTTTCCCGTGAAGCACTTTTGCGCTATGCCGCATCGATTTTCGGATCACCCCGATCTGTATCGGACACCGAAAAAATGAAAATATCGGCAGTGCTTCTTCGTGAAAATCCCGATTTTCCGGCTTCATTTTCAGCCGGACGAGATCTCTTTTCGGTAAGGATTCCGGAGGATATCATCCGGGAGCGTTACGGTTCCGGCGTCCGTATGAGCGTCTCCCAGATTGAACAGTATGCATCCTGCCCGTTTCGACATTTCGCGGGCTACATTCTGCGGCTTTGTGAACGCGAACGATTCGAGGTGGACGTACGGGAGACCGGATCGGTTGCGCACAGGATCATGGAGCTTGCCCTTGATGATTATATCCGGGAAATCAGAAACGCAAGAAATGAATCGGAGCGCACGAGAATCTCCGGCGAATATGCAGGCAAGGATTTCGGTCGGTGGGCGGAGGAATTGTTTATCCTCGCCTGTTCCGGAGACAGTTACCGCGTTACGAAGGACCCTGCTCTGATTATGGGATCGGGAGCCCGAATGATTCGAATCGCAAGAGAATCCCTCAAGGCGGTGTTTGAGACGATCGATTCGGACGATCTGACTCCCGCCGAAACCGAGTGGGCATACGGTGAGGGCGAAGAGAATCCGCCGATTGTGCTCGAATGGCCGCAGACCGGCCGAAAAGTGAGTTTCAACGGAATCATCGATCGGGTGGACACGGATATTTCCAAAGGTCTTTTTCGGGTGTTGGACTATAAAACGGGTGACAGGCGGGTGGATTTCAAATCACTATATGCCGGGTTGTCGGTTCAGCTCCCCGCTTATCTATATGCGTATCGGGCGGCAAACCCGGATTTGATGCCGACCGATGCCGGATATTTTATCCTGAAAAACCCGATGATTCGTGTGGATATTTCAAAATCCGCAGATATCCAGGAAACCGTATCGGAAACCAAAAGAAAGGAATTTGCGGTTCGGGGCATGAGCCTGAGCCCGGATGAGTTGCGTCTTTGTTCGGAGTACGCGGTGAAAAAAATCCGGCAGACCTGTGAGAAAATATTCAGCGGTCATTTCGATGTCTGCCCCGTGTACGAGAAACGAGGAGGCGGAAAATCAACCTGTTCCTATTGCGACTATAAGGGAATCTGCGGAATTGATCCGCGACGTCCGCCGTTCATTCAAGCACCCGAGCTTCCCGGGTTTCTTATGCCCGACGGAAAAAAACCGACTGATCGAGAGAAATTTCTTCGGGCGATCCAAGGGGAAACGGAGGAAACAACATGAGCTTGACCGAACAACAGGAGCGCGTCGTAAACGAAAGGCGCTCGAATATTCTGGTCAGTGCCGCCGCCGGATCCGGAAAGACCCGGGTATTGGTCGAGCGTATCGCCAAACGCATCATATCGGGAGATTTGGATGTTCGGAACGTCCTTGTGATGACCTTTACGCGGGCCGCAGCCGCTGGCATGAGCGCTCGTCTGGAGAAAGCCCTGTCCGAGGCAGCCGCCGCCATTTCCGATCCCGCGGAGGTTGCTCGGATAAACGAACAGGTATCCATGATACCGCTGTCTCATATTTCGACAATTCATTCCTTTTGCGGCGACGTAATCCAAAACTTCAGGCAGGAGTTAACCGACGCAAAGGATCGCGTTTTGATTGAGCCCGATACTTCGATTGCGGACGAGACCCGGGCAAAAATTCTTTTACGTGAATCGGTTGTGTTTGTGACGGATGCTTTGTACGCGCTTTGTCATCGTGTGCTCAATCAATCGGATCCGATTAAGGATCAGCCTGTACCGGATCGGCCACAGGAACCACCGGATCATCCGGCGCCGTTTTCGATCGGTAAGGAAACGCCGACGATCGAAAAGTGGTGCGAAAGTTTTATGAACATGTCCCTTTGTTTCGGCTCCGCCAGAGACGATCAGCCGCTTAAAGACATGGTGGTCGATTTTCATTCATCCCTGAGGAGTTTGCCGGACTACGAGGAGCGTATCCGCGTCCTGATCGAGGACAAGAGGCGGGAAGCGGAGCAATTCTCTGAGAGTGCAACCGCGAAGGCATACATAGAGGAGCTTCGCGAAATCGTCGATCGGGCAAAGACGGCCGTGCATGATGCAATCCCTCTGATGGATCAGTTTTCCTTTGTCAAGGATCCAAAGACGAATAAAAAACAAAAGGATCAGTATCTTGAATGCTTTGCGACGGTTTCGGAACTGTCCGAAATCCTGCGCACCGATCCGCGTTGGGATGATATCTCGAGAATTGCCGCTCGTGTTCCCGACGGCAAGTGGCCGGGATCCGTCAAACCATCGGAGGTCTCGGGTCCGAAGGGAATCTTTTTCGAATCGTTGTTCCCGATGTTTGAGATGATTTATGTTCTTTCCGGAGGTTATCCGCTCAACAAGGAATATATAAAAAGGTTCAAGGGATTGATGCCGTCTGTTTTCTCGCGACCGACCGATCGGATCGAGGCGGATCTCCGGTACATGTACCCGATTCTTTCCCGGCTTTTCGAAACGATTATTCTGACGGATCGTCTGTATTCGGAGCAAAAAAGAGCGGAGAATTCTCTGGATTTTTCCGATCAGGAGCATATGGCACTTACACTTTTGAAAATCCCCGAGGTCGCACAGTACTACCGGGCACTTTTTACCGAAATATATATCGATGAATATCAGGATAACAGCAGGATTCAAGATGCAATCATCCGGGAGATTTCCTCGGATAACGTGTTTTATGTCGGCGATGTGAAACAAAGCATCTATCGTTTTCGTCACGCCCGACCGGACATGTTTCTTGAACGAAGTGAACATTTCCGTGCGGGAGACGGGGGGAAGCTTCTGGAGCTAACCGGAAATTTTCGCAGTCAAGCCGGGATTCTTCTGTTCGCGAACGACATTTTTTCGCAATTGATGTCCCGGGAGTCCGCGGAGATTGACTATGATGAGTCGCAGCGTCTTCAACCCAAAAAAGAAGGACCCGTGCTCGGAAACGATCGTAAAAGGGTGGTGAACATTACACTGATTGACCGGTCGGGTACCCCCGGTGAACAAGATGAGTTCGAGGATGAAACGGAGGATCTCCGGGATCGCGAGCGAATGGACTTCGGTTCAACCGAATACGAAGCGCTGTATGTGCTCGAAAGAATTCGTGAAATGCAAAATCGTTACGGATGTCGTTATGAGGATTTCGCGGTGTTGTGCCGAACGAACCGGGATGCCGCGATCGTCGCCGGCATTCTTTCTTCGGAGGGAGTGCCCGCCCACGGACCGGTGGAGGCCGCCATGTTTGCGGATCGGGAAATGCTTTTGATGTACCATTTGATGTGTGTTTTGGATAATCTTCGGCAGGATGTGCCGTTATGCGCGGTCATGCGATCCTGTCTTCCGTCCGCTTCGTTTTCTCCCGAAGAGCTTCTTGAGATTTGTCTTTGTGCCGGAAAATCAAGCGAGAACCTCCGATTTTTTCACGAGAAGGTCATGTATTGCCGTCAATTCGGGCCGGAGCCGTTGAAGTCGAAAATCGGCCGCTTTTTCGAATTTATCGACGGCCTGATGACCCGTTCGATGTATCTTTCGATTTCCGAGTTGATCGAAAGCATCTATCTGTCGACCGGAATTATGGATCGGCTCAGCTCGGAGGAGAACGGGTTCGCGCGCGTCAGTGCGTTATTGACCTTCCGCGAGTGGGCGAGTGATTTTGAAAAGGGACGAAAAGGAGGATTGTACTCCTTTGTCCGATACATCGAAGAGATCAACCGGGGAGAACATCGTCCGGATGGTTTTGAGGTCGGTGATCCGATTCGTGATGCGGTTCGCTGTAACAGCATCCATAAAAGCAAAGGGCTTGAGTATCGCATTGTTTTTCTGTGCGGAATCTCCAAGGCGTTTTCGCATCAGGACGAAGCAGGTCCGGTCATTCTCAATGACCGGATCGGACTGGCATCGGATTATATCAATGCCGAGAAGGGATATAAGTATCCGACGATTCCGAAGATGTACCTGTCGGAAAGAGAACGTCGGGCGGAGCTTGCCGAGCAGCTTCGTCTCTTCTACGTGGCGATGACTCGAGCGGAAGAAAGACTGTATTTAATCGGCAGTTTTTCCCGGAGAGCCGATGGGAGCCCCGGGATTCATGATGATTTTATCACCGTGTCGGAAGGTCATAAAGAGGAAACGCTCCCTCCGCGACTGGTGCTCCGGGCGAACAGTTTTCTTGACTTTCTGTTGCTCGGGTTATCAAGAAATCCCTTTGTTCCCCTTCGGGATCTTCTGATGCCCGGGAAGGAAAGCATCGCTTCGATCGAACGGGAGGTTGCCTCCGGGCGCACCGGGGAAGTATGTTTTGAGGTTATCACGGGCGATGCGCTCCTGGCGAGCGCCTCTTTACCGGAACCGCTCGAAGAAAACCCGCTCTCCGATTCATCGTCTTCTCCCGGGCTCGGAATGGATGCGGAAGAATACATGATGAATGAGAGGGAGAAGAAATGGTTCGATGTTCAGATGCGTGGAGAATATCCTTTCGAGAATTTGATCCGTATGCCCGCGAAAACGACGGTATCCGAGATGAAGCGCCGACCTCCTCCGCCGGAACGGAAGGATGAGTCGGGCGATGATCATGCTTCGGTCGAATCGGAAGATGCTTTTGATAAAAGACCGATTAATCTTCGTGTCCGGCCCGTACGGAACGTCCGAACCGACCATAAAGAGTTGTCTCCCACGGAGACAGGCATATTGCTTCACAATGTCTTTCAATACCTCGACTTTTCCTCCCTGTCGGGAAATACTTCGGAGGGGGATATCCGTAAGGAACTGAAGCGTTTGGTTGAACGAAATATGATTCGTTCCGACATGCTTCCTGATCTGGAATCGTACCTGAGTCCGATTGCTCTTTTTGCGAATTCGGACCTTTGTGCCCGGATGAAAAAAGCGGAGCAAATCTCCGGGCACGGGCCGTTTCGGGAAATACCCTTTTCCATCACCGAGCCGGTTTCCCGGGATGATTTCCGATTGATTCAGGGAATGATCGACTGTTGGTTTATTGAAAATGGAAGCGCTGTTCTGATCGACTATAAATCAGACAAGATCCGCGGAGACCGCAATCATCAGCACCGGGTTCTTCGGGAGCGATATTCCGTTCAGCTGGAATATTATAAGCGGGCAATCGAGGCGGCCGGCCGCCTTTCGGTGAAAGAAAAAATCATTTGGTTGATCCCGGATTCGACCGCTTTTCTTCTCTGAGAAGCCGGAAAAAATCGCTCAGAATATCTCCGCAGGGTTGCTCCAGAATACCCGGTGTGACACCTACCGTGTGATTGTGTGCTTTCTCGAAAAGGTGATCCTTGGAAACGACGGCTCCCGCTTTCGGATCCGCAGCTCCGAAATAAACATGACGGATGCGCGACTGAATGATGGCTCCGGCACACATCGGGCACGGCTCCAGGGTTACATACAGGTCACAATCCTGAAGTCGCCAGGATCCGAGTTTGCGACAGGCCTTCCGGATGGCAATCATCTCCGCGTGCAGTGTGGCGTCCTGACCGGTTTCCCGAAGATTGTGAGCGCGTGCAATGATCTTTCCGTCGCAGACGATGACGCATCCTACGGGACACTCACCGAGAGATCCGGCTTTGTGTGCCTGAATGAGCGCATGACGCATATATTTTTCGTGATGGTTATAATGGTTCATAAAAAAACTATATCACGATTATTGATTTTTGCGCGAGGGAAAAAAGGAATAAACGAGGACAGATATTTTGTTTGCACTTTCGAGGGTGAACGTATATAATTACTCTGCCTACGTGTGGAATTTTGCCGATATCGTAGGTAATTATGATAAAGGTGGTTCCCCTGATGGCCTCTGTAAACGGTATCTGCAAGAATTGCGGTTCTTTGATTGTGGCTGACGACCGAGATCCGATGTGTGAGTGTCTGTTTTGCGACTGTGTATTCCCTACGATGGAAGCCGTTGAGATTGCAAAAAATCCCCGGGACTATACGTTCCCGAACGAGCCGCAACCGAAGCGGGACTCGACAAGACGATACACCTCCGTTCCGGTATTCCCGGATCCGGTACCCGTTGCGGTTAAGCAGGCGGAGTCCTTGGCAAAGGCTGAAAAGAAGGAGAAGAACCCCTACGAAGTCTCCGCGGACGATATCAAGGCACCGAAAAAAACACTTCTTGCAATCGCAGCGATTGCATTCGGTTTTGTTTTTTTGGTTTTTACGATATTTCTTCCTCTATATGTAATCCGTACGGGACACAAAAAGGATATTTCTCTATCGATCGAAACCGTGTTTTCCGATGCGGGTATTTCCGTGAACACGGAGAAAAGAGAGGGATACCCGATGGGCTACTCCATATCGGGTCAGACCAACAACAACTTAATTGTGGTAACATCGGATGAAATCGACGAAAACAAGCTCGGCGACCTCTACGAGGGATTCGCGAAAATCAGGGCCGATGAGTACGGCTATGATTCCTCGGACACCCGGCTTTATTACGGAGGTCTCCGTCTGGAGATTATCGCTCGAAACGGAACATTCGCGGTGATTGCTGCGGACGGAGCCGAACAGACACAGATGAGCAGCCAAGTGTACACAGAGCCCGTCGCATAGTTTTTCGAAAAAATACGTACCGGGCTTTAGGGACGCACATGCATGGCATGGGAGGATTATTGATGGCAAACGACTTTCGTTCCATTCTTCAGGAAATCGAGAAAAGAGCGGCGGCGAACAACAACGGAATAAGCTACAAGGATATGATGTCGATTATTGAAAAAAACGACGTCGATCCGGACGTTGCCGAGAAAATATTCGATACGCTCGAAGCAAAGGGCGTTGAAATCATCCCGGAGACCAATGTCGAGGAAGAGAACCTTTCCGAAGTCGATCTGAACGATTCGATCGGTGAGGGAATCGGCATGGATGATCCGGTTCGGATGTACCTGAAGGAAATCGGGAAAGTGCCTCTTCTGGTTGCTGAGCAGGAGCAGGATCTTGCGAAAAGAATGCTTGAGGGAGACCAGGATGCAAAGGACATGCTGATCGAAGCAAACCTTCGATTGGTCGTATCGATTGCAAAAAGATACCTCGGGAGAGGAATGCAGTTTTTGGATCTGATTCAAGAGGGAAACCTCGGACTCATAAAAGCAGTGGATAAATTTGATCACTCGAAGGGCTTTAAGTTCAGCACCTATGCTACCTGGTGGATCCGTCAGGCGATTACGCGTGCAATCGCGGATCAGGCAAGAACCATCCGGATCCCGGTTCATATGGTGGAAACGATTAATCGTCTGGTCCGTGTTCAGCGCTCGCTGATTCAGGAGCTCGGCAGGGAGCCTGAGGTCGAGGAAATTGCCGAGGAGATGGGTCTTCCGGTCGAAAAGGTCCGGGAGATCCAGAAGATATCTCAGGAGCCTGTTTCTCTCGAAAAACCGATCGGAGAAGAAGAAGACAGTCATTTGGGGGATTTTATTCCGGACGAAGACGCATTGTCACCGGCCGATCAAGTCGCGTATACTTTGCTCAAGGAGCAACTCCTTGAGGCGATGGGCGGACTGACACCCAGAGAAGAAAAGGTGCTGCGGCTGCGATTCGGTTTGGACGACGGAAGACAGCGTACGCTCGAAGAGGTGGGCCGTGAGTTTAATGTCACGCGTGAGCGCATACGTCAGATTGAAGCCAAGGCTCTCCGGAAGCTCCGTCATCCGAGTCGCAGTAAGAAACTGAAGGATTACATCGATTGAATTCCCGCCTCCGGGAGATCGGATGAAGAAATACTCGTTCAAAAAAGGCTGGATTCCGCCGGACGGGCTTGCGTTTTCCGGGGATACTGATTTCCCCAGAGAACCGGTGCTTGAGCTTTTTACGCCCAAACAAATTGTCTTGCCCATGCTGCAACATCGCGGAACACCCGCGATTCCTACGGTTCTGCCCGGAGAAAAAGTGAAAATCGGACAGATTGTCGGGAAACCTTCATCGGCAATGTGCGCACCGGTTCATGCTTCCGTTTCCGGCTCGGTGACCGGTATTGAGACGATTCTTCTGCCGCACGGAAGCGAGTGTCGTGCGATCATCATTCAAAACGATCTGAAGCGGGAGTATCATCCGTCGATTCGTAAAAGAGCCAACCCCGACCGCCTTACGCGGGAAGAACTATGGAAACTTCTGGATTATTCCGGAGTTGTCGGTATGGGCCGAAACGGGATTCCAACTGCGGCTAAATGCAGAAAAGCCGAAAGGATCGGTGTTGAAACGCTTCTCGTCAATGCTTGTCAAAGCGAGCCGTTCCTGTCCTCGGACATCCATCTGGTTCGTGAACAGACGGATCGCGTCATCCGCGGGGCGTTTGTTCTTGCAGGTCTTTGTCGGGCCAAGAGAGTGATTTTTTGTATTTTGGACAAATGGGAAGCGGAATTGGACGCGCTGCGCCGGAATTTTAAAAAACAGCGCGAGGTTTTTCCGGACCGGGATCTGGGACTTCGTGTTTTTCGATCCCGATATCCGCAGGGTTACGAGAAATTACTGATCAAGGCAATCTACGATACGGAGCTTCCGGTCGGGAGTAGCGGAGAGGAAACCGTAGGAGCGGTGGTTTTTAATGCTTCCACCTGCGCCGCCGTGTGGAACATGGTTGATCGCAATCAGCCCCTTACGTCCCGAGTCATATCGATTTCGAATGATTCGGCAGGAGGACACAATATTCTGGTTCCCATCGGGACAAAGGTTTCCGAGATACTGGAAAGAGTTCCGGGGGCCGCATCCTCCAGACGGATCGTCATGGGCGGACCGATTACCGGGATTGCGCTTGAGAATCGGGACACACCGGTCATCAAGACAACCACGGGCATCGTGATGGTTCGATATTTTGATCCGCCGAAAACCGCTTGCATTCACTGCGGGGCATGTGTTGAGGCATGTCCGGTCGGTCTCTTGCCGTATATTTGTGACCGACTGATTCAAATGAATCAAGAGGAAGCGCTTCAACACGAACATATCGGAAGCTGTATCTCCTGCGGAGCGTGCTCGTATGTGTGCCCGGCCGGAATCGATTTGTCCGCGCGAATCGGGAGCGCCGCCGTCCGACTGCGAAAGGAACAAGAGAATGAGTGACAGAAGCGGACCCCATGTTCGAATTCAAAAAAACGCGCCCAAAATTTACATGGACGTAATGATCGCTTTGTTACCCTGTTGTGTCGCGGCTGTCTATTGCTATGGGTTACGTGCCTTGATTCTGCTCTTATGGGGGCCGTTATTGCATATTTTAACGGACCATTTTTTTGCACGGTTCGTTCGCAGAGAACAGGTTTATCTGGATCTCAGCGGGGGAGTCAGCGGACTTATATTGGTTCTTCTTTTGCCTCCGACGGTTTCAGTTTGGGCGGTATCGGCAGGCATCCTTTTTTCTTCCGTAATCGTGAAGCAGTTTTTCGGAGGGGTCGGGTGCAATTTGTTCAATCCGGCATTTGCCGGCCGTGCTTTTATGGCCATCGCATTTGCGGGGACGACAGAAACCTTGGTGCAGCCCCTAACCGGAATTTTTCGATGGAACACTCTTTTTTTCGGTCCCGGAGAAATGATCTCCGTTGCTCCTGAGACTTCCGGATGGTTAGAGATTCTATCGGGCATTTATCCGGGCGCCATGGGGCTGACCGGAATCTTGTTTGCCGTGGCGGGTGCCGTTTATTTGACAATCCGCGGCATTTTAAGACTTCAGGCTCCTCTTGCGTATTTCGGCACAATCGTTACGGGGTACTGGGTCTTCTTTTTAAAGGACGCTTCCATAAACGGATTGTTGAGTCTTATTGCTACATCCGGGATCATTTTTTGCGCCGCATTTGCTTTCGGTGATTTTACTACCATTCCTTCTTCCGCGACCGGACGTGTTGTGTTCGGAATCGGCACCGGTGTACTTGCGATGATTTTGATCTCATGCGGGCATACCATCCTCGCCGTTGTTTCTCCGGTTCTTCTTATGAACGGAGTGACCCCGTTGCTGGAGTTCTACATTCGCCCGCGCGTTTTCGCAAAAGGAAACTGGTATTCACGAAAAGGTTTGCCGGATTCGATCGCGACGATTCCGAAGGGCGAAACGGAGGTGCGGACATGACACTTGCGGATCTTCGTTCGTATGCGCTCAGAGCGGTAATTTTCATATTGGCATCACTTTTTCTTCTGCTTTCGGTAGGGCGGGTTGTTCGTTCCGAAAAGGATCGGGAGCAGCAAGCGGTACTCAGTGAAAGGCTTGCAGGATTTCTGTCGGCAGCCCGGTATGACCCCGTGGATTTAAGCACTTTTTCGAATCATCCGGATGTGACCGCTTTTTATCTCGCGAAAAGCGAATCCGGGAAGATCATCGGATTCATCATGGATGTACGGATGAACGATGCCGGGACGATTTTTTGTTTCCGAATGGGTTTTTCGCCCGACGGCGAGAAAATCACTCGAATTCGAATGATTGATGAGGACGGGACGGAGCCGTCCGAGCCGGACCCGAACATTCTTGTTTTGTGCGATCAACTCAAAGATGTTCGTATTCCCGTTGCACTGTCTTCCCAGATGTCGATCGACGTGCTCACTCAAAACGAGTATCCCTCGATACCGGGTCTTATTGATGGGGTATTTTATGCCGAGGCCGAAGATTATGACCGGAACGGATACAAGGATTTCGTTGAGATCCGCGTATCCTCCGGTCGAATCATTTCGGTAGCATGGGATGCGATACATCGCGACGAGGGCGAACCTATGCGTTCCGAAGCGTCGGTGTCCGGGGCTTTCTCACTTGGAGACAATCAGCCGATTTGGGCGGCACAGGCTCATTCAATCCGCAATAAGCTTTTGGAGGTACAAGACCCGGTCAGACTGGCAATCAAATCGGACGGGACAACGGAAATCGTCCCCGATGTCAAGATGGATGTACACATGTTCTACGACCTTGTCGTTCTGTGCATAGAAAACTCGAAAAGAAATATAACGAAGCCGCTGATACCGACACCCGCTCCGGTAGAGACGGAAGAGACCGAAACACTTCACTCTTCGACCGCGGGGATGGGCGCATCCGAGGAAACGGATTCTTCTTCTGACGATACATATCAGACGGAACCCGAGGAAACCGTTTTATACGAGCCGACACCTTCCATGACTCCGACCCCGACACCGGGTGGCGCCGTTATCGGATATGAGGACGGAGTAGTCGATTCGGGCCATAACCCGGTTCTATCCGACAGTATTGACGGACTTCCCGTTTCGGAAATACGAACACAAATCGAAGGGTTGCCCGACCAGCCTCAAATATCGATACTTATGGTCCGTTCGGTGAATACGGCCTATAAATTTCTTCGGGAATACATGAAGTGGGGGACGTGACAGAATGACAGACAGTAAATCCTCCCGACCCTTTTCTTTTTACACTCTGTTATGTCTCGGACTGATCATTATTTTTCGATCGGGATCGGTTCACGAAGCGATTCGTACCACGGCGGTAGTCGGTTTGCTCCTGCTGTTTCGATTCTCCTTCGCCTCCGTCGGATATAAGCTTTTTACACGGGTCCTGATTGCGGAGTTTTTTGCGATCGGATCCGCAATCGTTGTCTCTGTTTTTTATGCCCGACTCTTCCCGCCGGGTCCTCAAGAGTACGGGAGCATTTGGATTGAGGTGCTCTATGCGCTTCTTCTCGTTCCGATGGTTTCGGAGCGGATCGACCGAAAAAAAGAAAGAGGGTCCCTTCCCGTTGCGCTTCTTTTTGTTGGCTTCACGGTGACGATTCTTCTATTTTCCGCAGTCAGAGAAATATGTTCTTCGGGAACACTGGCGGATATTCACACCGGGCTCGGTGTCGAGAGAAGTATTCCGTATTTAGAAAATGATTCGTCCGCCGCACTTGGATTAAGTGCTCTTATCATCCTTTTCCGATTGATATTAAGAAAAAAGAACCGGGATATTTTTGATGTGTATGCCAAAGACGGGAAAGACCGGGCGAATCGGGTTCCGTTTCCGGAAATCCACAGGGAAAGAGCTTTCTTCGGGTATTTGCTTTCTTTGTTCCTGTTCATCCTTTTTTTCGGGCTGTTATCCTATGCCGCCGCTTACGGATTATGGGTTTTCGGACAATCGGCGGTTTTGATTCCGCCGACAGTCGTACTGATTCATACCGTATTCGCCGCTGTCTTTTTCCTTTTTTCTCGCAAAAAAAGCGAAAAAGGAATCGAGGATATACCCAAATCGTTTCTTTTTCCCGCTCAGGTTGGGATCGTGCTCTATTTGCTGAGTTATTTTTTTTCGCAAGCGGAAATGTCGTCCGGAATCCTGCTGTCGGTCGCCCGGTATACAGTCCTGATCCTGCTCTTTTGGGTTTTTCTCACGGGATTGGTGTCCTTTATTCGCGTTTTCAATCGAAAACTGATTTTCGGGAATCGTCCGAATTCGGTCGACGGTCTTCCGTTCATATTTCTGATGATTGCAATTGCGTTGATTGTATTGTCTTCTTTTTCTTGTGTGGCGGAAAAATTGCTATAATGGGGGTGCGGTCGCAAAGACAAAGAATATTCCGCAGATCATCGGGTTGTTTCGAAGACCGCAAATATTGTATAATTTCCGCGTTCGTGTTCCCGTAGCTCAGAAGGATAGAGCGACCGCCTCCTAAGCGGTAGGCCAGCGGTTCGAATCCGCTCGGGAATACCAGACGCCCGGCATAACTTCGTTTGCCGGGCGTTTGCTTTTCGATTATAATGAGTTGACGAATGGGTACCGATGTTCATAAGGGGGGACTTTGGTCACTTTTCGAAAATGAAATGTATAGCGAAGAACAGCCCGGAAAAATCATATCCGCATCCATTTAGCATCACTGCCATCGAAGCCATCGAACGCAATCGCAATCATTTTGCGATTGGTCTTTGTCCCTGTAAGCTCTTTTGGATTTTTCTCTTTTCCGGAGCGTTCGGGGTAATAATCGAGACCGTATATTGGCTGATTCGGACCGGTAGAATTGAAAGTCGCGCCACCTTTGTTTGGGCACCCCTGAATATGGTTTACGGCGTCGGCGGGGTCCTGATGACCGTTGTGTTGTACTACCTTCGGAAGCATCCTTTGCCGGCTGTTCTTGCGGCGGGAATGGGGATCGGCTGTTTGGTTGAGTTTTTCTGTTCGCTCATTCAGGAATCTGTTTTTTCCTCCGTTTCATGGCAATACAGCGATATGATGGACATTCAGGGAAGAACCAATTTGAAGTATGCTTTCTTTTGGGGGATTCTTGCGGTCTTTTGGCTTAAGATAATGCTTCCGTCGATTTCGCTGATTCTTCTGAAAATTCCGAAAAAAGCCGGAAAGACGGTGACGGCGATCTTGTGTATTTTCATGGCTATCAATTTCGGCGTAACCTTTTTTGCGGTTCGCAGGTGGGCCGAAAGGCAAATTCGTGCGGATCAGCGATTCGAAATCCAACGCATCATGGATCGATGGTTCCCGGATGAATATATGGAGCAGCAGTTTCCGAACCTGAGATTTGTTCACGTTCAAACTCCGAATCAATATCCGTAAACCGGGAATCCGTTTAAAACGCAGATCTGTCGAAAACATTTGTTTTGATCGCGGATTTGAATATTATGTCGAAAAGAGATGGAAAACCTTTGATTCTGTCGATTTTTCGCATTATAATGATTGGGTTGCAAGGAGGAATTCGATATGGAACGTCTGGTCGGAACGATATCAAGAGGAATCAGAGCGCCGATTGTGCGCAAAGGAGACGATATTATTCAGATTGTTTCCGACAGCGTCATTGCTGCGGCCGAGAGCGAAGGGTTTTCGCTCCATGACCGGGATGTCATTTCCGTCACGGAAGCCGTGGTTGCGCGTGCACAGGGAAATTACGCAACGGTTGATCAGATTGCCTGTGATATCAGGGACAAATTCGACGGGAAAACCGTCGGAGTTATTTTCCCGATCCTCAGTCGGAATCGCTTTGCCATCTGTCTGAAGGGAATTGCCCGCGGTGCCCGAAAAATCGTCCTGATGCTCAGTTATCCGTCCGACGAGGTAGGAAATCATCTGGTGGATCTTGACCGCTTGGATGAAAAAGGCGTGAATCCCTGGACCGATGTTTTAAGCGAAGAGCGGTTTCGATTTCTCTTCGGTTACGAGAAACATCCGTTTACCGGTGTTGACTATATTGAATACTACAAGGATCTTATCCGAAACGAAAACTGCGAAGTGGAAGTCATTCTTGCCAACGAATGTAAAACCATTCTGGAGTATACGCCTTATGTGTTGCATTGCGATATCCATACCAGAGAAAGAACCAAAAGGAGACTGACGGAAGCCGGGGCAATGAAAGTGTACGGTTTGGACGAAATATTGATCCGTCCGGCCGACGGAAGCGGATTCAACGAGAAATACGGTCTGCTCGGCAGCAATAAAGCGACCGAGGAATCGATAAAACTTTTCCCGAGGGATTGTCAACCGGTTGTAGAGGGCATTCAAAAGATGATTATGGAGCGGACCGGGAAGCGCGTCGAGGTGATGATATACGGCGATGGTGCCTTTAAGGATCCGGTCGGTAAGATTTGGGAGTTAGCCGATCCGGTCGTTTCCCCCGCCTTTACATCCGGACTGAGCGGACAACCGAACGAAGTGAAACTCAAGTATCTTGCGGACAATGAGTTCAGCCACTTGAACGGCCAAGAACTGGAGGACGCGATATCCGAATACATTAAGAAAAAGGATGCGGATCTTACGGGCAAAATGGTCTCTCAGGGAACGACCCCGAGGAGAATCAGCGATCTGATCGGATCCTTGAGTGACTTGACATCGGGAAGCGGAGACAAGGGAACGCCGATCGTTCTCATACAGGGCTATTTCGACAATTATACGGACTGATCGAAGAGGAGCGGTCCAAACTGATTGCGGCGGTTTCGGATAAACGAAACTTCCGACCAACTTTTTCAACGGAGGAAAAGAAAATGGATGTTATTATCCGGTCCGACTATGAACAAATGAGCCTTTACACAGCGAATCGGATTGCCGAACTTGTCCGCAAAAAGCCGGATTGCGTTCTCGGTCTTGCAACCGGAGGAACACCGATCGGAACCTACCGGGAGTTGATTCGGAAGCACCGGGAGGAGGGGCTTTGTTTTTCGAAAGTAAGAACCTTTAATCTCGACGAATATCTCGGCATCGGTTTTAATCCGGAGCAACCGTATTCCGCGGATCAGAGCTATGCGCGTTTCATGCATGAGGAACTCTTTCGACACATTGATATTCTACCCGAGAATACCCGGGTTCCGGACGGGCTTTCCGACAATCCGGAAGAGTTTTGTAAACACTATGAGAAGGCCATTCGCGAAGCGGGCGGAATTGATCTTCAACTTCTCGGGATCGGCGGAGACGGACACTGGGCTTTTAATGAGCCGGGATCATCTCTTGCGTCACGAACCCGCATCGAAACGCTGACCCGGCAAACGCTCGATGATAATTATGAATTGTTTTATCGCGCCGCCGGATTTCTCCGGGAAGACATGCCGCATTTTGCAATCACGATGGGGATCGGTACGATTCTTGAGGCAAAAAGCATCCTGATGATTGCAAACGGAAAAAAGAAGGCCAATGTTGTGAGGCAAGCGATTGAAGGTCCCGTAACATCACAGATTACGGCTTCCGCAATCCAACTCTATGCCGGAAAAGCGACGGTCGTTCTCGACGAAGAAGCGGCCTCCGAACTGAAAAACATCGACCACTATCGTCATTGTGAAAAGGTCATTGCGTCCTAGCACAGGTTATTCGTCATCTGTCGATCACCGATCGTCCGCGAAACCGACGCATCGCAGGACCGAAGGAATGTCCCGAAGGAGAAAACGATGCAGGATCCGAAAAACGCCTTGGGCGAAGTGCTGACAATACCCAAATTGAGGCTGGACCAAGCCATCAAAAACAGCGAGGTCAAAGCCGAAAAGCATTCATTCGGAAGGGATCCGAAACAGTATTATTTGTATTTTGCACCGACCGGATCGATTAAACAGCGCGTGATTGTATATATCCACGGAGGAGGCTGGATGTCCGGATCTCCGAGCCGGTACAAATACATCGGGAAAAAATTTTCGGATATGGGGTATCATACTCTGTCATTAGGATACCGTCATGCCCCGATATTTAAGTATCCGGCCCAGGCGCGGGATATTTTCAAGGGTCTTTTCAAAGGGCTGAAGCTCCTTCAGTCCAAAGGAGTAAACACCGATAACATTGTAGTCGTCGGGTCCTCCGCGGGGGGACATCTCGGCGGCATCCTGACCTACGATAAAAAATTGCAGGAGGAATTCGGTCTCGATAACCGGATGTTGCGAGGACTCATCTCACTCGGCGGGGTTCTCTCCTTCGGCGTTGAATATCCGGCGACCACACAATTGATGATCGAAGCGCTGTTCGAGAAAAATTTCGACCGGAAAACCGCCGAACCGATTTCACTGGCGGACGGCAGCGAGCCGACCAAGGTTTTATGCATTCACGCACAGAATGATCCGATCAGCGCGGTCGAGAATGAGAAGCTTTTTGTAGATCACGTGAATCTTCTTAAGCCGAAAACCGCTGTCTCCATGATTATTCGCGATGAAGACATTTTTCACTCCAACTTGGTCATGGGTGTTTTTTTTGAAGATCCGGAAGAGTCCGATCCTCTGAAGGTGATGTTTCGATGGATCGAGTCCCTGCCGTTCAATAAACCCGGATCGACTGCACGGGAAAAATAAAGGACGGTTCGGACTGCGGAGCCGGAGGTGAGCATGGAACTTTTCATATCCTCTTTGTTCGGATTGGAGAGCTTGATTCGGGAAGATCTCGAAGCGGTCGGGTATCCGAGCGACCGGATTACCGTGCGGGACGGATCGGTACTTCTGTCCGTTCCGGAACCGGATGTTCCGGCCGCTATTGCGCGTACAAATTTGTGGGTCCGAAGGGGGGAGCGCGTGCTTCTCTGCGTCGGTAATTTCGACGCGGGTTCTTTTGATGAGCTGTATGAAGGAGTTAACTCCATTTGCTGGGAAGAGTATATTCCCGAATCCTTTGCGTTTCATGTCGACGGGTATTCACGCAAATCCAAACTGTTTGCAATCCCGGCTTGCCAGGGCATTTGTAAAAAAGCGGTGGTAAAAAGGCTTCTTCGCGCAAAAGGCAGGCCGGAAACCGGACGAGTCTACGAGGACGAAACGTTGGGTATTGTAAAAATCATGTTTGGTATCGTTGCCGACCGGGTCCGTGTGATGATCGATACCTCCGGCGACGGACTGCACAAGCGCGGATATCGACCGATTGCCGGTCTTGCCCCGCTTCGTGAGACACTTGCGGCCGGGATGACGACGCTTTCCCGATTTCATCCTTACGAAAAAGAAGCGCTTGTGGATCCTTTCTGCGGATCGGGAACCATCGTTATCGAAGCGGCGATGATTGCTCATAAGATCGCACCCGGTCTCAATCGAGCGTTCCGGGCGGAAAGGTGGCCGTTCGTCGGGAAAATCCCGTTTGAACGAGCGAGGGAAGAGGCCAGAGATTTGCGCATTTCCGAGCCTTTAGGGGAACCGTGCTTTTTTGGTTCGGACATCGACTCGGAGTCGGTGGAGATTGCGTCAATGAATGCCCGAAATGCCGGAGTTTCCGCCTTTGTACGCTTCAAGACGGAGGATGCGTTTAGGCAAACAACCGATGCGCTTTCCTTGTGGACGGGCATAGATCGCCAGTTGATTATCACCAATCCTCCGTACGGACACAGAATGCGGACGGAAGAGGAAACAAAATCGCTTTTCGAGCGAACGGCAAAACTGTATTTGGACGAAAACGGATTCTGCAGAGACGGAATTCGGTTATCCGTCATTTCGCCGGTCGGTGAATTCGAGGCGGCGGCGGGGCGTCCGGCCGATAAACGAAGGAAGCTCTATAACGGAGAAATACTTTGTGAAATGAGCCATTATTTTCGTCGTGCGACCGACCGATAACGAGATTGATATCATTTCAATGATGTCCGCCCGGAAAAGACAGTCTCCCGAACATTCATTCACGGCGATGCCGCAAAAACCCTCATGTCGGGAGATACAAGCGTTTACTTAAAATTAACACGTTTCGAACTTCACCATTACAAGAAATAGAAAATCCCTGATTTCAAGAGTTTTCGGGGACGAAAGTCCGCAAAGCTTTGTTTCATAGTTATGCACAGAGTTTTCCACATTATCCACAGGGCCTCCGGGTGGAAAAAAGTGGAAAAAGAATCATTGAACAGTTATATTTGGAGGCGGTGAGAATCGTTTTTTTTGATATAATGAGAAAAACAAAGAAGGAGAATCGGCATGACGGATATCATCAGACAGGCGAAAAATGCCAAAGAAGCAGCGCTTCGTATGTATTCGCTGTCATCCGGTGTCAAGAACAATGCGCTTCTTGAGATCGCCCGAGTGCTTTCCGAGCGAGCGGAAGAGATTTTCGGCGCTAATCAGAAGGACTTGGATGAAGCGAAGAAAACCGGACTTCCCATGCCTCTCCGGAAACGACTTCTTTTTGATGCGAAAAAACTCAACAGCGTCGTGGACGGACTGAAGAGTTTATCGGGTTTAGAGGATCCCGTAGGCAAAACGCTTCTTGCAAGACAACTGGACGAAGGGCTGTCACTATACCGGATTTCCTGCCCGATTGGCGTGATCGGCATTATTTTCGAATCCAGACCGGACGCATTGGTACAAATTGCATCGCT
The DNA here is from genome assembly GCA_012729635.1 of Clostridiaceae bacterium. Classification (GTDB taxonomy): domain Bacteria; phylum Bacillota; class Clostridia; order Saccharofermentanales; family Saccharofermentanaceae; genus JAAYCT01. The sequence goes on along the minus strand of JAAYCT010000024.1, from coordinate 145,332 downwards.
TTGTCTTAAGGCCGGTAACGCGGTATTGATGAAGGGCGGGTCAGAGGCGAGACATACCAACCGGATACTAGCGACGATTATCCGAGACGCATCCGTCGTATCGGGTATTCCCGAAGGGTGGATTACCCTTCTTCAATCCCGGGAAGAGGTCCGGGACATGCTGGAGCTTGACGAGTATATCGACCTGATCATTCCCAGAGGAAACAACGAGTTTGTGCGTTACATCATGGACAACACAAGAATTGCGGTTCTCGGTCATGCGGACGGGGTATGTCATGTTTATGTCCATAAGGATGCTCAGCCCGAAACGGCCCGGAGGATTGTGGTTGACAGTAAGGCCCAATATGTCGCGGTCTGCAATGCCGCAGAAACGCTGTTAATCGACTCGGAAATAGCCGAACCGCTTCTTCCCGAGCTGGCTCGTTCTCTTTCGGAGGCGGGAGTCACTTTGCACGGTTGCGAGCGGTCGGCGAAAATTTTGGACATCGACCGGGTGGATGACTGGCACAAAGAGTATCTGGACTATGAAATGTCTGTAAAAATTGTCGATGGTCTGGCGGATGCGATCGAGCACATCAATCACTTCGGATCGGGACATACCGACGCGATTGTTACGGAAAACGGCGAATCGGCCGAAACATTCATGAATGCGGTCGATTCCGGCAATGTTTTCTGGAATTGTTCCACACGGTTCTCAGACGGGTACAAGTACGGTTTCGGAGCGGAGGTCGGCATCAGCACCTCTAAGATTCACGCACGCGGACCGGTCGGGCTTGAAGGATTGATTACCTATAAGTACAAAATATACGGAAAAGGCCAGATTGTGGAAGATTACGCGTCAGGCAAGCGCAGCTTCCGGTTCAGGCCGATCGAGTCATTCGGTCACTCGTAAATCAATCGATCAATCGGAGGGAAAATGATTATTTCAATCGGTTCGGATCATGCGGGTTATATGCTCCGTGCGGCGCTTCGGGATTATTTGCAGAAGAAAGGTCATCAGGTTCTTGATCGCGGCGCGTCGTCATCCTCGGAGCCCTACAGCTATGTTCAGGCGGGACGAATGGTTGCCAAGGATGTTTCCGAGGGTGCGGCCGAAAAGGGAATCGCCATATGCGGAACCGGAATCGGAATTTCGATATCCTGCAACAAAAGGCTCGGAATTCGTTGTGCATTATGCCTGAATGAATTCATGGCAAAAATGGCGCGAAGACACAACGATGCAAACATTCTTGCAATGGGTGCTCGGGTGGTCGGTGTTTCTCTCGCGGAATCGATCACGGACAGTTTTTTAAGCGCGACATTTGACGGAGGAAGACATAAGGAGCGCGTCGATGACATCGAATCGTGAATCAAAATCAACCCCACAATAAGGAGGCCCCCTCATGCAAAACAACGTTTTCATTTTCGATCATCCCCTGATTCAGCACAAGATCTCTCTTTTGCGCGACAAAAGGACGACTACGAAGGAGTTCCGTGAACTTGTCGGGGAATTGGCGATGTTAATGGCCTATGAGGTGACTCGTGATTTGCCGCTGAAAGAGGTTGAAATCGAAACTCCGATCGCAATCGCAAAAACGAAGGTTCTTGCGGGTAAAAAACTCGCCATTGTCCCGATTCTCCGAGCGGGACTCGGTATGGTGGACGGGATGCTAAATCTTCTTCCGATGGCAAAAGTCGGACATATCGGACTGTATAGAGATCCGACATCCCTTGAGCCCGTCGAATATTACTGCAAGCTGCCCGACGATGTCACGGAACGTGAAATCGTCATACTCGATCCGATGCTTGCGACGGGCGGGTCCGCATCCGCTGCCGTCTCTTTTCTTAAGAACCGGGGAATCAATCAAATCAAGTTCATGTGTCTGATTGCGGCTCCCGAAGGAATCGAGCGTCTTCAAAAGGATCATCCGGACGTCCCTATTTTTTGCGCGGCCAAGGACCCGCGACTCAATGACCACGCTTATATCGTACCCGGACTCGGAGATGCCGGAGATCGACTTTTCGGGACCAAATAATGCGCGATTACAACTCAAAACGGTTGCACAATCCATGCAAAGAGCGTAAAATTCGTAATATATACGATCTTGAGGTCCGGATCATATCCGGGCTTCGTTATTTGAGGGGGCGTTCATGTACGCACGTACAGAAGGTGCGATGTTATCCGTATCGCAGTGGCTTCGGGAGTATTGGGAAGCAATCATTGATCGTTTTCTCGAGGAGATGCGGATCGGTGATATCGGCGAGGAAATCGGAAATGCAATCATGCAGATTCAGATCTACTTTCAGGTCGGAGACGTTAAGGTTTTAATTACGGATGCGATTATTGTCATGTGGATTACTTTGATTCCCGCTTGTCTGTTCTGGATTTGGATGGCTTCGAAAAGAGATAGAATTCCCGCCGGCCGACAATTGGTATGTGAGACACTCGTATCCTTGCTTACGGAATTGTGTCTTTCCAACGGAATGACTCGAAAACAGGCGGCACAGGTCGTGCCGATGGTCGGCAGTATTGCGATTTTTTTAATCTCCAACAATTTGATATCGCTTTTTCGAATCGCTCCTCCCGCGAAAAACGTCGCTTTTCCGGTTGCGACGGCGATTTTCGCCATCGTATATGTTGTTTATATTTCCATTCGATTTGTCGGAGTGAAGGGCTTTTGGGCGTCACTTGTATACCCGATGAAACCGATGTTGCCGTTTCGTATCCTGGAATACATCATCAAGCCGATGTCGCTCGCCTTGCGTCTTTTCGGGAATATTTTCGGAGCGTTCATCCTGATGGAATTTATCTATATCGTCGTTCCGGTCTTTTTGCCCGGAGTGCTTCTTTTATGGTTTGATGTTGCGGACGGTCTGCTTCAGGCGGTCGTATTCACATACCTTACAATTAATTACATCGGAGAAATATTGGAGGGAGCGAGTGAAACTTCTTCGTCCGGCAGGGCTGAACCGGGTCAGTCGATAGCCAAACGGGAAAACGGCATGCTTGAGACCACATAAGATTCGGTCTCAATCTGAATTTTCTAAGGAAAGAGATTATGAATATCGGAGGAAAACAAAATGATGACACTTTTTCAGGTTCATGCGGTATTGGAAGCGGCAGCGTCGATCGACCCGAAGGCACTCGCCGCGATCGGTGCCGGCCTGGCGATCGGTATTGCCGGATGCGGCGCGACAATCGGAATGGGCATTGCCGCGGGAAAAGCGCTGGAATCGGCGTCCCGTCAACCGGAAATATTCGGTAAACTGCAGACCATGCTTCTGACCGCGATTGTTTTTATGGAATCCGTAGCGATCTATGCTTTGGTTGTTGCTCTGCTGTTGATTTTTACGTTTTAATTATCGAAACAGAAAGCCTTTTCGGGGTTCCATGCGGCTGCGAGTCTCTTTTAACGGGGTGATTTTGGAATGAAACTATTATGGACAGAAGAAATATTCGGCAAAGCGCAATACGCGCGGACCTTCTCGGAAACGATTGTATCCGGGAACGAAGACGAGAGCCGATCCAACCCGTTTTCGCCGGATCAGATGGCCGGATACACGATGACCATGATTTGGGTCATCATCAATCTGACCGTTGCCTACTTGATTCTGAAGCGATTTGTTTTCAAGCCGATCATCAAGCTTCTCGAAAAACGTCGCGAAAGCATTGAAACGGAACTGAAAAATGCGGAAGAAAATGAATCGGCAGCGGTGATTCATCATAGAGAAGCGGAGAAAGCAATCGTCGAAGCTCGGATTGAAGCGGCGGAAATACTGACCGATGCGCGGTTACAAGCGGACAGACAAAATATGATGATTTTAAAGAGCGCACGGGAAGAAGCGGAGGCTCTTCGAGCCCGCGCCGAGAAGGACGCCGAACGGATTCGCCTTTTCGCAGCAGAACATATGAGGGATGATGTCGCCGAATTGGCGGTGGCTATCGCTCAAAAAGTGATCGGGAACGAAATACGAGATGCCCGAAAGGACGATGCTCTCCGAGAAGTGCACAGTAAAACCGGAAGTGCGGAGGTGAGTAACGATTGACCGATACATCTTCTCTACACGGAATCGTCATCGTCACCGCATTTGAGAAAAAGAGCGAAGAAATCTCAATTCTGGCTCAAGCCTTCGCGGAGCGGTACTCCATTTCGGGTTATACAGTCGAAAGTGAAGTCGATCCGGATTTGCTCGGGGGATTTGTCGTATATTCCGGAGGATACCGATACGATTACAGCGTTAAGGGACAGTTGGATCGCCTTTTGAAGCAAATGAAAAACCCGGATCAGCCGATTTCGGCAACCGGTTCTTTAGAGGATCCGTCTGTGGATGCTCAAGCAATCCGCGAATCGATCAAGCTTGTGATTGATTCGTTTAATGAGGACCCGACCGCTCTTTTTGAGATGGGAACGAAAGAGCCGCTAAGGGACAAAGAAGATTCCGATAAAAGGAAAAAAACGCCCGATACGGATTCGGATGAGAAAGCATTATCCTTCTCGGACACCGTGACCGTCGAGGAGATCGGTCGTGTTATCAGCGTCGGTGACGGCATTGCTTTTGTTGAGGGAATCGAAAATTGCATGCTCGGAGAAACCATCCTTTTCGGTCCGAACTCTTCCGGGATTGCGATGAATCTTGAAAAGGATCGAGTGGGCATCGTTCTTCTCGGGGAAGTAACGGAGGTTGTGGACAAAATGATGTGTCGCCGAACCGGAAAAACCGTAGAGATTCCCGTCGGAAAAGGACTGCTCGGCAGAGTAATCGATTCGATGGGGAATCCGATCGACGGTAAGGGGATGGTCCGGACCCGGCATTCGCGTCCGATTGAATCTCCGGCTCCGGGAATTCTTGAGCGCTGTCCGGTCAACACGCCTCTTCAGACCGGGATTACGGTAATTGATGCATTGACGCCGATCGGTCGCGGTCAACGTGAATTGATTATCGGCGACCGACAGACCGGTAAGACCGCTGTCGCTCTGGATACGATCATCAACCAAAGGGGCAAAAATGTCATTTGTGTATATGTTGCCATCGGACAGAAGTTGTCGACTATCGTGCAAACGGTCCATACGCTTGAAAAGCATAACGCCTTATCCTACACGGTCGTTGTTGCGGCCGGCGCCGCGGAACAGGCTTCGATGCAATATCTTGCTCCTTACGCGGGATGCACCATAGCAGAGTATTTTATGCTTGAAAAAAATGCAGATGTCCTAATCGTATACGATGATTTGACAAAACACGCGCAGGCATACCGGGCACTGTCTCTGCTTCTTCGTCGTCCACCCGGACGAGAGGCATATCCGGGAGATGTCTTCTATATTCATTCTCGTCTTTTGGAGCGTGCTGCGAATCTGGCGCCCTCCTGCGGCGGCGGATCGATCACCGCACTTCCTATCATTGAAACGCAGGGAGGTGATATATCCGCATATATTCCGACCAACGTAATTTCGATTACGGACGGACAGATTTATCTCGAATCCGAGTTGTTTTTTTCCGGACAGCGTCCGGCGGTTAATGTAGGTCTGTCGGTTTCACGCGTCGGCGGGGCGGCACAGATAAAGGCGATGAAGAAGTTGTCCGGTCCTTTACGGATTAATCTCGCTCAGGCAAGGGAAATGGCGGCATTTGCCCAGTTCGGTTCCGACTTGGACGAAAGCACACAGCTTCAAATCAAACGCGGTGACATTTTGGCAGAGATTCTTAAACAACCGCAATTTGAGCCCTTATCGAACCCGGAGCAGGTAATTATTCTCTATATGGCTACCTCGGGCAAATTGCTTTTTCTCGATAAGGAAGAGGTGCGGGAATATGTGTTTGATTATTTGAGACGAATCCGCGTTCTTCATCCGAATATTCTGCGGGAAATCGAAAACACAGGAGAACTGGATGACAAGATCAAGCATCAGCTTGACGAATATGAAATCGATCACAAGGAAGCTTTTGTTACCGAACACACCCGTTACTTGGAGAGGGAATGATCAATGGAGCGCCCCGTCGATATTAAAAAAAGGATTCGAAGTGTGAGCGATATCCGGCAACTGACCCGGGCGATGCAACTGGTCAGCGCCGCGAAAATGAGGCGGTCGAAACTTCAGCACGATCTTGTGTATCCGTTTTTTTCCCTGTGTGCCGAAAGCATGTTGGAGATTCGGCGTTCCTGCGAGGAAATCGATAATGAATTCTTCCGCCTGCGTGAGAAGAAAGAGGGACAGACTTGGAGAATCGGCTATTTTGTGCTGACGGGTGATCAAGGCCTGGCCGGAGCGTACAACAATAATGTTGTGCAAATTACCGAGGAACATATTCGGGAGAAGATACTGGACAATATTCAAAAAGGTCTGAAAACCGAATACACATTGTATGTATTCGGTGACGTAGGTCGGGATAAATTGATCAGTGACGGCTATATTGTCGATCCGGATTTTTCCTTCCCGATTACCGAGCCGACCTATTATGAGGCGCGCGAAGTAGCCAATATCATTCGAAGAAAATATACGTCAAGAGAGCTGGATCTTGTTTACCTGATTTACACAAAAATGGAGTCCGCCATCAACATGAAACCGGTGATTTCCCGTGTTGTACCCGTAAACACGAAAGGGCTCGAATCTTTTCTTCCGGAAGGCTTGACCGATGCCGGTATCGCACTCGAAAAAGGATCGATTATCGAATACGAGCCCGACGCGAACGCGGTTTTTTCATTTTTGATTGATACCTATCTCAACGCGATTCTTTACGGTGCGCTGGTGGAAGCGTTTGCAAGCGAGCAAACCGCCCGCATGACCGCAATGGATCACGCAACGGAGAACGCCGATGAAATGCTTAAGAATTTACGACTTAAGGGCAATCGGGCGAGACAATCCGCAATCACAACCGAGCTGACGGAAATCGTCAACGGTGCTCAATCGGTCCAATGACCGAGAACATTCTCGAATAAAATATTGGTCTGTTATCGGACGGAGCGAAAAAACACATGATCCGGACATGGACAAGGCTTTGAAAAGAGGTACGGATATGGCGAATGGATACGTAACACAAATCATCGGACCGGTCATCGACTGCCGATTTTCGGATAATGAGATTCCTCTCATCAACGAAGCGGTCCGAATCAGCCATCCGAACGGATTTATAATCGCCGAGGTCATGCAACAGCGAGGCGACGGGGTGGTTCGGTGTGTTTCTTTTAATGCGACGGAGGGCCTGGCTCGGGGAACAAAAGCGGAAGCGCTCGGATCCCCCGTAACGGTTCCTGTCGGAGACCAAATTGCCGGAAGAATGTTTAATGCTCTCGGGCAAACCATCGACGGATTGGGTACCGTTAACGCACAGGAGTACTGGCCGATTCATCGAAGCGCCCCCTCCTTTGTTGATCAGCATGCGACGGATTCCGTTCTTGAGACGGGGATAAAAGTAATTGATTTGCTTGTCCCGTTCAGTCGAGGTGGCAAAATTGGTTTGTTCGGCGGTGCCGGTGTCGGCAAAACCGTGTTAATCCTTGAGTTGATCCGTAATATCGCCTCGGAGCACGGCGGCATGTCTGTTTTTACCGGTGTCGGCGAAAGATCGCGCGAAGGAAACGATTTGTGGCTGGAAATGAAGGCTTCCGGGGTTTCCGAAAAGACGGTAATGGTTTTCGGGCAAATGAACGAAACCTCAGGGGCACGGATGAGAGCTCCGCTGACCGGTCTTACGATGGCGGAGTATTACAGGGACCAAGAAAAAAAAGACGTTCTTTTATTTATCGATAATATCTATCGGTTCGTTCAGGCCGGCTCGGAGGTCTCCGCTTTGCTGGGAAGAATTCCTTCCGCCGTCGGTTATCAGCCTACTTTGGCAAACGAAGTCGGTCAGTTACAGGAGCGGATCACATCCACACGAAACGGATCGATTACATCCATTCAGGCGGTATACGTACCGGCCGATGATTTAACCGATCCTGCGCCCGCCATTACATTTGCGCATTTGGATGCCAATATTGTCTTGTCACGCGAGGTTGTCGAATTGGGCATTTACCCGGCCGTCGATCCGCTTGAATCCTCATCTCGAATAATGACTGAATCCATTGTCGGAACGGAGCATTATCGTGTCGCTCGCCGGGTTCAGGAGACGCTTCAGCGTTACCGCGAGCTTCAGGATATCATCGCGATTCTTGGCATGGAGGAGCTGAGCGAGACAGACCGAAAAACCGTCGGTCGTGCGCGAAAAATTCAAAAATATCTTTCCCAGCCATTTTTTGTTACCGAAGACTCAACCGGATACGCTCCGAGGTATGTGTCGATTGAAAAAACCGTCCGCGCCTTCGGAGAGATTGTTTCCGGAGGAGTGGATCACATTCCCGAACAGCATTTTTTCATGAAAGGCGACATCGACGACGTATATCTTTCGTACAAAAAAGAGTCCGGAAAATGATCGTTGCACCGGCGTTCGTACGAAATCGAACCGAAAGAAGATGAGATGAGCGAAGCGAATAAACAGAAAACGATGATGCTTGAAATCGTGACTCCGTACCGTCATTTTTATGAAGGAAGGGTGGAATCGGTGTCGCTTTCTTCGGCGGGAGGACGTGTCGGGATCCTTCCCGGGCATGCCCCGATGGTCATCGCGTTAACCCCCGGACTGATTCAAATAACGGCACAGGGCTTCACACGTTATGCGGTATTGACCGACGGTTTCGCCGAAATCGGTCAGCACTTGCTCTTGATTCTTTGTGATTCGGCGAATTGGCCGGAGGAAATCGACGTTCGACGTGCCGTGGAAGCATATCATCGTGCGTCGGCACGCGTTGCGTTGGCACAAAGAGATTCGGAGGACAGGAAGTATTCGCTCAATTCGATGAAAAGAGCTTCGGAGCGGATCGAAGCGGTACGACGTTACGGAGATGATCGGCAAAAGAATCTGTTAGTCCGAATTACTGACGTTTCAAAACCGGAAGATTCCGCCGAATAAAATATTATACCTTCTCCATGGTTATCGGGCATGCGGACCGGGAGCAAGAATAGACGTTCGGTCATGGGCTGTTGATGTTTTTACTTTTCGAGTCGGAAGGATCGGCGCAAGAAAAGCGAAAACGAATCTCGCCGATCCGGATGATATCATTGTCCGTAAGCGGGTTTTCCTCAAAAGTATAAAGTTTCCGGTGTCCGATAAAACTGCCGCAATCGGATCCGAGATCCGTAAGGTAAAAAATGCCTTGTCGGAAAACGATCCGGGCATGTTTATGAGACACGGACGGGTGATCGAGAACAAAATCACACAGGATCCGGTCGGACCCGATCAAAAAATCATCGGTCCAAATCACACCCCGGCGTTTCGATTCTGTTTTTTTCCCGTATTCGTTTTCTTCGCACAAAAAGCCGGGATGAAGCGGAAAGTGGAATGGGGTCGATCCTTCGGAACCCATCGAGTCCGATTTCGGAAAAAACAGACTTGTTTCCGTTTTTCTCTTGCTTACGGCACACTCTTTTTCCGGTTTTGGATCCGGTATGTTTCGAAAACGTACGAGTGCCGAAACGGTGATTCCTCCGAATATCAGAACATAAGGGACGGCCCATTTCCTTATTTCGCCCGTATCGCTTCGGTTCGGGGCGATACCACGGATCATAACAAGAGTAATCAGCATGGTAAAAATAATCGTGAGCAAAACCTGGGTCAGCGGAGATACATATGGCCTTTTTTGTTTGACATCGGGACGAGTTTCCCTTAATTCCGAGACGGCCTTTAGGAAAAGCGATTCCTCGCCTTTCTCAACGGCATCGGTTAATTTGTGTCGAATCGTATCCGGAATTGTCGGCCGAAAAAAATGACTCATCAGCAATTTCTCGAGCGAAAACGAATCCATCGATGATAAAATACAGCCGGTTCCGAATTCGTTTCTTAACGGCAGATAAGTAAAGAAAATACGCCCGCTTCCCGAATCAATCCAAACATCCTCCGCAAAAAGACTTAGTCCCGAGGGATCAAGAGCCAAATCAAGAACATCAACGACCGATTCAAGCCAGTTTGCAATCTCATGGATTTTTTGTGTTTCCGTCACGAAAATATCGGGTGCTTTCGGATCGCTGATCGGAATCATACCGGTGCAATCCGCACAGAGTTGCGTTTGTCCGAACAACTCCCGGAGGTAGATAGGAAGGCAATTTCGGAGAGATCGGCTCCGCAGTGCCGAAAGGGCATGCGGAACCACCTCCTTCTCCGATTTGATTGTCATAACCGCAACAGTTCCGTGCGGACCTCGCTCTGTTATCATATGCTCACCAATCGTTTATTTACTGAGTGCTCCGATTACATTTCCGTCGTCAAAAACGTAATCCATAATACTGTCCGCGTAACCTGTCAATGCACCTCGAAAAACGAGCGCCAAAGCGACAAGAATAGCGATGATAATTACGATTTCAACCGTTCCCATACCTTTTCTGTTTTCGTTGTACGTTCGGTTTGCTTTTTGTTTTTTTTCCTTCATGTTTTTTCCTCCTTTTTTTGGTTATGACAATTTCAGGGATATCAGAGCGGGTGTCGTGGCTACCAGGAGAACTGAAATGAAGTCGAGCATCATCGGAAGAATCATTGCGAGCGCTTCACGTTCTCTTTTTTTCCTGGAGGCGTTTCGGCACAATGACCAGCAGGACGTAGCCTGTAACGATAGCAGACCGAGCACCTCCGAGCCGCCCGTGACCTCATACCGAGAGGCAAGAAGTAGCGCGGATTGTGCTTCGGGAATCGGGGTTCGTTCCGAAAACTGCTCAATCGCCTGCCCCGCAGACATTCCGGAAAGCATTTGAGCCCTCATGATTCGAAGCTCTGAGCCCATCACACCGGTTTCGGGAAAAGCGGACGAACAGGTCTCGATTGCTTTCGGAAGCAGAACACCGGACTGCATAAGTGTTACGAGCATGGAAAGAAAAAGCGGAATCTCCTCCATAATTTCTTCTCTTCGCCGAAATACGCGTGTTCGAAGATCCTGATGAACCAAAAAAACCGGAATAATCAAAAGAGGGATCGCCACCAACATCGGATAGGACAACAGCATAAGTATGAACAGGACAATCGGCATCAAGATAAGGACGGCCGTAAGCGACTTAATCACAAAAATTCGAAAATGAACGTCCGGAGTTCGAGAAAGCTCGCTTAACAGACCGTATACGCCGGTGATGTAGCCTTGCGGAAGGAAACGACAGATCGGTTCCGTCACTTTTTTCGAAAAACGGGTCAGTCCCGAGGGAAACGGAAGATCTTCCTGATAAAGGCTGATTCCCCGGTTTTTTTTCTTTTCCCCGACCAGAGACAGAAGAAAGCCGCATGATATGACCGCAATACAAAAAGCAAGAAGCATCAGAGCGACACCGAGAGGCTCCCGAACCGCAGCCGACAGATAATCGCCGGTAAATGAAGAGAGAGCAAAGGTTATGCCGAAAGGCATCAGACAAAGGAGAAAGGCTTCTGAATTTTTTCCGGCATTATTCGCGTCGACCTCACTCTTGACGGCAATGAGTTCGGACATCATTTGACAGCTGTTCCTCAAGATTGAAATCACGCCGGTTCCGACGACCCGGGTAATCGATAATGCGTGCATTACCGGAAGCAATTCGATGTAATCGAGCCGATTGCATAAATCGACGGCGGCCTCCTGCAGAGACTCATGGGCAGAAAGCGATTTTTCAAGACGTTTCAATGCGGTTCCCATCAGGCTCCTTTTCCCGAATGCTTTTTCTAATGTCGGTCGGGCAAGCAAAAATGAGCTTTCAAGGGAATAACCCGCGGAAACGGAGGTGCATAAAGATTGAAGCAGTACCTTGCTTTGGGCTCGAAGCAAGGACAATCTTTTGGTGTATAAAAGTCCGATAATCGAAACAAACGGGAATATCGACAAGCCCAGAGAAAGAACGAGTCGAATTCCTTTCATCGGAATAAAGGCATCGGACAAAAAGTAAACCGCAAGAAAACAGAACGGATATATAAACAGACGGCTGATTAGAAACCGGACCCGAACCTTTTCTCTGGTAAGGCGATCTTCGTCGTTGTCGACTTTTTTATTTTGACTATTCCGATCATTTCTTTTACTCAGTATCTTTTTCAAGGCCGAAACCCTCCCTGTACACAAATCTGGGGATAATCCGGAAGCAACCACTGGAAGTCGGGTCTACCGATACGATCTCATTTACCCGTCGTTTTCCCGTTTTATCCCGAATAATGTGTACTAATATATTGATCCCCATCGCTATTTGTCTCACGACCGCTTCAAAGGGAAGCGAGGAACCCGCGAGAACCATTGTGGTGAGCCGGTTCAACATCTCAAGACATGAGCTCGCATGTCCGGTACAAAGAGAGCCCGGATGTCCGGTTTGAAGTGCGTGGAGCATATCCGCCGCTTCACTGCCGCGGACTTCACCGACGATTATTCTGTCAGGACGCATTCTCAGTGCGGTGCGAATCAGCTGTCCGATGGTCACCGCACCGTGTCCGTCGGGGCCGGGTAATCTTGCCTCCAGACGAACCAGGTTTTGAATACCCTGAAGGGACAGCTCGGCGGAATCCTCTATGGTCACCACGCGTTCGTCCGACGGGATAAATGAAGACAGGGTATTTAAAAATGTCGTTTTTCCGGAGCCGGTACCGCCGCAGATGAAAATCGTTTTTTTGCCGATTACCGAGTCGGATAGAAAATCAGACGCTTCTCGACTTATGAATTCCTGTCGGATTAATGTTTGCGAGTCCGGACGGACACCGGTAAATTTTCGAATGGTCAGGATCGGGCCGTCGGGTGCGACCGGAGGAAGAACCGCATTGGCACGGGATCCGTCCGGAAGACGAAGATCCGCGATCGGAGACGCTTCGTTCAAAGGGCGATTGGCCCGGGAAAAGAAATGGGTCAGCACGGATTCCAGTGTTTCGGGATCCTTAAAGCGGATTTCCGAAGAAAAAAGGAAACCGTCCCTTTCATAAAAAACCCGATCGAATCCGTTTACCATGATCTCCGTAACAGCCGGGTCATCCATCATCGGCTGAAGTACATCCAGACGTCGCATCGAATTGAACATTTTGAGTGCGAGTTCTCGTTTCTCATGAAGCGTCATGGGAAGCTTTGCGGTTTCTTCGGCAATCACTTCGGATATTGCCTCCCGAAAGGCATCGTCGTTCGTATCCTCGTGGTTTTGAAGATTGCGAAGCACACATAGCGACAGTTTGTCCGCAAGATCGATTTCATTTGTCGCTCCCGGGTTCGTGTTCGGGACTTCAGTCAGATCCGATGTCCGACCCGTTGTGTTTCTTGAACGAACGAATACGCTCATATCGCCTCCTTGCACGCAGTGCTCAAAAATCGAAGCTGTCCGGGTGCTCCGGCGGAAAAAAGTTGTTCCAGTTCATAGTTAATCAGACGGTCGTTTCCCCCGGATTCGTCCGGAAAAATGACATGAATCTCGTGAGCAAGAGGAATGATGGGACGAACCTTCGAAAACGGTAATCCCTCCATAACTACGATGGCCGATGTTTGCGGATTCGAATCGTCAACGAGTGAACGGAGCAGCCGGACCATTTGTATCAGATGATTCGATTCCAGTGTAATGATGTCGTCGGATCGCGACGGTCGTCCGAAATAAAGCCAACCGGAACCGTTCGACTTCAGATAATCAAGAAGAGTCTCGGGATGAATTTTCGATCCGTCAATTTTCAGTAGAAGATCGGACAGACCGAAACAAACCCTGTCTCCGGGCATATTTTTTTTGTGAGCGGACTTCGGTTCCGGAATCGAAAATCCCGGCATCAGATCCATCCGGATCAACCGGTGGCCCGATATAAGCATCGTTGCGGTGTTCGAGCGAATGTAGTTCTCTCTGGAGGAGGATCCGAGCGACAGGAAAAGCCGGAGTGTACCCGAATGATCAAGAGCGGAGGAAATCTTCTCGGTCGGACCGGACGCCGGCGCCTTCGATGATCGGATTTGTTCCGACAATAACTTCCCGTTCATTCGACCGTTCTCGTCATTATCCGGACGGAGCGGAATAAGAATCGGAATAAAGGTTGCGGTTCGAATGTCTTCAAAAAACTCCGGGGAGAGGGTTTGATTGTCATATAGAATGATCTCTTCGCCGACACGATCGGCGCTCTCTTCGAACGATTCGGGGGAATACCTTGTGATGCTCGCATCGGGAAGATAGTGTCTGAGACGCTCGGACAAGGCCTTGGAATAACGGGTGTCCGGGTCGACAATGGCGATACTGTTTACGGTCATGATTCGGCTCCTTTCGTTGATGTACGGCTATTTTAACGTCATGCGTAAAAAATGATTCTCCGCTTTTTCGACAAACAACACCGATTGTGTCGAAACCTCTCTTACGGAGTTCTTTCCTTTTTTGAGAATGATTTGTTTTCGAGCGGGGAAATAATGAAAGATCGGGCAAGACCGAGATGCTCCAGGGAAAAAGTTCGTCAGCGACAGACGGACAAATCTTCTTGAAAAATGAAAACCTGCGTTGCCTGAACTTGAGATCGTGAGAAAAGAATGGATTATATTTTTGAAGACGAATCAAGGGCGGAAAAAGAATTTTTTCATTACGAATATTCTGTGATGAGTCATCGGATGTTATGATTCAAAAGAGTGAAGACCTGGTCAAAACGGGGGAGTCACCCAGTTGCTAAGTGGTTAATGTAACTTCATATGCCGATTCAGGGAGCGAGGAGGCGTTCAGAGAGGATCGGCGGGCCCGAATTTTTTTAAAGAAATGAAGTAAGAAATCTTCATTTATATTATATTGCACCTCAGAATTCCGAGTGGTATGATTTAAAGACGATAAAATGATATTCATTTCTTATCAAGAGAGGCGGAGGGATCTGGCCCGACGAAGCCCGGCAACCGCGGAAAGCAGCGGTGCCAATTCCAGCAGGGAAACCTGAAAGATGAGGCGATATGTTCGGTAACTGTGAGCCTTCCCTTTCGGGGGAGGCTCTTTTTTCAAGGCCAAGCCGACGGATTCTTCCGACAATCAGGAGGCGGCGAAAGAAGAAACGGTCAGTAACCGGAGAATTTGAACGGAGGTTTTTTTATGAGCTATACTCAAGAAGGAAGACATTTTTTCACATCCGAGTCCGTTACCGAGGGACATCCGGACAAAGTATGTGATCAGATTTCAGACGCGGTTCTGGACGCGATGCTTGAACAGGATCCGATGTCCCGGGTTGCCTGTGAGGTTGCCTGCACCACGGGAATGGTTCTGGTTATGGGTGAAGTGACGACGAGTGCGTACGTCGACATCCCCTCCATCGTTCGCGACACAATCCGCGATATCGGCTATGACGGAACCGACTTCGGGTTTGACTATAAAACCTGTGCGGTACTGACTACGCTTGATGAGCAGTCCCCGGATATTGCAATGGGCGTGGATCGGTCGTTCGAGGAAAGAAACTCCGGAAATGTTGCCGCTTTGCACGAAACCGGCGCGGGGGATCAGGGAATGATGTTCGGGTACGCGTGCGACGACACGCCGGAACGGATGCCGCTTCCGATCTCGCTTGCGCATCAATTGACGAAGCGTTTGGCGGAAGTCAGAAAGAACGGAACGTTATCCTTTTTAAGGCCGGACGGTAAAAGTCAGGTTACCGTCGAATATCAAGGCAGGATCCCGAAGAGGATTGAAGCGATCGTCGTTTCCGCACAGCATAACGAGCGGACGGATCGGGAGACACTCGAGAAAATGATCCGTGAAGAGGTGGTCAATAAAGCTCTTCCGACCGGCTGGATCGATGAAAACACCAAAATATTCATCAATCCGACCGGACGGTTTGTAATCGGCGGTCCGCAGGGAGACAGCGGGCTGACCGGAAGAAAGATCATTGTGGATACCTACGGAGGGTTCGCCCGGCACGGCGGAGGCGCTTTTTCGGGGAAGGATCCGACGAAGGTCGACCGTTCCGCAGCTTACGCCGCGCGCTATATCGCTAAAAATATAGTTGCTTCCGGTATCGCCAAGGAGTGTGAGATTCAACTGGCGTATGCCATCGGAGTTGCTCATCCGCTTTCCGTCCGGGTCGATACGTTCGGGACGGGTAAAATTTCCGACGCGAAAATCACCGATCTGATCGGCAGGCATTTTGATCTTCGTCCGGCCTCCATCATTCGGGATCTCGATCTTCTTCGACCGATCTACCGCGCAACCGCCGCCTACGGACATTTCGGAAGAAGCGACGCAGATTTTCCGTGGGAGAAAACGGATCGCGCGAAGGCGCTCGCGGAGGATGCCGGAATATAGTCGCGAAGACCGGGAAGGAATACGAGAGATCCGAACGACCGAATAATGTCGGACAAAGGATGACCCCCTGATTTCAAAAGGAGCCACGCTTGAATCTTTCCGAAAAAGAGAACAGAAATAGAAAAGAAGAGGATCAAAGAGTCGTTGCGATCTGCGAGGAAATCGTTTTTCGTAATGACACCAACGGGTATACGGTGGCCGAATTCAAAACGCGGGGCAACCGGAACGGGCGATTCACCGGGGTCGGAGCTATGCCCTTCATTTCCGCGGGAGAGACGGTGGACCTTTTCGGAAAATGGACGGATCATCCCGTATACGGGCGGCAGCTTCGCGTCGAAAGGTTTACTTTGCACCATGAGGTGTCGGAAAGTGAACTGACCAGGTATCTTTCTTCCGGCTCCATCCCGTGGATCGGTCCGAAAACGGCACGCAAGATTGTCGAACGATTCGGCAAGGAAACACTGAATGTTCTTCGGGATCATCCGGATCGACTGCAGACCATTCGGGGGATATCGGCCAGAAAAGCGGCCGAAATTTCCGGTGTGTTTCGACAGAAGGGTGAATTTCAGGAACTCTCTTTGCTTCTGAGTTCCTATGGGTTCGGTGCCGCACGAATCATGAGCGTCTACAAGCGATTCGGCCCCAACGCAACGTCCGTTTTACGGAAAAATCCGTATTTGCTGGTCTCGGAAATACATGGTATCGGTTTTTTAACCGCGGATCGCCTCGCGAGAAGTATGGGGTATGACGCCGCTTCTCCCTTCAGGGTCGGAAGCGCCATCTTGTATTTGGTGTCTATTTCCGAAAATGAGGGGAATACGTTCGTTCGCGCGGATCAATTGTTAAAAGAAGCGGTTCGTCTCCTGGAGGCGGGAGAGTCGCGTCGTTTTCCCGACGAAAAAGAGCATATTTTCGAACGGGAAGTTCGCTTCGATCATACGGACATGATTTCATCCTTTTTCGATCGGAACGACACCGGGAACATACAACCGGAAAAGAAGAAGGACGAAACTTTCTTCATATCAGAAAAGACGGTCATCGATGGTTTGAATTATTTGCTGCAGACGGCAAGAATTATCGCTTACCGGACGGATAAGGATGGAATCGTTGAATTCGAACGAACGGATTCAATGGATGATCGGCTGAAAGTGGCGCTTCCGCGCACTTTTGAGGCGGAAATTTCGGCAGGCGGCGCACTGGTCCGGGAGCAAATGATCGAAGAAACGAAGTCTTCGGAGCCATCCGTCGGGAATGAAAAGGACTGCGGAGACAAAATCAGAGAAATATCCCGATCGCTATCGATCGATTTGTCCGACGAGCAATATAAAGCGCTTTTATCGGCGGTCCAATCGCCCCGCAGTGTAATCACGGGCGGACCCGGGACAGGAAAGACGACGATTGTCGCGGTTTTGGTCTGCTACTTCGGCGAGAAAAACGAAAAGGTAGTCCTTTGCGCTCCGACCGGACGGGCGGCAAAAAGGCTTTCCGAGGCATGCGGATACGCGGCGGGAACGATACATCGGCTTCTGGAGGTGGGACGACCGGATTCCTCGGGGTCGGGCGAGGCTTTCTTCGGTCGCAACGAGGACAATCCGATCGAGGCAGATGTCGTAATTGTGGATGAGACGAGTATGCTGGATACGATTCTTCTGGACGCCCTTCTGAAGGCTTTGCCGAAGGGGTGTCGAATCGTGTTTATCGGGGACAAGGATCAGCTTCCGTCAGTAAGTGCCGGAAATGTCCTTTCCGACATCATTTCGTCCGGCATCATACCCTGTACCCGATTGGTTACGATCTACAGACAGGCACAGAGAAGTCGCATCGTATTGAGTGCACACTCGGTATTGAGCGGGAAAGAGATGATTTTTGATCCGTCTTTTGAGAGCGACTGCATGTTTATTTCCAAGAGAAACACGGAAGAAATTGCGGAGGCGGTCAAACGCCTTTATGCCGAGGTTCTCCCCGATATTTACGGAATCAACCCGTTGCGTGAAGCCATGGTCTTGTGCCCGTCCCGAAAGGGTGCCGCCGGAATAACAAACCTGAACCTCATCCTTCAGGAAGCTTATGGAATATTGTCCGACCGACACATCAAATCCCGGGGATTTCGTTTTTGTGTCGGTGACCGTGTCATGCAAATCAGAAACGATTATGAACTTGCCTATGTGAACGCCGACGGAACAAGGGGTCAGGGTGTTTTTAACGGGGAACTCGGTGTGATTCGAGAATTGGATCCCCGGGCAATCGAATTGGTAGTGGAGACCGACGATAAAAGGATGGTAACGTACGATTCCGAACGGCTTGAGGATTTGGAACCCGCGTACGCGATCACCGTTCATAAAAGTCAGGGAAGCGAGTTTCCGGTGGTCATCCTTGCGATTCCGGGAGGACCGCCTATGCTTTATAACCGGAATCTTCTTTATACGGCGATTACCCGAGCCAGACAAAGACTGTTTGTCGTATCGGACCGGCGGACGCTCCAAATGATGATCCGGAACCGATCTCAAGCCCAAAGAGATACCTCCTTAAAGGATTTTCTTATATACTTTTCCCGCAAGGATGTACAGAATTGACTCGTACGGCCGGAAAAATCAAGGAGCTCCTTTTTCCGCCGGTGTGTATCTTTTGCAGACGACTCCTTTTACATGAGCGGGATCGGTTTTCTTATGAGCAAATCGGAACGCCGTCCGTATGCTCCTCATGTCTTGCGAATCTTCCGTACAAGCCGTTTGAGGAGCATTTTACCGCTTGTCTTTCGAATCCGTATCCCGGTGATCCGATCCCCGATTTAAAAGTAATAGTGCCCTTTCGTTACGAGAAAGACATTGTTTCGGCCTTGAGGGCAATGAAATTTCATGACGCGCCCTATATCGCAAAAACATTATCGTACTTCATGGCGCACTCCGTGCTGTACCACACGGAGTGCTTCGATGCCGTGATTCCGGTTCCCCTTTCCTCGCAGCGTCTTCGAAAACGAGGATATAATCAGGCGGCTCTTCTTGCGGATTCGATCGCGGAAAAAATGGATACACCTTGTCTGAAAGGGTTTCTGCTTCGAAGGAGAAATACGAAGCAGCAAAGTCGGTTTCGTGACCCCGCTCGCCGGGCCGTCAATGTCGACAGCGCCTTTATGGTTCCGGAGGATGTTTCAATAGAAGGATTGAGGATACTTCTGGTCGACGATGTTTTTACGACCGGAAATACTTTGCATGAAGCCGCGCTCGCCCTTTTTTCCGCAGGAGCCGCATCGGTGACCGCGATTACGGCGGCGTCGGGGCGAAAAGATCAGCCGTGAAACGAATGACAATCCGTCCGAATGAAAACTTGTGACACCCCGTTACTATGGTATAATGAAATTGCCTGAGATGACCGAGTCTCACATTTTTGAACCTTCATGACTTAAACGGGAACCCGCGTCGGAGCAGAGCGGATCAGGCCTTGACACTATTTATAGTGCTCCCGGGAGGAAGATCTTAGACTGCCGCAGGGTACCCACCTGGCGAATTGCTGGGTGTCAAAAGGTGGGAATCGGCATATCAGGTGTGTAACTGTCGGAGACGGCGAGAGATGGGCTTATTTAAAGACGCGAAACTTATAGCCGAACGAGACCCCGCTGCCCGGGGTGTTCTGAGTGTCATCCTTTTATATCCCGGTTTTCATGCGCTGGTTTATCATCGAATCGGCCATTTTTTTTATCGTTTGCGCATTTATCCGATCGCCCGGTGGATTTCCCAAACCGGTCGTTTTTTCACGGGAATTGAAATTCATCCGGGAGCGAAGATCGGAAAGGGGCTGTTTCTTGACCACGGGATGGGCATTGTCATCGGCGAAACGGCGGAAATCGGCGACAACTGCACGATTTATCACAACGTTACGCTCGGAGGAACCGGTCATCATCACGGGAAAAGGCATCCGACAATCGGAAACAACGTTTTGATCGGTGCCGGTGCCAAGCTTCTCGGGTCCTTTGTTGTCGGAGACAATGCATTAATCGGTGCCAATTCGGTCGTGCTGACGGATATTCCTTCCAAAGCCACGGTTGTCGGTGTTCCCGGAAAAATAGTCCGGATCGACGGTCGTCCGATTACGCACGCAACGGAGCTGGATCATGCGGTTACTGCGGATCCGCTCGAGCAGGAGCTTTGCAAATTAATGCATCGGGTCATGGCACTGGAAAAAAATGCCGGCGTCCAACCATTGAAACAGCACATGCCAACCGTATGTGACCCCGATAAATACGAGAAAGAAAACCTATAGTGCGATTTTTCGGCAATGCACGTTTTTATTTCCCCGTATCGGTGCTAATATATTTTAAGGCAAGAATCATCCATCGCTTTCTTTGGAGGAAGTATGAAGATTTATAACACGATGTCCAGAACCAAAGAGGAATTTGTTCCCGGCGAACCCGGCAAGGTAAAGATGTATGTCTGCGGACCGACGGTGTATAACTATTTTCACCTGGGGAATGCCCGCCCGCTCGTTACGTTTGATAGCCTGAGACGGTATCTTGAATATATCGGATACAATGTCGAATTTTGCCAGAACTTTACCGATATCGACGATCGGATTATTCTTCGGGCCGCGGAAGAAAAAACGACTATCCAAGAAATTTCCGAACGTTATATCAAGGAATACTATGTAGACGCGGACCGGTTAAATGTTCTGCGTCCGACGTATGAACCGAAGGCGACGGAAACCATTTCCGAGATTATCGATTTTATTTCGGAGCTTTCCGACAAGGGCTATACCTACGAGCTTCCGGACGGCATATATTTTGATGTATCCAAGGACCCCGAATATGGGAAGCTTTCTCGTTTTCGCCTGGGGGATCTGGTGGAGGGAGCCGGAGACAGGGAAAACAAGAAAGAATTTGACGGGAAAAGAAATCCGGGGGATTTCGTCGTCTGGAAACGAAAAAAAGAAGGAGAACCCGCATGGTCATCGCCTTGGGGTGAGGGACGTCCGGGATGGCACATCGAGTGTTCCGCAATGATCCGAAAACATCTGGGGGAGTCGATCGATATTCACGGCGGCGGACAGGATTTGGTGTTCCCCCATCATGAAAACGAGATTGCTCAAAGCGAGTGCGCAACCGGATCGGCGCTTGCAAAATACTGGGTCCATAATGCCTTCGTAAATGTGGATGACGAGAAAATGAGCAAGTCCGCAGGCAATTTTTTCATGGTTCGTGACATTGCCGCTAAGTTTGATTACCGCGTCATTCGGTTTTTTATTCTTTCCGGGCATTACAGAATGCCGATTAACTTTTCGGACTCTCTATTGGAAGCGGCGGAAAACGGCCTGAACCGGATCCGTGAATCGGTCCAGAACTTAAGATTTACGGCGGCCGGTGAAGAAAGAAAAGCGGTGAAAAACGACAATCGAAATTCCTGGGAGCTGATGGAAGCAATCGATATCGCATCGAAAGAGTTTTTGGACGCGATGGATGACGATTTAAATACAGCTGACGCGATTACGGCAATTTTTCGACTGGTTCGTGCGGCAAATACCTCGTGCACGGACCCAAGTGTTTCCTCTGACGCGCTTTTAAGTGCGGCCGATAAAATCATGGAGCTCGGTGAAGTTCTGGGGCTTGATATTCTTGGAGAAGACGAGAATCGCATCCCCGAAGAAGTTCTGCAGTTGGTGCAAAAACGGATGGCGGCCAAACAGGAGAAGAATTTTAAACTTGCGGATGAAATTCGCGAGCAAATATCGGCGCTCGGCTATCAGATCAAGGACACGTCCGCCGGTCCTCAGGTGGTAAAGCTATGATTATTCCGATCCTGAACGAAGACATTCGCGAGGTGCCTGCCTCCGTTCTTGCGTACATCGGGGACGCTGTTTTCGAATTGTATGTACGGCTTCATGTCGCGGCGCGAAGCCGATCCAAATCGGGAGCAATCCATCGTCTTGCAATCGGGATGGTCAGCGCCGAGGCTCAGGCAAAAATTGCGCGTGCGATTATAGACATGCTTTCGGAAGATGAACTTGCTGTTTTCCGACGCGGAAAAAACAGCAATCCCTCGAGCTCATCTCGCAATGCAAGCCCTGCGGATTACAAATATGCAACCGGGATGGAAGCTGTGATCGGGTATCTGTTTCTTACGGATCAGAATGAGCGTCTGGATAAAATACTCACACGGATTTTCGAGATAACGGAGGAACAGGAAGGAAACGAAGGACAGCGTACACATTGACGCGATTGATTTCGTCCGCGAAGACATCATTCGAAAGAAAAAGGAGAAGGAAATGGCGAATCCGAAAAGACTCCCGTCGGGAAAGAGCCCAAAAAGACCGGTCAAGGGCCCCGGCATGAAATCGGGTCGTACAATCGGTGGGGCCGAAAAGAAGCCGTTCCGTTCAAGAACGACGACTTCGGGGATACCCCGAAGAGGAAAGCCGGACGAAGCGAGAGCCTTTCCGAATACGGGTGAGCAGATGAGGCTCGATTCGGAGCCTGCGGCGCCCGATGATCGACTGGAGGGGAGAAACCCCGTCGCGGAGGCAATCCGGGCGGGCAGGACCATTAACAAAATATGGATCGCTTCTCCGGAAGGGTCAAAGCTTGACCCGACACTCGGTCGTATTGTTGCATCCGCAAGGGCCAAGGGGATTCCCATCGTCGAGGTGCCCCGTAACGCACTGGACAAAATGTCCGCCACGAATATCCATCAAGGGGTCATCGCTCAGATTGCGAGCCATGACTATACGGATTTGGATGACATGATCGACGCTCTTTCCGGAAAAGAACGCCCCCCGTTTTTACTGATTTTGGAATCACTGAAAGATTCGTATAATCTGGGGTCCGTTCTGCGTATTTCTGATGCGGCGGGTATCGACGGGGTCATTATTCCCCGACACCGGTCGATCGGATTGGATGCGACGGTTGCCAAAGCTTCCTCCGGAGCGATAGAATATGTACCGGTGGCGCGTGTTGCAAATTTGTCGCGATCAATCGATGATCTCAAAAAGAAGGGTTTCTGGGTATTCGGGACGGATGCTACAGCGCAAACACCGTATGACCGAGCCGATTATAAAGGGCCGATCGTCTTACTGATCGGCAGTGAAGGAGAAGGGCTGAGCCCGCATCTTCTGAACAAATGCGACGTCACTGTTTCCGTACCGATGAAGGGGAAGGTGAACAGCCTGAACGCGGCCGTCGCGACCGGGATTATCGTTTTTGAGGCAATGCGCCAAAGAGATCAGAAAAACGAGCGATGAACGGACGATATCGGAGGTGCGATTGTTGTTCAGAGTCGAAAAACAAAAAATGAAAATCATCGTCCGCATCTCGGCGGTGCTCGTTTCGGCGGGCATTCTTTTGGGTGGAATGATCCTGTTTGCCTCGGTCGGAACCGGATGCTCGGGCATAATTTCCCGCTTTTCGAAGAACGGCGGAAATCACGCGGATTCGGAAGAAAGTATCGAGAGCTTAAATTTAATACGACTATTCTCTTCCTGTCTGGTTGATCAGGAGCAAATCAAGACGGTCTACGATTCAATCCCTTCCCACCAGACGGACGGTATCTCGCTTACGGAATTTGACGAATACATGAGAATTTTATCCGGTCTCGGAGACGGGCAAGGGGCTTTGCTTTCTTTCCGGATACTTAAGGAGGATGAGCGACAAAAGATTGCGGACGCGCTTTCGGCTCGGCTTCCGGATCAGACGGACCTTATTGAGGACATCGTTCCCGTCGAGTTAAATTATGCTCTGTCTGAAAACCAAACAAAACCGATTATATATTTTCAGGAAAAATCCAACGGTGATCTCTATTTGTCTTCCGATTGGGTTCGCTTATGCGTTGAACTGCATCGTTTCTCGGAATTGTATTTTTCGGCGATTCAGGATCAGAATGTAGATGCTGTTTACTCCATGTTGAAAAACAGTTATCAGGGGGGAATGTATTCGTTTTCCGACCCGACGGTTCGCCTAAAAGCACAGGAATTATGTCACTTTTATCTTCTTCGGGTTAAGGCGGAATTCAGTGAGTACCCGATTCAATCCATCGATATTTCGGAAATTGTATTTGACCAACAGGGAGTATTGGACGAGGAATTACTCCGATATGTGCCTCGCGAAGTCAAAATCGGAAGGATTGAAGGCGGAGGAATCGTAATCAGTGATGTTCTGAAAAATACCTTAAAAAACAGAGATTTGTATTTGTACTCCGGGGGCAGTCGGACTGTCCGGATCGGAGATTACTCGAACAGTGCGACCTTTGAGGCTCTTTTCGGAAACCCCGACCTAACGACCATCAGTCGAATTGAGCGCTCGGAGAAGACGGGGAATCTTTCGGAGCCCGAGTATCGATTAATTGTGGATTATCCTTCCGCGCGCATTTGTTTAATCGGGTCCATTGATTCGGACGGAGCATGGGAGGGTGTCGTTACCCGAATATGTATCCGATCCGCGGATCAGGATTTTTCAATCGGAAGGAGCCTAATCGTCGGAATGACTCTGGATGACTACATGCGAAACTATCCGTTTGCGGACGAGACGAATTTTATTCTGGAAACAGAAAGTGACGATCTGACATACCGAATGAAGATTGAATTATCTCAGGGCAAAGGGGATTTTATTGCCGAAATTATCTTGGAAACGGAAGACGCCAAACTATATTTCTGAAATCGAAAATCAGAATAAGCGAAAGCGGATTTTTTCGATTTCTTCGCCCGCCAATCCGATTTCCTCCATGTATATTTCCGCATGACCTTCGTATTTTTTGTCTATGTGATCCAGAAGGAGACGCATGTTATTTCCGTCCGATCGGTACATATGATGTGTGTTCGGGGGCATGTTCTCTAACATCGGGTCGACCAGCGGACGGATGTAATCGTAGGATTTTTCGTAGTTTCGGATGATGTTCTCTCGTGAAACTCCGGCAAGCAAGTAAAGCAGAGCCGCAATCAGGCCCGTTCGATCTTTCCCGTGCATGCAGTGAAAGACAATCGCCCCCTCGGGCGCAACGACGACCGTTTGAAAGACATTGCGTATGGCCGTTTGTGAGTGTTCGAGCATCATGATGTAGAGGTGTCCCAAGCTGTTTCGGACCAGATAACTCATCGTCGGGTCGTTCATGTCATCGGGGTCCGCAGCCAAAAGGGGAATGTTTCGAAAAAGGATGTCCGACCTGTTTAGAAAAGGGTTTCCCTCGCGACGAATCTCCTGATCGGAGCGAAGATCAATAACCGTTCGGACGGAGTAGGCAATCAGCTCTTCCATTCCCTTTTCATCGAGAAAAGACGGTGAATCCGATCGAATAAATCGCTTATAGGCCGTCATTCGTCCGGAGACGGTCGGCATTCCGCCCATGTCCCGGGCGTTATACAAGGACGGAATCATCAATCGGTTGGATTCGGGTTCTATCATCATTTCGGTTCACGTCGCCCTTTGTCGTCATAATTTCAGATTAACAATACCATTTGCCCTTGGAATCGACAACAATGTGAGATATTTTCATTGACAATATGAAGGGCGTGACATAAAATACAACGTGCTGAAATTGATTCGAAGCATGCGCCCGTAGCTCAACTGGATAGAGTGTCTGACTACGGATCAGAAGGTTGTGGATTCGATCTCTGCCGGGCGCGCCAACATCGGAGCCGCGATTGGATTCGCGGCTCCGTATTATTTCGGAATTTTATCGGTGCAAGAGAGGCTTTCAACGAAAGGTATAACAGTAAGCAAGTCGGCGAAACGTCATTAACCCGGAGGTCCCCATGTTTTTTTCCGTTATTATGCCCGTATTTAATTCGGAGGCCTATCTTAAGGAAAGCATATCCTCGATTTTGGATCAGCAGTTTGACCGATTTGAGCTGATCCTGGTCGATGACGGATCGGAAGATCGGTCTCTTTGCATTCTCCGTGAGTTTGCCGAAAGGGACGAGCGCATCAAGGTCGTGTCCATTTCACACAAAGGAGTATCGGCAGCTCGAAATGCGGGTCTTTCCTTGGCTTGCGGCGACTATGTTACGTTCATGGACAGCGACGATACGATTGATCCGAAGACCTATGGCTGTGTTGAGCGTGCACTTCTGGATTTTCCTTGTGACGTACTGTTTTTCTCGATTGATAAGATTGCTGTCGGGGTGCCGGGGCATCCGAACGGCATGCCGCTGGAGGATGCTTGCTTCACGAGTCGTTCGGATTTCATGAATACCTTGATTCGCCGTTTCTCGATGTATATCAACTCGTCATGCAATAAGTTTTTTCGCCGTGACGTGATCGAAAATCACAAAATACGTTTCAAAGAAGGGATACAATACGGAGAGGATCGTTTGTTCAACTTCGCCGTATTGGCCCGGTCGGAGCGAATCCGGACTTTGCCGGATCGCTTCTATAAGTATCACATTCGGCAGAACGGTTCGTTATCAACGCGATTTCTTGCCAACTATGTCGATATATTATTGCCGCTACACAAGGCAAAAATCGAGATGGTCGAGCCTTACGGAACCGGCACGTCGGAATTTGAACATTTTCGGAATTCTGATCTCAAATTCGAGGTGATAACGGCACTTATCGCTTCCGTACGAAACCGAAACCGAATGATTTCATCGGAATGGAAGGAATGTCTTCGGCGTTTTATTCATGCCGAGTATCCGTCGTATTTTTTTGACCGTACCTTTCGAAGAGGTTCGGATTTTTGGACAGCGTATTTCTGGGTGATTCGACTGAAGAGCCCGCTTCTTCTTTCGATGCTCGCCGTTCTTTACGAAAAGAAAAGCAGAATCACATCCAAACCGGATCGAGTACGCGAGAAGAAATCAAACGATGAGGTTTCCGATCATTCATAATGATTGCTCCTGAGTCGATCGTATTCGGCCAGAATAATTTCGAATCCTTCGATGTTTTTGTACCAGTTCTCCTTGCTTGTTCGCTCACTGTATACCGGACTCGAAACCCAATCATAGCGTTCATGTTCCGGATGAGCATGAATCCGGTTAAAAACGCGTCGCATATGAAACCCTGCGGTAACGACCCCGATGCATATTTTCCCTACGGGACGAGGGCAAACATTTTCCCGCTCCAGAAGCTTTAGAAAAAAATCGAGGTTCTCGGCCGTATGGGTCGATTGATTCTCGATACGGATGCGTTTTTCCGGGATTCCGGAGCGAATCAGAAACTCCCGCATGTATTCCGACTCGGTCCGCAGAACATTTTCATCCGGATCGAATTGCTCCAGACAAATGTTTCCCCCGCTGAGAACGATTTGCAAATCGGGGTTTTCTCCGGCAATTATTGCCGCCGAGCGAATTCGATCCCCGCATCGCGAGCTTCCCAAGACCCAAAGAATATCGAAAGGTCTTTTGGGCTCGGTTTCATAAAACAAGAAATCCTCTATTTCTCGAAGACCATCATTTCCGAGTGACTTTCGGGCCTGGCTGTATTGAAGGATTTTCGTATAGCGGGTCTTGGCTCCGAGGCCCGTTGTGGCATATATGTGGCTCTGATATTCGTTGAACGCACCGGATGCACCGTTACCTTCGACCGGGACGGGGCCGTGTTCCCCGATTGCGATGTCCCAACATATAAAGGAAAGTTCCGGTACGATTTTTCCGAGATCCTCGGCCAACCGAAGAGATTCCCGGAAAAAGGGCAGCGGTTTTCCCGAGCGATAATCCTTCGGGATCAAATCTCTGAGCTCATCGGGAGTCGGGTCTTGGAAAATCAGAGATCCTGTTTGCATATCGACCGGGAGCATAAAACCGGAATGACTGTACGTTGCGTTCTTTTTTCCGATCTGAAACATCGGAACAAGAACGATCTGAATATCCGTTCCGATTTTCAGTGTGTGAATTTTTAATACGTCGACCGCCTGATTGTTGATTCGATTGATATCCGGGTGCTGACGGATAAATTCCTCGGCCAATGTGCAGTCGCCTTTGATTAGTTCCTGTCTCAATACCATAGCCT
Source organism: Clostridiaceae bacterium (assembly GCA_012729635.1). Taxonomy (GTDB): domain Bacteria; phylum Bacillota; class Clostridia; order Saccharofermentanales; family Saccharofermentanaceae; genus JAAYCT01. Next base: position 117,195 of record JAAYCT010000024.1, on the reverse strand, counting down.
CTTCCTCGGAATAAGGGCGATCTAAAACACGGATGCCGATCCCGCATGCACCGAATCGAGGCTTAACAATGACTTTTTTGTGTTGTTTCAGGAAAGAAAAGAACGCTTCTTCGGATGACTCCCGGATGTCCGTAAAATCTCTTCCCAGCCTGTCACCCAAACGTCTGAGCAGAATCATCTTATCTCTAAGAACTTGAATTTTGTCTTGGTCATTGATGGTTTCGACCAAACGTATATTATCTGCCCGGGTATAGTGATTGAGCAGTTTAATCCTTGTGTTTTCCCAGAATCGATAACGAACATAGTCTATAAGCGGTATGTGATAACGCAATCGGAAATATAGGATGTTTAGCCAAACCATCGGAACGGACAACGGACCTTTTTTCATGAGCCTTGCGGTTTCCTTAGCGCAATCGTTTAGTTCCCGTATATTCGAAAAAATCCAATCAGTCTTTTTCATCCGCACCTCGTGTTTCGGACGTATCCCGAACCGGGAAGTATTCTTGGATCATCGGATCGGTGACGCCGTTGTTTTTTATGATTTCCGAGTAGAACCTGCCGCTTTGGCGAATGGTTCTCCGTTGCGTCGGAAAGTCGTTTTCCACCAACCCGAATCGTGCCGTTTCTCCTTCCGCCCATTCAAAATTATCGATAAACGTCCAGTGGTAGTACCGCGAGACATACGGACAATCAAGCGCAAGCGTACGAAGGTGGTCGTATAAAAATCGGGCACGGAAGGTATCGGAAGCGTCGGCGGTTCCGTTCTCGGTGATAAAGACCGGGAGCGGATATCGATTATAATACTTTTGAACCGTCATTCGGATTCCGTCCGGGTAGATTTCCCAACCGAGATCGTTTTTGTCCGAGTGGGGGGGCGCAGGGAGCTCGGTCAAACCCTTCATCGTGCACCGCGTATAGTAATTGATTCCGATAAAGTCGCAGTAGGTTCCTTTCCGGAATGTAAAGGGCAGACCGAAGGGGAACGAAAAGCGTCCGGTGATCATAAAACGGGTAATCCCGTCCTGAAAGAGATATTCGATCCATTTTATTCCGATTTGCGCCAAAAAGCCCTCAGAGGGTGCCCGGAAGATACGATAATGGTTGGCGAATCCGACATGAACCGCTCTGTTTTCATAGATTTCATGGATTATGCGATACGCTTGAATATGGCAACCCGCCAATCGACTCATTACGGAGACCGAACGTATGAAAGATCGGACTCCGGGCGGCCACAGGCCGAAAAGATAACCGTTTGCGGCGTAAACATTCGGTTCGTTGAGGGTGACATATTCAGAGCAAAGGTCTTCGATTTTTGTTACGATGTATCGGACATATCGGAGAAATACCCCGGAGCCGTTCGCAGAGCAAAACGCGCCCCGGGCCTCAAACCAGCTTGGGTTTGAAAAATGATGCAATGTGATCAGAGGGCGGATTTCTTTTTTGCGTAAATACAAGAGTTCTTCGCGATAACGGGCAACTGCCGACTCGTCGAATTTGCCTTCTTCCGGTTCAATTCGACTCCACTCCAGTCCGAGACGGTAATACCGAATCCCCATTTTCGCCATCAGATCGATATCGGCCTTCCATCGGACCCAGTGCTCGTTGGCGCGAAGCGGAGAACTGCCGTCGGCAATTTTTCCGGGAATTTCAGCCCAATCGTACCATGAATTATCGGTTTCATAACCCTCGATTTGGGTCGGTGCGGTTGCCGTTCCCAATCCGAACGGACGGTCAAAGAAAAAGGGCTCGAGTTTTTCCATCGGGTTGCCTTCCCTCCCAAATTTCGACGATAAATATCGGTATCACCCGGACGAAACCATTATAAACGAAAGAACGGGAAGATATCATTAGTTTCAATTTACTCTCGTCGTTTCTTATCATTCCGGGATGATCAGAGATCTGTCGGTTATGGGTATTGCGGGGTGTTTCTTTTTTCCCGATCGTCCTTTATGATGAAAACGGAAGAACAAGGAGGTGAGACCGATGACAAAGCTTCTTATCGTGGTAGACTATCAGAAGGATTTTGTGGACGGTGCCCTGGGATTTCCCGGAGCAGAGAGGCTTCACGAACCAATCTGTGCAAAAATCGAAGAATACAAAAGAAATCAGGATGTCGTCGTTTTCACCAAGGACACGCATCACACGGAGTATTTGTCTACGCGGGAGGGGAGGCATCTTCCGGTCGTGCACTGTGTTCGGGGGACAATGGGTCATGAGCTGTACGGAAGACTGGAGGAGTTGTCCCGCGGATGTATGGTTTTTGAAAAGTATACTTTCGGATCGGATATTCTTTTTGATTATTTACGATCAAGCGGGTTTTCGGAAATTGAACTGGTTGGTCTCGTGAGCAATATTTGTGTGCTGTCAAACGCGATTCTCGCTCAAACGGCGCTTCCGGAGGCGATGATTACAGTCAACGCATCGCTCACGGACAGTTACGACAAGGATCTCAACGCAAAAACCCTGGACGTTTTGGAAGGCCTTCAGGTTCGTGTGATACGAACCGACGAAACCGGGGCATGATCCACCGACTAAGATCGGGCGGGAAACGAATCGGTTTTGCCGCGCGGTACATTGCGAAGCTTGCGATCGTACTCATTTATGTTCGAAAAGTTTACCGGCTGTACGCATATTCGTTTACACTCGAAAGGTATTATGGTAGAATAACTGCTCGGTGAAAATCGATTCGTATCAAAGGAGAATTCAACATGTCCGCAATACTCGAAAAAAAGGAAAACAGCGTTGTTGTTCTTACTATGGAGGCCACAAAGGAAGAATTTGCACAGGCGGTTCAAAAATCATTTGTTAAGAATAAAAACCGTTTTCAAATCCCGGGATTCAGAAAAGGGAAGGCTCCGTTTCAGCTTGTAAAAAAGTATTACGGAGAAGGGGTTCTTTATGATGACGCGGTTGATTTCATCGTAAATGAAGGATATCGTGCGGCGATTGAGGAGCACAATCTTGAGGTCGTCTCCAAGCCCGAGATGGATATTGTGGATATCAGTCCCGAAACGGGAATGAAATATACCGTGACCGTTACGGTTAAGCCGGAAGTCGTGCTCGGTAAATATTTGGGTGTTTCGGCCCATTACCATCACCACGAGCCCGGTCCGGATGAAGTGGATAAAGAAATTGAGCGGATTCGGGAAAGAAACGCCAGGCTGATTGCGGTGGAGGATCGTCCGATCCGCGAAGGCGACACCGTAACGATTGATTATGAGGGTTTTGTGGACGGAATCGCTTTTGAAGGCGGAAAAGCCGAAGGATATGATTTGAAGATTGGGTCCGATAGCTTTATCCCGGGCTTCGAGGAGCAACTGATCGGCCACAGCCTCAACGAGAATTTTTCGATTACCGTTACTTTTCCCGAGGAATACCACAGTGAAGAGCTGAAGGGAAAAGAGGCGACGTTTGCAATCCGTATTCACGCAATCCGCGAGAAGGAATTGCCGACGCTTGACGACGAATTCGCCAAGGATGTCAGTGAATTTGATACACTCCGGGAATACCGTGAGGATATTCTTAAGAAGATGAAGGAACAAGCAGCCAAGCATGCGGACGAAGAGTTTAAAAACGCTGTAGTTCAGGCGGCTTGTGATAACGCCGACATACAGATTCCCGCCTGTATGATCGAAACCGAAGTGGATCAGATGTCGAACGATCAGGCGATGCGGATGAGACAGCAGGGGATTGAGCTGGAGCAATATCTGTCATTCAGCAACCAGACGATGGAAGACTTCCGCAAGAGCATTGCACCGATTGCCGAAGTACGGGTCAAGAGTGATTTGGTGCTTGCCAAAATATCGGAAGAGTTAAACATTGAAGTGACTACTGAGGATATCGATTCCGAACTGGAGCGCATTGCGGCACAATACGGGATGGAAAAAGATGAGCTGGCTCAAAGAATATCCGGAAACGATGGCTTTATTCGCGAGAGCATCGTCACAAGAAAAACAATTGACCGGCTCGCGGAAGAGGCGGTAAAAGAGGACCTGCATAAGGAGCCGAAGAAAAAAGCGACCGCGAAAGCATCCCCGGCCAAGAAGACTGCGGAAAAAGCCCCCGCCAAAAAGAAGCCGGTAAAGGCGGAAAATCCGGTCGCGGAAGCAAAGACTACTGCGGCACAGGAGAAACCGGCCGCAAAGAAAACCGCTTCGAAAAAGGCTGCACCCAAGAAAAAGCCCTCCGCGGAATAATCCAACCAAAATGTGAGTGCAACCAACTCTTAATAATTTGTTAGCATTGGAATCATTGAACGATGTTTGCTCTTCGAGTACCATAAATGTATCCAACCGCATGAGCGGCGGAAAACCGCTCTGTGGCGTTCTTCGATAGTGAGGGCAACGTATGACCAATGATAAAAATAATCCGGATAAACGGTTAAGAGGATCGGACGAAAACCCTCCGATTGTCCGTTGCTCTTTTTGCGGCAAGCCGGAGCATGAGGTTTCGCGGCTTTTCGCCGGACCTTCCGTTTACATTTGTGACGAGTGTATCGTTCTTTGCGAGTCTTTATTGGCGGATGACGACGAATATTTATATTCCGGGACCGCTCATATCAAGCTGGACCATGTTCCCACACCCGAAGAACTGAAGGCGTCTCTCGATCTTTATGTGATCGGACAGGATCACGCCAAGAAGGCGCTTTCGGTCGCCGTGTACAATCACTATAAGAGGGTATACGCCAAGCCTTCGGCGGACGATGACATTGAATTGTCTAAAAGCAACATTATGCTCGTCGGACCGACCGGCTGCGGAAAGACTTTGCTGGCGCAGACGCTCGCCCGGGTTCTGAACGTGCCTTTCGCGGTTGCGGATGCGACCGCGCTGACCGAGGCGGGATATGTCGGCGAGGACGTCGAAAACATCTTGCTTAAACTACTGCAGAATGCCGATTATGATGTCGATCAGGCCCAGAAAGGGATTATTTATATCGATGAAATCGATAAAATTACGAGAAAGTCGGACAATCCGTCCATAACGAGGGATGTCAGCGGAGAAGGCGTGCAACAGGCTCTGCTGAAGATTTTGGAGAGCACGGTGGCGAATGTTCCTCCGCAAGGCGGCAGGAAGCATCCGCATCAGGAATTCATTCAGATCGATACCACCAATATTTTGTTTATATGCGGCGGTGCATTCGACGGACTGGAGAAGATCATCGAAAATCGCATCGGTAAGAAGGCGTTCGGATTCGGTGCCGAAGTGACATCCAAAAAGGAAATGCAGACCGGAGAACTTATGAAATCTCTTCTGCCTCAGGATTTGATCAAATTCGGACTGATTCCCGAGTTTGTGGGTCGTGTTCCGGTAACGGTCGTGCTGGAGGGATTGGACCAGGAGGCTTTAGTGCGTGTTCTAAAGGAGCCGAAAAACGCTTTGCTGAAGCAGTACTGGAAAATTCTCGGAATGGACGGAGTCGAACTCGAGTTTTCCGAGGATGCTGTGGATGAAATCGCTTCTCTCGCCATTGAGCGAAACACCGGAGCAAGAGGACTTCGTGCGATTCTTGAAGATATTATGCTGGATATCATGTACGAGATTCCGTCTCGCAAGGATATTGTGAAATGCATTGTGAGCAGGGAAACCGTTAAGGAACGCAAACCTCCGGAGCTGATTCTGGGGTCCCGACCGAAGAAGCGGTCGCGTGGAACTTCGGAAACCGGAATCGGAGCGTAGCGACCACCGTCCCGGTATCCGATCGGAGCCGGACGAGCGATTCGTGTGAATCAACCGGAGGGGCTGTCGATGTACGGTCGAATCAAACGAGAAATCGAAGAAGCACAAAAACAAATCAATCTGTATAAGCAACTCGTAAGGGACGGATCATTTACGTCGAAGTCTTTCTCTTCCTATACCGAAATATTGATGATCCGGATTTCTTTTTATCAGCACGAGCGACTGATTCATCTGCTGGTAACGATGCTTTTCGCGTTGCTGACGTTCGGTTCCGTTATTATTACGTTGAGTTCTCCGGATCTGCCGGTTGCAATCGTGTCGGTTTTATTTCTTTCGCTGTTGGTTCCGTATATCATTCACTATTTTCATCTGGAAAACGGAGTCCAAAAACTTTATTCGTTATATGACGAATGCATCGGACTTCTCAAGGAGAATCATGGGTAAATACACGGTTTGTCTTGACATCGGCGGCACGAAGGTGCTCGGTGCGATTTTTAATGCCAAGGGGGAGATTGTTCACCGCATCAAAAAGAGAACGCGAGCGAATGAAGGTGTTTCGAATGTAGAAGAAACAATCCTTTCGGTGGTTCGTGAGCTGGTTGAAGGCTTCGGTATTGCGTTGACGGATGTGGAGGCAATCTCTGCGGGAGCGCCCGGCATCATCAATAATGATACGGGTGTCGTTTTGTTTTCTCCGAATCTTCCATGGCGCAATTACGCCATCAAGAAATCCGTGGAAAAGCAGTTCGGAATTCCGTTTTTTATCGGAAACGATGTGAATCTGGGCGTGTTGGGCGAATGGAAGTTCGGAGTCGCCGAAGGTCTATCGCACGTTGTCGGGCTTTTCGTCGGAACCGGCCTCGGCGGCGGACTGATAATCAACGGCAAGATGTATTCCGGTCACCAGTACAAAGGTGCGGAATTCGGTCATATGATCTTAAATATTGACGGACCGCAATGCAATTGCGGACAAAGAGGCTGTCTGGAGGCGTTTTCGAGCAAGACGGGGATGACGGATTATATTCGTCAACAAATCCTGCACGGTCGTTCGACGATGATGGCGGATTCGATTCGCGAAGGAGTATTTAAAAGCAAAGAGATGAAGGCGGCGTACGAGGCGGACGACGAGGTTATGATCGAAGCCATCGATCGCGCATGCCTTTATCTGGCCGTCGCTACGGGAAATTTGGTAAACATGTTCAGCCCGGAGATGGTAATATTCGGCGGCGGAGTGATGGAAGCTCTCGGCGCCGTGTTTTTAGAGAAAATACTCTCAAAGGTGAATGCCTATTGTCTTCCGTCCGTTCGTGAATCGGTTCGGTTTGAGGTTGCCTCGCTCGGTGATGATTCCATATTATTCGGAGCCAGGGCATTAATCCTCGATGCTTTCGAGTCCGGGGCAATCCTTTGATGCGGGAATGACGCCGTTCCCGTATCGAATTTTTTCGTAATGAACCGTCAGCAGGACAAAATCCGCATCCGTAAACCCCGACACTTCATCGAGGATTTCGGCCGGTGAGTCCGATGATTCGATACGGGCACCGGATCGCATCGCTTTTCGAACAAGCCGATAGTATTTTCTTCGCACATCCCGTTCCGGACCGGTACCGAAATCCAAGCGTTTTCGTCTTCGTTTCGGTCCTTTTTCGATGGAAAAAACCTCGTCGATGATTCTTGAGTCCGATGGTTCCTTATTAAACAAAGGGTATCTCCGATACATCGAAAGGAGAAACCGAATCAGACCGCGAACCGCAAAAAAAGCGAAAACCAATACAATTCCGACGGACAGGACACCCAGAAGAATTTCAAGCGTCTTGTTTAATAAGGGGTTTTCTTCCGTGACCGGCGCCAGTCCGGTGGTTTCGGGTTCCGCAATCTGTTCGAATTCCGGAAGGAGGTGCATTTTTTTGAGCCATTCACTAAACGCTACAAGTCCTTCCAACGCTTTTCGTAACAAGAAGCGAAGAAAATCGGTCATCGCGGAATAGGGAAACATCACAACGATCGGGACGATCAGCAGGGCAAAGAGGAACAGAAATAAGATAATCCCGTTGTGTTTTCTTCGAACCGAAGCGGATGGCTGCGTCGGCGAATTTGCGATGTGTGCGTAGTCGGAGTAAAAGGTGTGGTGTTGCCGGGCGGCAAAAAACAAACACAGCGACAACAGGGCGTGCGCAAGAAGCGCATGCTTTAAAATCGAAGTGTCCGGGGTAAGGCCCGAAAGGGCGAGCACGGATCCGTGAAACAGCATCGAAAAGCCGAGTTGATCATAACTGACTTTGATGGAACGACCGGACGTATATCGCGGAGCGATTGAAAAGACGGCAAGAAGTAACGCCCAAAGCACGAGTGATACGGATTCCTCGAACGGAAGAAACAGAAAGGATGAGAGCATAAGCAGGACGGAAGAGAGAAAAAGCGTAATCAAAAGCTCCTGCCGCATCGAAATTCTTCGAAGAATAAAGAACGATGCTCCCGGAATTGCAAGGAAGTAGGGAGGAAGGGATAGGTTTCCGCCTCGGAACGTCGTGGAAAAACTCAGGGAAACGATGGAGATATAAGTAAAAAAGAATAACAGGTACAAAAGGAGATCCGGGATGATCTCGTCCCGGTTAAAACGTGTTAACCCCGTTTTCTCAGGAATGCGCTTCATATCGTTCCTCCCACAATACGGTATGAGTGACCAATTCCGGCAATATGGAAGGGGCGGGCTGATCGGCGTTTCGGGGGACGATCCATACCAAACCCGTGCCCTCTTTAACATGCCGTAAAAGTGTTGCCTGAACCGAAGCGTCGGTGTTCGGAGAAAGGATGAGCCATTGGCTTACGGTTCTTCGGAACGGGAGAGATTCGAAAAGCCCGTCAAAGCCCGTATCTGTCTTATTCAGATCAATTCGGGATAAAGACAATCCGATATCTCTCAGGTGTTCCGGGCCGCTTCCGTGAGGCTTGCTGATCGATTCTTCTGTGAGTATATCCCGACTGTTGGAAATGATTGAAACCGGCAATGATTCGCGAACGGCGAACGCGACAAAAGAATAGGCCAGACTGATTGCTTTCTCGATTAAATCCGTACTTCTGTTGGGAGAGTATCGTGCGACATTCAAAACAATCGTGATCTCCGGACATATCGTGCAATGAGGCGTGTTGACCATCCATTCGCCTTTTCGGGCGGAAGCTTTCCAGTTGATTCGGCCGAAAGAATCCCACGGCTGATATTCGCGGATTCCGGCGAAGGTAAACGGGTTTGAAACAGAGCTTTTCCGGCTGATTCGTTCTCCGATCGACGACATAAATAGAGCTTCGATATCCGGGGTGTTAAGGAAACGGGGCAGAACGGTTAACGTGGAGTCGCTTGAAAAGAAACCGTAGATTTTCACAAGCATCAGGGGATCACAGGTCGTGACCGACAGTCTTTTGAATTCGTAATATCCGCGCTTTCTGCATCGAACCTGTATATGACGAAAGTGTCGTTTCCATCCCCCCAGAGATATCAGGTCTTCCCGGTAATAAAGATCGGAAAGTGCCGTGTTGGTCATATCGGGAAAATGCAATTCCCGGGGAGCCTCAAAACGCAAAATCAGGAGGACCAGAGGAAGACGCTTCCTGTTCTCGATTTTTTCGGAAATCGTGATGGTTTCACCACACTCGGCAATGGGCGTCGAAAATTCGATTCCGGCGAAAATTCCGTGCAGAGCCAATCGTTTATACACAATCAACTGGATCGCGATTAACATCATTACCAGTGCGATGACGATAAATATTTGCATGCAAAACGCCTCCGAAAAAATCCGTCCTCAGGGGCTAAAGTCTTCGGTCGGACAAGAAACCGAATCAAGTATACCCGTTAGAATTTCTGAACTTCTGTCCTTTCCGCGACCATATCCGGCAACCGAAAGAGAAGCACCCGTTGTTCGAAGAACCAGGCGATGGGCAATGACCGGGATGAAAAGTGTTTTGATATCGTCGGGAGTAACGAAATCTCTTCCCTGGATTGCCGCATAACTCATTGCGGTTTTTAAAAGCGACAGGGATGCGCGAGGACTTGCGCCGAGCAAAATATCGCGATGGCTCCGGGTCGCTTCAATCAGGTCGAGTAAATAATTCCGAACGACGGAGTGGACAAAAACGGACGTGCAAATCATCTGTGCGCGGAGAATATCGTCTGCACACGCAACCGGAAGCAAATCGCAAAGAGGGTCATCCGCGCGGAACCGATCCAGGATCGTAAGCGCGTCCTCGCGAGCGGGGTAGCCCATGGAAACACGGATAAGAAAACGATCCAGCTGTGCCTCCGGAAGAGGGAACGTGCCTTGTGTCTCAACCGGATTCTGTGTTGCGATAACCAGAAACGGAGCAGACAACAAAAAAGTCTTTCCGTCTACGGTGATTTGACGCTCCTCCATACACTCCAACAGACTGGACTGTGTCCTCGCGGTTGCACGGTTGATTTCGTCCGCGAGAAGAACATTCGTAAAAAGAGGACCCGGACGAAAAACGAATTCATCCGCCTTTCGATCGAAAAAGTGAATCCCGGTAAGATCGGAGGGCAGAAGGTCAATCGTGAATTGAATCCTTCCGAACGCAACGTCGATCGACCGAGCGAGTGTCTTCGCGAGCTTCGTTTTTCCGGTTCCGGGAACATCATCCAGAAGAACGTGTCCTCCGGTCAGCATCGCAGAGAGCAAAAGCCGGATCTCGTCTCGTTTTCCGACGATCACCTTCGAAATATTTGCCGTGATTCTTTCGCATATATCATGCACATGGGATACGGTACAAGACGGGTCAGAAGATACTTTTCCGGTCATATCCACCTCCGAGAGTCAGTTTTTCCGTTTTTATCAGTATACAACTTTTTTGCCGGGCCGAACCGGGGAATCCCTTCGGTTGACAGCGCTTGCCGACAAACCTATTATATTTATCATGTACTGCCAAAATAAACGGGGAGGTGTGCTATGTCGGATCAACTGAGAGAAATGGGCGAGCGTATCCGCGCGCTTCGGGAAATTCTCGAGATCGAGCCGGAAGAAATGGCCCGGCGATGTGACATGACGCCGGAAGAATACGGAGAATACGAGAAGGGATGTAAGGACTTTTCTTTTTCTTTTCTCAGTAATGTTGCCGGCGTCTTCGGTGTGGACGTTCTCGATATAATGAGCGGCGACTCGCCGAAGCTTTCGACCGCATGTGTGGTGCGAAAAGGCGAAGGCTTTCAGGTGAATCGCCGTGCCGCCTATGATTATAAGCACTTGGCGTTTACCTTTCGAAACAAGCTCGCCGAACCGTTCATGGTCACCGTCGAGCCGAATGATGAAAAAAAGCCGGTTTTGCACGCTCATGAGGGCCAGGAATTCAACTATGTCGTCAAGGGGCAAATGACCTTTTATATCGGAGAAATCACGTATATCCTTGACGAGGGAGACAGTATATATTTCGAATCGGGGATTCCGCATGCGATGAAGGCCAACAATGATCGCGCCTGCCAATTTCTTGCGATCGTTATGAAAAAGGGAGAATAAACATGCCGATATACGAAGAATTTACGGGGCGGCATCGCGACGATTTCGCTACACTGGATGATCTTTATAAGAATTACAAAATCACCTATCCGGAAACGTTTAATTTTGCCTATGATGTTTTGGATGTGCTGGCCCAAAGATCCCCCGATAAACCGGCAATGGTTTGGGTCTCTAAGGATAATGAACGAAAGGATTTTACGTTTGGCGATATGTCCCGGCTTTCCAATAAGGCCGCGAATTTTTTTCGTTCCCATGGCATTCGAAAGGGCGATTATGTCATGCTCGTTCTTAAACGGGGATATGAGTTTTGGTACTGCATGATGGGGCTCCATAAGATCGGCGCGGTTGCGGTTCAGGCGACCCATCTTCTTACGGCGAAGGATTATATTTACCGGGTGAATTCCGGCGGAATCAAAATGGTACTGATGACCGGCGACGAAAACTGTACCGATCATTTCGACGAAGCGATCGATCAATATACTACCCTTGAAAAGCGCGCGGTCACCCGCGGGAAGAAAATTGACGGATGGATTGATTTCGACAGTGAATTTTCCGGACAGAGTGAGAAATGGACGCGTCCGACGGGTGAGGAGGACACCAGAGTGACCGACATCATGACGATGTCTTTCTCCTCGGGTACAACCGGTTATCCCAAAATGGTTCTTCATGACTATTCCTATCCTCTCGGGCATTTGATTACCGGCGTTTTCTGGCATCGAGTCGAGGATCGGGGATTGCATTTCACAATATCCGATACCGGTTGGCTGAAATCACTATGGGGAAAGATGTACGGACAATGGTTGGGTGAAACCGCTATTTTCACGTATGATTTTGATAAGTTTTCGGCCGCCGACATTCTTTCGAAAATATCCGAGTACAAAATCACCACATTCTGCGCCCCTCCGACGATGTATCGGTTCATGATCAAGGAGGATTTTTCTCCGTATGATTTTTCAAGCCTCAAGCATTGCACGACGGCCGGGGAAGCATTAAATCCCGAGGTTTACAGTCAATGGCTCAGAAACACCGGATTGAAGATCTTCGAGGGGTTCGGACAGTCGGAAACGACCCTTCTTTGCGGAACGCTTTTTCCGTGGATGCAACCGCGCCTCGGATCCATGGGTCTTTCGATGCCGGGCACATATACCGTGATTGCGGACGAAGAAGGAAATGAGGTATCGTCCGGTATTGTCGGGGAAATTTGCATTCGAACCGACGAAGCGCACGGCGGAAAGCCGCTCGGAGTATTCCGCGGATACGATAAGGACCCGGAGGGAACGAGTCGGGCATGGCATGACGGGCTCTATCACACGGGCGATACCGCATACCGTGACGAAATGGGATTTCTTTGGTATGTCGGGCGCGTGGACGACGTAATCAAAAGTTCCGGGTATCGAATCGGACCGTTCGAAGTAGAAAGTGCTCTGATGGAGCATCCGTCGGTCCTCGAGTGCGCCGTTACGGGGGTTCCGGATCCGGATCGCGGATTCGCCGTGAAAGCGACGGTCGTTTTGTGTAAGGGATACTGCGGGTCTAAGGAGTTGACCCGGGAGCTGCAGGATCATGTGAAAAAGGTGACTGCTCCGTACAAGTATCCCAGGATTATCGAATACGTAGACGAGTTGCCCAAGACGATCAGCGGAAAAATCCGGCGGGTCGAGATTCGCGAAAAAGACCGGCAGAACCAAGCGACAAAATAAACCTTCGGAGGACAATCCATGAGCAGGACCGACAGCATCAGTAAGGCATTCGAACCGCACGAGGCGGAACCTCGTATTTACGCCGGATGGATGAAAAACGGCTACTTCGGTGCCGATGCGGACCCCGATAAGAGGCCGTATTGCATCGTTATGCCCCCTCCGAACATTACCGGCCAGCTTCATCTGGGACATGCTTTGGATAATACACTGCAGGATATTTTGGTGCGATTCAAGAGAATGCAGGGATTCTCGGCGCTTTGGCTTCCCGGAACCGATCACGCGGCCATCGCGACCGAAGCGAGAATCGTCGCTTCGATGAAGGAAGAGGGCATTTCCAAAGAAGATATCGGACGCGAGAAATTTCTCGAAAGGGCATGGGCGTGGCGGGAAAAGTTCGGCAGCAGAATCGTCGAACAACTCAAGCGCCTCGGATCATCCTGTGACTGGAGTCGGGAACGCTTTACGATGGACACGGGTCTTTACGAAGCGGTGACGGAGGTCTTTATTCGTTACTATGAAAAAGGCCTGATTTACCGGGGAGAGCGCATAATCAACTGGTGCCCGCATTGCCTGACCTCAATTTCGGATGCCGAGGTGGATTACGAGGAGCAGGACGGACATTTTTGGCATTTGAAGTACCCGCTTGCCGACGGATCGGGAGAATTGATTTTGGCGACGACGCGGCCGGAGACGATGCTCGGAGACACGGCGGTCGCCGTGCATCCCGAAGACGAAAGATACGCTCACCTCGTCGGCAAGTTTGTTATCCTGCCGCTTGTGAACAAAAAAATACCGGTCATCGCCGATGCGTATGTCGAAAAGGATTTCGGGACCGGAGTCGTCAAAATTACGCCCGCACATGATCCGAATGATTTTGAAGTCGGATTGCGTCATGATCTTCCGGTGGTTACGGTCATGAGCGAACAGGCGATTATGAACGAAAACGCGGGCGAGTATCAGGGAATGGATCGGTATGAGGCACGGCGAAAGATCGTTAAGGATCTGGAAACACTCGGATTGATTCATAAAATCGAGCCGCACAAGCACAACGTGGGAACCTGTTATCGTTGCGGTACCGTGGTCGAGCCGCGTGTTTCTTTTCAATGGTTCGTAAAAATGAAAACGCTTGCGGAACCGGCGATTGAGGCGGTGCGTAAAAAGGAGACCTCATTTGTTCCGGAGCGATTTGAAAAAATATACTTCAACTGGATGGAAAACATTCGGGACTGGTGTATTTCCCGACAGCTTTGGTGGGGTCACCGAATCCCCGCTTATTATTGTGCGGATTGCAATGAAATCACCGTTTCCCGGACGTTGCCCGAGCGATGCAATCAATGCGGCGGGACAAATATATTCCAGGATGAGGACACGCTCGATACATGGTTTTCTTCTGCCTTATGGCCCTTCTCGACACTGGGATGGCCGGAAAATACGGAGGACCTGCGATATTTTTATCCGACCGATGTGCTGGTCACGTCGTACGACATCATTTTCTTTTGGGTCGCCCGAATGATCTTTTCGGGAATAGAGTGTATGGGAGCGTCTCCGTTTCAGCATGTACTCATTCATGGGCTGATCCGGGATGCTCAGGGCCGCAAGATGAGCAAATCTCTTAACAACGGGATTGACCCGTTGGAGATTGTCGACCAATACGGAGCGGATGCCCTGCGGTATGCTTTGGTTACCGGAAATGCGCCGGGTAACGATCAGCGCTTTCAGGAGGAAAAAATCGAGGCCGGCCGGAATTTTGCGAATAAGATATGGAACGCGATGCGATTTGTTCTGATGAACTGCCCGCAGGATGAGCCTTTGCGTAAACCGGATCCGTCTCGTTATACGCTCGAAGATAAGTGGATCTTATCACGATTAAACACGATTATTGCCGAGGTAACCGGAAATCTGGAAAAATTTGAATTCGGTGTCGCGCTTTCAAAAATTTATTCCTTTATTTGGGAAGAGTATTGCGACTGGTACATCGAAATTGCGAAGGCGCGACTTTTCGATAAGAATCAATCGTCATCCGCCGAAGCTTTGTATCTGTTAAACTTTATCCTCGGTGAATCCATGAAGCTCCTTCATCCGTTTATGCCGTTTCTTTCCGAAGAAGTATATTCCCATTTGGTTTTTTTTGAAAAATCGGAGTCAATCATGATTGCTCGCTGGCCCGAGTTTTCCGATGCGTTCCGGGATATTGAAGGAGAAAAGCAAATGGAGACACTCATGGACGCGGTGCGCTCTATCCGAAATGTTCGTACCCATTTGGGCGTAGTGCCATCGCGCCGGGCAAGCTCAATACTCGTTACCCAGGATGACTCGATCGCGAGTGTTTTTGTCGACGGAAAGGCGTATCTGGAACGTTTGGCCGGTATTGATTCCGTCGAGGTCCGAAGAAATAAAGAAGGCATTCCTTCATCGGCTGTCGCGGCCGTATTTTCGTCCGGAGAATTCTACTTGCCGTTGGAAGATCTAATCGATATTCAAAAGGAACTTGAACGTTTGGAAAAAGAGAAGGATAATCTAAAGCAAGAGATTGAGCGCGTCGAAACAAAATTGGGAAATAAAGAATTCATCGAAAGAGCGCCCGAGCACATTGTAGGCGCCGAACGGGACAAGCACGAAAAATTTGTTCGGATGCATGCGGGCATTCAAGAGCGAATCGGGTTGCTTCAAGGAAGACCGGATAAAAAGGAGGGATAATCATGGAAAAAGAAAAATCCCCTGAATCGGGAAAGCGGGAAGACGTGGTGCTGCCCAATGGAGTCGGGGAAGAGACCGCCCAAACCGAAGATCTTCCGACCGGGAAGGTACAATATTTCCCGGCGAATCCGAAGCAAGTGTTATTGAGGAGAGTGATTACGGTTCTGGTTACGGCCGCTTGTGTCACCGGACTGGTTTTCATTCTGCGCGAGGAGCGCATCAATTATGCACTTCTTATTTTGATTATCTCGGCGCTTCTCGTTTGTGTTTTCGTATTTGCACAGAGCTTTTTGATCTCCGGATACCGTGTCGCGATCGATTACGATAATAAAGCAGTCATCTTGCGCTACATGTTCCGGAAACTGAGCATTCCGTTTCTTGAGTTTGACTGCCGGGAAGGTGAGCCCGATGAGGCACAAAAGGCCATCCGAAAGATTCGGGCAGGAAGTCCGCAGAGGATGTATTTAATTCTCGATAACGTTCATGACGATTCCTGCTATCAAACATCTTCCTACGACTTGGCTTCGAATGCTGATTTTATGAAGCTGAAGGAAGAAGCGGAGCAGATTGCGCGCGCGTATAAGGCCAGAGAGCATTTTGAAGAGGAACAAAGGGCGCTGAAAGCCATGGAGGAAGAATTGGCGAAGGAAGCGTTAACCGATGTGGATATTCAAAAGATTGTCGAAGAGGGCGCTCAAGCCGATTCGGAAGGAACCGACCCGTCGGAGCCTTCGAAGAAAGAAGAATGAGGATTATTTCATAGCCGATCAAAACGCCTGTGCACTTTCGTCACGGGCGTTTTTGATATCAAGGATGCTTCGGAAAAAAGAAGATTAAAGCGCCGTCGGCGCAAGGAAAGAAAAGGCGGGAATGTTTCGTAAGATAGCGAAAAGAATCAAGGAGATGCAAAAGAAAATCATGAAAAATATTTCCGGGCGGGTAAGGGATCGTTGCTCTCTTTTTACATAAGCAATCTCATGCCGAAGAAAAAACAAAATCATAAAAGGAAGCATCGAAAAAATCAGAGGGTTATAGCGGAAGGCCTGATAAAAATCCAGACGGAGAATCGAAAGGAACATTCTGCCCGTTCCGCAGCCCGAACAAAAAAGACCGGTAAACGAGTAAAGAGCGCAGGGCAACCCGGTACCAAAGTGTTGATAGAAGAGCACGTAAAGAAATCCCGAAATCGGAATGGGGGACATAAACAACATCGATTTGAGAAAGCGTCCCAGCATTTGGCGGCCGGTGAGCTTATCGTCTTTGCGAATCAGGTTTTCCAAGTCTTTCACCGTTCATTTCCCGAAAGCGTGTCAATTTATGCAAAGAGCACATGGCTTTCGCGATACATTTTACCATATCGATTGACGAATACCACGCTTGCCCGTAAAATGGTTTAGATGTGAAATCAATATATTACGCCCGAAAATTGGATCGGGCAAAAGGAGTGAGAGATCATGCCATTGGTAACGACGAAAGAAATGTTTGAGAAAGCATACCGGGGCGGATACGCAATCGGAGCGTTCAACGTAAACAACATGGAGATCATTCAGGGGATCACCGAGGCGGGGAAAGAGTTGAAAGCGCCCCTGATTCTTCAGGTTTCCTCCGGAGCACGTAAGTATGCAAACCACACGTATTTGATCAAGCTGGTCGAGGCGGCACTTCAGGAAACGGATTTGCCGATTGCGTTGCACCTGGATCACGGGGACACGTTCGATCTGTGCAAGAGCTGTATTGACGGAGGATTTTCGTCGGTTATGATCGACGGATCGCACCACTCCTATGACGACAACGTGAAGCTGACTCGTCAGGTCGTGGAATATGCGCACGCAAACGGTGTCGTTGTCGAGGCGGAGCTCGGACGTCTGGCGGGTATTGAGGACGCGGTCAATGTTTCGGCCGAGGATGCCTCTTATACGGATCCCGCACAGGTTCAGGATTTTGTTGAGCGCACCGGATGTGACTCGCTGGCGATCGCAATCGGGACGTCTCACGGAGCGTATAAGTTTAAACCGGGCCAGAATCCTCAGCTTCGATTCGACATTCTTGAGGAAATCGAAAAAAGACTTCCCGGGTTCCCGATTGTTCTTCACGGAGCCTCTTCGGTCATCCCGGAATATGTGCAGATGATCAATAATAACGGCGGTGCAATGCCTGATGCAATCGGAATTCCGGAGACCATGCTGCGTAAGGCGGCCTCGATGGCTGTATGTAAGATTAATATCGACTCCGATATTCGTCTGGCAATGACCGGTGTGATCCGTAAATATTTCAATGAAAATCCCTCTCATTTTGACCCTCGTCAATATCTCGGGCCTGCCCGTAAGGCGGTTAAGGAAATGGTTGCCCACAAAATCACCGAAGTGCTCGGTTGCGACGGTAAGGCTTGACGGAGCAATATGGCCAGAAGGGACTCTGATGAATTTCCGTTCGGATATCTTTCCGAAAAACAGTCGCCGGAGCGCGGTTCGCGCCCGGTAGCTCCCCGCATCGGCGGGAGCGGGAACATTCGGGCCACCGGGAAAAAGGAAATTGAAAAGCTTCTGATTATCTCGATTGTGTTAACGCTGGTATTCCTGATTTTACTGACGACGACGATTCTGGTCTCCGTAGACAAGAAAAAAGAAGCGCTAAGTGAGACATCCTCTTCGTCGACCTCCGGGTCCGTCACGGACGATTCGGATTCCGGTGAATCCGATGCGACCGAAGAGTCGGATACGACCGAGGCGACAACGGAGACAACCTATGCGACCGGACTTTCTCTGGTTCAGATCGGATAGACTCGTGCCCGGAAATACACAAAAGCGTCGGATTATTCATCCGGCGCTTTTTCGTCGTTTTCTTCCGATTCCGACGACAATCGCAAATACTCCTCGACCTGAATGTGCAGCGAATCGGACAGTCGGGCATAACGGAAATAGTCATCGGGGTCGCTGTCCGCCGAAAATGATCCCTCCAGTTCTTTTATTTCGAATTCCAATTTTTCGATCTGCGCTTCAAGCTCGCGGATTCGCTCCTTTCGGAGAGCCTCCTCGCGTCGCTCGCGTACTCGATCCCTGCCTCTGAGGCGTCGGGCGGCCGAAGACGCCGAGTTCGCATTTGTTTCCGGTTCGGCGATCGCGGATATACCGGGCCGAATAGACTTCTCCCCGCCCGTTACGACCGGAGCGGTTTGCTTATATTCCGCATAGGTTGAATAGATTCGTCCGGAAAAAGCCGAAAATCCCAGTATGCTTGTCGCACATTTATCGATGAAATAACGGTCATGGCTTATAGCGATGATAGCCCCGTTGTACTCTGTAAGCGCATCTTCGAGAATTTCCCGGGATTCGATATCCAGGTGATTGGTCGGTTCGTCCAGAAAAAGAATATCCGGCTTCTCAGTAAGAAGACAGCATAAAAACAAGCGGGACCGCTCTCCTCCGGAAAGAACGGATATTTTCTTGAAAACATCCGTATCACGAAAGCCGAAGCGGGCGAGAAGCTTTCTCGCCGCGCCCGGCGAGAGCTCGCTTCTCTGACACAATTCGTCGAGCGCGGTGATTCCCTCATCTTCGAAGGATACGAATTGGCTCATGAATCCGAATCGAGCGGAGCCGGAAAAAAGGATGTCTCCCGAAAAACCGGAAAGCTTGCCTAAAAGAATGTTCAGAAGCGTCGTTTTTCCGCAACCGTTGGGACCGACCAGGAATAATTTGTCCTGCGCTTTTACTTCGAACGAAATATCTGAAAAAAGGGTGTCTTCGCCATCGTAAGCAAACGAGATGTCGGCGGCTTTCAAAACGATTCGGTTCGGATCCCCCGTTCGTTCTTCGGGGATCAGCTTGAAACTCATGGAGCTTCCCCCTTTTGAAAGCAGGCGTTTTTGCTCCGAAAGACGATCCGAGAGCTTGTTTACGACCTTCTCGCGGGCATGGTAGGAGGACATTTTACGGTGCGAAAGCATCGTTTGTGTGACTTGTTTTTGTCTTTCAAGCTCTTTTTCCAAAGATTGCGCAGCGCGTAGGCGGTCCTCGGTAATGCGCTGTTTTTGCTCAACATAGGAGGAATAATTTCCGGGGTAAACATGGATTCGTGCAGCTTCCAGTTCAAAAACGCCGGAGGCGGTTCGATCGATAAAATACCGATCGTGACTGATCAGCAGGACCGCTCCCGTATAGCCGCGGATATATCCGGCCAGCCACTCCGTCGCATCCGCGTCCAAATGGTTGGTCGGCTCATCCAAAAGGAGAACATCGGGTTTGGAAACAATCATACGTGCGAGAGCGACGCGCATTCGTTCTCCTCCGGACAATGTGGACAGCTCTCGGGAATTATCGATTCCCGAGAGTCCCAATCCCGCGAGGGCTTCTTTCATGCGATGCTCATAGTCAAACCCGCCCAGTGCCTCAAAGCGCGCGAAAAGTCGGGAATATCGATCCAGAAGCTCGGCCGATTCAAACTCGGAGGCCGTTTCCAGTTTTTTTTCGGTCTCTGCGATTTCGGTTTCCAGCTCCATAATCTCCCGGCTCTTCAGCGTGTTCTCGCCGGCGATCAACTCGTCCGGATTCTGAGCGAGGTAACCGATTACCGTGTTTCTTGAAATATTTACGCTGCCGCCGTCCGGTCGAACACGGCCGGTTATGATTTTAAGAAGGGTTGTTTTGCCGGTCCCGTTATCTCCGATCAAGGCGATCCGATCGCCGGAATGGATCGAAAAAGAGATGCCGTTCAACAGCACATGACCGTGATAGGATTTTGAGATGTCCCGAAGGGAAAAAAACTGCATAAACGTCTGTCCTTCCGCTGTTTTATGGGCAAAAACAACGCCTCAACTATAGCATGAGCGGGTGTGTGAATCAAATGGCGGATAGCGGTGGAATTCCGCAAATTCCTCTAGCATTATTAACATTCACTTTTTTTATTATCTGTGCGAAAATCGTTGAGAACCGCCTGCTCCTAATCATTGCTGAGCGCGGAGGTCTTTAGATAATAAGACGCTGAGAAAGTGATGCTTTGCGCGAGTGCTTTTCAACGAAAGGGCCCGGTAATCGGATCGATCGGGGAATCGAATGCGCCGGGATTCCGATCGATTCGTATTCGAAACCGGACAAATGGCCGGATTTGATTGACAAGATTAAAATCAGGCGATAATATGATCCGGTGAAATATTGGGGGATGAGGTTCTCCCCGGCGAAGACGCCGAACCGCTTTTTAAGCTGATGACTTCTGTGAACGTTGTTCATGGAGTGTCGGCTTTTTTTATGTCGGGAAAAGGAACCGAATTGTCTGGAGATGGGGGAGATCACATGCTTATCAGTATCGCGCTCATTATCATCATCGGTTTTTCGCTCGGCGGAATTTTCAAGAAGCTTCATATTCCGAGTCTGTTGGGGATGTTGGTGGCCGGGATTTTGTTGGGACCGCATGTTTTCGATCTGATTTCCGATTCGATTCTCGGAATATCGGATGAACTGCGTGAAATTGCGCTGATCGTTATTCTGGTCCGGGCCGGATTGACGCTTGATATCCGGGATTTAAGGAAGGTCGGTCGTCCGGCTATTCTGATGTGCTTTATCCCCGCTACCTTTGAGATTATCGGAGCCGTTTTACTCGGACCGCCGCTTCTGGGCGTGTCGGTTGCGGAAGCGGCCGTGATCGGAGCGATGCTCGCTGCGGTTTCTCCGGCGGTTATTGTTCCGAAAATGATTTCATTGACTGAGGAGGGTTACGGACGAAAAAACAGTGTCCCACAACTTATTATGGCCGGCGCTTCAGCGGATGATATCTATGCGATTGTGCTTTTTACGGCATTTTTGGGGGTTGTTAAAGGAAATGATTTTCGGGCGTCCACACTGCTTTCGGTTCCGATATCCATTGTCTCGGGCGTAGCCGCGGGAATTCTTATCGGAATTTTGTTGACGGGAGTTTTCAAGGCAATCCATATGCGGGATACCGTGAAGGTTCTCTTGATTATCGGAGCCGCCATTCTTATGGTCGGTCTGGAGCCGATGATTGTCGAACTTGTTCCCTTCTCGGGACTTCTTGCGGCAATGGCTCTCGGAGCAACGCTTCTTAAAACCTCAGAGAAGGTTTCGCGGAGGATATCGGGCAAATTTTCAAAAATCTGGGTGGCGGCTGAGCTTATTCTCTTTGTTCTTCTCGGTGCAACCGTAGATATTCGATACGTGTTGAAAGCCGGACTTGTCGCTGTTCTTCTGATCATCGGCGCGTTTATCGTCCGAACAGTGGGGACATGGGTCAGTCTGATCCGATCCGGACTCAATCCGAAAGAAAAACTGTTTTGTGTGATTGCATACCTGCCGAAGGCGACCGTTCAGGCCGCCGTCGGAGCCATTCCGCTCGGCTTGGGGCTCGCTTCCGGAAATATCGTGTTGAGCGTTGCGGTTCTCTCGATTTTGATTACAGCCCCCATCGGAGCCATCTTGATTGACCGGACATATAAGTACCTGTTGGATCCCCCCCCAAAGGAGTAACGAGAATACGCCCGTTGTTTGTCGATCGGGAAATAACCTGAAAACGGTTATTTCCCGATTTTTTGTGCAATCGGTACAAAAAACATTGACTTAATAGTACGAGAAACGTACAATACGAGTATCGTACTAAATATCGAAACGATCCTTATCTATAAGGGATTCGGAGCGAATGAGAGAAAAAAAAGAAAACATCAGAGAACTGTCGACGCTTCTGTACGGCGTATTCAGCCGGTATAAGGCGCTTTACGGCCCCGGATTCGCAAGCGGGAAGCAGGTTCTGTCGGAAACGGAAACCGACATTGCCAGAATCATCGGCAACAAACCGCGTACGGTCGTGGGGGATATCTCCAAGGCTTTGAATCTTCCGAAAAGCACGGTCACCGGATTGATTGCCCGATTGGAACAAAAGGGAATGATAAGCAGAAGCATTCATCCGGATGATTTACGGACTTTTGTACTGGAACTGACATCTGCGGGGAGAAAAGTGGTCCGTGACCATGAGAAGAACGAAGAAGAGTTTTTCGCGCAGTTGATTGAGCCGCTCAGTGAAAGGGAAAGTCGGGCGCTGATTGAGCTGTTGAAAAACATTGCGGCACAGGGAGGGGAAAAAAATGGAAATGGATGAGAGAGAAAATCGTACCGTATTGATTACCGGTGTGCTGTACGGGCTCGGGCCGGCGTACGCGGAGTATTTTGCCCGACGCGGCTATTCGCTGATTCTGACCGGGAAGGACAAAAGGGGAATTCGAGCGTTTTCCGAAGAAATGGAGAAATCGTTCGGTGTTCCCGTAATCGGCTTGGCTGCCGACCTTTCCGAGCGAAGGGGTCTCGCGCTTCTTTCGGGCCAAATTGATTTATCATGCCCGGACGTGATGATCAATAATGCGGCAGAAGAAGAGAGTGAGCGATTCGTGAAAATGAATGCCGCCCTTGCCAAGAGAGTGACATCCTTTCAGATGAATACGGTTGTTTCGCTGACATTGACGGTGTTACGAAGAATGATCAATCAGAATGAGGGGAGAATCATCAACATTTCCCCGGACGGATTCGGGCGAAACCACGGAGGCTCATCCCTGTTTTCGTCCTCCGGGATTTTTATCCGCCAATTCACGGAAGGGCTAAAGGCTCAATTAACCGACACAAATATTCGGGTTCAG
Organism: Clostridiaceae bacterium; assembly: GCA_012729635.1. Classification (GTDB taxonomy): domain Bacteria; phylum Bacillota; class Clostridia; order Saccharofermentanales; family Saccharofermentanaceae; genus JAAYCT01. The sequence goes on along the minus strand of JAAYCT010000024.1, from coordinate 93,970 downwards.
GCGGTATATCCCGGAATGATGGAGTCCGTTTTCGGGGTGCTCGGAGGTCTTCAGCCCGGAATGAAAAGGGGTCGGGGGATCTATTTGCATTCCGATCCGAATGAGATTGTGGAGGAAGCGATGAGACAGATGGAGGAAGGGAAAGTATTCTTCACATACGGCGTGAAAAGAAATGCCTTTTGGAGAAGGAGCGAGATTAACGCGGGCTGAGCAACCGGGATTTTGCTTTGTGTCAGGTCGAAGTAATAAACGAAAAGTAACGCCTCCGGAAAGGGTTCTTCCGGAGGCGCCAATTTCGGTAATGGAAACGGTCATAACAACCGTTTTGCCGTTTAGGATTCGGTTTCTTGCTCGCCGGTCGCAGCTTCACTCTCGGATCCGGTCGAAGTCTCTTCCTTATCCTCGGCTTCCGTTTCTTCTTCCGGCATTGCCGCGTGGCGGAGATCCTTAATGAGCGCGTATACTTCCGAATCTAAGTCCAGGATTTGAATATCCTTCTCCACCTGAATGTCGGCGCGTGTAATTGTGTCGCCCAATTCCTTTTTGGAAACATCAATCGCTATCGATTCAGGGATCGCTGCCGCTTTACCGGACATTTCCACATGCTCCTTTATGGGCTGAAGCATCAGAATTCTGTTTTCAAGTTCCTCGCGTCCCGTGAAGATAATCGGAACGAGCATCTTCATTTCTTTATCCGAAGCGACCAGATGAACGGTAACATGTACGATGCTTTTGTCCAAAGGATCTCTCTGAATTTCTTTAAGTAATCCGAAGCTCTTTTCCTTTCCTCTTTCGATCCATATCTTTGCGTTACTTCCGTGCTTTGACAGAATTCGAATAAAAGCGGAGCGTTCGAACTGAACCGGAACGGAAGTGGTGCCGGGTCCGTGAAGGACTCCGGGTATCAATCCCTGAGCCCGGAGCTTCTTTGGACTGTCGTTGCGAGGTTCGGTTTTGAGTATGGGTTGTTTCATGTTTTTTCTCCTTTATTTGCCGGAAGGGAACGTTTGTCTGCTTGAAGAAGTCCCGTTTCGAGTCCTCCGGTTTCCGATTCCGGCTTCGTAATCTATCCTATTGTACCATGACTGCTCGGACCTGTCGCATCAAAGTCAAATTATCTTTATTAATCAAATGGAAATCTGTTATTCACCGAATTGATTAATGGTATAATATGTTGCGAAACGCAAAACCAAATATTTCGGAGAAAACCATGGTATATGATGCAAACAACCCGATAGAATTCATTTCTCAATCTTCAAAAATGCCGGATCCGATGGAGGAGATTTCGCCGGACGTAACAAAAATGAGTAAAACGCTGGATCGTTTCATGCTGATCACAGAAGCGATGTGGCATTTGATGCGCGAAAAAGGATATACGGATGATGAATTGCGGCTGAAAATCCTCGAGCTGGATCGGCCGGAAGCCGAAAAAATAGCCTTGTCCGCGGAAAAAGATCAACCGATATGTCCGCAGTGCAACAAGACGTTACAAAAAACGGAGGGGATTGTGTCCCGGTGTATTTACTGCGGATTCGAGATGATCGGAGATCCGTTCGATACGCTTTGATCCGCGCGGATGAATAAACGGGACAGGATGAAAAGGAAGAGGACCCCACACGGTTCTTCCCTTGCTCCGTAGAATGCTGAACAAGCGCCGTGTCGGTTTTCGAAAAGAAAACCGAACGATTCCGGTTCCCGGTCGATAAAAGGGCAGAAAACAATAAGAAAAGGGCAGGAACGTGTCCTTGAAAACCCGTGTCGGGCGGGGTATTCTTTTCGTACCGGGTAATCCCGGTACCGCTTATGAGGAGGTAATGACTATGAAAATGACGATGACACAGAAAATTCTGGCTTCCCATGCCGGACTGGACCATGTGGTTCCCGGGCAATTGATTGAAGCGAAGTTGGACCTGATTCTCGGAAACGATGTGACCACTCCTCCGGCGATTGATATTTTTCAAAAAACATGTGCATGCGGTGTATTTGACCGGAGCAAGGTTGCTCTTGTACCCGATCATTTTACGCCCAATAAAGATATCAAGTCCGCAGAGCACTGCAAAAAAATTCGAGAATTTGCCCGGGATCAGAAAATCGAGAATTATTTTGAGGTCGGCGACCCGAAAATGGGTGTCGAGCATGTTATTCTCCCCGAAAACGGTCTGGTCGCTCCCGGTGATGCGATCATCGGCGCGGATTCACACACCTGTACCTACGGAGCACTCGGCGCGTTTGCGACCGGGGTCGGTTCGACCGATTTGGCCTGTGCCATGGCGACGGGACAGACCTGGTTTCGCGTACCGGAGGCCATCTCTTTTCGATTGACCGGATCGTTTCTTCCCGGAGTGACCGGGAAAGACCTGATTCTTCATATCATCGGTATGATCGGAGTGGACGGGGCTCTGTATCAGTCGATGGAATTCTCCGGCCCCGGTGTTGCGAATCTGTCGATGGCGGATCGTCTTACCGTCTGCAATATGGCCATTGAGGCCGGAGGCAAGAACGGTATTTTCCCCGTCGATGAGCAAACGATCGAATACATTAAGACATTTGCTCCGGAGCGATATGCCCGGGGGGACTACCGGATTTTCGAGGCGGATGAAGACGCCGGGTATGAAAAAACAATCGATATCGATCTTGCGACGGTTCCGTTGACGGTCTCTTTTCCTCATCTTCCCGAAAATACCCGTGTTGTAGGTACATTCGGTGAAGTGAAGATTGATCAGGTCGTAATCGGCTCGTGCACAAACGGACGGCTGGAAGACTTGCGTTTGGCGGCCGAAATTCTTTCCGGCCAAAAAGTCAGGAAGGGTGTTCGATGTATCATTCTTCCCGGTTCGCAGAGAGTTTGGAAGGAATCGCTTCGGGAAGGCCTTCTCGAGATCTTTGCCGATGCGGGCTGTATCGTTTCCGCACCGACATGCGGACCTTGTCTGGGCGGCCATATGGGAATTCTCGCAGAAGGGGAGCGTTGCGTGTCGACGACGAACCGAAATTTTGTCGGGCGGATGGGACACCCCAAGTCTGAGGTTTATCTTTCGGGCGTTCCGGTTGCGGCGGCATCCGCCGTGCTGGGCAGAATCGGAGCTCCGAGTGAGCTTTCGGCAGAGCAATAGGAGGAGAAGGATATGAATGCAAGCGGAAAAGTTTTTAAATACGGTGCCAACGTGGATACCGATGTGATTATTCCGGCAAGATACCTGAATACGGCCGATCCTTCAGAACTGGCCAAACACTGCATGGAAGATATCGACGCAACCTTTGTTGATCGAGTTTCCGTCGGGGACATCATCGTCGGCGGGCCGAATTTCGGATGCGGATCCTCCCGCGAACACGCGCCGGTAGCGATCAAACACAGCGGAATCTCGTGTGTAATCGCGCCTTCCTTTGCTCGGATTTTCTACCGAAATGCGATCAATATGGGACTTGCGATTCTGGAGTGCGCGGAGGCGGCAGAAGGGATTGAAGACAAAGATCGGGTCGAGGTGGATTTTTCGACCGGGGTGATTCATGATCTGACGAACGGTAAGCAGTTTACCGCCAAGCCGTTCCCGGATTTCATCCGGAAAATCATCGAGGCCGACGGATTAGTCGGTTATATTTCCGGTAAGATTCCTGAATGCAAATAAGGAATTAAATCTACAGGTGTTGCAATCACGGTAAAAATGCGAATATAATGTCAGTTAAATCGTTTTCCCGTACGGGAATCGATTGGGAGGAAAAAATGGGAGTTTACAATATCGCGGTTATACCGGGTGACGGAATCGGTACCGAAGTCACCGAAGCGGCGTGTAAGGTGTTGGATGCGGTTGCCGGAAAATTCGGCCATCAATTCGTGTACAAGACCTTGTTGGCCGGCGGGTGCGCGATTGACGCACACGGCGTTGCGCTGACACCCGAGACTTTGAATGAATGCAAAAAAAGTGATTCCGTTTTGCTCGGTGCGGTCGGCGGACCGAAATGGGACAATCTTCCGGGAGCGGAGCGTCCGGAGCGTGCACTGCTTGATCTTCGCGGCGGACTGGAACTTTTCGCGAATTTGCGCCCGGCGATTCTTTATCCTCAACTGTCATCCGCAAGCCCGCTAAAGGATGAAAATCTGAAGAACGGGATTGATATCATGATTGTTCGCGAGTTGACCGGCGGACTGTATTTCGGTGATCGCGGAAGACGACCGGGCGGAGTAATGCCGGACGGATCGCCGAAGGGGATGGAGGCGTTTGATACCGAAGCTTACAGCGAGGCGGAAATCGAGCGAATCGTCCGCGTCGGATTTGAGCTCGCGAAAGCCCGTAAGAAGAAGCTGACAAGTGTCGATAAGGCAAATATTTTGGAGAGCAGCCGACTCTGGAGAGAAGTGAACGAGCGTGTTGCTAAAGAATATCCCGAGGTGGAGTATGAATACTACTACGTGGATAATGCAGCAATGCAACTCGTCCGTCGGCCCGGTGATTTTGACGTGATTGTGACGACAAACATGTTCGGGGACATTATCTCCGATGAGGCCGGGATGATTACCGGATCGATCGGTATGCTTCCCTCCGCGTCGCTGGGCAAGCCGGGCATGCCCGGAATGTATGAGCCCGTTCACGGATCCGCACCGGATATTGCCGGACAGGACAAAGCAAATCCTTGTGCGGCGATTCTTTCTGCGGCGATGATGCTCCGTTGGTCCTTCGGGCTCGGCGAAGAGGCGGATCTTATCGAGCAAGCGATTTGCGCTGCGCTCGATCGGGGATATCGAACACCGGACATCGCATATACGCAAAATTGCATCCGCGTGGGTACGAAAGAGATGACAACACGGGTGATGGAGTCTATTGTCTGACGCCCCGTTGAACGGGGCTGACCTCAGTAAAGAAGAGTGGGCGAATACCTTACTCTTCTTTCGTGTTTTTACGCTTTTTGATCCGAAAAGGAGGATAATCAAATGAAAAACGAACGAAGCGCACAGATGACCCGGGGCACAAGTCGTGCCCCGCACCGTTCTTTGTTATATGCTCTGGGCATGACCGAGGACGAGATGAAGCGTCCGTTAATCGGAGTGGTCAATTCCTATAATGAGCTGATTCCCGGACATATACACTTAAACGAGCTGACTCAATGTGTCAAGGACGGCATCCGGACAGCCGGAGGGGTTCCGATGGAATTCCCTGCGATCGGTGTTTGCGACGGTACCGCGATGAATCACGGCGGTATGAAATACTCTCTGGTGAGCCGGGACGTAATCGCTGATTCCTGTGAGCTGGTCCTGACGGCTCAACCGCTTGACGCCGTCGTCTTTTTGCCGAGCTGTGACAAAATTGTTCCCGGAATGCTGATGGCGGCAGCGCGACTTGATATTCCGGCCATCTTTGTAACCGGCGGACCGATGCTTCCCGGGAAATATGGTACGGAGCGGGTCGGATTATCCAATCTTTTTGAAGCATCCGGCGCCTGCGCATCCGGGAAAATTACCGAATGCGAACTGTCCGAATGGGAAAAAGCCTGTTGTCCGACGTGCGGAAGCTGCTCGGGGATGTATACGGCCAACACGATGTGCTGTCTGACGGAAGCGATGGGCATGGCTTTGCCCGGAAACGGTACGATTCCGGCCGTCTTTTCCGAAAGAAGAAGACTGGCGAAACAAGCGGGCATTCAAATAATGAAGCTTCTGGAGAGCGGTTTGACCGCGCGGATGATCATGACCGAGGATGCCATCCGTAACGCGATGCGTGTGGATATGGCCTTGGGCGGATCGACCAACAGTGTACTGCATATGCTTGCCATCGCCAGAGAATGCGGGTATCCGCTTACCGTCGATGAGATATCCGATATCTCGGATCAAACCCCGCAGCTTTGCAAGCTCAATCCCGCCAGTTCCATTTTTATCACGGATCTTAACGAGGTGGGCGGAATCACCGCGGTGATGGCGGAGTTATCCAAAGGTGGGAAGGTTTGTGTGGACAATCCTTCCGTTGACGGATCGATTTGCGGGCGGATCACGGGAAATCCCGGGGCGGACGGGATCGTTATCCGACCGATATCGGATCCGTATGCCAGAGATGGCGGATTGGCCATTTTAAAGGGAAATCTTGCTTCGGAGGGAGCCGTCGTTAAAAAGGGTGCGGTGCTTCCCGAGATGATGACTCATACGGGACCGGCTCGTGTTTATAATTCGGAGGAAGAGGCGACCGAAGCGATTTTTAACGGAGAGATCAATCCGGGTGATGTGATCGTGATTCGTTTTGAAGGACCGAAGGGCGGTCCCGGAATGAGGGAAATGCTGACGCCGACATCCGCGGTCGCCGGAATGGGGCTGGATAACAGTGTCGCTCTGATCACGGACGGGCGCTTTTCGGGAGCGACTCGCGGTGCGAGTATCGGACATGTATGTCCGGAGGCGGCGGTTGGCGGTCTCCTTGCGTTTGTCGAAGAAAACGACATCATTACCGTCGATATTCCGGGCCGAAAATTGTCGCTTAATGTCGATCCGTCGATTCTTTCGGAACGAAAGGCCGCACAGGTCCCGGAACGTAGATTGCGGGGAATTATTGCCCGATATGAGAAATTGACGGATTCGGCCGCGCACGGAGCGAGTATGAATCATATACCGCTCTGCGATTTCTCAGGATACGATGAATCAACGAATAATAAGGGGGATGAAGGATGAACGGAGCAGCGACGGTTATACAGTTTTTAAAAGATAAGGGCGTGAATCCGGCTTTCGGATATCCCGGTGGTTCGGTTATTGTTCTGTATGATGCTATTTTTCAGATGAATTTTCCTCATATCCTGACTCGTCATGAGCAGGGGGCTGTTCATGCTGCGGAAGGGTACGCCAAGGTTACGGGGCGACCGGGCGTTGTTTTTGCAACCTCGGGCCCCGGTGCGACCAATCTGGTGACCGGTATCGCGGACGCATACCTCGATTCCGTTCCGATCCTGGCGATTACGGGCGCGGTCGCGCGCAGCTCAATCGGAAAGGATGCGTTTCAGGAGGCGGACATCACGGGAATTACACAACCGATTACAAAATACAATTATCTGGTTATGAGCCCGGAGGACCTGCTTCCGACGCTTGAAGAAGCGTGGAATTTAACAACCGAAGGACGACCGGGACCGGTTTTGGTCAATATTCCGAAGGATTTGTTTTTAGCCGAGATTCCCGAATGCAACGGAAAAGGAGAGGGCGTGATTTTGCACCGTCCTCCGCGAAAGGCAGCGGCGAACCGTGTGCCTCGCGTTTACGAAGCGTTGCGCAAATCAAAAAAACCGCTCTTGCTCGTCGGTGGAGGCGTAGTAATCTCCGAGGGCGGATCCGATGCACTCAAGCAATTTTCCGAAAAGGTCGGGATTCCGGTCGCGGGAACGATGATGGCGAAAGGTGTCTTTGACGAAAGAAATCCCAATTATTTGGGGATGGTCGGGATGCACGGAATTCCTCAGGCCAACACGGCAATCGGTAAATGCGATCTTCTTCTGTCGGTCGGATGCCGCTTTTCGGACCGAATTATCGGAAACCCCGAAAAATTTAATACGGGAGCAAGTAGAACGGTTATTCATGTGGATATTGATCCCGCGGAAATCGGAAAAAACATTCGTCCGGACATCGAAATCGAGGACGACGCGAGTAATTTCTTCCGCTGCATGACCGAAGCCCTGCCCGGAGACGACTTTGCATCTCAATGGACAGAGTGGAGGGAGGAGCTTTCAGAAAAGGCCGAAAGATATGCAAAGATCCGAGAAAAGCTTCATCAACTGGATGACCGTCTTTTGCCGGAAGCCGTCGTCAGCGCGGTATCCAAGGCCTATGAAGGAACGAATCCGATCCTTGTGACCGATGTCGGCCAGCAACAAATTTTTGCAGCCCAGCATTTTATCGTGGAATCGAACCGATCCTTTTTGACCTCGGGCGGGCTCGGAACGATGGGAACCGGATTGCCTTACGCGATCGGAGCGGCGATTGCGGCGCCGGATCGTCCGGTTATCCTTTTCGTGGGTGACGGCGGTCTCCAGATGACGATTCAGGAGTTCGGTCCGCTCCAGTCTTTGGGCCTGAACGTTAAGGTCATTATCATGGACAACCAACAGCTCGGAATGGTTCGACAGTGGCAGGAGCTTTTTTACGGCAAAAGATACAGCCAGACGATCCTGGACAACAATCCGAACTTTATTCAGATTGCCGATGCCTACGGAATCAAGGGAGGACGGGCCACGAACGCGACCGAATTTACGGAGCAAATCGAAAAAATGAAGGAAAATAATAATCCGTACATCCTTCATACGATGCTGGACGTAAAGGAACTGGTGTATCCGATGATTCCCGCAGGGAAAAACCCGGAGGATATGATGATGCCGGGCATGTAATTCGTTTCCGAACGAGAAAAAAGCAACCGAAAACAAAAAAGACCGCCTGCGATTCTTTACGGACTCGCAGGCGATTTTCGGAGGGGAGAACTCGGGAAAAAGGAATATCTTAGGAATCGGTACACAATCGCGGAACCGTTCTCGGAAGATTATTCTCGTCAAGAGAAACATAGGTCACATAGGCGGTATTGATCTCTTCCTTTTCACCGTTGAGCCTTTCGACGTAAGTGCAAACCTTGACGCGCATGGACGTATTTCCGACCGATTCAATCTCGGCAACCAACAAAAGAGTCGAATTAATCTGCGCCGGAGCCCGAAAAGACAGATGATCGATAGCGACCGTAGTCACCTCCGTTCCGGAGTGGCGTCGGGCACATATTGCTCCGACCACATCAATCATCTGAAGAAGTGCTCCGCCGAAAAGTCTGCCCGAGCCGTTTGTATGACGATACATGACAATCTGAACATGCTCGGTATGCGAATCGGAGCATCGCTTCATCTGTTCCCCGGGTGAAGCGTTACTTCCGGAAGCGCGGATCGTTCCGGCTTCCGATTCCGGAACGGATCCGGGTCGATCGGAAGAAAAATCGCTTTGCTTCATATGTCTACCTCCCTCTGAGAAGAAAAGGGCCGTACCGGAAAGGTTCCGGGTACGGCCCTTTATCGTGACCGTTCACAAGATCAAAGACGTAGTTTGCGAATATCTTCCTTCAGGCGCTCCAGGTCCGCCAGGAAATCCTGAATATCGTGCTCATGCTCGAGTTCGTCGTTCAGAATGGTAATTGCCATCTGATGCGTGGACATATCTTTTCCGTGGGTAAACTCCGCGATATCCTGATAACGCTGAATGGCGCAACGCTCTCCGTCGAGATTTTGTTTCAGGATCTCTTCGATGTAGGGATCGGTCGGCTCCTCGTAAGGGCATTTGGAATAGGAAGCCCATTGACTCGGATTAAGAAGCGGAGTCCCGCCCAACTGAAGGATTCTGTCTGCAACCAACTCCGCGTGTCCGAGTTCTTCGGTTGCATGAAGCAGGAGCTCGGGCTCCACCTCGCTTCTCATCGGGCCCTCCATCACTCGGGCTCCGACCCAATACTGATAATAGGCCAGCCATTCTTCCGCGAGCGCCTCATTGAGCATCTGAATCAGTTTGGAAACGTCAAGATTGGCAATATCAATTGCTTTGGTACCCATAAAGAACCTCCTCATTTATCAATGCTCTGATATTTTTTATTATATTCGCGGGATGTTCATGATGCAATCAACAGAGTGTGAACATCAAAAGATTGTTTCAAAGCATCTTGACGATGTATAATAATCATACTTTGATTCATCAAGGAGGATATGACGTCAAGGAGGATCGGAAATGGCCAAAAACAAATATTCCGCGGTCATCGACCTGGGGTCATTGGCCTTGCGCTTGAAGATCTATCAGAACTCGGAGGATAAGTCGCCGCGTGAGGTCGAGTCCGCACGTTCTTTTCTTTCTTTTGGTGCACAAATCTACCGGATGGGTAATGTTTCATCGGAGCAGGTAACCGAGATATGTGAAATTCTGAATGCATTTCAGACAAAACTGAAAGAATACAAAATAAGTGACGTGATCTGTGTTGCGACCAGTGCTTTTCGGGAAGCGGGAAACCGGGATTTTATCGTTGAACAGGTGCGACTGAGGACCGGTCTGGTTGTCCGGGTACTCGACAACGCGGAGGAGCGCTTTTTTCATAATCTCGCCGTGAAGGAGAGTCAGCCGGATTTTTCGGAAATCATTCAAACCGGTACGATGATGCTGGATATCGGTTCCGGCAGTATTCAGGCGACCGTATACGATAAGTCGAATTTTATCTTCAGTCAGAATATGCTCCTCGGATCTTTGCGCGTCAGTGAGATGCTCTCGGATCTGGAACGTCAGACTTCCCATTACGCAGATGTCCTGGAGGAATTTATCTCGCAGGATCTGGACGATTATCATGCGGTAGAACCCAAAGGAATCACATATAAAAATTATATTGCTTTCGGCGGAGACATCGGTCTGATCAAAAAAATGGCGGGACACTCGACACGCGAATATTGTTTTTTGACACGAAAGAAATTCACGGATGTCTATGAGATGCTGCTTAAAACGAAAACCTCCGATTTGATACTGACTGCAAACATTCCTGCCGCGAATGCTTCGCTTCTTTTACCGACTGCAATCCTGATCAAAAAAATGCTGGATTTTACCGGGTTGGACGGTGTTCATCTGCCTGCCGCATCTCTTACGGACGGAGTGATGTATTACCACGAGTTCGAAAGAGGTGCGTACGATCTGATTATCGATCCGGAGCTCGATTTGATTTCCGCCGCAAGACACATCGCAAAGCGTTACCGTTGTGACAAAAAGCACATCGAGCACGTTGAGAGCAACGTATTGATGATTTTCGATTCGGGAAGACGGTTTCACGGCATGTCCGACAGAGAAAGACTCCTGCTTCGGGTATGCGCTATTTTGCATGAGGTGGGGAAATATATCCATGTCAGCAATCACAGCTCGCGCTCCTACCATATCATTAACACGACCGAGTTGATCGGCTTGAGTGAGCTTGAACGGGAAAGCGTGGCCTGCATTGCCCGTTTTTATACGCAGTCCGATTTATTTACGGACCGCTATTATCAATATCTTTCCACCGAGCGAAGAACGGTTGTCTCGAAGTTAACGGCGATGATGCGTTTAGCGGACGCGATGGATGCTTCCCATCGTCAGAAGCTTCGAAACGTTGCCATTACGGTCGGCACCGATTCGTTGGATATTACTTGTGACAGTGCCTTTGACCTGACGTTCGAACAGTGGGCGTTCAACCACAACGCCGATCTGTTCCGCCAGGTTTTCGGAATTAATCCGACCCTAAAACTTCGGAGGCAACCGAGATGACAAGCGGAAAATCGAAGGACAGGAAAGAGAGCAGATCGGAAACGGTAAAAATGCGTGACAACGCCGGAATCGAATCCGATTCGGAACGTTATTTCAACCGCGAGCTCAGTTGGCTCGAATTTAACGACCGGATTCTTTTTGAATCTCGGGACACGAAAAACCCGTTATTGGAAAGACTGAAGTTTCTTTCGATAACGGCATCGAATCTGGACGAGTTTTATATCGTCCGTGTCGCGTCTTTGCGCGATATGCTCAGCGTGAACTATAACGAAAGGGAAATCTCCGGGCTGACGGTCGGAGAGCAGCTTTCGCGCATAGATGTAAAGACCCGCCGCAGCATGGCACTGATGTACTCGACGTATTCCCGTTCGCTTCTTCCGAGTTTAAGGGCGCACGGCATTTTCCTTCTTGATTACGATGAGCTCGACAAGAAGGGGAAGGCAACGGCGGATCAATATTTTCACACCACTTTATATCCGATTCTGACACCGATGGCCGTCGATGCGGCTCGTCCGTTTCCTCTGATCTACAGCCGGCAGTTGAACCTGGCAATCCTGATTGAGGGTGCACTCGACCGGAAGCAGGATTCGTCGATGGATGACGAGGAGCTCCGGTTCGCTACTTTGCAGATTCCGACCGTTGTTCCGAGATTGTTTGAGGTGCGGCTATCGAACGGAATCGGATTTGTGCCGATCGAGCAAATTATTCGTGCTCATGTGCCCGCCTTGTTTTCCGGAGCCAGGGTGGTTTCCACGGGTCTTTATCGTGTGATGCGAAATGCCGACCTGGACATTGACGAGGATGAGGCTGAGGATCTTTTGAAGGAGATCGAGGAGCAGGTTCGTCTGAGACGTTGGGGAGAAATCATCCGTCTTGAGGTAAATGAAGGAATCGACGGCCGTCTGCTGAAATTTATTACCGAATCACTCTCCATTGAAAAAAAGGACATTTTCTCCTTAAGCGGACCGATCGATCTAACATTCCTGATGAAATTGTATTCGAGGCTCTCGACCGATTATCCTTCGCTTTGTGACCCGTCGCACCGACCGGCTCAGGCGGCGATGTTCGAGGGGGAGGAGAATATATTTGATCAAATTGCGAAAAAGGATCGCCTCGTTCATCATCCGTATGAAACATTTGATCCGGTTGTCCGTTTTCTTCGAGAGGCCGCCGAGGATCCGAACGTCCTGGCGATCAAGCAAACGCTTTATCGGGTAAGTAATCATTCACCGGTTATCGATGCCCTGGCGTTAGCGGCGGAAAACGGCAAACAGGTCATGGTCTTGGTGGAACTGAAAGCCCGCTTTGACGAAGAGAACAACATCAACTGGGCGAAAAAACTCGAAAACGCCGGTTGTCATGTCATTTATGGAATGGTCGGTCTGAAAACGCACAGCAAGATTACCCTGGTCGTTCGCTCGGAAGAAACGGGTATTCGAAGATATCTGCATTTGGGAACAGGAAACTACAACAATATCACCGCACGTGTTTACACAGACATCGGATTGTTTACCGCATCCGAGCCCTTCGGAATTGATGCCTCCGAGTTTTTCAACATGCTTTCCGGGTTTTCGGAGCCGCCGGAGTGGAGACGTTTTGTGCCTGCGCCGCTTTTGCTGAAAAACTTTATTGTCCGAAAAATCGACCGTGAGATTCAAAATGCTCAGTCCGGTAAAAAAGCGATAATCATCGCAAAAATTAATTCTCTTGTTGACGCGACGGTTATTGATAAACTGTATGAGGCTTCCTTGTCCGGCGTAAAAATTGATTTGATTGTGCGAGGGATTTGTTGTCTGATTCCGGGAGCGAAGGGGTTATCGGAAAATATTACGGTTCGCTCGATTACCGGCCGTTTTCTGGAGCATTCACGGATTTTCTATTTTTTCAACGACGGGAAAGAGGATATCTATCTTTCGTCGGCAGACTGGATGCCGAGAAATCTGGATCGGAGAATCGAGCTTCTGTTTCCCGTGGAAGACGCGGAATGCAGGGCACGGGTCTTCGAGGTTCTTAAGGTCGGGCTCGACGATACGATCCGGAGCCATTTTCTTCAGCCGGACGGATCCTATCACAAGCTTGATTTGCGCGGAAAAAGAAAACTGGATAGTCAAAAGGAACTGATCCGACTCGCGGAGGCGGCCGCCGAGGAGACGAGGATCGATGTACCGAAACCGTTTGAGCCGGCAAAAGCTCCGGAGCGGTATGAGAAATCAAAGCAGTAGATGTGATTCGTTCTGCTTCGTGGTACTATGTCTTATGAAAATCCAATCGATTGGGGGAACAGAATCATGTCGGTCACAATCATGCCGTATCCGTCCCGAGAGTTTCCGGGAAAATATGACGATTCTTCGTTTGAATATACTTTGCGACACAAAACGGGCGCATCCTTTTCGGTGATTAATTTCGGAGCGACCATTACACGAATTCAGGTGCCGGATCGCAGCGGTGCATTTTCCGACATATTGCTCGGGTACAAAAACCTGGACGGATATCTGGATAATCGTGCCTGGCACGGAGCGACCGTCGGAAGAAGCGCGAATCGAATCAAGGGAGCGGAATTTACGATTGACGGGGTTACATATAGAATTCCGAAAAACGACGGTGACAACAATTTACACGGGGGAACACCGTGTTTTCAAAACGTTTTTTGGAACGCAACCGTGCTCCGCGAAGAGGATGCGCGTATTTATTTGGAAAAAACCGGAATTCGGAACTCTTTTCATATCGAAGGGGAAGCGGTTCGGATGGACTACCTTTCGCCGGACGGCGCCTGCGGCTTTCCCGGGAATCTGAGCGCACAGGTTTTATTCGCGTTTACCCGTGACATGACGCTGCTTATTGTATTTTCGGGAATTTCCGACGCACCGACTGTTTTCTCACCGACGAATCACGCCTATTTCAATTTGGCCGGAGAAGATTCCGGTTCGGTTTCCGACCACGTTCTGTTTATTGATGCGGACACAATGACCGACAAGGCGGTTGATAATGTTCCAAACGGAGAAATCTCCGCCGTACGGGGGACTGTCTTTGACTTCACGGTTCCGTCTCCGGTCGGTAAATTTATCGGCAGTCAGGATCCGCAGATTATTTGCTCTCAAGGCCTGGATCAGAATTTCTGTCTGAATACCGACGGCGACGCCACGCGGATGGCCGCATACCTTACGGATCCGAAAAGCGGACGCAAGATGGAGGTGTTCACGAATTTTCCGGGTCTTCAGGTGTATACCGGCAATCATCTGACCGGTGAGTCCAAGGGGGATCAACCTTACGGGAAATACGGCGGGATATGTCTGGAAACACAGCTTTATCCGGATGCGGTTCATCATAAAAACTTTCCCGCCGCAATCATTCCCGCCGATCGGAAAACGGATTACCTGACGGGATATCGTTTCTGCACGGTTGAATAGTCGATTCGGTAACGGTTTTTACGCTACGTTTTGTTCGGACGATAGCTGTCGCGGAGAGAGACCGCCCGGTTAAAAACGGGCTGATCGCCGGTGGAATCTTTTTTATCCAAGCAAAAATATCCCTGCCTTAAAAACTGGAATCGCTCTCCGGCGGTTGCGTTCTCAAGCGATTTTTCGACCCGCGCGCCTTGTACGACAACCAGCGAATCGGGACGGATATGCTCCAAATAATTGCAGTCGGAAAGATCCGGTTCCTCAACGTCAAACAAACGATCGTATAAGCGGATGGTTGCCCTGATCGATGCATTGGCGTCAACCCAGTGGATGGTTGATTTAATTTTTCTTCCGTCCGACGTGTTTCCGCCACGACTCTCGGGATCGTATTCGGCGAAAACTCTACATACATTACCGAACTCATCTTTTTCAAAGCCGGTACAACGGATCACGTAAGCGGATTTAAGCCGTACTTCATTCCCGGGGAAAAGACGGTAGAACTTTTTTTCGGGGTTTTCAGCGAAGTCTTCGCTCTCAATGAAGAGTTCGCGTGAAAAGCACACCTCTCGTGTTCCGTCCTCGGGTTTTTCCGGATTGTTTTCCACCTCGAAAAGCTCCGATTTCCCCGCGGGGTAATTTGTGATCTCCAATTGAATCGGGCGAAGGACCGCCATGACCCGCTTTGCGTTTTGATTCAGGTCCTCACGGAGACAATGCTCGAGGAACGCATAATCGACAACGCTGTTGACTTTTGATACTCCGTTTCTCTCGTGAAAGATCCGGATGGAACCCGGGGTGTACCCTCTGCGTCTCAAGCCGCAAAGGGTGGGCATTCTGGGGTCATCCCATCCGTCGACGATGCCGCTTTCAATCAGAGTGCGAAGCTTTCTTTTTGATAAGACCGTATGGGTGATTCCCAGACGCGCGAATTCGATTTGTCTCGGCTTTGCGGGGACGGAGCAATTCATAATGACCCAGTCATAAAGCGGCCGATGCGCCTCAAACTCCAGTGAGCAAAGGGAGTGGGTGATTTTTTCAATCGCGTCTTCGAGCGGATGTGCGAAATCATACATCGGATATACGCACCAACGATCCTTTGTGTTGTGGTGGGGAATGCGATTGATGCGGTAGATTACCGGATCACGCATATTGAAATTTCCGGAGGTCAGGTCGATTTTTGCGCGCAAAGTCATTTTTCCGTCCTCGAATTTTCCTTCACGCATCATACGGAACAGCTGTAAGCTTTCCTCGATCGGACGATCCCGGTACGGGCTTTGTGCCGGGGTCGTTAAATCGCCCCGATACTTGCGCACTTCTTCCGGCGTTAATTCGCAGACGTAGGCGAGACCTTTTTGAATCAATTCGACCGCGTAATTATACATCTGCTCAAAATAATTCGACGCATAAAAAAACCGATCTTCCCAATCGTGGCCGAGCCATCGGATATCTTCTTTGATTGCTTCAACGAATTCTTCCTCCTCACGGGTCGGATTGGTGTCATCCATTCGAAGATTACATAATCCGCCGAATCGCTCGGCGGCAACGAAATTGATTTCCAAAGCCTTGGCGTGACCGATATGTAAATATCCGTTCGGTTCCGGAGGAAATCGAGTGTGAACACGCATTCCTTCGAATCGTCCTCCCGGTCCGATGTCTTCCTTGATCATATCGAAAATAAAATTGCCGGCTTCGTTCATGTTTTACCTCCGAACCGATCGCCCGACGGGCGATATGAAATGCTTATCAAGAATTCAAACGTTGCAGGGATTTTGTGATCCGATAAAGGGAGCGGTCGCGACCGAGTAAAAGCAACGCTTCTACGGCGCCTCCCGGAGTTACCGGCATTCCGGTTACGGCAATCCGGACGGGCCACATGACGGCGGATTTTTTTACGTCAAGCCCTTCGGCTAAATCGGTTAAAGCCGTCAAGATAGCCTCAGCGGTCCATTGCGAAAGATTTTGTAAAATAGGCACTGAATGATCAAGTACCGTTTTTGCGGATTCAGCGGAGGATTTACTCTTCTTATGATCGAAGAGCTCCGGATCATAATCGGGAAGATCATTTACGTAAGAGAGTTTTTCCGGAATCTGTCCGAATTTTGTGATTCGAGGCTTGAGCATCTCGATCATCAGCGGGTACGATTCCGGTCCGATATCTTGAAGTTCTTCGAAATAGGGCTTCGCATGTACGATAAAGTCCTCATCGCTCATTTTTCGAATATATTCCGCGTTGAACCATTCCAGCTTATCATAATCGAACGTTGCCGGAGACTTGCTGATCCCGTCGATAGAAAACGTATCGATGAGCTCGTTGAGGGTGAAAAGCTCCCGGGTATCGTCCTTCGGACACCACCCCAAAAGCGCGATGTAATTGATGATTGCTTCCGGAAGATACCCCTCGGCAATCAAATCGTCGAAACCGGTCGCCCCGTGGCGCTTGGAGAGCTTTCCGACGGTACCGTCCGGATTTCTGCCCTGGATCAACGGGAGGTGAACATAGCAAGGGATGTCCCATCCGAAGGCCTCGTATAAAAGATTATATTTCGGTGTCGATGAAAGGTATTCGCTTCCCCGGACCACGTGTGTGATTCCCATCAGATGATCATCGACGATATTGGCAAAATTATACGTAGGGAATCCGTCCGCTTTGATTAGAACCTGGTCCTCCAGCTCCTTGTTGGGAACGGTGATTTTCCCGAACACCCGATCCTCGAAAACAGTAAATCCCGAAAGCGGCATCTTTTGACGGATAACGAACGGGACCCCGGCATGAAGATTTTCGGAAACGGTTTTATCGGAAAGCGTCCGACATTTTCGGTCATATCCGATTACGTCGGAAGCATCGGAATCGGAGCGAAGAGACTCAAGCCTCTCCTTGGAACAAAAGCAATAATAAGCGTGACCTTCACGCACCAATTGCTGCGCATAAGGAAGGTAAAGACTCATTCGCTGACTCTGAACATACGGGCCGGAAGGACCGCCGATATCGGGACCTTCATCATGAGTCAGCCCGGCGGTACGAAGTGTCCGGTAAATCACGTCCACCGCCCCCTCGACCAATCGCCCGCGATCGGTGTCCTCAATTCGCAAAATAAACTTCCCGCCCGCGGATTTGGCAATCAGGTATTCATAGAGCGCTGTCCGAAGATTTCCGATGTGCATCATCCCTGTGGGACTGGGTGCAAACCGGGTCCGGACGACTTGATCGAAAAATGATTCATTGATGGTCATGATATGGCTCCCCGATTAAAGTAAAATTCCAAGTACTAATATTACCACATTCACACATGAAGCGGAAAAATGATATGATATTGAGAGTGACTTTTACGGAGGTTATATGCAAGCGAAAAGACTCGTAATCGAAAACCAATGTCCGATCGATATCGGGCAGATGATTGCCGGTAAATGCACGGCAGAATATCTATCGGGGGCACACGGCTCGGGTCGAGCTCTGATTGTGACGGACCGTGAGGTTTCCGGTTATTACATGAAGAAGTTTTCGGAGGCTTTTTCCGGCACGGGAGGAGTTCCGGCGCACGTCATTATCGACGGCAATCCCTCGTCTAAAAATACGGAGATGCTTTCGGCTATATATGAGCGCCTTTCCGATCTGGACTATGATTATGTGATTGCGCTCGGAGGCGGAGGAGTAATCGATGTTGCGACTTTTGCGGCTTCCACCTTCGGGAAGGGGATCAAGAGTATACTGGTCCCGACCACAATGCTTTCTATGCTGGAATCCGTTATGGCCACCCATTCGACACTTCATTTTCAAAGCCGGAAGGACATGATTCGTGTACCGATGAGTCCGGCATACGCGGTTGTTGACATTACATTTCTTAAAACTCTTCCCGCACGATACCTTGCGAACGGCATTGCTCAGATTATTCAGTACGGGCTGATTGACGATCCTTCTTTGCTGCATGCGCTCGCTTCATCGAAGGATTTGGATGCTCTTATCGAAGATGCTCTTCGTATCGGCGGGAATATTCACAAATCACAGCCCGAACTCTTGGCGTTCGGAAAAGATCTTGCGGATGGGATTGAATGCTATTTTCGCTTTCTTAAATACACCCCCGGAGAGGCGATGGCATTATCTTTACTGGCTCATTGTCCTTCTGTCGCAATGCACAGACTGTATGATAGGCTGGGCCTACCGCAGATATTGACCGAGGTAACCAAAGATGCGCTGATGAAACGGATTGCTCATTCGATCGGAAAGCCGGGAAAGACCGTCGAACTGATTCGGATCGGACCGTTGAAAAAACCGGTTATTGATCGGGTTCCCTTCGATACGGCGCTGAAGTTTTATGAGACGGCTTTAGCCGAAATATGTCATTAAGGCGGGCGTTTTTATGATGGATTCTCCAAAGAAAAAATGCGGGTCGGAAACGGGTGCACGGTTCTTCGTTTCATGGCTGACTTTTCTGATTATCCTTTCTCAGATCCTTTTCTCCGGCTGCCTCGGCGAAAAAAGCGAAGAGGAAGTTAAACCTGCCGATTTCGGTTTTTTCGGCGCCAATACCGCGGTTGCTTTTGCGACGAGCTTTCCGGAGCGATATGCGTATTCCGAGGAGGAAAGAGAAGCGGGGCAGTTTATTCGCGAGGAATTTGAAAAAATGGGATACACGGTTGAGGTTCAGGAGTTTTACGATGATTACCGTACCAAAAAGTCGGCCAATTATATCGTTAGAATTCCCGGTGAGGGATTTATGCATCGGGAGGAAGGAGAAATCTATTCTCCCCTTCAAAAAACGGTGGTCGTCGGCGCACATTACGATATTTCTTCTATGAATATTCCCAAGGACGACGGGAACGAAACACAACCGCCGGAGGAAACGGAAGAGACAGAGATCCATTGGGTTCGTGACGGAATTCAATCCAACGCTTCGGGTGTGGCGTGCCTTTTGACGATCGCGGATCGGATTCGTGTCGAAAAGCCGGCTTACGATATCATTCTCGTTGCATTCGGAGCGGGGACATCGAATTTTCGAGGAGCGCGGGAGTTTCTCCGTATGATGAACACGGACGAAAAAGAGCAAATAGACGTCATGTATTGCATCGAAAGCATTTATGCCGGGGATAAACTGTACGCAAGCTCCGGCATGAGTTCGCTTATTCCGGGCCGGAAATATGAGTTCCGACGCAAGCTGTATGAAGCCTATGACGTGGTATATAACCACATGCTTCGATCAAAAAACGGGGTGGATTTGTACTACAATATGTCTACGATACAAACGGATCTGAACGGAGATGATATTCCGGATATTTATCGGGAAGTCACTTTAAATCGTTCGGATTATGTTCCTTTTGACGAAATCGGGATTCCGATCGTATTCTTTGAGTCATATGATTACAACGCGACGGAGATTTCCGAGATGAAGGAGACAAAAAACCTGAATCTTCAGGAAGCGGGCGGCATGATCCGGGGGACTGCTCTGGATTCGACGGAGTTGCTTTCCAATCAAATCGAACCGGAGCGGCTCGAGCTTCGAATCAATAATACGGCTTATATTATTATTGAGTCGATCAAGCGCGGTGCCCATAATGCTTTGTCGACATCCGAGTATCAGGCGGGGGTCCGCCTGGACCCGATCATTCGCGTCACGGAAACGGTTCCTTACCAATCCATGAGACCCTGAGGAACCGATACTTTCATCCGTAATAATCCCGAAGAAATGCCGGAAGGGAGATTGAAGTATGAGTATGTTTCGATTTGGTATCGCGGGTCCCGGAGCGATTGCGCGTCGTTTTGCCGCAGGGCTCGGTGAACTTGCGGATGTGACACTCGCCGCGGTTGCGTCGCACTCGAAAACGCGGGCAGAGGAATTTGTTCGGGAGCATCAATCGCTTTTTCCGAAGTTGATTGCGTATGATTCTTACGAAAAAATGGCGGATGCATCGCTGGTCGACGCGGTTTATATTTCCAATCTGAACACACAGCATCAGAAAACAGCGGAGCTTTTTCTGTCACGCGGTATACCGGTGCTGTGCGAAAAGCCCTTCGCCTTGAACGCCGCTCAATCCGAACGGATGATCGCTTGTGCTCGGGATCATAACGCTTTTTTAATGGAGGCGATGTGGACCCGGTTTTTGCCGGTTACCGTAAAAGTTAGGGAATGGATTCGCGACGGGCGGATCGGTACCGTCCTTCGCGCCTATTGTGATTTCGGCATGGAGCTGATGACGGAAGAAGATCGTCGGACGGTCGCAATTGAAAAAGGCGGCGGGGCACTTCTCGATTTGGGTGTTTACCCGCTTTCATTTTTCGGGATGCTTTTCAAAAATCGCCCGACGGAAATCGTATCGACGGTCAGCAAGGCCGTAACGGGTGTCGATTCTTCTTTCGAGGCGGTTTTTCGATACGGGCAGAGGAACCGTCTCTTTGGAAATGATTATTTTACCGCGGCCGCTTCGGTATCGATTGATACGCTTCTATCCAATCAGATGAAAATTATCGGAACCAAGGGATATATCAACATTCAGGATTTCTGGATGGGCAGGAGTGCAGCTTGGACCGAGAGGGGAGACGACGGATTTTTCAAAAGCGAGCCCTCCGAGATTTTTTGCCCGGAGTATCGATCGACCGGATATCAGTACGAAGCGGCAGAGGTGGTTCAGTGCGTCCGTTCCGGGAAGAAAGAAAGTGACGTCATGCCGCTGTCGGAAACGCTTCATATTATGGCTCTGGCGGATCGTCTGCGGGCGCAATGGGGAATTGTCTTCCCGGGGGAATAAGCGGGTAATATTTTCTTTCGGCACGGAATAAACCGCAGGACAAAGCCCGGCATTTACCGGGCTTGATCATTTCTCAGAAACCTAAAGGTGTGATCGCTAATACAGCGAGGGCAAAGGAATGCTTGAAAAATCAAACACCAGGTTACGCATATAATGATCGTAAAAAATGAATATCAGTGCGACGGCCGCCGCAATAAAAAACAGCCCGATCAGTCTCGCGGAGCGTGTTTCCTCGGTCACACGAGTCCGAGCCGCCAAATCATGAAGAGTATGGTGGGATTTCCCCATAAGCGCAACGACCAATGAAACCATCATCATCACCGGTCCGAGAAGGACGGTGATTGTTTTGATGAGCGATCGCAGAAAAAGATTAAGGAACGAATGTCCGCGATAATACTCCTCGTCGATATTGACTAAAATTTTGCCGGGGGACGAGGATAACAGCGCCGAGAAAAGGAACACGTATACGAAATAGAATGCCGCAAAATAGAGATAAACCCGAAGCAGAGCCTCATCGTTGAAAGCGAAAAATTCCTCGATGGGAAACGGCAACAGCATTCTACGGATAAACATTGCGATTCCCATGAAAAGAGAAACAGAGATAATCACGTCAAACAGTAGAGCAAAAAACCGTCGGATATAGGGTGCGTCAATCATGTACTGCCTCCTGGATTGATTCGATAGTCGTTGATTGAAATGTATCACCGGTTATCAAACAAGTCAATAAAAACTAACCGGATACCGGTCGGTTCGGACGGAGCAAGTCGTCAACCGAGCAACGGTACAGGATTGCAATCGCCGGCAAGCGCTCGGCTCGCGGAAGCTTGCGTCCGCGCTCCCAGCGGGAAACCGTCGTTTGATCCAGGCCGAGTGCTTCCGCGACCTCTTTTTGTGTAAGGTTGGCTTTTCTACGAAAATATTCGAACGAATTCAATCGATTACCTCAATAAATGAATTAGATTCATGTTACTCGGGATCAGTATATCAAAAATGGTAAATATATTCAGAATATATGAAATAATATCATACCAGACACAGTAACGAGATCGCACCGTACGGTGCGATCTCGCCCTTTGGCAAAAACTAAACTTTAACGATCCACCCGAGTTTATCCTCGAGTTTTCCGCTTTGAACACCGGTAATCGTATCGTAAAACAGACGGGAAACCGGACCGATTTGGTTGTTATTGATAATAATCTCGGTATCTCCGTACTTCAGCTGACCCACGGGAGAAATAACGGCGGCGGTTCCGGATCCGAACGCCTCGGTAAGACGACCGCTTTTACCCGCATCAATAATTTCATCGATTGAGACTTTTCGTTCCTCCACCCGAATACCCAGCGACTCGGCCAGTTCAATACAGGACTGTCGTGTAATGCCGGGAAGAATGCTTCCGTTCAACTCGGGCGTGACCAGTTTCCCGTCGATAACAAACAGGATATTCATGGACCCGACCTCTTCAATATATTTCTGTTCGACTCCGTCCAGCCAGAGTACCTGAACGTAACCCTTCTTATGGGCTATATCCTGAGCGATCAGACTTGCCGCGTAATTGCCGGCGCATTTGGTATAGCCGGTTCCGCCGCGAACGGCACGAACATAGCGATCCTCGACATAAATCTTTACCGGATCGATTCCCTGCGGATAGTAAGCCCCGGAAGGGGAAAGCAGAATCATGAAGCGATAGGTCTTAGAGGGGCGGACACCGAGAAATTGGTCCGTCGCGAAAACGAACGGCCGGATATATAGGGATTCTCCTTCGCCGGTTGGGATCCAATCCTTATCCATACGGACCAACTCAATGGTGGCCTGCACGCAAAATTCAGGGTCGAGAGCGGGAATAACCAAGCGCTCGTCGGAGCGATTCAGACGCTTAAAATTGAGAAGAGGGCGAAAAAGGTTGATGCTTCCGTCCGGGCATCGATATGCCTTCAGACCTTCGAAAACCGCTTGACCGTAATGGAAGACCATTGCGGTCGGTTCCAGTTGAATCGGCCCGAAAGGCTCGATTCGCGGGTTCATCCAGCCCTGTCCCTCCACATAGTCCATGGAGAACATATGATCGGAAAAGAAGACACCGAACGGAAGGGTTTCTCCGGGAACCGGACGTTTGCGCGGTTGGGTGGTCTTCGTTACTTGTATTGTCGGAAACATGAAAGAAGCCTCCTTTTGTTTGTCATTTACATAGTATTATAGTACGGTTTCCCCGACTTGTATGTTTCATTTTGCATTTTTTTACTTTTCACCTTCATTTTTCCGATTTCATGTGTTTTTTTTGATGCGAAAAAGAAGGGGTTATTTCGTTTCGCAAGGGAATCATCCAAAAACGGGTCGGCGGAAGAATTGAACAATTGTTCTGTTAATGATATTCTTTTTCGAGGGGGTGATGATGTTGACCCGAAAAGATTCTCGTGCGGACATTCAAGAAATAAAGTTGTCGTCGAAGCCCTTTCGGATTGCTTCGGAAATGAAACCGATGGGAGACCAGCCGGCGGCAATCCAAAGTCTGGTCGACGGATTAAACGAAGGGCTTCCCGCTCAAACGCTTCTGGGTGTAACCGGATCCGGGAAGACATTCACCATGGCAAAAATCATTGAACAGACTCAGCGCCCGGCACTGATTATCGCGCACAATAAGACACTGGCGGCTCAGCTTTGCGCAGAATTCAAGGCTCTTTTCCCGGACAATGCCGTTGAGTTTTTTGTTTCTTATTACGATTACTACCAGCCCGAAGCGTATATCGCCGCATCGGATACCTATATCGAAAAGGACTCCTCCATTAACGATGAGATTGATCGGATGCGTCACAGCGCGACCTCGTCTTTGCTTGAAAGACGAGACGTGATCGTGGTCGCTTCCGTTTCATGCATATACGGATTGGGGGATCCTCAGGATTACAGGGACTTGATGGTCAGTCTCCGGCCGGGAATGAAGAAATCACGGGAAAAGGTGATTCGGGAGTTGATATCCATTCGTTATGTGCGCAATGATTTCGAATTGACGCGCGGAACGTTCCGGGTCCGAGGAGACACGCTTGATATCTTTCCTCCGTGGTCGGAAGATCTCTTAACACGAGTCAGCTTTTTCGGTGACGAGATCGAAAAAATTTCGGAAGTGCATCATGTGTCCGGTAAAGTTCAGTTCACCAGAAATTACACATCGATTTTTCCGGCGTCTCATTACGCAACGGGCGACGAGAAGCTGATTCGCGCGACGGAAACGATTGATCAAGAACTCAATGCGCGGGTTCGGGAGCTCAACCAAGCCGGAAAAGTGATTGAGGCGTACCGGTTGGAACAAAGGACTCGATATGATATGGAAATGCTCCGGGAAACGGGTTTTTGTAAGGGCATTGAAAATTATTCCCGTCATATTTCTCAGCGCGAACCCGGATCACCTCCCTATACGCTGATGGATTTTTTCCCGAAGGATTATTTGCTGATGATTGATGAGTCGCACGTGACGATCCCTCAAATCGGAGCGATGTACAATGGGGATCGATCCAGAAAAGAGAGTCTTGTCTCCTATGGATTTCGCCTTCCGTCGGCGTTTGACAATCGCCCGCTGACCTTCCGTGAATTTGAGGAGAGAATGGGGCAGACCATCTTTGTATCCGCGACCCCATCCGTGTACGAGGCGGAGCACAGTAAGAACACCGCGGAGCAGATTATTCGTCCGACCGGACTGGTTGATCCCGAGATATACGTTCGTCCGGTCGAAGGGCAAATCGATGATATTATCGGGGAAATTCACGAGAACACCAAAAGAGGTGAGCGGACCCTGGTATTAACGTTGACGAAAAAAATGGCGGAGGATCTTACGGATTTTCTTGAGGAAGAAAAAATTCGGGTCCGATACCTTCATTCGGACGTGGAGACCGTCGAAAGGATGAAAATACTTCGGGATCTTCGACAGGGAAAATTTGATGTGTTGGTCGGTATTAACCTGCTTCGCGAGGGTCTAGATTTGCCGGAAGTGTCTCTGCTGATGATCCTTGATGCGGACAAGGAGGGCTTCCTTCGGTCCGCACGCTCTTTGATTCAGATTATCGGCCGCGCCGCGAGAAATATTCACGGACGAGTCGTTTTATATGCGGATAATATAACCGATTCGATGTTCTCCGCGATTTCCGAAACAAACCGTCGCCGGGAGATCCAAATCGCTTATAATAAAAAGAACGGAATCACGCCGCGCAGTATCGTGAAGGAAGTTCGGAACGTGTTGGATACGATCGAGGCGATCGGAGGGGAACAAACAATCGATGAAGCCTCCGTCAACATGCTGGCGGAGGGTAAAAAACCTCCGATGACACGTCCCGAGCTTGACAAATTGTCGATCCGTCTCGAAAAAGAAATGAAAGAGGCGGCCAAACAGCTGGATTTTGAAGAAGCGGCTCGCTTACGGGATCTGATAATTGTAATCCGGGGCGAAAGAAGAAAATAAAGGAGAATTCATGGTTCCTTCGCTCACAACGCCGATGGGATTCACCCATTTGCATCTGCATACCGAATACAGTCTTTTGGACGGAGCCATCCGAATTCGGGACCTGGCGAAGCGGCTGAAGGAACTCGGCATGAGTTCATGTGCCGTTACGGACCACGGAGTCATGTACGGAACGGTTGATTTTTATCGGATTATGCAGGAAGAGGGGATCCATCCGATTCTCGGTTGTGAGTGCTATGTTGCTCCGAGAAGCCGTTTTCTCAAGGAAGGCAGCGAGGATCGCGAGCCGTACCATCTCGTCCTTCTCGCGCGCGACCAGGAAGGTCTTATTCATTTGAACCGGTTGATATCCAAGGGGTTCACCGAGGGATTCTATTACAAACCGCGAATCGACCTTGAACTGCTTCGCGAGCATTCCCGCGGATTAATCGGACTGTCCGCATGCCTGGCCGGAGAAGTCTCCCGTGCGATATTGAGGGATCGTTTCGATGAAGCGAAGAAGATCGCGCTTACATACGCCGAAATTTTTGGAGAAGACGGCTACTATCTGGAGATACAGAGCAATCAGATCCCCGCTCAGTCGAGGGTCAACCAGCAATTGATCAAGATATCCAATGAGACCGGGATTCCTTTGGTCGCGACCAACGACTGTCACTACCTTAGGCGTACCGATGCCTCCGCACACGATGTGCTTCTTTGCATGCAGACCGGAAAACATGTATCGGACACGGATCGTATGCGCATGCCAACCGATGATTTTTACGTAAAATCCGAAGCGGAGATGATGGAGTACTTTTCAGGCGTACCCTCCGCAATCGCAAACACATCCAAAATCGCGAACATGTGCCGCGCCGGCTATACCTTCGGCCGGATCCATCTTCCCAGTTTTGAGATTCCCGATACATATCAAAGCAATGAGCTATTTCTCCAAGACATTTCCGAGAAAGGTCTTTTCACGAGGATTTCGGACGAGATTAGCCCGGAAAAGAACAACGAATACAGGGAAAGACTCGAATATGAACTCGGTGTCATCAACGAAATGGGGTACACCGATTACTATCTGATCGTTTGGGATTTTATCAAATATGCCCGGGATCACGGTATTATTGTCGGACCGGGCCGAGGCTCGGGAGCCGGTTCACTGGTGGCATATTCTCTGGGGATAACGAATATCGATCCGATTCGATACGGGTTGATTTTCGAGCGATTCCTGAACAGCGAACGCGTAAGCATGCCGGATTTCGATATTGATTTCTGCTATGAGCGAAGACAAGAAGTCATTGATTATGTTACACAGAAATACGGAGCCGACCGGGTTGCGCAGGTAATCACCTTCGGAACACTCGCGGCAAGAGCTTGTGTCCGGGACGTTGCGAGGGCGTTGGATGTCCCATATGCCCAGTCGGATAAGATGGCAAAGATGATTCCTTCGGAAATCGGAATGACCATCAGTAAAGCGCTGAGTATATCGGCGGAGCTAAAGAAAGAGTACCGTGAGGACCCGGTCGCAAAAAACGTGCTGGATACGGCGATGAAGTTTGAGGGAATGCCGCGGCATGCCTCGACACATGCGGCGGGAGTCGTAATTTCCAGCGTCCCGCTGACGGATCTGGCTCCTCTTGCCAAAAACGAAGACGCGGTCGTCGTACAGTTTGACAAAAACAACGTCGAAGCAATCGGGCTCCTGAAATTCGATTTTCTCGGTCTTCGGACACTGACCGTGATGCGCGACACGGCGGAAATGGTTTTCACGAACCGAGAGATTCATATTGACTTTGATCGGATTCCGATGGACGATCCGAATGTTTTTGAAATGATCGGGCGCGGTGAAACGGAGGGTGTTTTTCAGCTTGAGAGCGCGGGAATGACGTCCTTCATGAAGGAATTGGCACCGGCTTCTCTGGAAGATATAATTGCTGGAATATCTCTTTATCGTCCGGGGCCGATGGACCAGATTCCGCAGTATGTGAAGGCCCGACACGATTCTTCCCGGATTCGCTATGTGCATCCTCTGCTCGAACCGATTTTGAACGTAACTTACGGGTGCATGGTCTATCAGGAGCAGGTCATGCAAATCGTCCGCGATTTGGCCGGTTTTTCCATGGGGCAGTCGGACAATATTCGACGTGCGATGTCCAAGAAAAAAGCGTCGATTATGGAAAAGTACCGAAAGACATTTATTTACGGGGGCTTCGACGAACTGCAAAGAAAGGTTGACGGAGCGATTAAGCGCGGCGTTCCGGAGAAAGTTGCGGAGAAAATTTTCGATGATGTTTCCCATTTTGCGGGATACGCGTTCAACAAGTCGCATGCCGCGGCATATGCGGTGGTAGGATATTTTACCGCATACCTCAAATACTATTACCCCACCGAATTCATGGCCGCAATGCTCAACAGTTACCGCGGTAATCTTTCCCAGGCGGCATGGTATATCGGTTGCTGTAAAAGAATGGGAATTCGGGTTCTGCCGCCGGATGTGAACCTGAGTCAGGCCCGATTTACGACGGAGGGAGAAGGAAGGATCCGTATCGGATTATCCGTCGTTAAGAATGTCGGGGAGGCGGCCATCAACCGACTGATTGAGGAAAGAGACGAGAAAGGGAAGTTTGCTTCGCTCGGAGATTTTCTGCGTCGGATGGATCGCCTGGAAATCAATAAAAAGATGGTGGAAAGTTTGATCTATGCTTCGGCACTCGACTGTTTCGGTATTTTTCGATCAAGAATGGTCGCGGCCGCCGATCCGTTTGTCACACAGCTTCAAAATGCGCGAAAGCATTTGATGGAAGGACAGTTATCTCTGTTTTCAATGAATGAATCAGATGCGGATGTGACCGAGAGCGAGCCGTTATACCCGGAGATCGAAGAGTATCCGACATCGGAAATGCTCGCTCGCGAAAAAGAGGTTCTCGGAATTTATGTATCGGGGCATCCGCTTGAAGAATATACACGAATGATATCGGACCGAACAAACGCAGACAGCTCGTTGTTCCGAACGGAATCCGACGAAGACAGCGCGATCGCCGAGCATAAACCGAAGGATCAGGAAAAGGCAGTCATGGCCGGTCTTCTGGTTTCATGTCGAACAAAGACCACAAAAAAGCAGGAGCTGATGGCATTCATTCAAATGGAAGATATTACCGGGATATTCGAGGTGATTGCTTTTCCCGGAACATATCGGGACTATGCTCCGATACTCAAGGAGAACCGGCCGCTTCTGGTTTCGGGCAGAATCAGTGTTCGTGAAGACGAGGAGCCCAAGCTGATTGCTGAGTACATCGAGGAGCTCAAAAAAAACGAGGATTACGATCCTCTTTCCGAGAAGAGGAAGGCATCCGCGCTCTTCGAGCCCGAGGAACAGGCGATTGTCGATGCGCGTTTTTTCGAAGCGCCGGATCCGCCGACGGAAAGGAGCGGATCACCGGACGGAAGGAAACTGGCGATTTGTTATCACGGAGCGTTCAAGGATAACGGTTATGAGCGAATTCTGGCAGCGTTGGGATATTTCCGCGGTCCGATTCCGGTCCTGATTTATCTGTCCGGCGAGAAAAGAACAGTCGAACTTCCGGATTACTGCGCTGTGGAGCTCAATGATGATATTCTTTTCGAGCTTTCACGTATATGCGGGAAGGATAACATTGTCATCATATAAGGACACGACCCAAAGTACGTGTTCTTGTGTTTTCCTTTCAGTCGTAAGAATGTATAATAATTGGGAAACTTTTTGTTCCCGTTGTCGGAACGAAATACGTTGCGTGATATTCGTGTTGCGCCGAAAGGATGAACCATGACCGAAGAATATTCTCTGAGTAACTTGCCGGACCTGAAGTCGCTGACGGCTATTAATTATGACTCCGTACCGGAGAAGGACCGCCCCAAGATCTCGACCATCGGTGTTTTAACCAGCGGCGGAGATGCCCCGGGAATGAACGCCAGTATCCGTGCCGTCGTTCGTGCGGCCAGTCATTTCGGAATTAAGGTTTTCGGAATCACCCGGGGTTTCCACGGGCTCTGGAAGGGCGAATTTGATGAAATCGGAACACGTCAGGTTTCCGAGACGCTTCAAAGAGGCGGTACTTTTTTGATGACCGCTCGTTCCAAAACATTTGAGACCCCCGAAGGAGTCCTGAAGGGAGCTCAAATGTGCAAGGTTTTCGGGGTGGAAGCTTTGGTGGTTATCGGAGGGGACGGATCCTATAAGGGCGCGCGCGACTTGGCACGTATCGGAGTTCCGGTCATCGGGCTTCCGGGAACCATCGATAACGATATCGCCTGCACCGAATATACAATCGGATATGACACCGCCATGAATACTGCAATGGAGGCAATTGACAAGCTCCGGGACACGGCCTCCTCACATGAGCGATGCAGTGTGATTGAAGTGATGGGCAGAAGGGCCGGGTACATTGCTCTTAACGTCGGCATCGCCAACGGGGCGGAGGTCGTCTTGATACCCGAGCAGCCGTTTAATATTGAGCGCGATGTCGTTCGAACGATCCTGGACTGCAGAAACATGGGGAAGCGGCACTATATTGTAATCGTCGCGGAGGGTGCCGGAGACGCAACCGAAATCGCCGCAAAGATTGAGGAGTCTACGGGAATCGAATCCAGACCTACAATCCTCGGACATCTTCAGCGCGGAGGGCGCCCCACGCTTCGTGATCGTTTGATGGCAAGCCTGATGGGAATCCATGCGATCGAGTGTATTCAGAAGGGAATGCTAAACCGATTGGTTGTCTACCATAAAGGTTCGATTTCCGATGTGGATATTGAAAAGGGTTTGCGAATGAAAAAAACGATCTCACTCGAGGAATTGAATCGGTCCAAATATTTGGCATAGGGGAAAACGGTATGCTGAGCAAGCTTCGAATGGAATGGACGTTACCGAATATTCTTACGACGGTTCGGCTGATTGCCATTCCTTTTATGGGGTTCTTTATTTTTGCGGGGCAAGCGGAGGGCGAAAAGGGTGAGTTCTACAATATCCTTGCCTTGGCATTTTTCGTCGGTATTTGGTTGACGGACGCGGCGGACGGATATATCGCCCGAAAGTATGACATGATTTCGGACTTCGGCAAAATCTACGATCCGTTCGTGGATAAGCTTTTTCAGTTTACAACCGCGTTCATCATGCTTTTAATCGGCAAAATGCCGCTTTGGGTCGTTATTTATATTCTGGTTAAAGAAATTATCATGATCCTGGGGGGAGCGTATTTCCTACAGCAAAGGATGCTTGTCGTTCACTCAAAGTGGTATGGGAAGGTGTCCACGGTATTATTTGTCATTGCTTTGGCGGTACTTTTCTTTTTGCGGGAGGATACAAAATACCTGGCGAATTATATTTTCATCGCACCCGTATTGATGGCAACATTCTCGACCGTTTGTTATGCGGTCACCGCAGTTCGTAATTTTGAAGAATTAGGGAATGACCCGTCTGATATCAAGGAGGATTCCCCGAATAGCACAGAAACGAAATCGGACGATAAAAAGGAAGCATAAATGTATACAAGCTTTGAAAAGGCGGCACAGGATGCCCGAATTACGGGAAAGGTCCTGGAAACGCTTGAGTTCAATAAAATCAAGTCCCGCTTAACATCGATGGCCGGAAGCCCTTTCGGGAGAACGGTCTGTGAAAAGTTATTTCCGAGCAGTGACTTCGATTCGGTTTCGGAGTTTTTAAAGGAAACGAGGGATACCGTCGAATATTTCGATCGGGAGGGTCAGGTTACGGTATCCGGGATCAACGATATCCGCGATGCTTTGGATTATGCTTGCTCCGGCGGTACTCTGTCGATGAAGGACCTACTTGATACGGCCGCTTTTCTCCGGTCGGTTTTTCGAATATCAAAAGCGCTCCAAAAAGCGGATATCGACAATAATGCATTTTGCGAGCGAATCCGCATGCTCGTTCCCGATAACGAATTGGAAACAGAAATATCGTTTTGCATCCTTTCCGAGGAGGAGATGAATGATCGGGCGAGCGACGAGCTCTATTCAATCCGCAGAAAAATCAGGGACGCGCAATCCGGAATTCGTGAAACGCTGGACAAACTGATCCGAAATCACTCGTCTTCTTTACAGGAGCAACTCGTTACCTTAAGAAATGATCGGTATGTTGTGCCGGTCCGAGCAGAAAAGCGCGGTGACATTCCGGGCATCGTTCACGATACCTCCGCATCGGGCCAGACGGTTTTCATTGAGCCGATGGCCGTCGTAGAGGCGAATAACCGGATTCGTGAGTACCTTGCGGCCGAAAGAGAAGAAATCCAAAGAATCCTGGCTATGCTGTCCGCTCAGGTTGCAACCGTATCCGATGTCCTGATTGCCGATATCGCTCTTGTCGGAGAAATCGACTTTATGTCGGCGAAGGCACAGCTGGCCATTGCGATGAAGGCCACCGCACCGATTCTCAACCGGGAAGGCAAAATCTTACTGCGCAAGGCCAGACATCCGCTGATTGACGAAAAGACAGTCGTTCCCATCGATTTTGAGGTGGGTGTTTCCTATCGGACGCTTGTCGTAACCGGTCCGAACACCGGCGGTAAAACGGTCTCGCTGAAAACATGCGGCCTTCTGACTCTCATGGCGATGGCCGGGCTCATGATTCCGTGTCTTGATCATTCGGAAGTATCGGTTTTCGGGAAAGTGCTGGCGGATATCGGGGACGAGCAGAGTATCGAGCAGAGTCTTTCGACCTTTTCTTCGCATATGAAAAACCTTGTATCGATCCTCGGCGAAGTGGATGAATCGACGTTGGTACTGGTCGATGAACTCGGATCCGGCACGGATCCGTCGGAAGGCGCCGCCCTTGCAACGTCGATATTGGACGAATTCTATAAACGAGGTGCCGTAACGGTCGCGACGACGCATTATAAGGAGCTCAAGGGATATGCCATCAACACCGAAGGCGTTGAAAATGCCTGCTGCGAATTTGATACGGATACCCTTTCACCGACATACCGATTGCTCATCGGTCTTCCGGGCGTGAGTAACGCATTTGTCATTTCACGAAAATTAGGCTTATCCGAAGAAATTATCCGGTCGGCCCGATCTTTTTTATCCGAGGAAAGCGTTCGGTTTGAGGAGCTGCTTTCGTCCGCAGAGCAGAAAAACCGGGAAAGTGAAAAGCTTCGAAAGGAAATTCGAGAGATGCGTGAGCTTGTAAAAAAGCAAAGCGACGATCTGGTCACACAGAAACGATGGATTGAGGATGGAAAAAAGAAGATTCTCGATGAAGCCCGAGAAGAAAAGAGGGCGATTATCGAGGAGACGCTTGTAGAGTGTGATCGGATGTTATCGGATATCCGAACCGGGATTAAAGAATCGAGCCACCGCGAAGCGGAGGAAATGCTTCGAAAAATTCGCGGGAATCTAAGAGCCGGTCTTCACGATCTTGAGGCGGAGACCCGTGACTTATCCCCGGGCGATATTCCCGGGGAACGGCCGAAAGAGATTGTGCTCGGACAGACCTATTTTTCATCCGTTATCGGCGGGACAGGCTTGCTGGTTAAGCTTCCGGACAGTCGCGGAGGCTGTGTGATCGAATCGGGAGGCGTTCGCGTGACGGTATCGAAAGATACGCTTCGCGTTCCGCAACCCGATGGAACGAACGAGACCGGCAAACCGAAAAAAAGGAAGCGATCGGGGAATGTGCAATCCCCGTCATCAACGGATCGCATCCGAATGAATAAGACGCAAACTACGATGCCGGAGCTGATGCTCATCGGCAAGACATCCGAGGAAGCCTCCGTCGAATTGGACCGGTATTTGGATAACTGTGTTCTTTCCGGAATCAAATCGGTTCGCATCGTTCACGGGAAAGGCGCCGGAGTTTTGCGATCGACGGTTTCGTCAATACTTAAGAGAGATCCGAGAGTAAGCTCTTATCGTTTAGGTGGGGTCGGAGAGGGCGGAGACGGTGTCACCGTCGCCGAATTATAGAAAAACGATTGATTCGGGAAAAAATCGACCGGGAAACGGTCGGTTTTTGCCTGTACCGTCACTACTATAAAATGAATCGCCGGAAAAGCTCCGGACCGGAAGAAAAATAAATTCCGGTTTCCGAGGCGTCCTTTTCATGAAAGGATTTTGTACTTCTCTTTAGCGGATTCGCACTGTCGAACAGCATAAACGGAACCGGATCGTCCGTATGCGTACGTAATGCGATCGGCGTCGGGTGGTCCGGAAGAAAAAGGATCCGGAAATCCTCGCCTGTTTGCTCTTTTCTTTTTGAAAGCCAGGCGAAAACCGGGCGTAGGATCTCTTCGTCAATCCGCTCGATTGCCTGGATTTTTCCTTTACAGTCTCCCTGGTGACCGCACTCGTCCGGCGCCTCGACATGCAGATAGACATAGTCCTTTCCGGATTCAAACGCCCGGATTGCGGCTTCGCCCTTCCCCGAGTAATTTGTGTTGAGGGTGCCGGTCGCACCGGGAACCTCAATCCGATCCAACCCGATCAGGCGACCGATACCGAAAATCAGATCAACGGCGGAAATAACCGCTCCGGTTTTTCCGTAGACCGACTCGAACGAGGGGAGTTGAGGACGAGTGCCTTGACCCCAAAGCCAGATGGAATCCGCGGTATTTTTCCCGAGTTCCGCCCGCCGAAGATTTACCGGGTGTTTGCGGAGCAAAGTCTCGGACCGCTTCATTAAATCGAGAAGAAATGCCGAGCCTTCGCCCTGCGGCAGGTGTTCAGCGATGCTTTTCCCGCTGATATCGTGGGGCGGGGTCAGGATCAAATCGGTCGACCCGTTTTTCCAGACCAAACAATGGCGGTAACTGCGGCCGGCATAGAAATGAACGGTTTCGGACGAGAGACCGGCTTCCAATGTCGCGATTAACTCGGCGGCCTCCCCGGTGGTGATTTCACCGGCCGAATAATCCGTCATTCGGCAATCTTTGTAATCGCTGTTACCGTCCCGGGTTAATGTGACTAAATTGCATCGAAAAATAATATCCTCGGGTTGCATATCGATCCCGAGGCTCACCGCCTCAATCGGAGAACGGCCGGTATAATATCGTGCCGGATCATAGCCCATGACCGCCATATTTGCAGGTCCGCTGCCCGGCTCCATGCCGGCCGGAATGGTTTGAACCATCCCACATAACGATCGTGCGGCCAAACGGTCGGCGTTCGGGATTGATGCCGCCTGCAAAGGGGTTTTGTCGTGAAGTTCCGGTACGGGCAGATCTGCCATGCCGTCCCCGAGTAATACGAAATATTTCATTCTCGCCTTGTGTGCCCGCTTCGAATCGCGGGCATCCGTCCTTTACGCATTAATCCGATCAAAACGATTCCGACACTGTCAAACGCGGCGTACACGACGTACGATGAATCCGACTGCGGGCGAGACGGAGGAATCCTGTTCCCGATAACGGGCGATGGCGGCTGCAATCACGGCAATCAAAGCCGTATCCCGCACCGCGGTCGGATCGATGATCTCGGATCCGGACTCCGGTTTTGATTCGGAAGACTTGCGGTTGCGACGAAAAATTGAAAACATACTGACCCCCTGAAGGTTTAGATCCGTTGTGCAATCATATTTTATCCAAGCGACGCGTGTGGTAATCTACTAATAGAAGAATGCGCTCTCCTACCCATTAAATTACAGGAATGAGATTCCGTCAACCAATCGTCTTTGAAAAATACCGGAGGCATCAGACGTGAAAAAGATTATAAAAGGTGATGAGCGGGCCCCGGAGGTAAACCGGCCGAAGCTTTACATCTTTATCGGGGCATACGGGAGCGGAAAATCGGAGGTATCCGTACATTTTGCCCGGATGCTTTCTGAGGCATATCCGGAACGCAATGTTATCCTCGTGGATTTGGACACCGTCAATCCTTTTTATCGCTCCGCGGACGCCAAGTCACTCTTGCAGGGAGAAGGCATTCGGGTCATTGCGCCGATTTTTGCGAACACAAATGTCGATGTGCCGGCGATACCCGCAGAGGTCAACGCGATTTTCGATCATCCGGACAGCATCGGTGTGATTGATGTCGGCGGTGAGGATATGGGTGCCAAGGTGCTTGCCGGTCTCAAAAAACGCATCGAGGGTACCGATTTTCGAGTGTTTATGGTCGTCAACACATTCCGGCCCTTCACGATCGATGCCAAGGGCATCGCGGAAACGGCCATGAAGCTTTCGGCCGCATCCAATCTTCCGATATACGGTCTGATTGATAATTCCAATCTCCTGAATGAGACGACCGGAGAGGAATTGGAGATATCCTACCCTATTCTTAAGGAGGCCTCCGAGATCACCGGTATTCCTTTGAGGTTCGCGAGCGGGCTCGACGAACATTTACCGAAGGAATGGGTCGGGCAAACCAGTGACCAACTGCCGCTCATCCGAATGAAACGGAGCATCTTTTACAATTACTGAGACTTTTGAAAATATTGAACGCGGTTTTCGAAACGGTTCAAGTTGCCATGAAGGAGTGACCAATGGACCCTATACTCGTTACGATCATTGTTACTGTTATCGTTTTCGGAGGAGCTTTGACCGCCGGTTATTTTGTTCGTGCCGGCATTCGAAATGTAAAGCGCAAAATACAAAGTTCTCTGCTCGGTCAGATCTATAACGGAATTAACCGCGATCTTTCCGAAAAGAACATGTCCATAACGGACGTCGATTTCATACCGAAAGCGGGAGCCAAATCTGTCTCGGACATGTCTTCCGCACTGGTTCCCTTGATTTCCAGAGATTTTCCGGAACTCAATATCGAACAGTTAAAATCCTCATGCGAGCAACTGTTGATCATGACCCTTCGTGAAATATCCGAACGCACCGGGGGTATGGAGACCTCTGACAAACCATTACTGCATTACGGAAGCGGCAACAACGCGATTCCGATCCGCGTGACCGACGCATTTCGCGAAAAAATTCGCCAAAGAATCGATGATTTGAAGCGGGAAGGGAAGGCTGAAACTTTTTCACACATCAAAATTCACCGTACCGGTATCCGCTCGTACGATAAAACGGCAGGGACCCGGGTGATTACTTTCGAATTCGCTATTGAATATTTTCATGTAATCAAGCAAAATGGAGAGGTGGTACCGGGAGAACCGGATCAACTGGAACAGACGCGCTACAACATGTCCGTTGTCGATATCATTGACGAAAGCAAGTTGACGAGCACGGAAGTGAATGCGATCGGGGTTGTTTGCCCGAACTGCGGGGCGCCTGTACGTACGCTGGAAAGCAGGCAATGCCTGTATTGCGGGGTAGGACTTACACCCGTTGATATCCGCGTATGGCGCGCGGACAAACTTACAGAGAAATAGTTCACAGGAGGAAGCAAAATGGGATTGATTAAGGCAGCAATTCAATCGATCGGATCGACTCTTTCCGATCAGTATCTGGAATTTTTCACGTGTGATTCGCTCGGCAAGGAAGTCCTTGTCAAGAAGGGCGCGAAGAAAATGTCCCGCGGCGGTAATAAGGGCGACGCGGAGGTGATCTCAAGCGGATCGCATATCGCGGTTCCCGAGGGAACGGCACTTCTACTGGTGGATGCCGGAGAAGTCACCGACTTCACGACCGAAGCGGGCATGTATACATGGGACGCTTCGTCGGCTCCTTCGTGCTTCGGCTCGAGCGGTTTTCTGGACGGCGCCAAGCAGTCGATCGCGGATCTTTGGAACCGTATCAAAGCGGGCGGAGAGATCCCGATGCAACAGCGCGTGTATTTTGTCAACATGCTCGAGATACTCGACAACAAATTCGGATCGGCCGCGCCGATCATGTATCCCGACCCGCATTTCGGCATGATTGACCTCCGCCTTAACGGAACTTTTTCGTTCCGGATCGAGAATCCGGTGACCTTCTTTAAGTCCGTCGTTGGAAATGTCGCGGACGATTATAAACGCAGTGAGCTTGCGGATCAGATCAAGACTGAGTTCATGCAGAAGATTTCCGAAGCGCTCAATAAACTCGGCAGCGTCGATAAAATCGTATACAGCCACCTTTTAGCCGAGCAAACACGCTTACGGGATTATATGAATCAAGCCTTGGACGATGAGTGGCTTGAAGGTCGCGGTATGGTCGTTATTTCCGCTGCGTTCGGCGGAATATCCCCGACTGATGAAGCCAAAGTGAAGATCAGAGATTACGATGACATCATATTCCTCGAGAAGGACAAAAGACGTGCTGCGATCAACTATACGAATAAAATGGGTAAAGGTATGGAAGCCGCAGGTTCCAATCAATCCGGAGGCGGATTTGGTGGCATGTTTATGGGCAAAATGGCGGGCGATGAGATCGGAAAAGAAGCCTTCAAGTCACTAAATGAGGATGAGGAGACTTCGGACCGAGGCGGACAACCTGAAGGTTGGACTTGCGTATGCGGCGCGACCGGTAACACCAGTAAATTCTGCGCGGAGTGCGGAAAGTCCCGGGCGTCTCAGGCTCCTTGGACCTGTGAATGCGGTGCTCAGGGCAACCATAAGAATTTTTGTACCGAGTGCGGAAAGCCGAAACCCGCCCCCGCAGAATGCAAGGAATGCGGCTGGAAGGGCGAGGCCGGAGCCAAGAAGCCGAAATTCTGCCCGGAATGCGGTAAGCCGATCGAGTAATCACAGCCGATCAATGAATGATTTTCGGGGCTCTTCGGAGCCCCGATTTTTGTCACAAAGGTTGACAATCGAGGTGTATGGTTTACAATTAACCGGATTGGACTAATTTTTATCTGAAGGACAGGTAGGGACAGATGATTCGCGAACCCGCCGACCCGACGACGATCAAGACCGGAGCTTCGGCGTCCGCAAAGAGAAAAGAATTCCTCCGGACCATGACTCTGGTACCGGTTTTTACCGTCTTGATGATCATCAGCGCCAGGATCGCCGTAGCCGGCGCTCCGATCCCGATCACGCTTCAACTTCCGATGGTCATCCTGACCGGACTTCTTCTCGGACCGTGGAAAGGTGCGGCGGCACAAGGCCTTTATCTCCTGATGGGGCTGATCGGTTTGCCGGTTTTTTCTTCGGGCGGAGGGATATCCTATATTTTCCAGCCGACCTTCGGATTTCTCCTCGGCTTTCCGGTCTGCGCATTCTGTGCAGGGATGTTCTCCGGTCTTTTGGACAGTGCCAAGAGCTCCACGCTTATAAACTATGCTGGAATTGCTCTATCATCCGTCGCGTCGATCCTCGTCTGTTATATTTTCGGCGGAGGGTATCTCTTCCTGTTCTCACATCTGTTCGGCGCGGGAGTCATGGAAAAGCTGTCGCTAAGCGAAGTTTTGGTGATCTCGGTACTGCCTTTTATCTGGAAGGATCTTCTCATGATGCTGCCGGTCGCCCTGATCGCCGGCCGGATGCGAAAGCTCCGGGCGCTCGCCCGATAGGAAGAATCAGAGGCGCTTTTCGAAAAGGAAGGACGACTCGCAGATAGAGAAAACGCACGGCATAAAAATTTGCAATCTAAAAATCACATGGCTATAATCGTTCTATGTGAAAATCACCATGGAGGTCAATGATGGCAAAAGTAACATTCGATGACGATCTGTGTAAGGGCTGCGGCCTCTGTGTCGCGGTATGCCCCAAGAAGATCCTTCAACTGGATCAGGATCGTCTGAATTCAAGAGGTTATCATCCCGCTTCCTGCATCGACCAGTCCAAGTGCATCGGCTGTGCGTTTTGTGCGGTCCAATGCCCCGATTCGGTCATTACCGTTGAAAAGTGAGGAAGCGATATGAGTAAACGTGTCTTAATGAAGGGAAACGAAGTCATCGCCGAGGCGGCGATCCGGGCCGGATGCCGGTACTATTTCGGGTATCCGATCACTCCTCAGACCGAGATCATGCACTATATGGCGCTGACGATGAATAAGGCCGGAGGTACGTTCGTTCAGGCCGAGAGCGAAGTCGCCGCGATCAATATGGTCTACGGCGCTTCCGCGGCCGGAGGCCGGGTCCTTACGTCCTCGTCCTCTCCGGGCATCAGCCTGAAGCAGGAGGGATTCTCGTATATCGCCGGAGCGGAATTGCCCGCGGTCGTCGTTAATATCGTTCGCGGCGGGCCGGGGCTCGGCGGCATCCTTCCCGCGCAGGGAGATTATTTTCAGGCGACCAAGGGCGGGGGACACGGAGACTACCGGAACATCGTTATCGCACCGGCATCGATCCAGGAACTCTACGAGATGACCGTCGAGGCATTCAATCTGGCGGATAAATACCGGATGCTTGTCATGATCCTGGGCGATGGAACGCTTGGGCAGATGATGGAGCCGGTTTCTTTTCGCGAAAAGGAACCGATCGTGATACCCGAAAAGCCTTGGGCGCTGACCGGCAGGAAGGACAGAGAAGAACATAACACGATTCAGTCGATCTACATTAACCCGGACGACCTGGAGGCTAAGAATATCGAACTTCAGGATAAGTACAAGGTCGTCAGCAGGGACGAAGTGCGCTATGAGGAATTGAATACCGAAGGCGCGGAGATCATTATCGTCGCGTTCGGGACCTGCAGTCGGATCTGCAGAAACGTCATCCGACAGGCTTCCGGGATCGGCATCAAGGTCGGTATGATCCGTCCGATCACACTGTGGCCGTTCCCGACCGAGGTGATCGCGGCCGCGGCGGCAAAACCGGAGACCCGGGCATTTCTCGATGTCGAGCTCAATGCCGGGCAGATGGTTGAGGATGTTCGCCTGGCGGTGAACGGGAAAAAGCCGGTGCATTTCTACGGAAGGATGGGCGGAAATCTGCCCGGACAACAGGAGATATTGGACCGGATCATTAAGATTCACGAGGAAGGTAAATAGATGGCAATCGTATTTGAAAAGACCAAAGGGCTTACGGACAAGCCGTTTCATTACTGCCCCGGATGCACGCACGGCATTATCCACCGGATCATTGCCGAGGTGATGTGCGAGATGAATATTCTCGATGACGCGATCGGCGTTTCGAGTGTCGGATGCACGTATAATAACTACGAATATTTTGCCTGCGATATGGTCCAGGCGGCGCACGGGAGAGCTCCGGCGGTCGCGACGGGCATTAAGCGGGTTCACCCGGGGAACATGGTTTTCACGTATCAGGGCGACGGCGACTTAGCCTCGATCGGAACGGCGGAGATCGTTCACGCCGCGGCCAGGGGAGAGAAGATATGCGCGTTCTTTGTGAATAACGCGGTGTACGGAATGACCAGCGGTCAGATGGCGCCGACGACGCTTCTGGGGCAGGTGACGACCACGTCGCCGTTCGGGCGGGACGCGAACCTTCAGGGTTACCCGATCAATATGAGCGAGATGCTCGCGACACTTCAGGGCGCCGTCTATATCGAGCGCGTGACCGTCGTTGATTTTAAGAGCATTCAACAGGCCAAGAAGGCCATTGCCAAGGCTTTCCGCGTTCAACAGAAAAGGCTGGGCTTCGCGTTTGTGGAATTCCTGTCGACTTGTCCGACGAACTGGGGGAAGGATCCGGTCGACTCGCTTCAGTGGATCAGGGAGAATATGATCCCGCAGTATCCGCTCGGCGTTTTTAAGGGAAAGGATCTGGAGGTTTAGCATATGATCGATTATTCCATCATTCTGGCCGGGTTCGGCGGTCAGGGAATTTTGTCCGCGGGGAAAATGGCCGCCGAGGCGGCTCTGATCGAAGGCAGAGAGGTTTCATGGTTTCCGTCCTACGGTCCCGAGATGAGGGGCGGAACCGCCAATTGTTCGGTTGTCATCTCCGACGAAGCGATCGGTTCGCCGGTCATCAACGACGCGGATGTCCTGATCGCTTTGAATCTGCCCTCCTTCGAGAAGTTTAAGAAGATCGTGAAGCCGGGCGGGATCATCATTATTGACTCGGCGCTGGTAAAGTCTGTCGAGGCACCGGATGGGATTCGTTTTTTCCCGATTGAGGCTTCGACGGTCGCCAGTGAGCTCGGAAATATGGCGTATGCTACCGTTGTTTTACTCGGGTGCCTTTCGGCCGCGTCCGGCTCTTTTCAAAAAGAATCCTTCGAGCAGGCTCTGCGCGACGTTCTGCCGGAGCGAAGACATCATATGATTCCCGACAACATCCGTGCTTTTGAAAAGGGAGAAGCCTTTGCGAAATCCAGACAAGCACTTTTGTAACGTTTTCTTGAACAGTGTGAATTGTTCGCGCGGGAGATCCGGAAACGGGTCTCTTTTCTTATGACTGTTCTTGTTATGAATCCTGAATCGGGTATAATTATTACATACGGGCGATGCGATCGGCCGGAGAGGTGAGCGGCATTTGCCGCGTTTTACAATATGGATCCGGGATACCTGTTCAATACCGGTAATAACCGAAAAAGTTATCTCTCTTTGGGATCCTTTCCGATTTCAAAGGACGGCACGGAGGAGGGCTTCCGTTTTTCGGTGTGGGCCCCGAATGCTCGGGCCGTTCACGTCGTCGGAGATTTTAATCATTGGTCCGTTTCCCATCCGATGACCCGAAACGAAAATACAGGCATCTGGACGCTCTCGATTGCAAAGGCGAAGCAATGGGATCGTTATAAATACCGGATTATCGGGACGGATGGCCGCGAGTATTATAAGGGAGATCCGTTTGCGCGCCATTTTGAAACTCGACCGAGTGACGCTTCCATTCTGTACGATCCCGATGATTATATCTGGAAAGACGAGGAATTCTGCGCAGCGCGTACCCATGCTTTTGAAGCTCGGCCGATTCTGATTTATGAGATGCACCTCGGATCCTGGCGTCGCCATCCGGACGGTAAC
The DNA here is from genome assembly GCA_012729635.1 of Clostridiaceae bacterium. Taxonomy (GTDB): domain Bacteria; phylum Bacillota; class Clostridia; order Saccharofermentanales; family Saccharofermentanaceae; genus JAAYCT01. The sequence continues at coordinate 51,427 of JAAYCT010000024.1, read as the reverse complement.
TTTATGAATTATCGCCAGATTGCTTGCGATCTTGCGAAGTACTGTATCGAAATGGGCTATACCCATGTGGAACTGATGCCGGTGATGGAGCATCCCCTGGATGACTCCTGGGGGTATCAGATTACCGGTTTTTTTGCTGTGACGAGTCGGTTCGGGACGCCCGCAGACTTCAAGTTTTTCGTTGATCATCTGCACCAAAACGGTATCTGTGTCATCCTGGACTGGGTTCCGGCGCATTTTCCGAGAAACCTTGAAGGGCTGATTCGTTTTGACGGATCTCCTTGCTATGAATACGAGGATCCCAGAATCGGTGAGCATCGCGAGTGGGGCACCTTCGTTTTCGATTTTTCAAAATCTGAGGTTCGCTCGTTCCTGATCTCAAACGCGACGTTTTGGATTGAGGAATTTCATGTCGACGGACTTCGTGTCGATGCGGTCTCCAGTATGCTTTACAGAAATTACGGTCGCTCTGAATACTTACCGAATGTTCACGGCGGAACCGATCATTACGAAGCCGTGGATTTTATTCGACAGTTGAATTCCGTCATACGCGAGCATTATCCGCACGTCATGATGATTGCAGAGGAATCCACCGCATGGCCGAAGGTGACACATCCGGTCGCCGAGGGCGGATTGGGATTTACACACAAATGGAATATGGGATGGATGCATGATACGCTTGACTATTTTCAAACCGATTCCTACGCGAGAATCTGGCACCATGATCAGTTTTGCTTTTCGATGGTCTACGCATTTTCCGAAAACTTCATTCTTTGCCTTTCTCATGACGAAGTGGTTCACGGTAAAAGAAGTCTTCTGGATAAAATGCCCGGAGACGTATGGCGTAAATTTGCGTCTCTTCGGACGTTGCTCACATATATGACGGCTCATCCCGGTGCCAAACTCGTATTCATGGGGTCGGAATTTGCTCCGTATATCGAGTGGCGGTTCTACGAAGAGCTCGAGTGGTTTATGCTCAAATACGACGCACACCGCCAAATGAAGGATTTCACGGCCGAACTGAACCGTTTGTATCGATCGGAAAAATCATTATGGATTTATGATCGCTCCTGGGACGGTTTTGAATGGATGGACAACACCGACCGGGATAACAGCGTTTTTATTATTCGGAGAAAGGGAGAGTCGCAAAGTGAAGATGTTTACGTCGTTTTGAATATGATCCCGGTTCCGATTAACGCGTATAAAATCCCGGTTGCCGGACCGGGTCGATACCGGATAATCATCAATTCTGACGATGCTTCTTTCGGGGGAAGCGGATATTCGACGGGCGAAGACCCCCAAGGTGTTTTTCAGACAATCGATGAGGAATGGAAGGGGAAGCCGTGTTTTTTCGAGATGAATCTTCCTCCTTTATCGGGTGTTTATCTCAAAAGGGTATCCGCTGACCGCACGGAAACGTGAAGACAATTAACGGACCACTCAACCGGTATAAAAGAAAAAAGAATATTTCGGAGGTGAAAAAATGGCAAAAGCGGAGATAGTCGCGATGATTCTCGCCGGAGGGCAGGGTTCCAGACTCGGCGTGCTGACCAAGAATATCGCCAAGCCTGCCGTCCCGTTCGGCAGCAGGTACCGCATTATTGATTTTCCGTTATCGAATTGCTCGAATTCCGGAATCGAAACGGTGGGGGTCCTTTCTCAATATCAGCCTCTTGCCCTGAATACGTACGTCGGGAACGGACATCCCTGGGATCTTGACCGCAATAACGGCGGTGCGTTTATTCTTCCTCCGTATTTGCGATCGGGGAAAAGCGACTGGTATAAAGGAACGGCAAACGCAATTTTTCAAAATCGCGATTTTCTGGATGATTGCGGCGCGAAACTTATTATCGTTTTATCCGGGGATCATATCTACAAGATGAATTATGCAAAGATGATTCGTGAACACGTCGATCGCGGTGCGGACGCAACGCTCGCTGTAATCGAGGTGCCTTGGGAGGAGACATCGCGTTTCGGAATTTTAGACACGGGTCCCGGCGATGAGATCACCGCCTTCATTGAGAAACCCAAAAAGGCCAAGAGCAACCTTGCTTCCATGGGCGTGTATGTATTCAGCTGGCCCGTTCTACGGGAGATCCTCGTTGAGGATGAAGAGAATCCGAACTCCGACAACGATTTTGGAAAGGATATCGTACCCCTGATGCTTTCGAAGTCAATGCATCTTATCGCGTACCGCTTCTCGGGGTACTGGAAGGATGTCGGAACGATTGCAAGCCTTTGGGAGTGCAATATGGATCTATTGGATCGTCCGGAGGAGTTGAATCTGATCGATCGGAATTGGAGAATCTACAGCAGAAACCCGATCAAACCGTCCAACTTCATTTCTGAAGACGCGACGGTCTCAATGTCGGCGATGACGGACGGATGTCAAGTATACGGAACCGTTCAACACAGTGTTCTTTCCGACTCGGTTACGGTCGAAAAAGGTGCGGTCGTAATCGACTCCGTTTTATTGCCCGGTGTCACCGTTCAGTCGGGGGCCTATCTCGATAAGTGTATCGTGGGATTCGGAACCATCATCGGACCGAACGTAAAGGCCGGCGCCTCCGTTTCCGGAGAAAGCCCGTACATCAATACCCGGATATGTTCGGAGGGTATTGTCGTAATCGAAAAGGGACTGAAGATTAAGGAAAACGCAATCATTCCCGCGAACAGTCAGGTGGATTGCGATATAAAGACCAATGAATCGGAAAACGTTATCGAAGAGACGTTTCGTGTATAAGGCGAGATAAGGAGGAAACATAAATGTTTTTGGATGCGATGGGTCTGATTCTTGCCGATAACCATAAAATTTCACTGGGAGAGCTTTCCAAACCGAGGGCTTTAGCGGCGATTCCATTCGGCGGGAGATATCGAATTATCGATTACATGCTGTCTTGCATGGTCAACTCCGGAATAAAAAGCGTCGGTATTTTAACTTTGAATAAGTATAAATCTTTGATGGATCACTTGGGAACGGGTGCGTCCTGGGATCTGGACCGAAAAAACTTCGGCCTTCATATTCTTCCGCCGTACGTCAATTCGGAATCGACTTCAACGGAGGACGGCGAAGAAATGGCGGGTCTTCTGGATTTTATCCGTTCCAACCGGTCGGAGTATATTATTCTTGCAAACAGCAATATTGTAATTAACACCACATTCAATGATTTCATCGAAGTGCTAAAGAGCAGCGGAGCGGATATGACGGTCATGTATAACCGGGACGGAACCAAACACGGTTCCCCCAACTTCATTTTCGAAACCGATAAGAAGAGAATGATTACCGACGTGCTCTTCAATCCCGAAAAGACGAAGTCCAACCGTTGTTGCATCGGCGTTATCGCTTTAAAAAGAACGTTGCTGATCGATTTGATTTCCGAGATGATGTCACACGGAGACCGGAATTTCGGAATTTATTCATTGCTGAAAAAATTTGACACCATGAAAATCCGAGCATACGAATATAAGGGACTGGTCCTGCGGATTAACAATATTCAGACGTATTTCAATGCATCCATGCAATTGCTTGACGATCGGGTGCGGGCGGATTTGTTCTGGAAAGGAACACCGGTTTTCACCAAGGTAAAAGATGAGGCTCCGACCCTATACTACGATGCTTGTGACGTTAAGAACGCTTTGGTTTCCGACGGATGTCGCATTATGGGGCAGGTCGAAAACTCAATCCTTTTTCGCGGTGTGACCGTATCCAAAAATAGCACCGTTCGCAACTCTGTGATCATGCAGGATGTTCATATTTCAGATAATTGCGTTCTGGATCATGTGATCCTGGACAAGAATGCCGTAATCCGTCCGGGTACTCAGTTGGTCGGGCATAATGATTACCCGGTTGTTATTGACAAGGGGGCAATCGTATGAAGAAAATCAAGATTCTGTTCGTTTCATCCGAGGTGGCTCCGTACGCAAAAGTGGGCGGCTTGGCCGATGTAATCGGATCACTCCCGTCTTCGCTGCCAAAACAAAACTGTGAAGCCAGGGTGATTATGCCCCTGTATCAGCCGATAAAGGATAAATACTCCAAGGAAATGAAATTTATCGGATGGAAGATGGTCAAAATGGGTTGGCGCTCACTTTATGCCGGTCTGTACTCGACCGAAAGAGAAGGAGTGATTCATTATTTCATCGACAATGAGTACTATTTCCATTTTGACACACCGTATGTTGAGTATGTTTTTGATATTGAGCGGTTTTGCTTTTTTCAACGCGCCGTACTTGAGCTGATTGACGATCTCATGGACTTTCATCCCGACGTGATGCACCTCAATGACTGGCAATGCGGTATGATTCCTCTGTTGATGGACGCGCACTATCGGGCCAAGGGAAAGTTTATTGATATCAAGACCGTTTTTACGGTTCACAACTTGAAGTATCAGGGGATTCACGGAATCGAACCGATTAAGGACATGATGGATCTTCCGGATCATTATCTTACGGAGGAGCTTTCCCTTAAGGACGGGGCGGTCAATTTTCTGAAGGCCGGTATCGTGTATTCAAATTCCGTAACGACCGTTTCCCCGACATACGCATACGAAATCATGACCGATTATTACGGGGAAGGGTTGAATCGCACGCTTCAAAAATATGCGTATAAGGTGTCCGGAATACTCAACGGCATTGACGAGGAAGAGTATAATCCGCAAACGGACCGATACATTCCGAAAAAATTCGGAACAGATGACTATGCCGAGGGAAAAGCGGCGTGTAAGGAAGCAATTCAAAAGCAACTGAAGCTGCAGAAAAATCCCGGCGCTCCCTTATGTGTCATGATTTCGAGACTCGTTGATCAGAAGGGAATGGATTTGCTCCTTCGCGTTGCGGGTGAGATGCTATATGACGGAATGCAACTGGTTGTTCTCGGAACGGGGAACAGCTTCTATGAAAGAGCCGTATCGGATCTCGCACGTCAACATCCCGGGAAAATGGCGGCGTGCCTATATTTCAACAATGAACTTGCTCATCTGCTTTATGCCGGATCGGATTTGTTTCTCATGCCGTCGATATTCGAACCTTGCGGGTTATCTCAGATGATTTCGATGAGATACGGGACGGTGCCGGTCGTCAGAGAAACGGGGGGATTAAAGGATACGGTAAAGCCATATAACGAATACACGGGTGAAGGAAACGGTTTTTCTTTCGCGAACATCAATGCGCACGAATTCCTTTTCGTCACCAAATATGCTTGTGATCTTTATCGGCAACACAAGAATATATGGAAAGGCCTGATTGCCGAAGGCATGAGAGGAGACTACTCCTGGAAACGGTCCGCGTCGGAGTATATGGGTCTATATTCATTGATTACCGGAATCGATTTAAGCCAAAAGGCGAAAGCGATGGAGGAGATTCCTGCTCCGAAAACGCCCGATCCGTCCAGAGGGCAAAATCAAGAGGGAAAAACGGAACCGGTTTTGACGGCAAATCCCTCGACCAGACCCAAAGCTTCCTCCGGGACCAATAAGAAGGCGAAGCCCGGGAAAGGCGGAGGGACTCGAAAATGATACTTTCCGGAGATAAAGGTGTTTCTCCGATCATTCACATAAGCCGGAATCTTCAATACCGCAATCCGTTTGGGGCGGCGGAATGCGGCTCGTACGTTTATCTTTCCGTTGACGTGTCTGCCGATTTGGCACCGCCGACTCTTTGCTATTCCTATGGCCTTTCTGTCCTGTCTTATCATGAAAAAACGATGAAAAAAGAAAAGGAAAATCGTTATTCCATAAAGATTCGGATGCCGTCGGAGCCTTGTCTTTTCTTCTATTGGTTTCGTTTGATTCCCATCGCGTCGAACACGGATGCGGGCGACGAAGCCTTCTTTTATGTTCGGTCTTCGAAGGACTTCACCGGTGCCGGCCGCATCAGTCCGATACCCGCCCGTGTCGGTGCCGATGAGCATCGTACGCCCCACGCTTTTCAAATAACGGTTTACTCGAAAAACCTCAGCACGCCGGATTGGATGAAGGGTGCGTTAATTTATCAGATTTTTCCGGATCGCTTTTCAAGAGACTCGAGCTTTTCATATGAGGAAACGATCCGAAAAAACAACCGCCCCGAGCGAATCATTCATCAAAACTGGGATGAGGATGTCGATATCGACGGAAAGCCGGAAACCGGTTACATCGCCTGTGATTTTTTCGGAGGAAGCCTTTCGGGCATCGCGGAAAAAGCGGATTACTTGGAACGATTGAATGTGGAGTTAATTTATCTCAATCCGATATTCTCCGCAAAATCCAACCATCGTTATGACACCGGAAATTATATGGAAGCAGACTCCCTTCTCGGCGGAGAAGAGGGTTTTTCCCGATTTGACGAGGAGATGCGCGCAAGAAAGATCCGGTACATATTGGACGGGGTATTCAGTCATACCGGTGCGGACAGCATCTACTTCAACAAGTACGGAAGATATCCCGAAAAAGGTGCGTACCAAGCTTTGACCGAGGGCGGGGAGAGCCGGTATTTTTCGTGGTACTCCTTTTCGAAAAGCAAGAGCGGACAAATTCACTACGACTCGTGGTGGGGCTTCCCGGAGTTGCCGAATGTGAACGAAAACGACCTGACCTATCGTGACTATATTCTCGGTGAGGACGGCGTGATTGCCCACTGGCTCAGGAAGGGTGCTTCCGGTTTTCGGCTCGATGTTTCGGACGAACTGCCCGATTCCTTCATCCGCGAAATTCATACCTGCGTTCGCGAACACACCGGAGATGAAGGGGTCGTGATGGGCGAGGTATGGGAAGACGCGAGCAACAAGGTCAGCTACGGCGCGTATCGGGACTTTGTTCTCGGACGAACCCACGATTCGGTGATGGGGTACCCGTTCAGGGAGGCGGTTCTCGGATACGTAAGCGGAAAAATATCCGCCGAAGAGACGGATCATTTACTGGAGACCTGTCGCGAAAACTATCCCGCTTCGATCTATTATTGCGTAATGAATCTGTTATCCAGCCATGACGTGCCCAGAGCCATTACCGCTCTTTCCGGGGCCAGGGATCCGGGAGATCGCCGAAAACAAAGAGACATTCGTCTCGACGATAATCAGCGGGAAATCGGAATGAAGCTGATGCGACTGGGCTTTGTCTTTCAGATCGGCTATATCGGTTGTCCGTCCGTTTATTACGGGGACGAAATCGGTATGGAGGGGTATCGGGATCCATTTAACCGTCGTACCTATCCGTGGGACAAAATGAGTGAGGAAAAACATTCGATGCTGGAGTTTTTCAGGGAAATGTCGACCCTTAGGAAGAGGTATCCTGTACTTCGGACCGGTTATTACCGGACTATTCTGGCGAATGGGGATGTTTTCATTTTTGACCGGACGTTGGACGAGAACGGGAAAGACTTTTTCGGAATCAGGCAATTGGGTCCGCGTCGGATAATTTTCGCGCTGAACCGGAATCGCAATCAGTCGCACACCGTGGATATCCCGATATCGGATACGGATGCGGCGGGTGATGAAAAATGCGATGCGGGGTGTAAAGAGCCGATCGTAAAATATCTGGAATCATCCGAAAAACTGTTTTCGGACGAGAAGATATTTGTTCCTGCGATGGACTTTCGTGTTTTTGTTTTCGATGCCGGTTTCATCGGCTGAGAATAAATCGGATAAGGAGGGTATTTAGCATGTCCGAGGAAAAGAAACAAACGACATCTGACGTAAACGTTACCGAGCTGAGAATCGAGAAAACCGAAGAGGTAACGGACAAGAAGTGCCCGAACTGCTCTGCAACCGTAGAATATGACCCGGCGACCCGAGGGATGCTTTGCGCGTTTTGCGGCTATAAGAAAACGCTTCCTGCACCCGAGAGTGAACAATCCGTCTCCGAAATTGATTTTTCTCAGGCGGACCGTACCGAGAGCTTCAACTGGGGTGCCGAAAAAAAGGTGGTCATCTGTAAAAATTGTGGCGGAGAAGAGATATACGACGCGCTGGAAACGGCGGCCGTCTGCTCTTTTTGCGCATCCACAAACGTGATGCCTGCTGCCGGAGCCAACTCCATTGCCCCCGGTGGCGTTTGTCCGTTCATTGTTTCCGGAGACAAGGCGGGAGGTCTCTTTTCCAAATGGCTGAAGGGAAAGATATTCACGCCCCGAGAGGCGAAAAGAAGTGCCCGGCCTGAGGCTTTTCGCGGGGTCTATCTGCCCTATTGGACATTCGACACATATACCACATCCACCTTTAACGGCTCCGCCGGATACAATCGCATGGTAAAAAAAGGAGATACATATATCACCGAAACCGATTGGAAAAATGTATCGGGTATTTATCAGGAGTTTATTAATGACTACAGCGTAGTCGCGACCGATCGCGACGAAAATTCCATGGTGCGGAGGGCGGAACCCTTTGATTTCAAACAATTGGTACCCTATCGACCGGAGCTTCTGGCCGGCTTCGGGGCGGAACGATACTCGGTCGGACTCAAAGATGCGTGGACGAAGGCTCAGGAGGGAATCCGCAGTATTCTCCGCGGGAATATCGTTACTCATATTCGGAAAACATGGCACGCGGACGAGGGTCGGGTCAGTTCATTTTCGACGGAGTTCGGACGGATCACCTATAAGTATATCCTTCTTCCGGTATGGCTTTCGACATTCTCATACAAAGGAAAGGTATTCCAATTCGTGGTTAACGGTCAAACCGGAAAAGTCGGCGGAAAAGCACCCGTCTCACCGATCCGCGTCGTGATCGCAATTTTGATTGTCATCGCTATCATTGCATTGATTGGTTTTCTTGCAAGTATGTGAATCGGAGAAAAGTGTATACGGGAAAAGCACGGACAATCTGTTAATCTGCGTTTGTTGACACGGGTGAATGGACTGGTTATAATCATTCTTGCTGTCGAAAGCCGAGACTTTCGACAGCGATAAGCGGTCGTGGCGGAACTGGCAGACGCGCACGTTTGAGGGGCGTGTGGGAGACCATACGGGTTCAAGTCCCGTCGACCGCACCAACGAGAGAAGCCCTTTCTTCGACTTCAAACAGGTCCTCAGATTGCCTTCGGCAATCTTGCGGAACTCAGTTGAAGAAAGGGCTTCTCTCTTATTATAATAAGAGCGAGACCTGAAGCGGAGCGGCACGGGATCTGCTGCGGAACTCCGGCGGAAAATGTCCTCTTCGGTTGCGTCTTTTTTTGATTCTGCTATTATATTAAGGCAGTATTTTCCCCGACAATATTTTTGAAGCGCCCTTTTCGGGCAGAAGGATGGTAGTTTATGTGGGATCTTATTCATGCAGTACTCATTTTTGTTTTTTTCTGTATTACCGTAGCGGTCGGTTTCTATGCCAAGAAACATGCAAAGGACGTCGGGTCTTTTGTTTTGGGCGGCAGAAACGTAGGGCCTTGGCTTACCGCTTTTTCCTACGGAGCGACCTATTTTTCCGCAGTGGTATTCATCGGTTATGCCGGAATGTTCGGATGGGGTTACGGCTTATCGGCCGTATGGATCGGCTTGGGCAATGTGTTTATCGGCAGTCTCGTCGCCTGGAAATTATTGGGACGCAGAGCCCGTATCATGACCAAACATCTTTCGTCCAATACGATGCCGGACTTTTTTGCGAGCCGCTATGATTGTAAAGCGTTGAGAACCGTTGCGGCCGTGATCGTTTTCATATTTCTGATTCCCTATTCGGCCTCTGTTTTCAACGGACTTTCGTATTTGTTCACATCGGCGCTCGGTCTGAATCGCATCGAGCTCGGATACGAGATCTGTATCGTCGCGATGAGTCTTCTTACCGCTCTTTATGTTGTCTTGGGCGGATATATGTCCAACGTCATCAACGATACGATCCAGGGATTCGTCATGCTCATCGGTATTGTGATCGTAATCGGAGGAGTGCTCAATGATCACGGCGGGTTGATGGGAAGTATCGTCGAACTGTCGAAGTTCAGCTCTCCTACGAGCGAAATCAACGGAGTATTCACATCGTTTTTAGGTCCGGAGCCGTTAAACCTATTGGGCGTCGTAATTCTGACTTCTCTCGGCGCATGGGGGCTTCCGCAGATGGTCGTGAAATTCTACTCAATCAAAGATGAGAAATCCGTAAAAGCGGCTACCGTCATATCGACGATTTTTGCCTTGTTTGTCGCCGGAGGATCCTATTTTCTCGGTGCGTTCGGTCGCATTTTTGTCAGCCCGGAGGAAGCAACCAACGCGGTTACCGGCAAATTCAGCACCGATATGATTATGCCGATTATGTTGGAGAAGGCGGTATCCCCGCTAACTATTTCCTTGATTATCATCCTGGTTCTATCCGCATCGATTTCTACTCTTTCTTCTTTGGTTTTGAGTTCCAGCTCGACGATCACGCTTGACCTGATTGCTCCGAACCGAAAAAAGGAGATGTCCGAGACCGGCAAAGTCACGTGGATCCGAATTTTTCTCGGAATATTCATCATCATATCGATGCTTTTGGCCTTGTATTCCTATCGTACGAACGATATGTACATCGCGAAACTGATGTCGATTTCATGGGGTGCTCTGTCCGGCTCATTTATCGCCCCGTTCCTTTACGGGCTTTTCTGGAAGGGAGTGACCAAAGCCGCCGTATGGGCATCCTTCGTAAGCGGCGTCGGTATCACGGTCACGCATTTGATTCTTTCGAACGGACCGCTTTTCGGTCATTCCTTTACTTTTCCGACGGGACTGCCGATCAATTTGGCTTCCCCGATTAATGCGGGTGCATTTGCGATGCTGTTCGGATTGATGCTTGTACCGGTCGTTTCATGGTTTACACCGAAAATCAGCAAGGAAGTCGTTGAGAATGCCTTTGCCGGCTATGATATTCCGGTCACTTCCGAGCAGAAAAAGGTTTTACCGAAGGATGAAGTGGTTTAGAAGATAAATAAACAGATAGGGGACGGACAGATGATTTGGAACAAAGCGGAAACAATGAAAAGAAGTGAGATCCAAGCGCTTCAGTTGGAGCGGCTGCGGTGGCAGGTGAACTACGCGTTTGAGCGGGTACCCTTCTATAAGAAACGCATGGATGAGATCGGCCTTAAGCCGGAACACATCCGGACACTTGAGGACCTCGAGAAGCTTCCGTTTACGGTGAAGACCGATCTCAGGGACAATTATCCCACCGAAATGTTTGCCGTCCCCAACAAAGACATCGTTCGCTTTCACAGTTCTTCCGGAACGACCGGAAAACCGATCGTCGTCGGATATACCCGAAATGACATGGATAACTGGACCGAATGTTGTGCGCGGATGTGCACGGCCGCCGGAGTGACCGACGAGGACATCGCGCAGGTCGCCTTCGGTTACGGCCTTTTTACCGGCGGCTTCGGACTGCATTACGGACTTGAGAAAGTCGGGGCTTCCGTTCTGCCGATATCGTCCGGTAACTCCGAGCGTCAGATTATGTTTATGAAGGACTTAAAGTCCACGGTCCTCATCGCAACGCCTTCTTATGTGCTTCACTTATCGGAAATTATGCACGAACTCGGCGTGGGAAGAGATGAGATATACCTGAAGACGGGCATGTTCGGAGGAGAAGGGCATACGCCCGAGATGCGTGAACAGATTGAACAGAGACTCGGAATCAATGACACACAGAATTACGGTCTCACCGAACTTTGCGGTCCGGGATTGTCCTATGAATGTCTCGAGCACTCGGGCATGCATATCAACGAGGATTTCTTCATTGCGGAAATTATCGATCCCGAAACGGGAGAGGTGCTCCCGGAAGGCAGCGAGGGCGAAATGGTTATCTCAACCATTACCAAGGAAGGAATTCCGATGCTTCGCTACCGGACGAAGGACATCACCTCCATTACTTACGAGCCTTGCAAATGTGGTCGTACAAGCGCGAGAATGGATTTGGTCCGCGGTCGTTCCGACGATATGATGGTCATTCGGGGCGTCAATGTCTTTCCGTCTCAGGTTGAAGCGGTGCTCATGGGAATGGAAGGAATCGGCCAGCACTATCAACTGATTGTTACCACCGAAAAATTCATGGATAAGATGGAGGTTCAGGTTGAATTGCTGGATGGAAGCATGCTTGACAGTTACTCAAAACTTGAACAACTGACGCAAGAGATTCGACACAAAATCAAAACCGTTCTCCAAATTGACGTAAAGGTGACGCTTCTGAATCCCAAGACATTGGAGCGAACCGCCGGTAAGTCAAAAAGAGTCATCGACATGAGATCCAAGGCGTTTTAATACGCTTTCGGAACGCGGTATCGGTGTGTTATACTTACTGGAAAGTATTTTTCGCTGAAGAGGTGGGATTAGATTGAAGCAAATCCTTTTGGGAAATGAAGCCATTGCGCGCGGCGCTTATGAGGCCGGCGTTAAGGTGGTATCCTCTTACCCCGGAACGCCGAGTACGGAAATAACCGAGGCTGTAGCCGGGTACGACCGGATTTTCTGTGAATGGTCGACAAACGAGAAGGTGGGGGCCGAGGTTGCAATCGGTGCATCGATTCGCGGTGCACGCGCGATGACCTGCATGAAGCATGTCGGATTAAATGTTGCGGCCGACCCGCTTTTCACCTCCTCCTATACGGGAGTCAACGGCGGTTTGGTATATGTCGTCGCCGATGACCCGGGCATGCACAGTTCTCAGAATGAGCAGGACAGCAGACACTACGCGAGAGCGGCGAAAATCCCGATGCTGGAACCGTCGGATGCTCAGGAATGCAAGGACTTTGTTGTGAAAGCGTTTGAATTATCGGAGAAATATGATACGCCGGTACTTATCCGGCTTCAAACACGGGTTTCACATTCAAGATCCATCGTTGAATTCGGAGAACCGAACGAAATCGAGGTGAAGGATTATTCCAAGGATGTGTCCAAATACGTAATGATGCCGGCGATGGCCGTTAAGCGCCACAAAATCGTCGAGAAGAGAATGGAAGAGATTATGGCCGATTCATCGGAACAGACCGAAGCGGTCGGGATGCATGAGGAGCACATCGGTTCTTCCGAACTCGGCATCATCACCTCCGGTGCGGCTTATCAGTACGTCAAAGAGGCTCTTCCTGAAGCCAGCGTCTTGAAACTCGGTATGATTTGGCCTCTTCCGGAAAAGCGGATTCGATCATTCGCGAAAAAGGTCAAACGCCTTGTGATTGTCGAGGAGTTGGATCCTTTCTTCGAAAAAGAAATCCTCGCGATGGGGATACCTTGTGAAGGCAAGTCACTGCTTCCGATTACCGGAGAGTATTCCACCTCCGTTCTTCGAAAAACCTTGAACCCGACTTCGACTCCGGAACAAGCGATTTCCGGATCCGGTCTCCCCGTTGCGCCCGGCCGTCCGCCGGTCATGTGTGCCGGTTGCCCGCATAAAGGCCTTTTCATGGCTCTGTCACGCCTGAAAGTTCAGGTTATGGGCGATATCGGATGCTATACTCTCGGTGCGTTGCCCCCAACCTCCGCCATGGATACCTGCGTCTGCATGGGCGCGTCAGTGGGAATGGCACACGGATTTGACAAGGCATCCGATGCCCGAGATTCCCGAAAAACCGTTGCGGTCATCGGGGATTCGACTTTTCTTCATTCCGGAGTAACCAATCTGATCAACGCGGTGTATAACCAAAGCTCGGTTACGGTAATCATTCTTGATAATTCGATTACCGGTATGACCGGTCATCAACAAAACGCATCAACCGGTATGGACATTCGACTGAGTCCCGCTCCGGCGATTTCACTGGAGTTATTGTGCGAAAGCATCGGTGTACGATCCATTCAAGTGGTTGATCCGGTGGATACGGATCTGTGCAGAAAAAAAGTCAAGGAAGAATTGGAGAAGCCTGGCGTATCGGTCATCATCGCCAGAAGACCCTGCGCTTTGATTCCGACGGGAAAGGGACCGAAAGGAAAATATGCCCGGGTTGATAAGGATATATGTACGGCCTGCGGACAATGTATCCGTATCATGTGCCCCGCACTGACGGCAGGACCGGACAACAAACCGGTCATCGATCGGGAAACATGCAACTGTTGCGGACTTTGCGTCAATGTATGTCCGGTTGGTGCATTGAGTGTCGGGGGTGATTTATAATGAGCGGGCAAGCGCTAAAAACATCGACTTCATCCAAGTGTATCTCCGTGGTTTTGTCGGGAGTCGGAGGACAAGGAACGCTGGTCGCGGGAAAGCTCCTCGGGAAAGTGGCAATGAAGACGGGTCTGGATGTAAAGGTTTCCGAGGTGCACGGGATGAGTCAGCGAGGCGGGTCCGTAATTACTTATGTTCGCATGGGCTGCAAGGTATATTCGCCGATTATCGATGAAGGAATGGCGGACTTTTGCCTGTTTTTCGAGCCCTTGGAGGCAATCCGCTGGGTTTCGCTTCTCAAAAAAGGTGGGACGATGATCATAAACAGCGCGCCGGTGAAACCTCTTCCCGTTCTTCTGGGGAATGAGAAATATCCGGATCGGATTTCCGAAAGAATAAAAGAAGCTGGCGAGGGCAACGCGCGCGTGATTGAGATCGACGCAAAACAGACGGCCGTTTCCTTCGGTAGTGCCAAAGCGGCGAATATTGTAATGATCGGAGCATTATCGATCTTTACGGATATCCCCGAGAGCGTTTGGAAGGAATCGATAGAGGAAAGTTTTTCCGAAAAACCCCATTTGATATCGATGAATTTGGATGCATTTCAAGCCGGCCGCGACTTGGTAAGATAAATACGATATAATTGAGACAGAGAACGGATACGAACCTGACTCGAGGAGGTATACTGCCATGTTGGTGAGACAGATCAATGTATTTCTCGAAAATCAATCCGGGAGACTTGCGGAAGTAACCCGGACGCTCGGACAGAATAATGTCGACATACGCGCGCTATATATCGCGGATACGACGGAGTACGGGATTCTTAGAATGATTTTGGACAAGCCGGATCAGGCGGTCGATATTCTTACTAAGGCCGGTTTTACAGTGAGCAGTACGCCGGTGATCGCGATTGCGATTGCGGACCGACCGGGAACGTTGGATCACGCGTTATCGATTTTATCGGATGGGTCACTATCGCTTGAATATCTCTACGCTTATGTCGGAAGAGCCTCCGATGACGCTGTCGTCGTCATTCGCGTTCGTGATCCGGAGCTTGCGCTGAGCAAGCTTCAGGAAGCGGGCATTCGTGTGCTGACCTCCGAGGAGGTCTACGGCATTTGATGGAAAATCCTTTTCAGATCTTTGGAATTTCCGACGCGGTCGTTAAAACGGCCGCGTCGGTTCATCAGGAGATTGCGCCCGCCATATCCCGTATTGAGGAAATCCGGCGAAATAATCAGTTGCGTGTTCTGAACGCTTTTCGGGATGCTCGTATTTCGGAAGCTCACTTCGGATCGTCGACCGGTTACGGTTACGACGATATCGGAAGAGAAAAGATCGAACGGATGTACGCGCAGGTTTTCGGAGCGGAGTCGGCGTATGTTCGCATCCAGATCAGTAGCGGTACACAGGCGATCGCGGCGTGTCTCTTCGGTATTTTAAGGCCCGGGGATACGATGATATCCCTGACCGGGACGCCGTACGATACGTTGGCAACCGCGATCGGAATATCAAAACAGGACCGGAAGCCGGCGGAAGGATCACTGAGGGAATTTGGGATTCTATACAAGGAGGTAGCTCTTCGGGAGGATGATTCACCGGATTTGGTCGCCATTGAAAGAGCGGTGGACAAAGAGACGCGGCTTGTATTCATTCAAAAATCCAAAGGGTATGCGGATCGAAGATGTCTTCTCGGCTCCGAGATTCGCTCAATCATCGAAACGGTCCGTGGGACCGGATCAAGCGCCGTTATACTGGTGGACAACTGTTACGGCGAGTTTGTAGAAGAAGAAGAGCCGTGTCATTACGGAGCGGATCTGTGCGCGGGCTCCCTGATTAAGAATCCGGGCGGCGGTTTATGTCCGACCGGAGGCTATATCGTCGGAAAAAAGGAATGGGTGGAGGCGGCGGCATACCGGCTCACTGCTCCGGGATTGGGACATCATGTCGGTCCTTCACTGGGATTCAACCGTACGATTGCCCAGGGATTATTTATGGCGCCTCATATCGTTGCAGAGAGTCTTAAGGGCTCGATATTTGCCGCCGAACTTTTTCGAAAAGCCGGTTTCCGGACCTTTCCGGGACCTTTCGATCAACGTGGCGATATCATTCAAAGCATCCGCTTCCGATTGCCGGAACAGGTGCTGTCCTTTTGCAGAATCGTTCAGACCTGCTCTCCGGTTGATTCTTTTGTTACACCGGAGCCTTGGGATATGCCCGGTTATGATGTGCCGGTAATCATGGCTGCCGGTACATTTGTTCAGGGTTCATCCATAGAATTTTCTGCGGACGGTCCGATCAAACCGCCGTATAATGTATATATGCAAGGCGGACTGGTTTCCGAACAGATATATCTTGCCGCGATGATGGCAGTCGATCAAATGGAGGAATATTCCGGATGAGTGATTCGAAGAAGCAGGGCAATAAGAATCCGAGTAAAAAATCGACCCAACGCGGAACAGCCGAGCGAAAAGTGTCCAGAGAGCATTTGGGTCATCTTCAAAAGGTGCGGCGGAAACGAGCGATTACAAGCGCTCTGTTCATGACTGTCGTTGTTCTGTTGCTCGGAGTCGTGACTGCATCGGCGATACTTTACGTGAATGATTTCGTTGCCGCAAAGCCTCAATTTGCTTTTGTTTCGGTGGGCAGTGTCGAGCATTCGATCGGCGCGGAGATGCTGATTGTACGAAAGGAGTCGACCGTTGTATCCGATACAGCCGGATTGTTGGTTACGCTTTCGACCGAAGGGAGCCGTATATCCAAAACGCAAAAACTTGCCATGGTGATTCCTCCCGGTGTGGATGACACCGTATCCGAGCTGAACAATATTCAACGGCAAATTGTGGAAATCGAGCGAGAACTGGTTCGTCTCGGAAAGGGATTGGGTGCTGTTGCGGTATATAACGAAACATCAGCCGATATTCTTCCTCTGATCAATATGGTTCGGGCCGATAGCTTTAAAGGTGATCTTTCAAACCTGACATCGTATTCCTCCTCAATTCAGGTGTTGATGGACAAGCGGGACACGCGACTTCAAAACATAGATTTTGATGACGAGCGATTGACCGTACTTCGAAAGAATAAAACCAGTCTCGAGCAGGAATTATCGGAAAATTCTTCGATTATAAAAGCGCCGGAGCCCGGGATTGTATCCTTCAAACTGGACGGGCTGGAAGGTGAGCTTACTCCCGACACCCTGATGACGATGGTTTCGCTTGAGTGCGAGCGATATATTGACGAGGCGAACCGGATTATTCTCGGGGGCTTGGAAATCGAAAAGGGGCAGTCTGTTCTTCGGATCTGTCAAAATGAATCTCAATATTTTGCATGTGTCATTCCTGAAATGAGCACTTCGGATTTTCCTTTGGAATCATCACATACCATCCGAGTTCCTTCGGAGGGGATTGTAATCGATGACTGTCGGGTCATCCGGTCTTCACAGCATTCCAACGGTGTTTTTATCGTGTTCGTTACCCAGAACCAAATCGAACGTCTTTTGGACAGAAGGACGGCCGAAGTGGAGATCGTTCGCTCATCGACAACCGGGTTACGTATTCCGAGAACCGCTTTGGTTGACCCGGATTATGATGCCGGGTCTGCGAAGATTCTTATCAACTCAAGCGGATACGCCTGGTCACTGAGTGTCGTTCTTCTCGACTATGATCGGGAATACGCAATCATCAGCCCGATTGATGGGTTCGACAAACCGGACACGAGTACGATTGTAATTACGAATCCAAACACCTTGTCCGAAGGAGAAAAGGTCGAGTAGGAGGAACGGTTTTGGATACAAAGAAGGTTGATTCCGTAAAAAAAGAGATGAAAGAACGCCTGGATGCTTTTCGCGAGAACGTGAATACATGTTTGAAAAAATCCGGAAGAGGGGCGAACGATTTGGTCGTTATCGGCGTTTCAAAATTTTTCCCCGCGGAATATGCCCGGGCTGCATATGAGCTCGGCCTGACGGATTTGGGAGAAAACCGTGTGTCGGAATTGCTCGAAAAAAAGGAAACCCTCGAAGAAGAAGGGATTCGGCCGAAATGGCATTTCATCGGAACGCTTCAAACCAATAAGGTGAAGAAACTGATCGGGAACGCCGAGCTCATTCATTCCGTGGACTCGATGCATTTGCTCAAGGAGATATCCGTCCGCTCCGAAGCAGCGGAAATACATAGTTCGGTACTGCTTCAGGTAAATATTTCGAAAGAGGAGACGAAGCACGGGTTTTCCGAGCATGAGATTTCCAAAGCGATATGGTCGGCCAATGAATGTCCCTACATTCGACTTTGCGGACTGATGACCATGGCGCCGGCCGAACCGAGTTTTTTTGCACCACGAAAAGTCTTTGAAGGTCTCCGTGCATTGTTTGAAAAAATGAAATCGGACGTGTCCGATGCCGATGAGTGGAAGGTTCTTTCCATGGGAATGAGTTCGGATTATGAAGAGGCGATTGCCTGCGGAGCCACCCATATTCGGGTCGGAACATCGATATTCGGGCCCCGATACTCTTAAAACCGATCTTTCCGGAAAACCTTGCGGGAACCGTCGGAATTCCCGGATCGGGGCAATTTCTGTAAGATGCCTGTTAGAATAGACGGTTTATATTTCCCTGTAATTACAGTCGTTTTACTTGTTCTCATATTCTATTGATTCAATTTCCGAAGACTTCTATACTGACCCTAGTAATTCTTATCACTTGTTAGCTCACTTTTGTATTCATCTGAGTCGATAGTGCATAAGATGATATTTGGAGGTAGTGAAGATGGCCGGTTTTTTCAAGAAGCTTGTAGACAGGTTGTCCGGATATCCGGATGATGCCGAGTTTGATTATGATAATGAGTATGATTACGAGGAACAGCCAGCCGAGGAGTACGATACCGAACCCGGGTATCCTTCTTTTTCCCAACAGGAGAGATATAAAGCTCCGATCGGCGCGGAGCCGACGATGCAATATTCCTCCGTTCAGAGGAGCGCGCCTCAGAAGGTCGTCCCGCTGAAATCATCCGGGGAGCAGCAGTTAGTAATCATGCAACCGAATAATATTCAGTCTGCTCAGCGGGTTTGTGATCATCTGAGAGCCGGCCATATGGTGATATGCAACATTGAGAATGTGGACGCGAAGATTGCGCAGCGCGTAATTGACTTTATCTCGGGTTCCACGTATGCTATGGACGGTAACGTAAAACCCATCGATGCTCGTGCTCACAGTTTTGTTGCGGTTCCGAGAACTGTTTCGCTGATTGATAAGGAGCTCGCTCCTCAGCAAGCGGTTGAGTATCCGGAACAGTACAGAATGGCTCGCTAAAGCCGAGGGAACTACAAATTATGCCCGGAAGGGAGCTTTCTTGAATTATGGGAATTGTGATCGGTCTTGATGTTGGCGGAAGTACAACCAAGATTGTCGGAATTCAGGAAGGCGCAATAATCGGTCATGAGATTGTAAAGGCAACGGATCCCGTGACCTCTGCATTCGGTGCTCTCGGTAAATTTATTGATAATCACCATCTTCATATATCGGATATTTCAAAACTGATGATCACCGGTGTCGGGGCTTCCTTTCCCACCGGTGATCTTTTAGGTATAAGGACGGTGCGGGTCCAGGAGTTTCTCGCGACCGGACTGGGCGGACTTCGACTTTCCGGGTTGGATCATGCCGTAGTGGTCAGCATGGGAACCGGAACGGCATTTGTTGAGGCAAATAAAGATAAGGTTCGGCATATCATCGGTTCAGGCGTCGGGGGCGGTACGGTCCTAGGATTGTCCAGCAGCTTGCTGAATGTTCGCGATTTTGATGTGTTGACAGAGCTCGCTTCCGAAGGCAATTTGGGAAAAGTCGATCTCACGATTGCAGACATATCCAAGATCGAAATTCCCGGTCTTCCGATGTCTACCACCGCATCGAATTTCGGTAAAATGTCGGATGACGTGACCCGCTCGGATCTCGCGCTCGGAATCTTTAATTTGGTTTTTCAATCCATCGGAACGATGACCGTTCTGGCGGCGCGAAATGTCGGACTGGCGGATGCGGTATTTACCGGCCAAATGACGAGAGTTTCCCGATGCAAGGATCTTTTTGCCATTTTCTCCGATCTGTATCGGGTGAATTTCATCGTTCCTGATTATTCCGAGTTTGCTACCGCAATCGGTGCCGCTCTTTTCACGGAGTGAGGATGGGTAAGAACAAACGTATTTTTGAACTGGATGCACTTCGGGGAATTGCCGTTATTCTCATGATTTGTCATCATTTCATGTGGGATGTTCGATATGTTCTGAAATTGGATCTTTTTTCCTTTCAGGAGGGAGATTTTTTCAATTATTTCCTTCAGCCGTTTTTTGTATGCGTCTTTGTTATGATTTCCGGAATCTGCTGCGTGTTATCACGAAATAATCTTGTAAGAGCCTTGCGTCTTTTTGTTGCGGCGATTGTTGTATCCGTTGTCACGGCAATCGCGTCTCTGATCATGCTGAAAACGGGAGAAATATCAAGTCTTTCCCGGGATGGACTGTTTGTTTTTTTTAATGTTATTCATCTTTTAACCGTCGGAACTTTTATTTGCTGGATTGTTCAGATGATTGAACATAAAGTTTTGTTGAAGCGACATACCGAAGAATACGCAAGAAAATATTTTTCGGAGTTAGTGACGGGCGGACTGATTGTCGCGGGGGCGCTGATCATGTTGTTTGTTCCGCTTGTGGAGAAATTAAGTTACCGTAACAATATCTGGATATTTCTTCCGATCGGAATTCTGCCGGATAATATCATCTCCATGGGCGACTACTTGCCGATGGTCCCCTGGCTCGGTGTTTTTTTGATTGGTATTTCCGTCGGCCGAACGATGTATGCCGAAAAGAAAAGTGCCTTCCCCGATGCACCCGCGGCATTGCGAAAAATATCCGTTCCTTTCGAATTCGTCGGCCGAAACGCGATCTGGTTTTATCTGATCCATTGGCCGGTTATTAAGGCGATTCTCATTGCCGGACGTCATTTGGGTCTATTTTAATTGAAACGTTTATGCTTGACGCTTTTCGTTTTTCCGAGATAATATTTTCATAATAAACAAAGAGGTAGCCGGATTGAGCAAAATACCGAAGTTTACAAAGCGATTTCTTCCAATCCTTCTTTTTTGGGGGATTGCCGTACTTTTTCTGATGCTTCCGGGATGGCTTTCGGGCGATTCTCATTGCTCGGAGTATTACGCAAAGAATATTTTCCCATATCTTTCTTTGCCGATCGTTTTTCTTTCTTCCCTTGTTCCTGTCTCCATCACGGAAATCGTAGCCGTTTCATCGGTGCTCGCTTCCCCTGCTTTGATTACATGGTATATTGTTCATATGGTTCGTGCTTTTCGGGCCCGTGAAAAAAGTCGATTTTTTTATCGTTCGGCCGTCGTTCTTTCCGTTGTCGTATTTCTCTTCTCCGCCTCTTTTACGATTATGCACGGAATGAATTATTCTCGAAAACCGCTGGAATCGACCCTGAGGTTGATACCCCGCGAGAGAAGCGCCGATGATCTTGCGGAAGTGATGACTTGGCTGGTCGAGGGCGTATCGACCTATC
This sequence comes from Clostridiaceae bacterium, assembly GCA_012729635.1. Lineage (GTDB taxonomy): Bacteria > Bacillota > Clostridia > Saccharofermentanales > Saccharofermentanaceae > JAAYCT01. The sequence continues at coordinate 29,855 of JAAYCT010000024.1, read as the reverse complement.
GGCCCGTGCTTCCGGAGAACGAATCAGGCGGAATGCTTCCGATCGGAGGGATCCCGGAGCTATTAACCGAGGCCAGTCACGCGATGGATCAAGCCGCAGAAGTTTTCCCGGAGCTTTCGGGAAATGCCGTGAAGGCTAAGCCGGTCGCGCTGTCTCATTACTGGTCGTATACGGGCATTGTCGGAATGTATTGCCCGTTTCTCGGAGAAGCGAACGTCAATATTGACGTTCCCGCCAGTTCGATCCCGTTGACCGTATGCCATGAGATTGCCCATGTCCGGGGAATCGCACGTGAGCAGGATGCGAACCTCGCCGGGTTTCTCGCTTGTATGTACAGCGATCGTGCGGATTTTAAGTACAGCGGTTATCGCTTTGCACTTATCTATATTTCCGAAGATCTGTATGCTACGAATCCCGATGAATATTACCGAATTGCTCAAAAAATCCCTTCCGGGGTCATTCGTGATTCCGAGATAGCATCCGCGTACTGGAAAAGTTTCGAAGGCCCGGTGGAAGTGATTTCGACGGAGTTGAATGATGCATATCTTAAGGTCAATCTTCAGGAAGAAGGGGTGCACAGTTACTCGCTTGTCAGCCAACTGATCATTGAGTATTATTTCAATTACATCAAGGGAGCAGCGGATTGATATCCGTAATTACACAAGGACACAAGAGCATGTTTCCCGCATCGGACGTTTGTCGGTTATTTTTTGGTTCATCGATTCGAATCGAAAAGAATCGTATTGAAATCGATTGTCCGTATGAGTATCAGATAACGAGTCGTGTCGACGTGGACGGAATTGTGTCAACCCAAGCGGCGGGACTTGCCGGGCGCAACACCATCAAGTCCGTCGCCCAAATACCCGCGAACCGAGAAATCAAACGGCAACTGTATCGGGTTTTATCCGAAATCACGGGGATTTGCTTTCCCTGGGGGTCGCTGACCGGGATTCGACCGACCCTTGTGGCATCGGAAATAGAAAGTGTCGAGGCGATGACATCCATGTACGATGTCCGTCCGGATAAGGCGCAACTTGCGATTCGAACCGCTCGCGAGGAAGCACGAATCCTCGAAAAAACCGACGAGCGGGATGTGTTTGTATATATCGGAATTCCCTTTTGTCCCGGCAGATGCACCTATTGCTCGTTTATCACCCAAGATAATTTTCGAAACTCCGGACTTCTTCCGGATTATTGCGATGCCGTCATCCGGGAAATTCGAGCGATGAGCGGCGCGTTGAAACGGGTGCGAGCCGTCTATATCGGAGGCGGTACACCGACGGTAATGGAAGATCCGTTACTGTCGAGATTTTTAAACGATTGTCTGGGTCTGATTCGGCCGGATGAGGGAGCGGAGATTACCCTTGAAGCCGGGAGGCCCGACACGATGAGCGAACAGAAGCTTTTATCGATTCGTCGTGCGGGTATCGGTCGAATATGCATCAATCCGCAGACACTTATCGATCGAACACTTCGGACCATCGGTCGAAAACATACATCCGATCAGTTTTATAAAGCCTATGAATGGGCACGAAAAGTCGGTTTTTCTTCCATAAATACGGACTTGATCGCGGGGCTTCCCGGAGAGACCGAGCAGGATTTTATTTATTCGATGGAACATATTCTGACTCGGATGCCCGAAAGCATCACGGTTCATGCGCTTTGTAAGAAAAGAGGATCGAATCTTGATACCGAACAAATTCTGTCGCGATTCGGAGATGAACCGGCGGATGGAATGGTTACCTATGCATCGAGTCGAATCATTCAAAGCGGATATCACCCGTATTATTTATACAAGCAAAAGAATACAGTCGGGGCGCTGGAAAACACCGGATTTGCCAAAGAGGGAAAAGAGTGCTTGTATAATGTTGCCATGATGAGCGATCAAAGAACCGTAATCGCTTTCGGAGCGGGAATCAGCAAGCGATTGGTTATCAACGGAAAATTCAAGAGGCTGGATTGCATAAGACACCCGCGCGAATATATTGATCGGGTGGAAGAGACGATACGTAAAAAAATTGAATTTTTTGAAGTATAATGTTTATGACCGAAGAAAATGTTCAGAGTCCGGTTCGAAAAGGAGATCGTCAGCAGCCGTATGAAATGCCCAAAGTGCAAAACGGAAAATGAAAACCGTTCCGTATGTAAAAATTGCGGATTGTTTCTTTATCGGCCGGATCGAAGAAATGCACCGAAACTCAGTGACAAGGAGCTTAGGCAAAGAGACTGGAGAACGGTTTGGAGAGTGACCAGGAAAATCCTGAAATATGTCGGTATTATTATTACGGCGTTTGTCTTATCCTTTTGGTTTTTCTACCTGGCGTGGTTTTTCTTTTTCCAGTGACCCTAAGATACGGCGGTTTTACATTGTATTCAACTCGTTGATTGGGTATAATAACGTCTGTTGCGGTTTGATGCGAATCGAGGTGTAGCGCAGTTGGTAGCGCGCCTGCTTTGGGAGCAGGATGTCGGGAGTTCGAGTCTCTTCACCTCGACCAAGAATTACGGTCGCATATTTTGCCCGGGGAGTGGTTATGACAATCAGTTTGGTAATCATTGTTATCCTGATGTTAGCCGTTATTTTTGTAAACGGCTGGACCGACGCTCCCAACGCAATTGCGACAGCGGTTTCAACCCGGGTTATCACTCCTTCCGCGGCGGTCAAAATGGCGGTAGTCATGAACTTTCTCGGCGTTCTGATCATGACGGTCATCAGTCCGAAGGTTGCCGATACGTTAAGTAAGATTATCGTGATTCAAAAGGGACAGGAAGAGGATGCGCTGGTGGTCCTTGCGGCGGCCATGTTCGCCATCGTGATATGGGCGACCGCAGCATGGTATTTCGGAATCCCGACCAGCGAGAGTCATGCTTTGATTGCGGGCGTCACCGGTGCGGCCATCGCTTTGGGTGGATTTGACTCGATCAGCAGGCCGCAATGGATGTTGGTTTTGGTCGGCCTGCTGATTTCCTCGGTTCTGGGTTTCTTCTCGGGGTGGCTCAGTGTCAAGGGGATTGAAAAGGCTTTCCGCCGAGTTCGAAGAAAGACCGCCGATAAAGTGTTTCATTTCGGGGAAATGTTTGCCGCTGCGATGATGGCTTTTCTGCACGGAGCACAGGACGGACAGAAATTTATCGGAATCTTCCTCCTCGGGTTTTATTATTACGGCATAACCAATCCGGAATTTTCTTTCGCGCCCGAGAGGCTGGCGGACGGAACGTTTGCAACGTCCCCCTTGCTGATTATTATCTGCTCGCTTTTCATGGGAATCGGAACCTCCGTCGGAGGATACCGGATAATAAAGGCAGTCGGGATGGATATGGTCAAGCTTGAAAAGTATCAGGGCTTCGCGTCGGACATGGCGGCATCCTTTTGTCTTTTATTGTCCACGCTGACCGGTATTCCTGTCAGCACAACACACACGAAGACGACCGCCATCATGGGTGTCGGCGCATCGAAAAGAATCAGCGCGGTGAATTGGCTAGTCGCCAGAGATATGATTCTCGCCTGGGTTTTGACGTTCCCGGGCTGCGGATTGATCGCTTTTTTGATGGCCAAATTGTTTCTTAAGATGTTTTAACGGCGAAAAAAAAAGAGAGGTGTTCGGATGAGAAAGGGTAAAGAACCGGATTATTTTGATCTGTTTATCAAGGCTGCGTCTATTTGCAACCGTGCGGCGGAGGGGCTGGATGAGTTATTGGACGACCTGTCCGACTCGCACGAGAAATCGAACGCAATCCATGAAATTGAGCACGAGGGCGACCATCTGTATCATGAGGTGTGCTATCATCTGAACCGCTCATTTATCACGCCGATTGAGCGGGAAGACATCATGGAGATTTCCCGGTACATTGAAAACACGATTGATTCGATTGATGATGTTGCGATCATGCTGGATATGATGTCCATTGAATCCGCCAAGAAGCGCGGTAAAGGAATGGTCAATCTGATTACGAAGTCTTGCTCGTCACTGGTTGCCGCGGCGGTGGAATTCAAAAACTTCAAAAAATCGAAGAGTCTCGGACCGCTTCTTGTGGAAATTAATAATATCGAAGAAGAGGGGGACGCTTTATTTCAGTCATCGATGAAGGGTCTGTTCAGTAAGGAAAAGGATGTTCTGGAAATCGTGAAGTGGCAGGAAATCTACAAGTCGATGGAAAACGTGCTCGACTCCTGTGAAGCCGTAGCCGACGCGATGGAGCGTGTAATCATAAAGAACTGCTGACGAGAGATACTCAAAATGATCGGATAAAAAAGCGACCGATTTCGGTCGCTTTTCGATTTTGCGGCAATCGCCGATCACGAATGATTATTTAGTCCTTTTCAGCTCTTTTCGAATTGCAAGAAAATCACGGACCGCCTGTCGTCCGATTCCCATAATTCGACGCAGATTTATCGAATTCACTCCGCCCTGACGGGGTCGAAACGAAATCGGAACAAAAAGCACATTTTCTCCAGCGCTCGCCATCAGAACCGAGAGGAGAACATTCGTGAGGTTAAAGCCGTCCGGAACACGCGACAAATATGTTTGAAGCGTTATTCGCTTCATGATACGAAACGGCGTGTTGGCGTCCGGAATGTTTACATGAAAAATCAACAGAAGGACCGCCCTGAGAACCTTGGTCACCACGATTCTCGAAAAACCGTCCTGACGATTTTTTCTGTGCCCGATGATTGCCGAATAATGATCACGGTTCTCCCAAAAAAATGGGAAATCATCGGTGAGTGTTTGACCGTCGCTGTCGGTTTGAAAAATATAATCCGCGCCGTTTCCTAAAGCATACTCGTAAGCCGTGCGAAGCGTGGCACCGTGTCCTGAATTTTCTTTATTGATTGCGGTGAGTCGGGGTAATTCATCCTCAAGCTCCGTAAGTATGGTCCACGTATTGTCCTTACTCCCATCGTTAAAAATAATCAGGCGGGAATGGTTTCCGTATTTTAACGCGATTTCGTGCCATTGTCGGGCGACCGCGCGAATATTGGCCTCCTCATTGTAGGCGGGCATCACGATAAAAAGAGTATTCTTTGTAATTTCGCCCATGATGATCTCCTATTCATAGTCCCTGTCCCGGATGATTTTTTCAAATACTTGGAGGGCACTGTCTACGACTGCGTCCATATTCAGATACCTGTACTCCGCAAGCCTTCCGCAAAGATACAGACGATCGTACTTTCCGCACAACGAGAGATAGTCGGAGTATAGCGATCGATTCTCATCGGTTTGAATCGGGTAAAAAGGTACCATTCTTCCGCCCGGATGGAAGGCAATCGGATATTCTTTCATAATCGTAGTTGCATTCGGAATATCTTGAAGCGTCATGTGTTTGAATTCCGTAATCCGGGTGAAATTTTCTTCGTTCGGATAATTCACAACCGTGGCGTTCTGGTAGTAGTCCACCGGATAGTCTTCCAAACAGAGCTCAAGACTTCGGTAAGGCAAGGCACCGAGCGCATAGTCAAACAGCTCATCGATGGATCCGGTGAAGCACACGGGACCGTCGAAAGGTACCCCGTCGAGCAGAAATTTTCCGGAAGGAGCATGCGGTCGGACTCTTTTGAGTGCATCTGAGTTTAAATGAACGCTGATGGACGGATGACGCAACATATTTTCGAAAAGCTCCGTATATCCGAAAATAGGCATCATCTGAATTGAATCCGGAAAATATCGATCGTCTTTCCCGATGATGACCGGGACACGACGCAGGACGGATGCATCAAGGGAATCCGCGGGAACGCCCCATTGCTTTGCTGAATAATTTCTGAAAACCTTCTCGAAAATATATTGACCCAGGGCGGAAATTTCCGCAACGGGATGGCGAAGCAGATCCGAGACGAAAACGCGGCTGTCCGGGTCGAAGTGCTCGAGAAGTTCCGATTTCAACTTCTCGGCTTGGTTTTGAGGAAAAAGCTTTTCGATGGAGGTAAAATTGAACGGAATCGGAACGAGCTTACCGTCGATTTGGCCCAACACGCGGTGAGAATAAGGGTAGAAAGCAGAAAATCGGCTCAGATACTCGTAAACATATTTGCGGTCCGTATGAAAAATATGCGGACCGTACATATGGACGCGAACGCCGTTTGAACGCTCGTATTCGAACATGTTGCCCGCTACATTCGGCCTTCGGTCGAAAGCGGTAACCGTAAATCCGGAATCTGCCAATAACCGAGCCAATACTGTTCCGGCAAATCCGAGTCCGACAACGATTGCATGTTTTCCCATGCCTTGCTCCCGCTTCTGAGTTTTAACCTTATTATATCATTTCAAAAAATCAAATGTACATGAGGCCAACTTCAATTATGTCATGATGTGGTAAAATACGATTTGACGAGTAATAAGGTCAACTTTTTTATGTAAGGAGTACTCATGCGTAAACATTCCCCGATCAGAAGCAAAACATCGTACCGAAGGCAAGGTGTAGTCATACTTACCCTGATTATTGCGATTATTTGCTGTGCTGTTGCAATCGGCGTTTTTGTTGCGGCCGATCTGTTTTCAAAGCGGGGCATATCGATTGCGATCGAGTCCTCATCCGATATTTCATCCGGTTCATTAACAACTCCTCAAACCGAGTCGGTTGTGACTTTGGATCCAACCCCATCCGAATCATCGGACGTGACGGAGAGCACAAAAACCTCAGAGACGGAACCAACGGATACGACGGAACGAGTTCCGCCGACCATCCCCACCGGGATAACCGGACCGGATCTGACCGGATATGTGGTCGTATTGGATCCCGGTCATCAATTGAAACCGAACCGGGAACAAGAGCCGCTTTCCCCGACTATGTCCGGATCAAAGGATAAGGTGTCCGCCGGAACGCAGGGCGTTACAACAGGACGGCCGGAATATGAGGTCAATCTGGAAATCGGCGTATTGCTTCGGGACTACCTCGAAAGTCTGGGTTGTACGGTCTATATGACAAGGACCGAAAACGATGTAAATATCTCTAATATTGAACGAGCACAGTTTGCTCTCAGCTATACTCCGGACGCTTATATACGCCTCCATTGTGACGGAAGCAGTGATCCGAACCGTAAAGGAATCGGTGTTTTTATTGCGGACTCGGGCAAGCACAAGGATAAACTCCCCGGCTGGTCGGATCTTCTCGGCAATGCTCTTTCGGAGGCGACGGGAGCGAAATACCGCGGCTATAACGCGAGCAGTCGGTACAGCGGATTGAACTGGGCAACCGATATCCCGAGCTTTCTTCTGGAAATGGGGTTTATGACCAACCCGGAGGAAGACATTCTATTATCCCATCCGGAATATCAACTGAGGATTTGCGAAGGCATCGCCAATTTTGTCAGCCAAATGCCGCTGAATCCGGATCGGCCGACGAATTTGGATTGAGAAAGAGAAGTGATTTTCTATAGCTTAGTCGACGATTCCGTCTTCGCCGCGACCGGTTTTTCCATAACAAAATCATCCATGACAAAGCCGCCGCCGATGTCGACGACCTGCGTTCGCTCTATTGAAAAGCCGATCTTTCGATATATTTCCATGGCATGGGTGTTTCCGCGATTGACGGTGAGGCGAATTCGCGGCAGATCCATGAAACGACATTGGCTCTCAATATAAGCAAAAGCCGCACGAGCCAGGCCGCGACCGCGGAATTCCCGGAGAATGTATATTTTACTCAGAAACAGGGCGTCCGGGTCGGGGCGAATCGCGAAATAACCGACGCTTTTCCCGTCATAGGGGATGAAGTAATACCGGTATCCCTCACTGCAAATCTGTCGGGTAATCGCTGACTCCGACTGGAAGCGGCAGACCATGTAATCGACCTGATCCTGCCCGATGATCGGCGGAAAATGCTCGTTCCAGATTGCGCTCGCCAAGTCGGCGAGGTGTCGGATCTGATTTCTATTTGTTACAAATTCATAATCATTCATCTTCCTGTCCTCTCCAAAAGTATACTACGAAAAAGCCCGAGGATTTCACCGAACGTGGAAACGGGTTCCGAGTTTCGACCAAAGCTTGGCAAAACGGAGATTATGAATGCAATCATGTTTAGGTTTCCGATTCGAAAAAAATGCAGGTCCCGTTTGAAAAGACCCGCATTCGTGATGTCTGATTTGTGAGACAGTTATTTGTCGGGGTAGGTTTTTTTTCTCTGGAAAATCCGCTTAAACCGTTTGGGAAATGCCGATATCCGGGCTTTTATCTTTTGCATCAGGATTGCGCTTACTCCCTTTTTATTGCCCGCCCCGATGAATATGCTTTGAAGAACGATGAAAACAAAAAGGAATGCCGAGGTGATAATACGCGGCCAGGATGCCTCGGTGATGCCCAGAAGCGGAACGACCCGTTCAATCAAAGAATTAATCAACACCCCGAACAGTGTGCCGACGGGAAGACCGACTCCGCCGCTTAACATGACGCCTCCGATTACGCTTGAAGATATCGCATCGATTTCGTATCCTACTCCGTTGCCGGGATTTCCCGAAGGAGCGAAAAGCGTGAACAGGAAGCCTCCGATCCCGGCCAAAAGCCCACAAAGGACATGTGCCTGGAATTTCGTCCTGCGAACGTTGACCCCCATTAAAAGAGCACTTTGCGGGTTTCCGCCGACCGCATAAAGAGCGCGGCCGAATTTCGTTTTTTTCATCGCGATAATCAGAAGGATCAAAACGAGAATCGCAACGATCGCCGCAGGCGTCAAATAGGCGATGTCCAGCGTCCCGTTTTTTCGCTCATTAAAGAGGAAAGGAATGTAGACTTTCGCACCGGACCAACTCATAAAGGTCTTGTCGGTAATCGGTACCGAGACGGGATTGATGACGCTGATCATTCCCCGCGCAAAGAATAGTCCCGACAGAGTAACAATGAACGGCTGAATCTCCATATACGCAACGAGAAAGCCCTGGACGACGCCGAAAGCGATTCCGATCGCGAGCGACACGGGGATGGTCCAGATCGCGTCAAATCCTTTTTGCGTGAGCATCGTTGCGATCACCATGCTGACTAAGCCTGTTACGCTTCCGACGGAGATATCAATGCTTCCGGTGATCAAAACCACGGTCAGACCCAAAGCGAGCAGAAGAATATGAGCCTTATTGTTGAGCAGATTGAAGAAGACAGAGTACTTGGCGAAGTTGCTGCTTTTAAAAAGGATGGTGGAGGCGATGTAGAGCGTAAAAAAGAGCGTGACGGTAATGATGAGGAGAATACCGGTATTGCTGATACGCTTGCGCGTTACCGGCGGTAAGGCGTTCTTGGTGAAAGGTAATTTTATATTCATTACTGCACCCCCCGACGTCTGAGCATTTTTTGCGCGATATTGCCGAGTGTGCTTCTGATTTTTGGGAGTAATTGTTTGAGTCGAATAAACAGTTTTTTGATTCTTTCCTTGAAAATCTCACTGCTCGCGACAATAATTACCACGATGATAACGGCTTTAAAAACATTCAGCTGATCCGCGCGGACATTCATCGCGTAAAGAGTGGTTGTGATTGCCTGAATGGTGTACGCACCAATCACGGAGCCGGCGATACTGAATTTGCCTCCGCTTAAACTGTTGCCGCCCAAAGCGACGGCTAATATGGCGTCCATCTCAATGGACATGCCCAGTTCGCCGGAATTTACGCTTCCGACACTGCTTGAGCCCACCAGGCCGGCCGCTCCGGCAAGCACTCCGCAAATCACGAATACCATGAATTTAACCACACGTGAATTCAAACCGACCAGACGCGCTGCCGAGTTGTTTATGCCGACACTCTGAACAAAAAGCCCCAGGCTCGTTAATTTGATCAGCAATACAACGAGCAAAACAAAAACCATACTGACGATGATGGTGGTTCGAACGGGAACGCCCGGAATCTGAACCCCTAACCATTTATAAACGGGGTTCATAATATAAATAGTCTGACCGTGTGTGATTTGTTTTGCGATGGATCGACCGGCAGTGAACAGAATCAGGGTCGCGATCATCGGCTGAATTTTTAAATAGGAGACCATGATCCCGTTGAAGGCACCGCACAGCGCACCGCCGAGAAGACCGATGAAAATGGCGAGGATATAGGGGTTTTGGAAAACGTCGGTCCTGTATTCCGAACCGTTTAAAAGCAGTCCGCAGAAGCTTGCCGCAATGGCCATCGTCGGTCCGACACTCAGATCAACACCTCCCGAGACCGCTATAACTAAGGTCATACCGAGTGTGATAATGATCAGTTCGGCGGCTTCATCCAGAATGTTGGGGATGTATCCGGACAACAGACCGTTTGTGATTGAAATATCAAAGAAATTCGGTGTCGTAATAATGTTCTGAACGACGACGGCCATTAGGACAAGAAGCGGAATCGCCAGCTTGTGTCCGAAGATTTTTCTTGGAATCGATTTATGAGTCGTGCCGGGAAATTCTGTTCCCCGATTGATTTTATTCATTTGATTTTTCACCCCCCGCGATCGTTCGAATGATGGTGCTGTGATCCAGATTCTCCTCGCCGAGTTCTCCGACTTTTTGACGGTCGCGCATGACGACCATTCTGGAGCAAGTCCGAATCATTTCATCCATTTCAGAGGAAATAAATGCGATACTTTTTCCTTCGGAAGCGAGTGTGAGAATCAGTTTTTGGATTTCCGTCTTTGTTCCGACGTCAATTCCGCGGGTCGGTTCGTCCAGTATCATAAATTCCGGGTTGGTCAGGAGCCAACGAGCCAGAATGACTTTTTGTTGGTTGCCGCCGGAAAGGCTTTTTATCGGCGTTTCTATGTTTGCCGTTTTGATGCTGAGCAATTTAATATATTCGTCTGCGTATTTCTCGGCTTCTGCTCGGGAGATACGACGTAATAGTCCTCGCTTCGCCTGAAGAGCGATAATAATATTTTCCCGAACAGATAGTTCGGAAAGAATTCCGTCCTCCTTCCGGTCTTCCGGGAGATAAGCCATGCTGTGCTTCATCGCGTTCAGGGGATTATTGATCCGGGTCGACTTCCCTTTAATCAAAAGTTGACCGCGAACCGCTTTATCCGCTCCGTAAATCGAACGGACCAATTCGCTTCTCCCGGAGCCCAGAAGGCCCGCAAATCCGACAATTTCACCTTTATACATTTTCAGATCAAACGGTGCTACCTTGGAAGGTCCGCTCGATAATCCGTTTGCCTCGACGAACGGAATCTCATCTTCCGGTTTGACCTTTTCCTTTTCGGAGCGAAGTTCCGAAAGCGTTTCGATTTCCTTTCCCATCATTTTGGTTACGAGTTCCAGTCGGGACAAATTACATATATCATATTCTCCGACCCGCTCACCGTTCCGAAGAACCGTGATGCGATCACATACCTCATAGACTTGCTCGAGAAAATGGGTGATAAAAATGATTCCGACACCGGTTTCCTTCAGTTGCCTCATCAGCGCAAAAATTCGCTTGACCTCATCGCTGTCCAGAGAAGAAGTCGGTTCGTCGAGAATTAAAAAGCGGCACTTTGTGTTCACGGCGCGCGCAATCGCAATCATCTGCTGAATGGCAATCGAACAGCTGTCCAATTGCGCTGTCGGCGATGCGGAAATATTGAGTTCACGGAGCAAATCCGCAGATTGCATGTTCATTTTTCGCCAGTCGATCAAACCCAGTGATCGGGGTTCACGACCCAGAAAAAGATTTTCGGCAACCGACAGATTCGGGCACAGATTGACTTCCTGATAAACCGTGCTGATGCCTTGCTTATGGGCATCCTTCGGTGATTTGATTACGACGGGCGCATTGTCGATGAGGACGGTTCCCTCGTCCATCGCGTATACACCGGTTAACACCTTAATCAGCGTCGATTTTCCGGCGCCGTTTTCGCCCATCAGGGCATGAATTTCCCCGGACCGCAGATTGAAATCAACATTATGGAGTGCCCGAACGCCCGGGAATGATTTCCCGATGCCGATCATGTTGAGGGCGGGGGATGGTGAATTCTGATTGATCATGTTCATTTTGTCCGCTCGCTTTACTTGGTTTTGGTTCGGAGAGATCTTTGAGGATCTCCCCGAACCAAATATCCTTCATCACACTGGAAAAGCTTTGTACAGGGCGAAACAGGTTTTAGTACGCACGAGCGTCGACAATCTCCTGGGTAATGGTGTCATAATAGAAAGCCGCTTCTTCGACGACCTCAACCTTTGCGGGTGAGCCGCCGCCCTCGATGGTTTGAATGATCTGGGCAACCTTCGGTCCGTGCAAGGGGTTGCACTCGACGTTACAGTTGATCTTTCCTTCGAGGGTCATCTGGAGATAGGCTCTGTTCGCGTCAAAAGAGATAATCGCTACGCCGTCGTCACCACCGACCTTCATTCCGGCCTCTTCGAGAGCCTGAATGGCGCCGTCCGCCATGTTGTCGTTTTCAGCGTAAACCACGTTGATTTTGTCGCCGTGTCGCTGAATCCAGGAAGCCATGATCTCTTTTGCGGTATCGGTGCTCCACTCGCCGGTCTGTTGAGCAAGGAGTGTCCAGTTGCTGTTTGCAGCGACCGCGTCTTCCAGCGCTTCGGTGCGGCCGATCTGAGCGGATGCTCCGAGTTGACCTTGCAGATTGACGATATTGACTTCCTGATCGGCGGTAAAGCGGGTGGAAATCCAGTCTGTCGCTTTTACACCTTCCGCTTTAAAGTCGGAGCCGACCCAGCAGGTATAAAGATCCGCACTGGCGTTGATCGTACGATCCATCAGGATGACGGGGATCCCGGCATTCTTTGCGTTCGTAAGAACGGTGTCCCATCCGTCCATATTAACCGCCGCGATAACAATGTAATCTACTTCCTGGTCAATAAAACCCTGAACGTCCGCTACCTGTTTTGCCGCATCATTGTTGGAGTCGGCAAGAATCAGCTTGTAGCCGTTTGCTTCGCTTAAGGTTTCCTGCATGGATTTGGTGTTGGCCATACGCCAGTCCGATTCGTCCGCCTTGCATTGAGCAAAACCGACAACAATCAATTCGTCTCCGGCGTTGGGTGTCGTCTCGACGGACTTGCTCGTCGTGGTTCCGACCGGTACGGTCGTCTCCGAAGGCTTTTCGGCACAAGCGCCTGCCATTACAAGCAACGCAAAGATGCACACGAAGCTGATGAGTCTGAGTAATTTTTTCATACCTTTTTCCTCCTGATTTGTTGGGTTGACTCAGAGAAGCCATGTTCTCTACCGTTAAGACTAGAAATAAGAGGACGAACATACTATGCTCATCCTTTGGGATATGTTTTGTTTTTTTATGCTTTTTACCGTTTGGTCGAAGAGAAACTATAATTTTTTCCGCAAAAACTATATTTTTTTCCGAATCCGAGCCATTACCGTTTACTGATGCATAACGGCTATAGTAGAGTGAAGTTGTTTCCGGATGATTTTGGTTTAATATGAAATAAAGACATCGAGGGAAAAACAAGTGAGAATTACAAAACGACTGCTTTCTTTCTTTCTCGTTCTATCCGTTTCTTTTAGTTGTATCGGGTGCGAACCATCCAAGACGAACGCTTCAACGGAAAAGCCGATCGTTCTGGGCTTTTCTCAGCTCGGAGACGAGAGCACGTGGCGCTCTCAAAACAGCCTTTCGATTATTAATGCCGCTCAAGAGGCGGGCATAAAAATTATGTTTGACGATGCGATGCAGAATCCGGAGAACCAGATCAAGGCGATCCGATCTTTCATTGCGTACAAGGTCGATGTAATCGCATTTTCACCGCTGGTGGAAACCGGTTGGGACACGGTACTCGGCGAGGCCAAAGCGGCCGGTATACCGGTCATTATCGTGGACCGAATGATTGATACCGAGGATGACAGTCTTTACACTTGTGCGCTTTGTTCCGATTTTGATTTGGAGGGAAGGCGTGCCGGGGAATTTCTTATGAAAAAGTTCAGAAATACGGATGGTCCGGTTCGTATCGTGGAATTGTCCGGAACGGAGGATTCGACGCCGGCAATCGGCCGGTACGAGGGTTTTCGGAGTGTGCTATCTTCCGATCCGAAATTCGAGGTGATTTTCAGCGCGAGCGGCGATTTCATGCGCAGCAAAGGAAGAGAGTTGATGCAACAGATCCTTACGCATTACGAGGCGGAAAAAATCGATGTTCTGTATTCTCACAATGACGACATGACCTTCGGTGCGATTGAGGTGATGTTGGAGGCGGGGATTATCCCCGGAAAGGATATCGTAATTATTTCGGTCGACGCGACTCAACGGATTATCGACTATCTCAGGGAAGGATCCGTGAATTGCGTAATCGAATGCAACCCGAACAGCGGTCCTCAGGTTATGGAAATAGCAAAGAGGATTGTTGCGGGAGAAAAAGTTGCAAAACAAATATATATCGAAGAGCAGGTTTTTGATGAATACTCCGATCTTAGCTCGATCGCGGACCGAGGCTACTGATTACAAAGTTGATGTGAAATATGTTCCGACGGAAGGGCGAAACCATTGCGAACCAGAAGCATTAAAAAAACATTGCAGGTAACGAACATGGTCATTATTTTGGCCACGCTCGTGCCTTTTTTGATGAGCTCTCTGTACTACAATATCACCTTAAATCAATACGAGGGAATCATTGAAAATGTGTACTCGGCAAACAGCCTTTCTAGCGTGGTTCAGGACGAGATATATCCAACGATATGGAGGGTCGTGTCGGGAAAAACGAAATTTGAAGAAAACACGCAATATGAGTTAATTGACAGGATTGAATCCCGACTCGACGAATTGGATCGTAACGCCAATTCCGGTGAAAACAGTTACCTGATCGAGGTTGCACGAAATACGTTGGAAACGCTCGACAGCTACGTGGATCAGATTGGTGAAAATATCGTCGAAAGCAGACCAATCAGTGAGAACGAGGAATTGCTCGGTGAGATTTTGGCAGTGAGCGATCTTCTATACGATATTATTCAGCAATTTGTCGCGGCCGAAATGGAGATTGCCCATTTACAGAATGCCAGGATTCAACGCTCGCTCGAGATCATGACCTTTATTCAGATTGCGATATTTGCGGCAATCCTGATGTTTCTTTTCCGAAACTATTGGCAGTTGAATCACAGCATCAACAAACCGGTCATCCGATTAAAGACGATGGCTTCAAAGATCGCCCAGGGTGATTTATCGATTCGGGTCAAAAAGCCGGAAATAAGCGAGTTGGATGAGTTGACCGACAGCCTGAATACGATGGCCGAAAAACTCGGGAGCTTAATCGAATCGAACGTACAGAAACAACAGAATCTGCAAAAAGCGGAGATGAAAGCGCTTCAGGCGCAAATCGCCCCGCACTTTATGTACAACACGTTGGATACCATTTTATCTCTTGCCGAGGATGGTCAGAATGAGGAGGTCGTAAAAACGACGCTCGCGCTTTCCAACTTTTTTCGCCTCTCTCTGAACAAAGGGCGGGATTGGGTAACGGTGGCGGAAGAGAAATCCCACGTAGAAAGCTATCTGGCCATCCAAAAAATCCGTTACGGCGCTATTTTGGATTACGAGATTGATATTTCGGAGGATATGCTCGGGGAGTGCATGCTAAAGATCCTGCTGCAACCTCTAGTGGAAAACGCGATTTATCACGGAATCAAAAAAACAAGGCGCAGGGGTTGTGTAAAGCTTTCCGGTATAAGGCAGGATGAATATTTGGTTTTCACGGTTGAGGATAACGGTCTCGGAATGAAGGAGGAAGAGCTTCTGGCGCTCCGTGAAAACCTGATTCATTATGATGTCTCGAATCCGGATATGGGCTTTGGAATGTATAACGTTTACAAACGAGTTCAATTGTACTACGAAATCGATGACGGACTTTCGGTAGAGAGCGAATTTCAAAAAGGCAGTAAAATGACGCTTCGGCTGCCCGTGATTGCCGATTCGGTTTCGCCGAAAGCCATTCCTTCATCCGAAGAGGAAAAAAATGTCGTATAAAGTATTTTTGGTAGAGGATGAGCCGCTTATACGGGAGAACATCCGAAATGCAATCGAGAAGGGATCCGAGCCGTTTGAATGCTGCGGAGAAGCCGGTGACGGAGAACTGGCTCTTTCGATTATTCAGGATCTGAAGCCGGATATCCTGATTACCGATATTAAAATGCCGTTTATGGACGGACTCGAGCTTGCGCGGCATGCCAAAGCGATCATTCCGTGGCTAAGGATTATCATCATCAGCGGATACGACGAATTTGAACTGGCCAGAGAGGCAATTTCCATCGGAGTGGATCAGTATTTGCTTAAACCGGTCGCGTCAAAGGACCTGTTTGCGGCTCTTCGAAAAGCAGGTGAAGGAATTGAGGAGCACAAGCGAAACAGTGACTCGTTTCTTAAGGAGTTCACGGATGAACAGATCGTAAGAAGCGCCCTGATCGGGTCTCTTTTGGAAAGAATATGCAGCGGTGAGCTCACGGCAAACGAAGCACTGAAGAGGGCGGATGATTTGGGCATCGCTCTCCTGGCCAAACGCTATGTAGTGTTGTTTTGCCGCTATGAGTTCAAAAAAGACAGCCCGAACCGACAACTCATCGCGTCTCGCGTCAAATTTGCACTCGGAGAAGATGCCGGAGCACTGTTCTTTTTCAGCGGAATTGAACATGTTGTTTTGCTGATCAAGGGAGATACCGATCTGGACGTTACCGAAACGGCGTATCATACCGCACAAACACTGAAGCATGAAATGGAGATCGACGGAAATTCTGCTTTGACAATCAGTATCAGCGGTGTGGTTAACCGGATTATCGGCATCAAGGACGCATATCACGAAGCAGGCATTTTAATGAAAACGTTCGGTCAGGTGCGCAGAGGTCGTGTGTTTTGCCCCGCGGATATCGGTCAAATCGACCGGTCCGTTTCCTCTTCTTCGGAAAATTTCTGTCATATGAATATCGAAAACAAACTCAAATTTGCAATGAAGGAGGACATACCCTCCATTGTCGAGGAAATCACCCGGAATTTAGACAAAAACGAGATGCAGAATCTTTTGTATCGATACTATGTTCTGATGGATCTGACCAATACGGCCATGCGTATTATTCAGAAGTTCAATCCCGAAGCCGACCTTAGGCCGGTAACGAAATATTTCGTAGATATGCGGGAGGTGTTTCAATCTTCTATGTCTCCCGAGATTTTTGCGGATTTGGCCACGGAAATCTGCACAAAGATGATTGAGCTTCGGGACAGCGGAAGCAGCGGTCATCATATGAAGCTGGTCCAATGCGCGTGTGATTATATTCATAAGAATTTTAACAACCCGGACATTTCGCTGAACACCGTTGCATCGGCTGTATCTTTGAGCCCAACTCATTTCAGCACGATTTTTTCGCAGGAAATGGGTGTAACCTTTATCGAATATCTGACCGATGTTCGCATAGAAAAGGCAAAGGAATTACTGGTTTCCACGGATGAAAAATTAGTAAACATCGCGTTTGCCGTCGGATATAATGAGCCGAATTACCTGAGTTATCTTTTTAAAAAGAGAGAAGGAATCACACCCAAGGATTTCCGATCGCAACGAAGGTCCGTGTCCGGCTAAACGGTTACGTATTGCCGAAAATAAAGAGAGGATGTAGAATAACATGTACGTACAAGTTGAGGCGGATATGAAATGAAAAAGACCCCGGATATCCCGAAATGTGAAATGGTCAAGCGATACGTCCGGCATCTGCTGAAGGACGATATCATCGCCTATGGCGAAAAACTCCCGTCCGAGCACGATCTGACGGAGAAATTCCAGGTCAGCCGGCAAACCGTGCGTCAGGCTTTCGGTGAACTGACGGTTGAAGGACTCATCTATAAGGAGCAGGGCAAGGGAACATTCAGTAATTACAAAAAGGGCGCGAAAGGAAGTCAGATTGTCGCCGTGGTGACGACGTATCTTTCGGGCTTTGTATTCCCGGGCATCATTTCCGGCATTGAGCAGGTGCTCTCCGACGAGGGCTACATGATGCTCCTTTCCAATACCAATAACATCAAGGAGCGCGAGGCGCAGTACCTCAAGAGTGTTCTGGAGCATAACGTGGTCGGTATGATCATCGAGCCCACGGCCAGCTCAGGGCCGAACGTAAACAGCCGTTTGTTCAGTGTGATTCGCGAAAAGGGGATCAAGACCGTTTTTATCAACGCCTGCTATGATGACTTCGACAGCGCGTACGTGCTCCTTAACGACAAAAAGGGCGGGTATACCGCCACCGAATATCTTCTTCAGCTTGGGCATACGAGAATCGCCGGCATCTTCAAGACCGACGACAAGCAAGGTGTGAATCGAATGCAGGGCTTTACGGACGCTTTTCGCACGTACGGGGCTGACGGAGATCAAAGGCTTATCGGGGAGTATGACACGGCCAATATGTACGACTACCCCTACATGTTCGCTCAGTCTCTGCTCCGAAGCAAAAACCGTCCCACGGCGTTCTTCTGTTATAACGACCAGTGTGCGCTCATGGTGATCCAGGCGATTCATGACCAGGGCTTAAGCGTTCCGGAAGACATATCGGTCGTCGGGTACGACGATTCGATCTCTCCTTTAAACTCGGAAGTGAAACTGACGACCATCCGCCATCCGAAACAAGAAATGGGCGTCCAGGCGGCGCGGTTTATGGTGGACATGCTGGAAGGGCGGGCGGAGAAGCCACAGTATACTCACGAGCCGGAGTTGATCGTAAGAAAGTCCTGCCGAAACATTTGAATTATTTTGCCCTAACTTGTACGTATATGTTTATCACAAGCGGAAACGAAGGTCGCATCAAAGGGAGGAAGAAAATGGCAAAGTACGCAATCGGAGTGGACTACGGAACGCTTTCGGGACGGGCGTTGCTCGTCAACATCGAAAACGGCGAAGAGATCGAGACCAGCGTCTATAATTACCCGCACGCGGTGATGGACGAGACCCTGCCGGACGGAACCCGGCTCGGAGCGGACTGGGCGCTCCAGCATCCGCAGGATTACCTGGACGTTCTTCGGGTCACGATCAGTAATGTCATACAGAAAAGTGAGGTCGATCCCGCAGACATCATCGGGGTGGGAGTTGATTTCACCGCCTGTACGATCCTGCCCGTCAAAAAAGACGGCACGCCGCTGTGCTTCCTTCCTGAATTCAAGGGCGAGCCGAACGCGTACGTGAAACTTTGGAAGCATCACGCGGCACAGGACAAGGCCAATCGCCTCAATGAGACGGCGGCAAAGATGGGGGAGGAATGGCTCAAACTGTACGGAGGGAAAATCTCCTCCGAGTGGCTGTTCCCGAAGGTTTGGCAGGTTTTGGACGAGTCGCCGGAAATCTATGACGCCGCCGATTATTTTATTGAGGCGACGGACTGGGTGATCTGGCAGATCACGGGCGAGCAGACCCGGAACAGCTGTACCGCGGGGTATAAGGCGATCTGGAACAAGAAGAAAGGCTATCCCGGCGAGGCGTTTTTCGAGGCGCTGGATCCGAGGATGAAGAATATCGTATCGACCAAGCTCAATTGTCCCATCACCTCCCTCGGTGAAAAGGCGGGCGGGGTCACGGCGGAAATGGCCGCGATGACCGGGCTGAAAGAGGGCACGGCGGTCGCCGTCGCCAACGTCGATGCACACGTATGCGTGCCGGCCGTCAAGATCACCGGACCCGGAAAAATGCTCGCGATCATGGGCACATCGACCTGTCATATGCTATTGGGCACCGAAGAGCGCCACGTTCCGGGGATTTGCGGCTGTGTCGAGGACGGGATCCTTCCGGGCTATTTCGGTTATGAGGCAGGCCAGTCCTGTGTCGGGGATCACTTTGCCTGGTTTTGCGAAAATTGTGTGAGCTCCGAGTATCTCGAAGCGGCCCGAAAAGAAGGAAAGGACATCCACGTCTACCTTCAGGAAAAGATGATGGAGCAGAAGCCGGGCCAAAGCGGCCTTTTGGCCCTGGACTGGTGGAACGGAAACCGGAGCGTCCTCGTTGATGTCGATCTGACCGGTATGATGGTGGGTATGACCCTTCTTACCAAGCCCGAGGAGATGTACCGCGCGCTGGTCGAGGCAACCGCCTACGGCACGCGAAAGATTATCGAGTCCTTTGAGCAAAACGGCGTGCCGGTCGACGAGTTCTACGCCGCCGGGGGGATCGCCGAAAAAAGCCCCGCCGTCATGCAAATCTACGCCGATATCATCAAAAAACCGATCCGCATCTCGGGAAGCGCTCAGGGACCGGCTCTGGGCTCCGCGATATTCGGAGCCGTGGTCGGAGGGGGCTATGATTCGATTTTCGAGGCGGCGGAACACATGGGCAAACTCAACGAAAAGTGTTATCTGCCGATTGAAGAAAACGCCCGGATCTACGACGAGCTTTACGCCGAATATGACCTCTTGCATAAGTATTTCGGCGAGGGTAGTAATGACGTGATGAAGCGGCTCAAGGCGATTAAAAACAGAACCGTCAACAACGGGTAAAAGCGGATTCAAAGGAAAATAATCTAAATAATCGGAGGAAGATCGAAGATGAAAGATTTGAAGCAATACCAGTTCTGGTTTATCACCGGCTCACAGCACCTCTACGGAGAGGAGACGCTCAGAAGGGTCGCCGAGGATGCGCAGGCGATGGTCCAAGCGATGGGCGGACGCGTCAGCGGGACCTTGGTTTATAAGGGCGTCGTCAAGACCCCCGACGAGATCACCGCGATCATCAAAGAAGCCAATTACCGCGACGAGTGTGCGGGTATCATTACCTGGATGCACACCTTTTCGCCCTCGAAAATGTGGATCAACGGACTAAAGATCCTGAATAAGCCGATGCTCCATCTGCACACGCAGTTCAACCGTGAGATCCCTTTCGGTGAGATCGACATGGACTTCATGAACCTCAATCAATCCGCGCACGGAGACCGGGAGCACGGATTTATCGGTGCCCGCCTGCGCCTGCCGCGCAAGGTGGTCGTCGGATATTGGGACGACGCGAAGGTCTTGGGCGAGGTTTCGGATTGGATGAGAAGCGCCGTCGGAATCGTTGCGGGACAGACCCTGAAGGTGGTCCGGTTTGCCGATAACATGCGTGAGGTCGCCGTCACCGAAGGCGACAAAGTCGAAGCGCAGATTCAATTCGGGTGGGCGATCAACTCCCTTGCGATGGGCGATCTCGTCTCGGAGATGGAAGGGGTCGGCGATCGTGAAGTTGAGGCGCTTTTCGAGGAGTGCAAGCAGAAATACGATATCGTTACCGATCATATCGACGCAGTCAAGTACCAGAATAAAATCGAGATCGCGATGAGAAGGCTTTGCGAAAAGAACGGATTTGGCGCGGTCGTGACGAATTTTGAAAATTTGTGCGGCATGGAGCAGCTTCCGGGACTTGCAATCCAGCGACTGATGGAAGCCGGTTACGGTTTCGGCGCCGAGGGCGACTGGAAAACGGCCGCGCTTCTTCGTGTGATGAAGTCGATGGAAGCCGGACTTCCCGGCGGTACGTCCTTTATGGAGGACTATACGTATCATCTGGCGGAAGGAAACGAATTGATCCTCGGCGCGCATATGCTCGAGGTCGACCCGAGCATCGCGGACGGAAAAGTCAAGATCGATGTACAGCCCCTGGGAATCGGCGGGAAGGGTGACCCGGCACGGATGATTTTCGACGGAAAAGCGGGCGACGCGATTTGCGCGTCTCTGATCGATATGGGCGGTCGGATGCGCTTGATCGTCGCGGATGTCAAGGCGGTTAAGCCGATCCAAGCTATGCCGAAGCTTCCCGTCGCACGCGTGATGTGGTCGCCGCTTCCGGACTTTGAGACCGGTGCGAAGGCCTGGATCTATGCCGGTGGTGCGCACCACGCAGTGATGAGCTATTCGATCACGGCGGATATGATGCGGGATTACGCGGAGATGGTCGGAATCGAATATGTGCATATCGGAGCGGAGACGCGGATCGAAGACTTAAAACGCGATTTGATGCTTTCCGATCTTTTGTGGAAGTAGAGGTCCTTATATGCTGGAAGAACTGAAAGAAAGAGTTTTTAAGGCAAATCTGCTCCTCGTGGAGTACGGCCTCGTCTTGTTTACCTGGGGAAACGTGAGCGCTCTGGATACCTCCGGAGAGCTCGTCGTCATTAAGCCCAGCGGCGTATCTTACGACAAGATGAAGCCTTCCGATATGGTGGTCGTCGATTTTGACGGTAACGTGGTGGAGGGGTCTCTTTCCCCCTCCACCGACACCCCCACCCATCTGGCGCTGTATAAGGCTTTCGGGGTGGGCGGGATCGTGCACACGCATTCGAAATGGGCGACAATTTGGGCGCAGGCCGGAAAAGATATCCAGGCTCTGGGGACCACGCATGCCGACCATTTTTACGGGGAGATCCCGGCGACCCGGTCTCTGACCGACAAGGAAATCGGCGGTGATTATGAAAGGGAGACCGGCGAGGTGATCGTTGAGACGTTTAAAACGCGCGGGATCGATCCGAACGAGGTGCCCTCCGTACTTGTCAGCAATCACGGCCCCTTTTCCTGGGGTGATTCGCCGGAAAAAGCGGTCGAGAACGCCGCGGTCCTCGAGTACGTCGCGGAGATGGCGCATTATTGCCTTGCCTTGACTCCGGACGCGAAAATGGAGCAAACGCTATTAGACAAGCACTACCTCCGGAAGCACGGGAAGGATTCGTATTACGGGCAGAAATAAGTTTATTCGCTGTGTGATGATATCGTAAAAGGCGGGGCGACCCGCCTTTTTCATTTTTGCGCCTTATTTGATGACACCCGTGACCGGCAGGGTCTTCTGTCGGCTATTCCGTAAATTGTATCCATCTGATTCGGGATGTACCCTATCTTCTAGTTGAGAGCATCTTTGATTGTGTCCAGCAAGTCATTTAATTCATTTAGTTTATCGATGTCTATATCGGATCCGCCGCCCCGGAAATGTTCGCTCCAGGCTTTGTTTGCTTTGTCAAACACCGCCTGACGTGCCGCATTGCTTGCCATTGCCGCTTCTCCGACGGCTGTGCTGTAGGCTATCCCGTCTTGAATATACTTTTCGGTGAATCGGAGGCTGAACACTGACTGCGTCAGCGTTGCCTCTACGTTCAGGAAATCCTCGACCGGAGCGATGATTCCCGCCAAGTGTAATGCGGCGGTGGGAGTCATATCGACGCCGCCCACATAGTATGGAATTGTATTCCAAAGTGAAGCCATGAACATACCGCCGCAGGCGCCGCCATTCGAACCGCTAACCCCGGCGAACATCATCGAATTACCCGTAGTTGCCTCTCCGAAGGCCGTTTCAATCGGAATGCTCATTTGGGGCAAGAGGTTACTCAGCGCGGGAAAGCTGAAGCCGGCACCGTATTTGTCCGACATCGCCTGAAGTTCGTCAAACTTATAGAAAACGCTGCTCGCGCTGTCCATTGACACGACCGGGGCATCGTAGTTCAGCTCCGCGTTGGGAACGCCCATGTTGCCTAAATAACTCGCCCAGCCGTTCTTAGCGTTCTCGCTCTTATTTAACGGTCCCAAATTGCCGTAGTAGAATATCTCGTAGTCGGGGTTCTGCGGATCCCAGGCGCGAAAACCGAAGGTTGTGTACTGCCCCATAGTCTGGATCTGCCAGCCTTCCGGCAGCATCACCGAAAAGTAGCCGCCGTCGTATTCAACCAGGGTTAAACCCGTCGGTTGCTGTTGAGAAACTTCTTCCGTCGGATTGTTCGGTTCGTCCTCTTCTTCGAAGATATTGATTTTTGAATCTTCGTCTTCGTCTTCGTCTTCGGGACTCTTTATGCTGCGGATATTTATACAACCAGAAGCAACTACCAACATAACAGCCAGAATTATGGCAAAGAATCTTTTTTTTCGGATACCCATAAGCATTCCTCCGTATTTGCTAAGCCTTGGCGATGCCACATTTCTTGATCTGATATTGACCTTACCCAGTTTTTACTTGGACGGAATATGGCATCTGCCATAATCCGTATAGTGATCCGGTCGGAAGTCCGAAATCAGTGATGAAACAACTCTTTAGTCCATTTTATGATATTATCAATTAATAAATGCAGTATTTTATTTAAACAATTCGTATACAGCGGTGTTTGTTGGTAAGTGAAATACCTTTTGTCTATACGAGCGGCTTCATCTTGGAACGTTTCATTACTCCTACTATAATTGATTTAGATTTTCGAGAGATGTAAGGAATTCCGGTGATTAAAGATGAAAAAATACGTCCTGATGATCCCGCTTATACTATTTCCCTACGCCTATCTGATCCTTCTTGCTTTTATAGGGGTGACGTCGAGTTTTTTCGATCAATGGATGAATTTAAAATCTTATGATTATACTGTGGAAACTCTTATCATCGTGTATCTGGTCAGTACTCTGTTCACTATATTCTACAACCTGATTATCACGTTGAAGGGGAAGTATACCGCCTATGAAGCCGCCAAGATCAATCTCCTTGTCAAAGGGATCCAGGTGCCGGCGTATATCTTCCATTTCGTGATTGGAATGATGGGTATGGTAATGAGCGTGTGGGGCATCGGGCTTATTCTGTTCGCCGTCGTCGTGGATCTGATCACGATTCTTCTTACGGGGATCAACTCGATCGGGTGCAGTATCCGAATGCGGAAAGAGAATATTCTCACTACTCGGGCTGCAGTACTTATGGGGATCGGTTGTTTCATTTATTGTGCGGACCTTGTTATCGCCGTCGTTTATTTTATCCATGCGCGGAAAAAGGCCAACCCGCAACCGGCTCAGTCCCCGGATTTCTCCCCTGTACTTCCGGATTAATGTCGTGGATTCGCCACTTTTAGCTGTGCGTATAACCGGACAACACAAGATCGTAATCGTACGTCATATAAGCAGTCCGGGAGAAATCAGACCCGTCCGGTAAACGATTGTGTGAAATTCGGCATTGTAACGGTCCCGTTCACGGCATGCTTTTCGAAAAGCGCCTCGAGATCGGTTACATACGCGCCATATTGCTCGTCCTCTTCTTTGAGGGAGTAGGATGCGGAGAGGTTTCTGCCAATAAAGCCCGACTGATCGAAAAGAAGGTTGTTCGGGAAAATCTTTTTCTCGTGTCCGCCCGTGAAGAAGTCGTGAAAATCATCGTCGGCCGCAGGCCCCCGGGTCCCTCCGGAAAAACCCTTGAATGCCGGGCAGTATTTCCGGTTGATCCGATCGTTCTCTGCGACAAGGGCGCTGTTTTCGTCCCGGCTGTTCCAAACAAGTGCCGCGTACGCGCCCTGCTTCAGGATCCGGCGGCACTCCTCTCGAAAAGCATCACGGTCAAACCAGTGAAAAGCCTGCGCGACGGTGATCAGATCGACGCTCCTTTCGGGCAGGGTGGTGTGCTCGGCGCTCGCCGCCGCGGAGGTAAAAAGAAGATTTTTCCGGAAGTTCTCCTCGGCGACGCGGCGCATGTCGGAATTGGGCTCGACCGCGAAGACGCGAGTGCCTTTTTCGAGGAGTTGGCCGGTCAGTATGCCTGTGCCGGAGCCGATATCCGCGATGACGCTTTGTTCGTTGATCTGCGCTTTCACGAAAAGGTATTCGATGAATTCCCGCGGGTAGGTCGGGCGGAATTTCGCGTAGATATTGCCTTTGCCGTCGAATTTTCCTTCGTTCACTCCAGATACCTCCGTCTCAATTATTCAGTGATCGAGTGGGGAAGTGGGCGATCTTTTACCTTTCAAATATGAGTGATCCATTAAAACCCAATACGATCCATCTCAACCTACCGCTTCCAGCCACCAATTATGGTCGTCATTCAGTTCCGGAATGTACCTGCTGATTCGCTTTCGAAATTCATAGAGTCGCTCCTCAGGAAGAAAATAGTGGTTTTCACCGTTATCGGGGTTGTTCTTTGCGATCGTCGGGCAACTGTCACCCGCAAGATAGAAATTTGCTTTACGCCCGTCTTCATAAACGACATGAAGAACGACGTGTCGAAACCCGCAATTCACGCCACCCGGAGGTCGCTTGATTTCTTTGAGTGTTTCGGTCAGAAAAGCAATATCCCCGGCATCCGTGATGGTATATGTGTGCGGGTCACTCTTTCCCTCGTTATAAGGGTCCGCGTCATAGGTGACGGTTGCGGAAACGATTTCCTTTGATCCGAAAATCTCTTGAGTATAGAGGATCGCGATAAAGATGAGCAAAACGGCGAACAAAGCAACGGAGGAGGCGATGACCGCTGATCTAAAAGGGGATTTATTTGAGTGATTTGTTACCATCATGATCGCTCCTGTATTTGGCGGTTGATTGTCGAGGTGTGCGTCGTGTGCAGAAAATTCCTTTGGGTTCTATGAATTACTAATAAAAGTATAACACTCACTCCGGATTACGAAAAAGGTTCCCTCCACCAATGCATAAGCCACGAAAAGCGCGATTTATGCACCGGTACTGCACTCTGATTTTGATACAAATAACCCATGGTTAAAATGGGTTCATCCGGGCACCTTTAGAGGCCATTATCCTTAAGCCAGTCCAGAATGTGATCCGCAACTTTTCTCCAGTCCCGTTCCAACATCATGTCATGAGCCATGTTCTCCATGATCCTTATTTGAGCATCATATGCTTTCGCTGTCTTCTCGGCTTCCTTCGGAGAAAAAACGCTGTCGTTTTCCGCGCCGAGCACCAATAACGGCGTATTGATTTTTCGGGGATGAGGAAGGTTCAGGATCAACATATCCAGAAATGCCGGAAATGATTCATTTTGTAATTGAGAAAAATACTTGTCTACATCTTTGGGATCCATATCCTCGGAGAAAAATGATTCGCGAGCAAGCCGGGTAGAACCGATGAAATGGTGCAGATCCATCGTCAAAACCGACTTGAAAAATGCCGACGGATGATTTTTTGCCATACGAATCGCTGATCGAAAGATACCTCCCACCGGCAGAGAGGCCATCAACACGGCAGACGGTGCCGAATTATTTTCCAGATACTTCTGAACAACAAGACCTCCCATTGAATGCCCGATCAGTATCGGCGGTATCGGCATATCGCCGGCGACTTGTGTGACATCTTTCACAAAGTCCGATATTCGTAAAGCGTTTAATCGCTTGTCCGTTTGACTTGATCCATGTCCTTGCAGACTTACGGCATATGAGGGATATCCGTTTTGCGCAAAATACGGAAGAAAGAATTCATTCCAGCACCATGCACCATGATAGGCGCCATGAACAAACAGCACCGGTGTCTTTGGGGAGGGTTCAGCGGGTATTTCGGATAGAACTTCCAGTTTCATTGATCGCACTACCTCTATATTCGCCTTTTCGCGTTGAGAATAACGCCCGGGAAATCTTTTCGACAATTTTATCCATTTTAACATAGTGTGCGAACCGCGGAATGATTGCTCTGAAATCGTAATTTTAAGGGCCTATGCCCTTTGTCTTTTTTTATGGTAGCCTGCTTTCAACCATGTGCGATGTTTTACTTGAACCGGCAGGATGAAAACATATAGGGCCTACTTTCATTCCGAGAGGACGGATACGCATGCGGTGCACGCTTTTTCCTCTCGGAATGTAACGAGAGACTCATGTCTGAGGTAAACTTCAACCAGAAAATGGGTTTATTCTTCCATTTTTAGGAGAGCGTGCGTTTCAAAATCAGGAAGTACATGCTCGCCTTGTTCCCGCTGCTTTGTGCACATCTCCTTATTTCGCATGCAGAATCCTCGATTGATCAGGTTGTTTCAAGCTCGCTGATCATGAGTGAAATTTCTCCTCTTACCGCGACATTTTGCGTAGTCGATACTAATGTTGCACAATCAATTATATAGCGTATAATACAAAAAGAAGATAACAACTGATTATTTTGGGGAGGAAGAGATGTGGGTATAGCAGGCTACACATGGAAAAGAGTTGGACTCTGTTGCTTGGTATTGTGCTTATTATTCTCATCTGGTATGAGCACTGTTCTGGCAGAGACTAATGATTTTCATGCAACAATGTCTGATGAAGTAACAACAGATAATTCTTCTCAAATCCAAGAAATTGAGTCGATGAGAGAACTTCACAGTAAAACGTATCGGTTAGAAGACGGAACGTACCGATATGTCGGATACGCGGAAGACATTCATTTTGTGAATTCGGAGGGTAAGCTTCAGGATATTAATAATGAGGTTACTGAAGTTACCGATAAAACCGGCTATATGTATTGCAATACCGCTAAAACCGGCTATATGTATTGCAATACCGCCAACTCATGGAGAGCATTTTTCGCCGAGAATCTGCGCGTTTCTGAGGCGGTTTTGCTGACAAAAGACGAGTGTCAGATATCGTTTTCTATGCCAACAGCAAGCATCAGTGGCGGTGTGGCAAAATCAGATTCGTTAAGTACCGCCGATGCCGATTATTATAAGGACCTTGCGAAAGACAATCGCGCTGTCCTTTATGAGGATGTTCTTCCAGATATCGATATTGCATATACAGTAAAAACGAACGTGCTCAAGGAAGACATCATTTTGAAATCCGCATCTGCTCCGACCACATTTACTTTTGATCTTAGAGTAAAAGGTCTTTCGCTGGCAGAAAAGGATGGGGATGTTTTCCTCTGCGATGGCAAAGGAAACACCGTGTTCGAGTTTGCCCCTATGTATATGGTAGATGCCAACGGCAAACGCTCAGACGCAGTGTCTTATCATATGGAAGCGATGGAGAACGGATATAAGATATATATAATTGCGGACATCGGATTTCTAAAGGCAGTGGATACGGTGTACCCTGTCATTGTTGATCCATCCGTTATGGTGACCGGATCATCAAGCACATATGATACCTGTGTCGACCAACAGTTTCCAACATCCAACTACTATTTGAGTGAGAATCTTTGGACCGGTGGAGCACTGGGCACGAACGCAATGAGAACGTATATAAAGTTTAATTTGCCTTCTGTTATCTCTCCCGCAAAAGTAACGTATGCATATATTCGAATCAAGAAAAAAGAATATCAGACACCATATGTTAAGGCCTATAGAGTAGTTGGCAGTTGGACCTCAAGTAATTTAACATGGAACAATAAGCCCGATTACACATCAATAAATGCATCTCGTACTGCGGAGCCGGACACTGTCGGCTGGTATAAATTGGATGCAACTCCTTTTGTTAGACAATGCATGAAAGGAGCATATAACAATTATGGTGTTGTTATAAAAGAACCAACCGAGTGGAATTCAAGTCAAAAGACGAAGTTCTATTCCTCTGACGCTCCATCGCCGAACAA
Source organism: Clostridiaceae bacterium (assembly GCA_012729635.1). Classification (GTDB taxonomy): domain Bacteria; phylum Bacillota; class Clostridia; order Saccharofermentanales; family Saccharofermentanaceae; genus JAAYCT01. The sequence goes on along the minus strand of JAAYCT010000024.1, from coordinate 762 downwards.
ACCTGAATTGATTATTGAATACTTGAGTTCTTTGCCAAATGCCAGATTGGTCGGGGTTGTTAATTCTGGACATGACCATTTATCCTGGTTAATTCCCACCCGCGATTACCTTGAGGATTGCGATTTTTCAAGTGCAGACATAAACTTGGGTGCTTTTGCTGTATCAACGATTCATAGTTATTTGGATACCGATTCCAGCGCGATGTTTATAAGTCGAAGCCATGGATGGGTAGAATTCGACAATTATGGCAATCAGACCGCCACAGCGTTAGTACTGAATGATGATCCGAACAACTATGTCATGTATAGAAGTTATTCGATGAATACAGCCGGCCTTAATCTAACCAATATGCAACTCATTCTGTTTGTCGCATGTTCAACGGGTCTTGGTGGCGAAGGTGGAAATAATTTGCCAACAGTTGCAGTAAGCAGAGGTGCGCAGACAGCCGTTGGATTTTCCAGTATTGTATCATGCAACGCTGCAAACACGTGGACTGAACTTTTCGCCGAATGTATGGAGGACGGTTTTACTGTCGAAGATGCGTGCGTTTTTTTGGCGGAGGATCCCTATTTCACCGGGACAGGTCTGAAAAGCTTTGTTATTTGCGGTGACAGGTCAACCATGTTGACGGGAGGAGTGTAAAATGAAAAGATCCTTACTTGCACTGGTATTAGCTTGCATTTTGGTTTTCCAGGTAGCAGCTTGCTCGAATCAGAGTGAACCCTTAGATACATTCGCTTCATTGAATACAAAGGCTATTG
>JAAYCT010000023.1 GCA_012729635.1 Clostridiaceae bacterium | reverse complement strand
GGTCATGGTCGTGCTCTTCCGTTTCGTTCTCAGGGTCATGGTCGTGCTCTTCCGTTTCGTTCTCAGGATCGTGGTCCTCGTCGGCATCTTGCTCATGCTCCGCCTCTGCTTCGTCGTGGTCAGCCTCCGCTTCCTCGCCGTCCAGCGAGTACGCGCCGGGTAAAATCAGGGGGACATCGAATGAGGTGTCTATCGTGAGAAGTGACGGATTCCGGATCGAGGACAAGACCTTATCGGCCCACATCTCCATCCCCGCGCCGCTCATGATAAAAACGTCCGCTTCTTCAAAGGTCTTCATGTCGGTCGTGGAGGGCTCCCAGGCGTGCGGTTCGAAGCCCGCCGGGATCAGTTGAACGACCGAGACATGGTCGCCGCCGATTTTCCGCGCGAAATCCGCCATCGGATAGATGCTGGCGATGATCTTGAGCTGATCCTCCCGGGCGGAGGAGAAGGGAGACGCAGAGCACCCGGCCGTCATCAGGGAAAAAACCAGGACTGACACGATAATGAGCGCGAGTAGTTTCAGATAATGCCGCATGCCGACCTCCCGTAGATGCGAAAAATTCGCAATTGCAAATTCAGGATACTACGGGACGCGATCGGATGTCAATTGCGCAGGTATTTTTGGATCTGAAGAATTGTCTCGCGGCTGATAATGTGTTCGATCGCGCAGGCGTCGCGGTCGGCGATTTCTTCGGGCACGCCGAGAATCTCCGTGAAGAGCGATTTCAGGACGCTGTGCTTTCCCGCGAGAAACGCGGCGGCCTCGGCTCCGGGCCCGGTCAGATAGATCTCCTGGTACTTTTTCCGGGAGACGTAGCCCTGCTCCGAAAGAACGTTGATCGCGTTGTTGACGCTGGCTTTCGAGACGCCGAGGTGCGCGGCGATGTCGCTGACGCGAACCCCGCCTTCCTGCGCGGAGAGCTCATAAATGGTTTCCAGATAATTTTGCATTGCGATGCTTAACTCTTCCATGTGTGATCCCTCGTTGACTACGATCCCGAAGACGGGGTCGAATCGTCCGCTCGAAAAACGCGGTTGCTCCCGTCCATCGGCCAGCGCCGAAGTCCGAGCATATCCGCGGCGAGCGGACAGACATCCAGAAGGCTCCCGCCCTCGCCGAGACGCCCGGCGTCGACGGCCGGACCGGAAGCGGCGTAAAAGACCTGATAGTTCTCGTTATCGAGCGGGTATCCGTGCTGGCCTTTTGAAAAGTGCCCGAACGTGTATCCGCGCGCGGCCGAAAAACCGCGTTCGAATTCGCGTGAGGCTCCGGATACGCGCATTTCCTCCGCGGTCAATTCGCGCGCGACCCCGGAGATCTTCAGAAAATCATCCGTGAAGGCGTCGATTTCTTTTCGATGGTCCGGACGGAAGATGTTTAAAAAGCAGCAGCCGTGAGAGCAGTGAAAATAGGCGTCTTCCGTGGATATCCCGGCCTCCGAAAGCAGTTGATTCGGGTGGATCGCGGTGTGTACATCCATGCAGCTGTGGTCGCTGAAAATAATGACGGAGGTCGTGTCGGCTCTCGGCCCGGTCCATGCTGCGTCGAGGATCGTTCCGATCCGCGTGTCCAGACGCCGAAGCGCCTCCGCCGCCTCCGGCGAGGTCGCGCCGTGCCGGTGCTTGGTGACGTCGACGTCTAAAAGATGGATCATAAAAAGGTCTGCCTTGTTCTTTTGAAGAAGCCGCACGGAGATCGACGTGACCAGCTCGTCCCCGTGGCCGACACCGGTCGCGGTAACTTCGCGCAGATGGCGAAACAAAGAGGAAAAAATAAACCGTTTGTTGCCGTACCGGAAGGTCCGGAACATCCGTCTCAGAAAGGACATTTTGCCGGCGATCTCCGGAAAATTATAGCGGGCGCCGGACGCTCCGGTCACCGGAAACATCAGCGAGCAAACGCTGAGATCCGCCTTCATCGCCTCGGAAGGAAGCGTGGGCACCTCGAAATGACGGACGTGGAAGCGCCAGTGCTCGCCCTTGGTGCCCGGCAACTGGATATCGTTATCGACGATCCCGTGCTTACAGGCCGGAACGCCGGTCTGGATCGACGCATGGATCGGGTAGGTATTCGAGATGAATAGCGAGTCGACCTTCCGCATGAGAGTGCCCCGCTTTGCGATCCGCGGGAAATTCGGCATCGAAAGGAGCGCGTCGACCTCGTGGTCGCCGACCGCGTCCAGAGAAATCAAGACCAATCTCGGTTTATCGCTCATCGTGGGCCTCCCGCGTACCTCATCACTTACTTTAACCATTATAAATGATATTTCTCTCACATAAATTGCGGGATGTAACAAAATTCGAGAAAATTCAACCTTATTTGCAACAAAACATGCAAATAATCGGACTCGATTGCGACATAATAAACGATTTTCCCGAGGGAAATGCGACGTTTTTCGATTCGGATCACGCTTCCGGGCGCCTCGCCGATGCCGGGCACTCGTGATATCATATTCATTACAGGGAATGCGACTTTTCGGGCGATACAGATCGCCGGAATCGGGATATGAAAGAGGGCATCATGAAGGAAACAGCAACAGAGTTCCAGGATTTTACCGAGCCGAATCCGAACAGAAGGGTTTTTCTGGTCGTTCTGGACAGTCTGGGGATCGGGCGCGCGCCGGACGCGGCGCTTTTCGGGGATGAGGGGACGAACACCCTTGCGTCGATCGCTTCGTCCGATCGATTTGTGATTCCGAATCTGACCCGACTTGGGCTCCTGTCGATCCCGGGCGTCGCCGGGGATATCGGGGAGCGCCGCGGCGACGGGAAGACTCCGGCTTTGCCGCAGAAGCCGGAGGGTGCCTTCGGGCGTCTGACGGAGCGATCCAACGGCAAGGACACGACGATCGGGCACTGGGAGATCGCGGGGATCGTTTCTCCGACACCGCTTCCGGTCTACCCCGATGGGTTTCCCGACGAGGTGATCTCTGAATTCGAGCGGAGGGTCGGCCGAAAGGTCCTTTGTAACCGACCGTATTCCGGCACGGAAGTCATCCGTGAATATGGGCGGGAGCATATCGGGACCGGCGCTTTGATCGTTTACACTTCGGCGGACAGCGTGTTTCAGATCGCCGCGCACGAGGAGATCGTGCCGCTTCAAGAGCTTTATCGATACTGTGAAATTGCGCGGGAGGTCCTCTCCGGCGAGCACGCGGTCGGGCGGGTGATCGCGCGGCCGTTTGTCGGGGAATACCCGGATTATGTCCGAACATCCAACCGGCACGATTATTCATTGCCGCCGCCCGCTTCGACGATCCTGGATTTACTGTCCGATAAGGGCGCGGACGTGATATCGATCGGAAAGATCTTCGATATTTTCGCGGGAAAAGGGATCACTTCCTCGATTCGTACGAGCGGAAACGCCGACGGAGTCGGGAGTTTGATCGAGGCGATGCAAGACGATTTCGCGGGACTTTGCTTTATCAACCTCGTGGATTTTGACAGCAAATACGGACACCGGAACGACGTGGACGGATATGCCGGGGCGCTTTCCGAATTTGATCGGGCATTACCGGATATCCTTTCGGGCTTGGGCGAGAATGACCTTCTCCTGATCACCGCCGACCACGGCTGTGACCCGGGAAATCCGTCGACCGATCACTCGCGCGAGACGGTGCCGCTTCTGGCGGGCGGACCCGGCGTCCGGTCGGGTGCGGACATCGGGATCCGCGAGACTTTCGCGGACATCGCGATGACGATCGCGGAATATCTCGGGGTAACAGAAGAGGCGAGCACAGTCCTCACAGGGACATCGTTTCTTAAAGAGATCATCACGGTGGAGGACGGAAAATGAGCGGGAAAGATGAGCGGACCGGGGGAATCGTAGTGACCGACCGGGAGCGGGTGATCCTTTCGATCACCGATCACACGCTTCTGCGGCCGGATATGACCCGGGAAGAACGGATTAAGCTCTGCGATGAGGGGCTTATGTACCGGACCGCTTCCGTCTGTATCCCGCCGTCGTTTGTAGCGGCGGCGGCCGAATACCTCGCCGGCCGGCTTCCCGTCTGTACGGTGATCGGCTTTCCGAACGGGTATTCGACGACCGGGACGAAGATATTTGAAATCGCCGACGCGATCCGAAACGGGGCCGACGAGCTCGATGTCGTCATTCCGATCGGTGCGCTCAGGGAGGGGCGGACGGATCTTGTGCTGGACGAACTGCGGGCACTGCGGGCGGCTTCGTCCGGGAAGCTCCTCAAGGTGATCATCGAGACCTGCCTCCTTGATGAGGCGGAAAAGATCCGGATGTGCGAGATCGTCACCGAGGTCGGTGCGGACTTCATAAAGACTTCGACCGGATTTTCGAAAAGCGGTGCAACCGTTGAGGATGTTCGGCTCTTGCGGGCGCACGCCGGTCCTGCGGTGAAGGTCAAGGCCGCGGGCGGGATATCCTCTTTGGAAGACGCGGAGGCGATGATGGAAGCCGGTGCCGAAAGGCTCGGCACCAGTCGGATCGTGAAGTTGGTTGCGGGAGAAATGGGCGGAGGCTACTAGGGACTGATTGTAGAAAAAGCCAGACGGGGTTATTAGAAGGCCGGAAGATTTGGAGACGGAGCGCTTTTCGATGGAAAGAGAGGACGGGAAGAATGAAAAGAAAAATGAGCGGTACGGATCGGGAACTCATTTCTGCCGCCGAAAAGGCGCGCGAGTCGGCATACTGCCCGTACTCGGGATTCTCGGTCGGAGCGGCATTGCTTTGTGCGGACCAAAGTGTCGTCACCGGATGTAACGTTGAAAACGCCGCGTTTATCTCGGTCTGTGCCGAACAGAACGCGGTCTGCAAGGCCATCAGTGAGGGGAAAAGGGAATTCCGAGCGATTGCGGTTGTCGGTGCGCCGGTCGCCGAAACCTCGGGGCAATATTGCCCGCCCTGCGGCAAATGTCGACAGATTTTGGCGGAATTTTGTGAACCCGATTCCTTCGAAGTGATTCTTTATGACTCGGAGGATTGGGTTACGTTCTTTACACTCGGCGAGTTGCTGCCGGAATCATTTATCGGCAGAGGCGACGGGGAATAATCCTTGCTTCCGGCCAGTGCTCCGATCATGACGGCACTGCCCAGAACGGCGAATACGGTCGAAGCGAGCAGTACGCTTATCGTCGGAAAACGGTCCAGAAGCGGGCCGCCGACCATATTTCCGATTAAATATCCGACGCCCATCCCGAGAACGTTGAGGATTGCCTGCGCACGAACACGCTCGCCTTCGCGCGTGCTCATATTGGCAAAAAGGACCGATACCGGGAAGAAAAGTCCGTACGCCGGAATCTGAAGAATCTGCACGGCAAAAAGAAGCCCGAGGCTTCCGGCGAAAATCGTCGCGACGGATTTCACGATAAAAAATATCGACGAGAAAATCAGGATCCGGTGGATCTTGAACCGGGAGATCAGAAAGCCGCCGGCGACCATGATCGGGAGCTCGACAAAGGCGGCGATGGAACGGGTAATCCCCTGATCCGCCGTGTTTCCGCCGACGGATCCGACAATATCCGGAATGAAGGTGTTCAGGCAGGCGTGACTGGCCATCAGAAAGCAGGTCGCGATGCCGAGCCCGGTAAAGGCGCGATGGGTGCGGATGAAATCGATCGCGCCGGAAAGATATGCTTTTCGAACCGATACGGCCCTTGGAATCTCATCGGGAATCGGCGGCGGCGTAATCATGAAAAGAGTGAATACAATCATCGCCGCAGCGCAAAGGATAAATGCGGGAATAATCACGCGCACCCCCAGAATAAGAACCAACCGACCGACGACGATACCCGCGACGGCGAACGAAAAGGAACCGAACCCGCGGGCGACCCCGTAATTGACCCCGTATCCCGCATTTCCGAGCTGCATCCCGATCGCGTTAACGAGCGAGAAGGTCGCGTGAAAAGAAGCACCGAAAAGGAGGAAAATAACCGCCGCGAAAATCGCCGACGACTGAAGGAAAGATAGTCCGATCATCGCACCGATCGAAATAAGCACCTGCAAAGCGATGATTCGCTTAAGCGGAATCCGGCGGTGCTTTTCCGCAAAGGAAGAAAAGAGCGGCTGGGCGATTATGCTCGCGATGGCCTGGAGTGTCAGAAACGCGCCGATCTGGGTCTTGCTGAAGCCTCGTTCCTCCAAAAATACGAACGCGTATCCGTTCTGACAGAAAAACGCCAACCAGAACGCACATTGCAGTCCGACAAACTGAAGATTTGCTTTTTTTCCGTCCCGCAGAGAGACGCTCGAAGAGGTCATAAAACATTCCTCGTAAGGGTGAAAAGAATTTTCCCGAAATACGCAATTTTTGAAAAGTGCAGGTCCCGAACGATTTTTGCGACGAGAAGACTCTCCGCATACGCATCGTTGATATCGGTTTCCGTCGGGTCGATCTGCCCGTATATCATTCTCTCATACGCCAGCGCGGTCGAACAGACTTCGAAGGAATGAATATCGTGGACACAGCCTCGGGCGCTCGGCCGCACCGATCGGACCTTAAGCGCAAACTCATGCGGGCTTTCCCTCGGATCGATTCGGATGCCCAAAAGGCGAAGATGATTGAGAATTCGCCGATAGTAGAAGGTAAGGAGCTCGCCGGATGTTTGATCGGGCATCCGTTTCCCGGTTGTCGGGATCCGGTAGAAGCGAGCTGTTTGACGGGAATAGAGGAAGGCCGAAAGCAATACGACCACAATCGCGAGAAGCAGAAAACCGATTAGGAACATGACCGAAGCAGGCAACGCACATTGGGTCGTTCCGGTCTCTTTCGACGTTTCGTCCGTTTCGCTCGTCGCGGGATCGAAGGGGGATGAATTTCCCGGCACCGAGCTTTGAGGCGGTTCGCTGATCCCGGTCGGGTCGGACTCCGCGGGCGGAGTCGGTAGGCCGGTCGGCGCTGCGGTCGGGGTAACCGATTCGGTCGGAGAGACGGAAATGTCCGGATCCGTACCGAAGCCCGCACCGCCCGGAGTAGCGTCGATCGGAATCCACCCGATGCCGTCAATGTAGATTTCACACCATGCGTGGGCCGATCGGGATGTGACGATTACCGTGGAAGGCGCCCCGGCTTCCTTTTCCGGAACGTCGACGAAAACGCCCTCGACAAAACGGGCGGGAATATTGTTTACGCGCGCCATCATACACATGGCGGAAGCGAAATACACACAGTACCCTTCGCGGGTTATTAGAAAATACTGGACAAAATCATGCCCGGGAGGGACCTCCGGGACGTCCGTCGAATAGGTAAATTCCGTCATCAGATGATCACGGATTGCGAGCGCCTTTTGAAGCGGAGTATCCGCATTTTCCGTGATGCGGAGAGCGTATTCGCTGACGGTCAAGGGAACGTCCGCCGGAAGATATGCGGATCGAATATTTCTGATATGCTCGGAGGACTCCGAATACATGCCGGTCGATATTACGTACGATTCCAACGCGAGAAGGTTTTCGATAAAATCCGGCCGGTCATATCGAAAAACCATGGAGCGAACGGTATAAGAATCTCCGACCGGAATGTTTCCGGCGGTGTAAAGCGAGGCGTTTTCATTAAAAAGCAACGGCTCGTCATAGACGGCGTCCACCAGGTGATCCGGATATAGAACGGAAGCCCCGCAATGTTCGGAGGCGTTTCGGATCAAAACATCCGTTTCCTCCATGACGGAGGAGATTATATCGGTCGGCAGTACGTGAGGATCGGGCCGAAAGGTGTCGAAAAAGGATGCCCGGAAAGAGGCTGCGTCCGCCCGATCCGGGGCGGAGCCCGGAACACCGTTCAAGAAGGGTCGATTGGACAGCGAGTAGGGTGCGCCTTCGGGGACTTCGAAAAACATTTCGAACGGGCTTTTTCGGGTGTCCCAATACATGACGCGGTAATCGTCCCGGGTCGACGCTTTTAGTAAAAGATCCCGGTTGGTCGTGACTTCGATCAGAATATCGTCGGTCAAAATGAGCGGACCGCCCAAGGTCTGACCGGATGTCCCCATTCCGACGATACCGAGATCGTAAAGATGAGATTCCGGAATCTCGGGTGCCGGTCCGTCCCATCGCTCGCGCTGATCCGATATCAGGCGGTTGATGTTCGATTCAAACGGTTCGGAGCGCATGTTTTCGGCAGGGAACGCATGCTCCCATGCAACGGATATCATCAACAGAAAGGTCACGACCCCGATCAGACCGCCGATGGCAAGAAGATGCTTTTTCCCGATTCCGAAGCCGTCGGCAAAACGGCTTTCCTCTCCCCGTGAGGTCAACGCAAGCAGAAGGATCATACCGGCGGCGGCGGGGATGAGAACATGAAGATGCAGCTCGGTTACCGTGTACAAAAAGCAAATCGTAATCACCGACGTAAGAACGGAAAGACAGACGGGGGCCGCTTTTTTCAAGACGATGACGGAAATACCGAAGATCAGGCTGACCAGAGCGGCCAGAGAAAGATTGAACGCAAAGGCGAATTCGAGCGTTTCCGATCCCCGCATCCGATGGAGTGCAGCAATCCAATGCACGAACTCTTCGAGCCGAAGGAGTGCCTCGGACAGCCTCTTTATATACAGGATCGCGAGTAACGCGATTGAAACAGTCAGTGATAGAAGCAGGGTATACCGAAAGATACGATTTCGCATGGAGACGATAATCAGCGTAATAACGATGCAGACCAGAATGATTGTTACGGTGGAGGACGGTGTCAGAAGGCGAAAAAGATCCGCGACCCAGAAGACCTGGCCGATCGCACACAGGCACGCACCCAAGCCGTACAGAAAGAGACGCAGGGTGTTTGGTTTTTTCATCGCGCCCCCTCCTCGTCATCGCCCGTCCTCGGACCGATTCGAAAGCAATGCACGCCCATTCGCGCATAATAGTCGCAAACCGAAAGAGCCCGGTCCTCGTGACCCTTTTGGGTAATTATAAACAAAGTCACCGTTGCCAGATCGCCCGAAAATCGCGACAGGAAAGACAAAGGCTCGGGAGTCAGGGCGGAGCTGAATACGGAAAGAGAATTCTTTCCGATTTCCCATATGGAGGAGAGTCGATCCTTGTATTCCTCGGGAACGGTATCGACGAAACTTCGGGTGGACAGATAAAGCTTTGCTTTTTCAAGCGATCCGCCGTGCAGAATTCCGCACTGCTCCTCTCCGTTCTCCGAAAAGCTCAGCAGATTGACCGGCCTTTGCTCGCGCAAAAGGAAAGCGCAAAGGTCGGCGGCCTGGGCCAGAAGGCGATCCGAGGTAATTGTCGATTCTTCCCCGGCCACGATCGGGCGGGTCAGATCGATGTAAAGCAAATGAAAATCCTGCGTTCCTTTTTCGTATTCCTTTATATAAAGAACGCCGGTTTTGGCGGTGCGTTTCCAGTTGACGGTTCGAAAATCATCCCCCGGACGATACTCGCGACCACCGACGTTTTCGGAACGCTCATTTGTTTTTCTCATCGGCGGAATCAGTTCGGAAAAAACGCGGGGAGCTCTTGAAAAACGACGGATGTTGGGTAAAACCGGGATTTGAACGGGGTTCTCCGGAAATCGTTTCCGAAGCGGAACGGAGTAACGAAAGAAGCCAAGAAAATCATAAAGCTCGACGGAGGATACCCTGAACTCAAAAAGGCCGGCATAGTTTGAAACCATCGGAATATCAAGTCTTGCCGGATGAGTTTTGGTTGCAAAAACGTGATATATGCGCTTTTCGCGGATTAAATTCGTGGTGTGTCCGTACCGACAGTCGATCCGGATGTGAAGGACCGGGAAAAAGATCGATCGCACGATTAGGCGATGCGAGAAATTTTCGTTTTTATTCGGGTACGAGCTTTCGCGTTCCGATTCGATGCGAAACGAAAAGGAGGCCATTATAATTTCGACGGCCGAAAGAAGAAGAACGGAAAGAAGAAAAACAAGAATGTAGAAAAATACGGCGCGCCCGGAATAAAGCAAAGCCCCCAGACAAACTCCGCTCAGCAGGATAAAAAGGAGTCTTCGGAAATACATTATTTCGGGACCGGGATGCTCTTGAGCATCTCGCCGAGAATCATCTCGGCGGTTCTTCGCGAGGAGCCGGCATCGGACCGCAAAATAATACGATGCGACAAAACCGGCAGAACCAGTCGTTTCACATCCTGCGGAATTACATACTTTCTTCCCTCCATCATCGCTAGCGCTTTGGCCGCATTCATCAGATGAATGGACGCCCTGGGACTGATGCCCATCAACAGCTCCGAATGCTTACGGGACGCTTGGGCGAATGCGGAGATGTACTGCTTGATCGGATTGGAACAAATGATACCCGAGGCACAGTCCCGAAGCATCAGGATGTCTTCGGAGGAAACAATCGGCCGGATATCGCAAACACCGGAATTCGATTCGTTACGGGTAAGAATATTCACTTCCTCCTCAAAGGAAGGGTATCCCATCCGTATGGACATACTGAAGCGATCCAACTGCGCGTCGGGCAGGGGAAATGTTCCGGCGTGCTCGATCGGATTCTGCGTGGCAAGAACCATAAACGGTTTGGGAGAGGGATAGGTAACCCCGTCGACGGTAACCTGTTCCTCCTGCATGATTTCGAGCAGGCTGGACTGTGTCTTGGGGGATGTCCGGTTGATTTCGTCGGCCAAAAGAATCTGATGAAAGACGGGTCCGGGACGGAATTCGAACTCGCGGGTCTTCATATTGTATATCGAAAGACCCGTGATATCCGAAGGCATAACGTCCGGAGTGAATTGAATTCGGGCGAAACTGCAGTCCAGAGATTTGGCCAGAGCATTGACCAATGTGGTTTTGCCGATACCGGGAACATCCTCCAGAAGCACGTGCCCCCGACTCAGAAGTGCAATCAGCAAAAGATTGACGGAAGCGCTTTTTCCGACCATGACACGGCTGATGTTCGATCGGATTTTTTCAACAAGATCCAATACATTGACAACGTCCATATTTGCTCCTCGGGGATTCCTGAAGGGGTGAATTCGCATTGATTCTAGCACAATAACAGGCTTCGGAACAGTAAAACTGTGCAACTGACCAAAGCCGGGTCGGTTGATATTACCCCAAAAAGTTCTATAATCTATGTTGCGCGAATCAATGAGGTGCATAAATGTTTTCGTTAACTCATAATCGCTTACGGTGGGCCATCGTCGGTACGCTCGCACTGATCGTAGTGATCGTCCTCACCGTTAAGTTTGATATTTTTGTCGATCATTCTGCGACGTCCTGTATCGGAGAACAGTCGAGAACAATCGGGGAGCTCAGCGACGAGACTCCCCTGATACAGTCGTTTATTCCCGAGAAACGGCATCTTACTTTTATCGAGTACCGGATCGCCACATATACGGAGGGCGAAGAGCCCGGACAGATATTGTTTACCCTTTCGGATCCGGAGGGAGTCGTTCTTTTGGAAAGAATCGTTCCGCTTTCGGAGGTTAAGGATAATGCGTATCTTCGTTTTGACACCGATCTTGTTTTGGATCGGAACACGGAGTACACCGTTGCATTGCGCGCGATCGGAGCGCGCTCGGACCGACCGCCGGTCGCATGGGTATCGGAAGCGTCCGAAGGGTGTCAAACCGACATATCGATTCCCGGCGCATACAGCGGGCCCGAGTTTCAGGTCAACGCGCAGTACGGCTTCAGCCGGATAAATTTCCCGGCATATTTTGTATCGCTCGGAATGATACTCCTTTGCGTGATTGCCGCGCTGACCGATCTTCGTTTTGAGGAAAAAGGACGAAAACGCGCCGGTTGGGCGGTGCTTTTTGTCATGCCGGCGATTTCGTTCCTGATTGTTGAAATTTTGAACGACTTTTCGTTCTTCGGTAAAAACATACAGGTTTACATCGTGAACTACATCTTCTATCTGTTGATTTATCTTTTTTCGTTTTGGGCAATCAATCGATTGAAAATAAGCGTAATCGTTGCCAATTTGCTGATTTATACGATCGCCGTAATCAACTATTACAAGATCCTGTTCCGCGGCGAACCGGTCCAGATATGGGATATCGTTACCGTTCGGACCGCCATCAATGTGTCGGGCCAGTATCCCCTGCTTCTTTCCTCCGCCTTGGTGCTTACCTTTTTAAGTTTGCTGATGGTCGGGATCGTGGTCGCGAAAATCGATTTTTCCGCAAAAAACAAACGCGAGAGAGTGATTGGGGTCCTGACGACCTTTGCGCTTACGATCGGCCTTGTCGCCGCGCTTTTCGCAACGGATCGTTACCAGATTACCCGGCTGAGCTTTATGCAAAAACTCGGGATTACCAATAACGTTTGGAACCAACCGGCAAATTACTCGAAGAACGGTTTTCTTCTCGCGCTTACGATGAACGCTCAGGACCTGATCGCGAAAACGCCGGAGGGTTATCGTGCGGATCGGATTTCGGAGATCGGACAACAAATGGCGCAGAGAAAAGAAACGCTTGAAGGACGGGCCATGATCGTTCCGATTGCACGGAATGCGGCGGATATTGCATTTGATGGGCGCGGGTCGGCCGAGAGCGTCGATCGGCCGAACATCATCGTCATCATGTGCGAATCGTACGCGAATCTTTCCGATGTCGCGAATTTTGAGACGAACATTGAGTATGACGAATACATCAATGCTCTTTCCACGGACACGATTCGCGGTCCTCTCTACGTTTCGACATTCGGCGGCGGGACGGCCAATTCCGAATTTGAGTTTTTAACGGGAAATTCGATGGCTTTTCTTCCCGGTGGAAGCGTTCCCTATCTACAGTATATCGACGAAAAGTCCGGATCGCTTGCCTGGACGCTTAAGGGAAACGGCTACTCCACGCTTGCCGTGCATCCGTACCTCGAAAGCGGGTGGAGTCGGCCGAAGGTATATGAGCGGCTCGGCTTCGACCGATTCATCTCCGTCGACGATTTTGACCGTCCGGAGTATATTCGCGAGTATATCAGCGATCGGTCTTCGTTTGACAAGGTGATCGAACTGTTCGAGAATAAAGGGGATTCGCCGGTTTTTATCTTCAACGTGACGATGCAGAACCACGGGGGATACGGGGAGATCCACGAGAACTTTTCCGAGGATGTACGCCTGAGCGAGTATCCGGATCGATTCCCGGAAACGGAGCAGTACCTGTCCCTGATTCGCGAAACGGACGAAGCGGTGAATGATCTGATCGATTATTTTTCCCGCTGTGACGAGCCGACGATCGTCTTGTTTTTCGGAGATCATCTTCCCGGGATGAAGAACGGATTTTATGAGACGATTCTCGGGGAAGGGATGTCCGATCTTTCCGCGGCAACGATGCAGAAATTGTATCGTACCGAGTATTTTCTCTGGGCGAATTTTGATATCGCCGAGGCGAATAACCGGTCGATGAGCACCAACTACCTGTCGACGCTGCTTCTCGAGACCGCAGGCATTGAAATGTCGGACTATCATTTATTTTTAAAGGAACTGTATGGTCAGTACCCGGTCATCAGCACGATGGGTGTCATTGATTCGACCGGTGTTCGTATGGATTGTATTTCCGCCATCCCCGACGGGGACGGAAAACTCAGGGACTACTCATACCTGATCTACAACAATCTGTTCGGGAAAAAAGAACGGGCGACGTATATTTTTGATGAACCCGCCCGAACCGTCCCGACTGCGCCCGATTCGTAAGGATTCGGTGAATACCGAAAGGAAAGCATGGAAATACATTCGTTTCGAACTTTGAATCTGTCCAAGGAAGTGGAAAAAGCACTTCGGGATGCCGGTGTCAGCATTCCGACATCCGTTCAACAAAAGGCTTTGCCGCCGATGATGGATGGCTATAACGTCATCGCGCGTGCCCCGACGGGTACCGGAAAAACCTTCGCGTTCGGAATCCCGATTCTCGAATATCTGAATATGAATGTGGACTACATTCAGGCTCTGATTCTGTCTCCGACCCGGGAGCTTGCCCTTCAAATCAGCTCCGAGATCAAAAACCTCGGGAAATATATCCACGGGCTTTCGGTCGTTTCGGTCATTGGCGGTCAACGCATGGATGTGCAGATCCGTAAACTCAAGGCGCATCCGCAAATCGTGGTCGCGACCCCCGGGCGTCTTCTGGATCATATTTCCAGAAACACGATATCCATTTCCTCGATCCATACGCTGATCCTGGATGAGGCGGATGAGATGCTGAACATGGGGTTTATCAAAGATATCCGGAAGATCATGAGCTATACGCCTTCGGACAAACAGATTGCCCTTTTTTCCGCGACGATGTCCAGAGAAGTCATGAACATATCCTATGAGTATATTCACCGACCGGTCGAGATCGATATCGCTCCGAAAGAGGAGGATCTTCCGAAAATCCGGCAGTTCATCATAACCGTCGCGGAAAAGGATAAACCGAGGATCACCGCGGATATTATCACCAAGAGATCGCTTTCGAAGGTGATGATTTTCTGCAACACAAAGTCCAAAGTACGAACGCTGACCGCAAGACTTCGCAGTTATGGTCTCCCGGTCGATTGTTTGCACGGAGATATTGTTCAGAAATCAAGAAACCGGATTATGGAGGAATTTCGAAACGGAGTCTTTTCGGTGCTGATTGCGACCGATGTGGCGGCGCGCGGGATTGACGTAGCGGATATAGAAGCGGTCATCAACTATGATGTTCCGCTGGAAAACGAATACTATCTGCATCGGATCGGCCGTACCGGACGCGCGGGCAAGGAGGGCGAGGCCTTTACATTCGTCTCGTATGCCGAAACCGCCCGAATGAATGATATCGTTCGGTTCACGCATGCGGAGCCCGAGGAGCTCGATCCGGAGAACCCGGGCATACAAGAATAGGCTTGGTCCTTGTTTTCCCTCTTATTTACATCAGGGGAGAGAACAGCCGCATCAGGTAGCCGATCGAATTCCGAAGAAATCCTTCATCCCTTATTTCCGAGGGATTTACCCGATAGCTTTTTGCGATGATTTCTTCGATATCGCGATGCACTTTCGGGGCGATATCGTTATCAAATACCCAAACACCGTCCTCATACTGAATATAGAAGCTGCGATTATCCAGATTGATCGATCCGACCAGAGCATGCGTTTGGTCGACCGCAATCATTTTGGAGTGTTGCATCCCCGGAGCAAACCGGTAAACCTCAACGCCCGCCTCCATCAGGGCGAGAAAATAACTTCGCGTTACCTCAAAAACATACCAGTGATCCAGTCTATAAGGAACGATGATTGCAACGCGTACGCCGCTTTTCGCAACGCGGCATATCGAATGGATAAATTCTTCCGAAACGGCCAGATACGGCGTCGTGATCAGAAGAGAGGTATGAGCGGTTTCAATCATTCGCATGATGGTTCCTTCGGCCGGATTGCTGGGATTGTTGTGCGGACCGTCATAAAAAACATGACAAAACCCGTCGGTTTCGGGAGACACGGTCGGAAGATAACGCTCATAGACGGCGGTGTAATTATTTACCGCAATGTCCCACATGCAAAGAAATGTCGTCGTCATTCCGTAAACGCCTCTTCCGTAAAGCTTGATCCCGGTGTCTTTCCAGTATCCGAGAAAGGAGTTATAGTTGGCGTATTCGTCGGCCAGATTGATTCCTCCGGTGTACCCGGTGTTTGAGTCGATGATGATGTATTTCTGATGATTGCGATAATTCAGATACAGATTGTTCAGATATCGGTATGTCGGATTGAATACCGTGACCTCGATTCCTTCCGCTTTCAGAGACCGGAGCATGTCGCGGGAAACGCTGAACATCGTTCCGGCGTCGTCGATCAGGAGCTTTACCTCAACGCCCTCCGCGGCTTTTCGTGAAAGGATTTCATGGAACCGATCCCACAACCGGCCTTCCCGAAGGATGAAGAACGCCATAAAAATACTTTTTTCCGCGCGCTCCATTTCGTAAAGACAATCCTCGAATAACGCCTCGCCGCTCGAAAAATAGCTCATCCGCGTATGCGCGAAAACGGGAAAATTCTGGCGGGTAAGATATTCGGAAATCAATCGGACGTGAGCGTTTTCCGCATATGCTCCGGAAAGAACGGAGGCCTCCCGGTCCTTTATGCTCACATACCTGCGCAGTGCTTCGGCCGCTTCCTCGTGCGCGCGGGCTTCCGGTCCGGTTTGATGCTTGGCCTTTCGGGGAAGTCCCCACATCAAATACATCAGAATGCCGAAGGCGGGAAAAATCGCAATCAGGACAATCCAGAAAATTCGTGTGGAGGGGTTGTCGTGCCGGACCGACACATAGACACAGACAATCAGTCCGATTACGTAAAGACCGGCGAGAACGACGGAAGAAAGATTTTGAAGAAATACGGACAGCAGACCGATCAGGATCAGCTGAAAAAGAAGTATCACACCCAAAATAATCAGGTGCGTAGTCGCGTTGAAAAACAGTTTTCGTTGACCGATACGCCTTCGGGACATACAATCTCCGTTGATTCGGGCAATAGAACAGGAGAACCGGGCGTTTCACGACCCGTTCACGCATATTGTACACCATCCATCCGGCTCGTACACATCCTCGGATACTCCCGTGAACCGAATGACTTTTGTTGAGCGGTTTGTTGCGAAATGATAGAATAATATGAATCGGTCCTGCGATGTTTTATGGAAAAAGGAGGAAACGGTGCCACGGAAAATTCGTATCGTTCACACGGCGGATCTGCATCTCGGATCACCGTTTTCAACCCTCCCCGCCGCACGTGCGGCGATGCGCAGGGATGAGCAATGGCGTACTTTTTATGATATCGTTTCGATCTGCCGGGAACGCAAGGCGCAGATTCTTCTGATAGCGGGAGATTTGTTGGACGCGGTTCGGATTTCATCGGAACAAAGCCGCGCGATTATTCGTGCCTTCACGGAAATTCCCGATACGCGCGTATTTATATCGCCCGGCAATCATGATCCGTATATTCGTTTCTGCCCGTACGAAGCGGAGGAATGGCCTTCGAACGTGCACGTGTTCAGCGGGAATTTCGAGCCGGTCGTATGTTCCGAGCTCAACACCGTGGTTTGGGGAGCGGCGTTTCGGTCCGCGCACAACACATCCGGACTGTGTCCGCCGGATTTTGAGGTCACCGCGCCCGAGGGGGCAAAATCCGATGCCATCCAGCTGATTGTTCTGCACGGCGAACTTCTTTCCGGAAGCAAGAGCGAGTCTTCGTATAATCCGATCCGTACATCATGGATCGAGAAAAGTAACGCGGACTATGCGGCACTCGGGCATATCCATGACGCGACGCCCGTCCGCCGATCGGGTCGCACGTATTTTGCATACTCCGGCTGTCCGGAGGCCAGAGGGTACGACGAGCCCGGCCCGAGAGGGGTTTACGTCGGTACGGTAGGAAAAGGCCGTACGGATTTGGAATACGTCATTGTAAACCGGAGAGATTTTTATACGCTCGACGTTTCGATTGACGGGTGTGATACGCAAAAAATAATGACAGACCTCGTTTTGCGCGATCTTCGTGATCAATATCGGGAAGAATTCAAAGAAAGCGCTTTTCGAATCACCCTGATCGGAGCCGTGCCGCCTGATTTCTCGCCCGACGTCGCCGCGCTCAGGGCCGCTTTGCGACGCGAGTGTTTCGATGCCCGAGTATATGACAAGACGACCGCACAGATTGACCCGGCAATGCTCCGGAAAGAGAAATCTCTCCGCGGTGTTTTCGCCGAAATTCTGGGCAAAAGACGCGAGGAGGCCGTTGCCGCCGGCGACGAGGCGGCAATCCGGAAGATCGACGCGGCGATGAAACTGGGTTTGGCCTCATTCGAAAAAGAGGTGCGATATCATGATGATTCATAGTATTCGCATTGACGCTTTCGGTAAACTCAAGGATTTTTCCTTTGCTTTCAAAGAAGGGCTGAACTGCATTGCGAAAGAGAACGAGTTCGGGAAAAGCACGATACTCGCATTTATTCGCGCGATGTTTTACGGATTCCCGAAGCGGGCAAAACGCGGGAACAGAGAGTACGGGCGCGGAAAATATGAGCCGTGGAGCGCCGGAGGCTACGGCGGGACCGTCACTTTTTCTCACGGCGGACGCTCGTATCGGATCGAACGCCGTTTTTCGGGAAGGAAAGCGGGTGACCGTGTCGTTTTACGGGACGAGCAAACCGGGAAAGCGACGGATACCGGTGATCTTGAAATCGGCGAATTTCTGTTCGAATTCTCGGAAGCGGAGTTCGTCAATACTTTTTTTATCGGCCAGCTGTCCACCAATTTATATTCGACCGGTTGTCCGACGAACGCGGTTGCCGATCGACTGGCGAACCTGGCGGCGACCGGCAGTGAGCATTTTTCTTTTGAAACTGCGGACCGCAATTTGAAAGCCGCCATCGTTGCGATGGTCGCGGCCCGGGGAGACGGAGGCTTGATTCGGGATTTAGAGCGGGAGCGGGAGGAATGGACCGGGAAGCTTCTGGATTCCGAGAATCGGGTGCTTCAAATCAAAGAAGCGGACACGGAAATCGAAGAGATCAGGCAGGAAGCGGATCGGGCGGAACGCGACGAATGGACCCCCGTCATTCAGCAAAGGGAGCGTCAGACGAAAATCATCGAGCAACTCCGCGACGAGCAATCCGGGCTCGAATCCGAGCGTGCGGGGAGGACGGAACGGCTGCGCGCGCTTGAGGAGATGATTGCCGAAAGAAAAGAGTATGAGAAAAAGGAAGCGGAACGTAAAAAGAAAAGGGAAGAACGGATACGTCTTCTTGACAAGGAAGCCATCGAATGGAATATAACGCTTTCTCGAAGAGAGCTTGAAGCCCGCCGGATCGAAGACGAATTGACGGAGGCCGCAAACCGTCATGCGATGGATATCCCCGCGCTTGCCCGATCGTGCGATCGAACGACGGTCGAAAGAAATCAGCTTGAGAAGGAAAAGGATGCGTTGTTGGAAGAGAACGGGAAATACTCGGAGGATCGATCCGCCCGGGAAAAAGCCGCTTTTCTCCGGGTTTGGATTCCGTCCGCTCTGCTTTCCTTGCTCTTTGCGGCGGCCGGCCTTCTGGGCTTCATTCTTGCGGAATTCCTGAAGGATTCGAAAATGATTTGGCTGATATGGCTTTTTCTGCCCGCGGCCTTCTTTGCTGCCTATTCGGTCATCCTTTTTCTTCGTTATCGCCGGGCACTTGCGAAATTCCGGCAGAAAAAGGAGATGCTCGGGACTCGCCTTTCGGAGCTGAACTACACAATCGCCGAGGTATCCGCCCGTTTAAAGGAATCACAGACGGAATTGGAGCGGGCGAAAGAAAAATTCGAGTTAATTCGTGAAGGGAAAATGAATGCAATCCGACTTATTAAAGGAACGATAGAGACTATCCGGTCCGACCTGTCGAAGCACGATGCGGAAAGGCATGCGCTTCTTTCGGAAATTGCCGCGGAGGAAGCAAAAACAAACGCTCCGATTTCTCCGGAGACCGGAACGGATTCGGTCGTGCATCCCGCAGTTTTGACGCAACCCGAAGAGGAGCTAATATCGGAAAGAGCAGCTCTTTCGGCGCTTAACGAAAAAATCGCCGTTCTTCGCGATCGGTTTGAGGAAGCCGTACGGGCAGAAAAACCCCTTGAGGAACGGGAGACCGAGATTCGCAGCGTGATCCGAAATCTTCGCGAAGAGGTTTCCAGGAGATCCGGACATCTGGAAAGCCTTTCCGCATCACGAACGGATCCTTCGGAAATCGAGGAGCGAATCGATCAAATCGAGGAGCGGATTCGGCACGCCCGCGAATATTACGACTCGCTGGTGCTTGCCGCCGAGGCGATGAGCGAAGCGTCTTCGGAAATGGAACGGATTTTCGCGCCTCAGGTGAACGAAATCGCCGGACGATACCTCGCGAAATTATCCGGAAAAAAGTACGCCGCCATGCGCTTTGACCGCGACTTCAGCGTAGAGATTTCCGATCGATCCGACGGGATATATCGCGATGCGGATTTTTTCAGCGCGGGAACGGTGGATCAGGTTTACCTGGCGCTCCGATTGGCGATTGCGGATATGATCGACCCTTCCGAGGAGAAGATGCCGCTCCTTTTGGACGATGCGCTGGTTCAATATGATGATGCTCGCGCACGCCTTGCGGTCCGTCTGTTTGACGAGCTTTCATCCCGACGGCAGATTATTATGTTCACTTGTCACAAAAGTGTCGAAGACCTTTTTCAGGAAACCATGGGGGAGGCTGACGGGACGGTGGATACATCATCTTGACGCCGGGGTCGATTTGGCCGACAATCTTATTATCCCGTTTATGTCCGGCGGTTTTTGTCCGTTCGAGGTTTATGTGAACGGCGTGTCCGCCGGGTGGAGGAAACGATGAGACGAGACATCATAATGAGCGTATTTCTTTTTTTTGTGCTGTTCGCACTGGTGTTTGTATATTTTTTCCCCGTCTATTTTACCTTTGACCGGGTGGTGTTTCGTTCCGTGTCCGTGATTGAACGCATCATGAGTGTCGTTTATATCCTTCTATGGTTCCTTCTTTGCGCGTATACCGCGTATTTTAAGAAAATCACCTGTTTGTTCGGAGGGGTTCTCTACTCGATGATGGCATATCTTCCGGGCATTATCATTCCGAGACTGGCCGTGGGAACACTCGGGAACGATCCGAGCCTTGCCGCATCGATTATCGACGCGTTCATGCGCCGGATTTACGAGCTGATCAATGCTCCGATGGTCGGAATTTCGGTCTTGTTCCCTCCGGAAAAATCGATCGGCATCTCGAAACTGATGCTGCCCGTTCTCGTAATTTCGTACATTGTTACACAGATTTTTCGATTCTATCGCAACGCTTATCTGGCGGATCAACTTCTTTTAAATGACGCAACCGATCGCATTCCCGTTCCGATTTCCGCGACACCGACCGCAACGAGACCGAAAGGATCGGCGAAAAGGACCGCTGCTTTCGGGCTGTCCTCACTTCGGGCGATGCTTTTCAAGGAACACCCGACACAAGACGAGCCGGAAGAGATTTCGGATCATCCGGTGACGGACGAAGGATCAACGGACCCGACAGAGGAAGAGGGTTCGGAGGAAAATCCGGAGGAAACACTCTTGTAAATCTTGGAATCGTCTAATACAATAAAGGAAACTGTATTAGGCAGTCATGAAAACGAGAAACGGAGGCCGATATGTCAACCAACAAATCGTTCTGGAAAAGATGGCTTGAGGGCAGACAGGAAAAAGAAGCAATCGCTAAAGACACGCCGACCGCCTCCCCGGAGGACTCTCTGGAGGAAGGGCTTAAGGGATTGTCTCTGATCGAGTCCGGGAAGAAGGCGGTATCCATACTCAGAAAGAAAAGCCAATCCTTGGGAGAAGAAATCGGAAACAGCATTACACACGGAGTGATGGCGATTTTCATGTTAGGGCTTCTGCCGTATGCATCCATTCGCGCGTACATGAATGCGCCTGCCGGAAAAGAAGCGCTCGATGCGTTCGGGGTCTCAATTTTTGTAATCAGCGTTTTCGTGATGTTTCTCACATCCACGATATATCACTCGATGGCGCGGGCCACCAAACATAAGGAAGTGATGAACCGGATCGATCACATTATGATTTTTGTTGCGATCGCGGGAACCTACACGCCGATTTGTCTTTCCGTAATCGGAGGAGGGTGGGGGCTCGGTCTTTGCATCGCGCAGTGGTCGCTGGTGATTGCCGGAACACTCTTTAAAGCACTTGCTTTTTCGAAATCGATTCGCTCGTATATCTTCACGATTGCGATTTATCTTTTAATGGGGTGGATGGTTCTTCTGTGCCTTCCGATCCTTTGGGGTGCGGCCAACACCGTTACGTTCTGGCTGATTGTCGCCGGAGGTTTTTGCTATACCGCGGGCGTCCTGTGCTTCGCTCTTAAGTTTAAATTTTCGCATATGGTCTGGCACTTTCTCGTCGACTTCGGTGCGATTTGCCACACGCTGGCGATTGTATTTTTCATGAGGTAACGGGTTTTCTTTGCCAAATGGCGGCCGAGTCAAAAGATTCGGCCGTTTTTTTGCGAAATTTTGTGCCTCCGAGAAGACCGGGTTTCTCGAAAAATACCGAAAATCGGCGGTTTGCCGCTCTTTCGGAGGAAATGTTGCAATTGTACTACATGTAGTGTTTTTGTGTTGACGCAACCACAATATTTAGTTAGAATGAGTTCACCTTCAAAGATGATTTCATTGAAAAAATTGACTTTTCGGGGGAGCGAATGAAGATTGGCGGTTTGATGAAGACGACACTGCTTGATTTTCCGGGACGGATTGCCTGTACCGTGTTTGTGAGCGGCTGTAATTTTCGTTGCCCGTACTGTCATAATGCCTCGCTCGTAATCCCGGAACGATTTAGCGGCGAGGAAATTTCCGAGGAAGCTTTTTTCGATTTTCTGTCCGGCAGGATCGGAAAACTGGATGGTGTCTGCATCTCCGGCGGAGAACCGTTGCTTCAGGATGAGAATGAGCTCACGAGCTTCATTCGAAAAATAAAAGAAATCGGGTTCGAGGTTAAGCTGGATACAAACGGATCGGTTCCCGGTGTCCTTCGAAAACTCCTGGATGAGGGATTGCCGGATTATGTATCGATGGATGTCAAGAATGCCCCCGAGGCTTATGCGGAAACCTGCGGAATTTTGAATCCGCCCGTCGACAAAATACGGGAGAGCGTTCGGATGCTGGTTTCCTCGAAAGTGCCGTATGAATTTCGAACAACGGTCGTTGATGAGCTGCACGATGAAAACAAGATTCGCGCGATTGCCCGATGGATCGGCGATGTGCCGCATTTCTTTCTTCAATCCTATACGGACTCCGAGGACGTGATTGAGAAGGGTTTTCATTCGTGTTCGCGCGAACGTTTGGAAAAATATCTGGAAATTACAAAGGAATATGTTCCGTCCGCGCAACTTCGCGGAATATAAATGCTATCATTATCAATAGGACAGATACGGAGGGCGAGACTATGTATCAGGTGGTAAAAAGAGACGGAAAAACGGTGGATTTCGCGATTTCAAAAATTGCGGCGGCAATCACCAAGGCGTTTGACGCTCAAAACAAAGAGTACAATCCGGATATTATCGATTTTCTCGCGCTCAAGGTGACCGCGGATTATTCGTCCAAGATCAAGGACGGCCGGATAACCGTCGAAGAAATCCAGGACAGCGTCGAAAGTGTCCTTCAGAGAAGCGGTTACGAGGACGTCGCAAAAGCGTATATCCTGTACCGAAAGCAACGCGAAAAAATGCGGTACATGAAGTCCGCGCTTCTGGACTATAAGGAACTCGTTGACAGTTACGTCAAGATCAATGACTGGCGCGTAAAAGAAAATTCGACCGTCACCTATTCGGTCGGCGGCTTGATTCTGAGCAATTCCGGCGCGATCACCGCGAACTACTGGCTCAGCGAGATCTACGACGATGAGATCGCCAAAGCCCACCGCAACGCCGATATGCACATCCACGATCTTTCGATGCTGACCGGCTACTGTGCGGGATGGTCGCTTCGCCAATTGATTCAGGACGGGCTCGGCGGTATTGCCGGAAAGATTACCTCTTCTCCGGCTAAGCATCTGGCCTCCCTGTGTAATCAGATGGTGAACTTTTTGGGCATCATGCAGAACGAGTGGGCCGGAGCGCAGGCATTCTCTTCGTTTGATACCTACCTGGCGGCATTCGTCAAGGCGGACCAACTGACCTATAACCAGGTCAAAAAGGCAATCGAGTCTTTTATTTACGGAGTCAATACGCCCAGCAGATGGGGAACACAGGCTCCGTTCTCCAATATCACGCTGGACTGGGTCGTCCCGAATGATCTCAGGGATCAGCCCGCGATTGTCGGCGGAAAAGAGATGGATTTTACCTACGGTGACTGTCAGAAGGAAATGGATATGGTCAACCGCGCGTTTATCGAGATCATGGTCAACGGCGACGCCAACGGAAGAGGCTTTCAGTATCCGATTCCGACCTATTCGATTACCCGCGATTTTGACTGGTCGGATACGGAGAACAATCGTCTGCTTTTCGAGATGACATCGAAGTACGGCACTCCGTATTTTTCCAATTACATCAACAGCGACATGGAGCCGAGCGACGTTCGCAGTATGTGCTGTCGGCTGCGGCTTGACCTGCGCGAGCTTCGGAAAAAATCCGGAGGGTTCTTCGGTAGCGGAGAAAGCACCGGTTCCATCGGTGTCGTGACCATCAACTTGCCGCGAATCGCTTATCTGGCAAAAGATGAGGAGGATTTCTTCCGTCGTCTCGACAAGATGATGGACGTTGCCGCTCGTTCTCTCAAGGTAAAAAGAACGACGATTACCAGACTGTTGGATGAGGGCCTTTATCCTTATACCAAGAGATATCTGGGGACTTTTGACAACCATTTTTCTACCATCGGGTTGCTGGGCATGAACGAGGCCGGGCTGAACGCAAAATGGATCGGAAAGGATCTTACATTCCCGCAAACCCAAGAATTCGCAAAAAAGACACTGAACCATATGCGGGAGCGGCTGTCGGACTATCAGGAGCAATACGGGGACCTTTACAACCTGGAGGCAACACCTGCGGAGTCGACCGCCTACCGTCTGGCCAAGCATGACAAGAAAAACTTCCCCGACATCGTGACCGCGAACGAGGAAAGCGGCGTTCCGTACTATACCAACAGCTCACATCTTCCGGTCAGTTTTACCGATGACATTTTTGAGGCGTTGGATATTCAGGACCGGCTTCAGACGCTTTATACCTCCGGCACCGTTTTTCATGCGTTCCTCGGAGAAAAGCTTCCGGACTGGAAAGCGGCGGCCGCCCTGGTGAAAAAGATTGCCGAGAAATACACGCTTCCTTACTACACGATGTCTCCGACCTATTCGGTGTGTTCCGATCACGGTTATCTTCGCGGCGAACGGCATGAGTGCCCCAAGTGCGGCAAGAAGACCGAGACCTATAGTCGTATCACGGGATATTACCGTCCGGTACAGAACTGGAACGACGGGAAGGCGCAGGAGTTTAAGGACCGAAAGCTCTACGAGGTCGATCATTCGGAGATCGGTTCGTCGAAATCGGAAGAACCGAAGATCACCGGTGCGGCGGAGATTCGGGTAGCTCCTCCGGTTTCGGATCCCGGAACACTCAAAAGTCGCTCGAAGGCACTGCTGTTTACGACCAAAACCTGCCCGAACTGCAAGATGGCCAAGCAGATCCTGGACTCCGGGAACGTGCAGTATGAGGTGGTCGATGCGGAAGAGCACGCAGCGATATGCAGAGAGTATCAAGTAAGCCGGGCACCGACCCTGGTCATCGTTGACGACGATCGGGTGTCAACCATCAGCAACATATCCAACATCAAACAGTTTGTAAAAGGATAGTTCATGAAAGATTTGATCGTTGTCGGCGGCGGTTGTGCCGGAATGACCGCCGCCCTCTACGCAGCCAGAGCGGGGAAAAGCGTTCTTCTGTTTGAAGCCGAGAATATCGGCGGACAAATCACGGCCGCGCCGTTTGTCGATAATTACCCGGGAGCTCCGCATATGAGCGGAATGGAGTTTGCGGACAAACTTTTCGAACAGGTGAGTGAGCTTGGGGTGGAGATCGAATTGGAGCGCGTAATCGGAATGGAGGATCATGGCGCCGAGAAGATTGTGATTACACAGGACGGTCGGCACGCAAGTAAAAGCGTAATCCTCGCGACGGGGGCCAAACATCGAAAACTCGGGCTTCCCGACGAGGAGCGGCTCACCGGTTACGGCATTTCATACTGCGCGGTATGTGACGGTGCGTTCTATAAGGGCCGTACGGCGGCGGTGGTCGGCGGCGGGAACACGGCGTTCTGTGACGCTCTTTTTCTTTCGAATTTATGTGAAAAAGTGTACCTGATTCACAGAAGAAATACTTTTCGCGCAGATGCGGCGATGACGGAGCGTCTTCGCAGCGTGCCGAATGTGGTTATGATTATGAACACCGTGGTTGATTCTCTGGTCGGGGAACGTGCGCTCCAAGGAATCCGAGTCCGATCCGTTGCGGGCGGAGGCGTTTCCGAGCTTTCCGTCGACGCGCTTTTTGTCGCGATCGGGCATGAACCCGACAGTGCGCCCTTTTCGGGGAATATACAGACCGATTCGGAGGGTTATTTTATTGCGGGTGAGGATTGTGCCACCGACATTCCGGGCATATATGTCGCGGGCGACTGCCGCCGGAAATCTGTTCGGCAACTGACCACTGCAGTTTCCGACGGAGCCAACGCGGCGGTCGGAGCGTGGAGTTGTCCGGTCGGGTAATCCGCACGGAGGCTTCGTTCCTTACGCCTTTTTGCCGAAAAACGAAGGCCGGCCGATTCGGTTCGCCCCCTTTTCGCTGTGGTTCTCTTGTGGTATAGTGTTTTTTAGTCCTTATGGACATTCGGGTGCTTAGCTCAGCCGGGAGAGCACATGCTTCACACGCATGGGGTCGCTGGTTCAAGTCCAGTAGTACCCACCAGAAGAAAACCCCGAAACCTTTTGGTTTCGGGGTTTTTGCGATTCGATTGTTCCTATTGCTTCTTGCGGTTCTTATAGTGCGTATGAAGCAAGTGGTGTGATTTTTCACCCAGAGGCTCCTTCAGGAAATCATCGTAAATACTCTTGATTGCGGGGTTCTCGTGGGACTTGCGAATCGGAAGATCGGCATCGGCTTGGTAGATGCCGGCGATGCGCTTCAGGCGCAGCTCGTCATTCGCGCCGTTGGGTTGACCGCCGCCGCCGATACATCCGCCGGGACAGCACATAACCTCGATAAAGGTATAGTCTGCCTTGCCGGCCTTGATCAATTCCATCATCTCGCGCGCTTTGGCAATCGTGTGCACGACCGCGACCTTGACGGGCGTTCCGTCCAAATCAACAACGGCTTCCTTGACGCCTTTCAGTCCGCGAACATCCTTGAAATCAATCTGCTCGAGCGTTTTTCCGGTGACGACCTCATAGACGGTACGCAGGGCGGCCTCCATAACGCCGCCGGTCGCACCGAAAATAACGGCGGCTCCGGTTGAAATGCCGAACGGTGCGTCGTATTCGTCTTCCGGAAGATTCTCAAAATCAATTCCGGCCTGTCGGAGCATTTTGCCGAGCTCGCGTGTCGTAAGGACGATATCCACGTCTTGATTGACTCCGTCCACACTCATTTCCTCACGTAATGCCTCAAATTTTTTGGCGGTACAGGGCATGATGGAAACGCTGACAATATCGGAGGGCTTCTTTCCGATTTTTTCCGGGAAATAACCCTTTGCCAGAGCGCCGAACATCTGCTGAGGAGACTTGCAGGAGGAAACATGGGGCAGAAGCTCGGGATAGTACTGCTCGATGAAGTTAATCCATCCCGGACTGCAGGAGGTGAGCATCGGAAGGGTTCCGCCTTCCTTGAGACGTTTCAGGAGCTCGTGGCCCTCCTCAATAATCGTCAGGTCGGCGGTAAAGTCCGTGTCAAAAACATAGTCAAATCCGAGCATACGCAGAGATGAGACGAGTTGTCCGGTGACGATACTGCCGGGCTCCATGCCGAATTCCTCGCCGATGGCAACGCGTACGGCGGGTGCGGTTTGAACGACGACCACCTTGTTCGGGTCGTTGATTGCCGCCCACACGGATTCGATATCTTCTTTTTCGGTAATTGCACCGACCGGGCAGGCCGCGGAGCATTGTCCGCAGGATACACAGGCGACATCATAGAGTTCGCTGTCAAAGGCCGGTCCGACAATGGTCTCGTTGCTTCTTCCCATGAAATCGAGGATGGAAAGACCCTGAACTTCGGCGCAGATCTGGATACAACGTCCGCACTTGATGCATTTGGTTCGGTCCTTGGAAAGAACGTCATTGATGTGCGGAGCATAGGGGACCAGGACCCGCTCAAAGCGGGGCTCGCGCACGCCCAAATCGGAGGCGATCCGACGGAGGTGGCAGTAGCTTTCCGCCGCGCAGGTGTCGCAGGCTAGGTTATGATCCGCAAGCATCAGTTCGACAACGACCCTTCGGGCGTCACGAACCTTTTCGGTGTTCGTATGGATGATCATTCCCTCTTTAACGAAGGTGGAGCAAGCGGTTTGAAGGGTGCGATACCCTTCGATTTCGACGACACACACCCGGCAGTTGGCTTTGAGCATCTGATCCGGATGATAACAGAGCGTCGGAATATTGATGCCGATCTTCTTGGCGGCATTGACTATGGTGGTCCCTTCGGGGACGCTTACGGCTTTATTGTTGATGGTAATGTTGATCATCGGTTGTCCTCCCTCAGCGATCGGAAACGGTTGCGAATGTTTCGGGGAAATATTTCATGACGGAAAGGATGGCGGTGGTTGCCGCCTGTCCGAGTCCGCAAGTCGACGCGAGACACATGGTGTCGCTTAATGACTTCAGAGCGGCAAAGTCTTTATCGGTGGCCGAACCGGACTCGAAGCGCTTGAGAAGAATTAACACATGAGGATTTCCGTCACGGCACGGCGTGCATTTCCCGCAGGACTCGTGAAGGAAAAACTTCGCGATCTTCTTTAAAATATCCAAAATATCGATTCGATCGTCCATTACGATCACGGCTCCGGATCCGAAAGAGATGCCCTTATCGTTCATTGCCTTATAATCAAGCGGTGTATCCAATTCGCTCTCCGGGATACACGGACCGGATTCTCCGCCGAGCTGGACCATCTTGATCGCCCGGCCTTCCGGCACTCCGCCGCCCAGATCAAATATAATCTCGCGGATTGTGACGCCGAACGGTACTTCATACAGACCGGGCCTGTTTACATTTCCGCATAGGCTGATGAGCTTGGTTCCTTTTGAAGTCTCGGTTCCGGTCTTCGAGAATGCTTCTGCGCCTTTGTCGATAATCAGCAGGATGTTGACGAAGGTTTCGACATTACTCAGAAGGGTCGGTTTCCCGAAAAGGCCCTGCTCGGTCGGAAACGGGGGTTTGTAGTTCGAATGACCGGCCTTGCCCTCGAGACATTCGATTAACGAGAACTCTTCGCCGCAGACATAAGAACCGCCGCCGGTAAGGACCTCCATATCATAGGTGAATCCGGATCCGAGAATGTTCTCGCCGAGAAACCCTTTCTCGTATGCCTGCCGTAAGGCTTCTTTCACGATAGCGATCGATCGGTTGTATTCTCCGCGGATAAAGATGTAGCCCTTCGCGGCTCCGACCGCGGATGCGGCGATAATCATTCCCTCGATCATGGAGTGCGGATCCTTTTCCATCTGATAGCGGTCTTTGAAGTTGCCGGGTTCGCCTTCGTCGGCGTTGCAGATCAGATACTTGATGTCGCCGACGGAATTTTTAACTCCGGCAAGTTTGAGTCCGGTCGGGAACGCCGCTCCGCCGCGACCGCGCAACCCCGAAGCCTTGACTTCCGAGATAATCGTGTCTCCGCTCATGGTGAGCGCCTTCTTAAGGGCGGCGTAACCGCCCGCGTTTATGTAGTCGTCGATCGAAAACGGATCGATCTTATCATAATGACGGCTGACCCATTCAAGGGTTAATGATGTGTTTTGCATAATCAAAGACTCCTATATTTCTCTAGAATGGCCGGAAGGGCTTCCGGGGTAACCCGGCCGTACATATCCTCATCGATTCTCATTGCCGGCGATTGTTCGCAGTATCCGAGACAACTGGTGAATTCCAAAGTAAAAAGCCCGTCTCCGGTTGTTTCGCCGAAAACGATCCCCAGTTCCTTTTCGAGCGATTCCTTCAGGTTAACGGATCCGTTTATGTAACAGGGAACGTCTCCGCACAGTTGAATAATGTGTTTTCCGCGTTTTTTGCGCGAGAGCAGGGAATAGAATTCAACGACACTGCAGACCCGACTGACCGGAAGCTCCATTGCTTTGGCTACGGCGCGAATATCGTCGTCCGACAGGGCGTTGTCCCCGTTGTTCTTCTGACACTCCATAAGGACGGTCAAAAGTTTCTCCGGTTCTTTCCCGTGCTTCTGAACCAGTTCATCAATTTGCATGCAAGTGGCCTCCTTAACAATATTATCCCTTCCATTAATGTAGGAATATAAGGCGTATGTCAAGGAAAAAATTCGGAAAGAAGGATAGAAATATTGGATTTGCGTCAAAAGAATAAGAAAAAACAAAGAAAAGGTCGAAAATCATTCTGCCGGATCGGAAGAAGTCTGAATTCGATCCAGCACTCTTCGATAATGAGAGGAATAGTCCGGTGATTGATCATCGATGATCGTTTCAATGAAGTGGCTCTCCATAAGCATCTCCATCTCCGATGTTACGGCTCCTTTTCGCATGTGATAGAATACCCGGTTTGATTGAAACGACCGTCCGGTCAGCGAAAAATCCTTGATGAGGCGCGCGCGAAGATTCAGTGCCCACCAGACATCGATTTCCGAATAGTCCAAAGCAAAACCGATGATATGGACATCCGAATGAAACAACAGATCCATCCAGCAAATCGTGTTTTTGGAAGACGGGTTTTCCGCGAAAAGCCGGTCATATCCGCGCTTTTCGACATAGGCGGACATTTTCGATATATTCCGGGCGTACATATCGTGTCCGAGAACCATCGTGCGGGGATATCCGGCTTCTCCGTGAATATGCCAGATCCTCCGGCCTTCGATCTGATTGTACGTATGGATACGGTAATCGGTTTCCGGACCGATGTCCGGGTCGGCGGACTGCCGTAACGTCCGGTTCGGTCCGTCCTCCAAAACATAATCGTAGTTGGTGGTAACAATATCGCGTATTCCGAGGGAGGCAAGTTTTCTTGAAAGATCGTTCGGCGTGAGTTTCAGACACATATCGGCGACAAAAGTCCGTAACGAAAAATCCGCGGAAGAGAGATCCGGTTCGGACGTTTTACTTCTCAGAAGGATCGATTCGAAAAACAAAGGGAAAGGCATTTCCGGAGGCGGCGGAATTTTGCCGAGCCCGCATTTTTCAACCAATTCGGTGAGAAGATCGGACCATGAAAACAGGCTTTCGGTTCGATTGATTCCGTTCCCGAGAAATATGGTTGCCATTTAACCGCCTCCGACGCTTTTATCGTGAGTATGTACGGATACGCAATCATTGTCAACGGAGTCGGATCGTCTTCCTCCCGAGTCCATTGGTGATGCCGGTTCTTTCTTTCTATTCGAAAAATAGCCACATTTTCGCGCTATAATATATGCATTAACGTCGGTAAGCTTCACAGGACGGGCTCAGTAGTGCAGAGAAACGGGACTTCGAGGAGAAATCGAAAGAAGGGTTAAACGGGGGGACGGAATGAAAAAAACGGTTAGCATGGTTATTTCCGGCATACTGATTGCATCGCTTCTGTTTGGATGCGGCTTGATTTCTGATGAAAGGGAGACAACCGAGCCCAAGGTAACTCTGTCGGATCGGGATAAGGAGTCCGTCTCCGCCGCCGAGGATATCGTCATTGAGTCCGAAGAGATCAGCGATGATTTGTTGGATCTGATTGACAAGCAGATCGAAATGTCCGGAGTTTTTGTTCAGAATTATACGGAATCGGTTCGAAACGGAGTCGATTACGACGCAACGGAATACAATGATTTGATTCTGAATAACCGGGATACGATCAATGAATGGATTGCAAAATTGGATGCGCTTTCGGAAGAGTATTCGGAAGTTCAGAAACCGAAGGACGAACAGGCGGTGCTTGTTTACGAGGCGGCGGGCGTTTATCTTGAAAAACTCGAGTCCTGCCTTTCCGATCTTTTGGCGATTGTGACGCTTTATATCGATCAAAATGACGCGATGCTTCCGGTCTCGGAATTTGACGATACGATTTACGGAGATGACGTCTTCCTGATGCTCGAGGAGTTGTACGCCGCGATTGATCAGGCCATGACAAATATCGGCGCAATCGATTCCGCACCGGAATATATGAAGGAATCACTGGTTACCTTCAACCGGAAAATGGGCATATATTCGAGGGTGCTGGAGGCTTGGTACGACGGGCTGGCTCTCAATGATCCGCTCCGGATTTCTTCCGGTAATCAACTTCTCGAAAGACAAAATATCGATGTTCTTCAGTTTGATGTGGAGATGTATGAGCTTTTTGATCTTCAGTATATCAAGGTGGGGGAACGTCTGACCGGCAATATTTCGAAGTTGAAAGAGGAGATTTACGAAAACAGCGACGCAATCGGAAAATCCGGCAAAAATGTTCCGGTCATCCGCTTTTCATACCTGGAGGATGTACCGGAGATCACGGTGGACTATACCTACGCACAAACGATATATCCGAGTCTCTATTCCTCGATGGATTCGATCGTCAACCTTACGGCTACGACGGATTTCGGAGCCGTGGATGTAATGCTGACGGTGGAGATTCCCGGATTTACACAGAAGTATCAGCAGAAAATCACGATCAACGAACAGGTTACCAAAAATCTGATCAAGCCGCCGGTTTTGACCGAAAATTTAGACTTGGAAAGTGCGAAGGAAGCTCAACTTCGCCTTTCGATCGAGGATTTGGACAATGACCGTACGATACTCGAGGAATCGAAACCGGTAACCCTGATGAGTGTATACGACTTTCTCCTGTATGATGACGAGTTCGGTGTAACCGGCAGGGACAACATTCTTGCATGGCTGACACCCGAGACGGAGTCGATACTGAATCTTCGCCGAAGCGCGATCACATGGATTGATCTGTGGTCGGAAGGACAAATCAATTCGCTGATCGGATATCAGGATTACGGTCTCGGATTGGAGCCCGAACTGAAC
Source organism: Clostridiaceae bacterium (assembly GCA_012729635.1). Lineage (GTDB taxonomy): Bacteria > Bacillota > Clostridia > Saccharofermentanales > Saccharofermentanaceae > JAAYCT01. Next base: position 21,644 of record JAAYCT010000023.1, on the reverse strand, counting down.
ACCTATATTCAGATTCTTGCGCTCCAGGGGGCAATCAGCGATTCCGGAGTCCGTTATAATATGGGTCCGTTTTCGATGTCCGAGGGAATGAATCAAAGAGTATTGCTTCCGGATAAAATTCTCTCCAGCGGATCGGGAATTTGTATCGAGACATCCATTCTTTTCGCATCCGCCGTTCAATCGACGGATATGCACGCGATGATCGTTTTCCTGCCCGGACACGCGCAGGTGGCGGTGGAGACCGGGTACCGGTCCGGAGAGTATTTCCTTGTAGAAACGACGCTTCTGCCGTTTTTCGGAACGGATGAAGAAATGGACTCGCTGATTATGTACCTGACCGCCGAGGAATGGGAACAATATCTCGCGGACCCCTGGGGCGACGGTAGCGGTCCCGCATATGTGGTCGACTGTGACCTGGTACATGTGCTCGGGTTTAAAGCGATCGGGTACAAATGAGGATACCGGAGTCAAAGAAGGTGCCGTTAATCAGATCATATCTCGAGGGTTTTCGGAAAGGAGCACCGAGATGTCAACCGTTAAGGATATCGCCGACCGACTCGGTCTTTCGGTCAGTACCGTCCAAAAAGCGTTGAGCGGATCCGACAGCGTGAGTGCGGAGGTTCGGCAAAGCGTTCTGGATACGGCACTGAAGTTGGGGTACAGCCCCCGGCAACGGAAGAAATCCGGTCCCTCTTCCCGCATTTGCGTTTTTATCGAAAACATGGGTTTTGAGAAAATCGAGCATTTCGGTTACGAGATTATCGTCGGATTTCGGCTTGCGGCCGCGGAGCGGAATTACGGCGTAGACATCGTCCCGATTTCGATGGATCAAAAAATCGAGCACGTTTACGAAGAGTATATGAACAAAAATGGTTACGACGGGGGATTTCTTCTCGGTTTTTTTCTACATTCCGATTTCCATTGCCAGCTGAAAAACACAATGATTCCGACCGTCGTTCTGGATAATCTGATTTTAAACCCTTGCGTGGCCTGCGTCGGTATTGACAATTATCAGGGCATTACAATGGCGGTTGAACATCTTTCTTCTCTCGGACACTGCTCCATTGCACTAATGAACGGCGAAAGCAACAGTCGGGTCTCTCTGGAGCGCTACCAGGGCTTTAAGGTCGGCATGAACAAATGCAATTTGCCGATCCGAAAGGATTTGGTTGCGTTCGGGGACTTCACGAGTGAGAATACCGGACCCTATGTGAATCAATTTGTAGAAAACGGTGCGACGGCAATCGTTTGCGCAAGTGACTACATTGCCGCAGGTGTATTAAATGAGTTGTCCAGACTGGATATCCGGGTCCCGCATGATATCAGCGTGACCGGTTTCGACGACATCCAGATCGCCCGGTATTCGACACCTCCGTTAACCACGATTCGGCAGGATCGACTGAGCATCGGAAAGAGCGCATGCCTTGCATTGGAACAAATCATGGAGGGAATGGCAATCAGCAGACTTCTTCTTACCCCGGAGCTGATCGTTCGGAAATCGACCGGCCCGGTACGATAGGCGGATTATCCGATTCGAATGCAGACGTGCCGGAAATATCGTGGTTTTGCATAGAAAAAGCAAATGATCCCGGATCATTTTCGTCCGTACGGCCGACGTGTTTCGGATTGACGCACATAATCTTACAATGTAAAATCGTTACGGCGTTTACTATGTGAACTGATTAATCAGGGATCAACCCAATAAATGGTCGGTGTCGGCCGGAAAGAGAATGGGGCTATATGGGAAACATTTATGATCAATTTCTCCATTTACGTGATCAGCAGATTCAGGAAATCACCGAGCAGAACAAGGGCGCTCATTGCGTTATTCACATCGGGTCGGCAACTTGTGAAAATGCCGCGGGGGCCGAGCGGGTACGAAAAGAGTTTGAAAAACTCATCCGTGCATCCGGGCGTGACGACATTCTGATCAAGCAAACCGGATGTACCGGTCGTTGTGCCAGAGAGCCGATCGTCGGCGTTTTCGTCAGCGGGCAAATCCCGTTTAAATATGAAAAGGTAGATGTAGAAAAGGTTCAGCAGATTTTTCATGACCATGTATTGGGCGGAGAACTGGTTCCGTCTTTGATTCTCGATAAAAAGACCAGCATGATCTATTCTCATGTCGTCGTTTTCTGCGGGAATAATTTTGTCGCTTCCGACACAAATTGGCCGGAGGTTTTCGAAGAAATCCTGGCGGAGTGCGAAATTCCGTCCAACTCCATTAAAGTTTACGAAGCGGATCACATGGGTTTTTCGCCCGAGGTTTCGGATTGTAAAACGGCGCGAATGATGATTATGCCGGGAAACATAACGTATGCCTTCACATATCGGGACGAACTCAAGAAAATCGTCCAATCGCATATACTCGGCGGACAGACGCTTTCGGACATGCAGATTGAATTGGACCCGATGACCAAAAGCTACCTCTCGGTTTACGGAGATGTTTCATTCTTTAACAAACAGACGCGTCTGACCCTGCGACACAGCGGCATTATTGATCCGGAAGACCTAGCGGATTATCTGTTACATCAGGGGTATGAATCCCTCGCAAAAGCATTGGACGGACCGTCCGCTCAGGATGTTATCGATCAGGTTCTGGCGTCCGGCTTGCGGGGTCGCGGCGGCGGCGGGTATCCGACCGGTCAGAAATGGAAGAACGCAATTACGGGAAACGATGATCCGATTCGCTATGTGATCTGTAACGCCGACGAGGGCGATCCGGGCGCGTTTATGGATCGAAGTGCGCTTGAAGGTGATCCGTTCAGCGTGATTGAGGGCATGACCATCGGCTCCTACGCAATCGGAGCGACCAAAGGCTTCATTTATATCCGTGCCGAATATCCTCTGGCCATCGAACGTTGCCGTATTGCGATCGAAAAAGCCAAAGAAGCGGGACTTCTCGGTGAGAACATCCTTGGGTCCGGTCACAGTTTTGACATTGAAATCCGTCTCGGCGCCGGAGCCTTCGTCTGCGGCGAAGAAACCGCACTTTTGAAATCCATCGAAGGGGAGCGCGGTCAGCCGATTCTTCGGCCGCCGTATCCGACCGCTTCGGGCCTGTGGGGGCATCCTACGGTCATCAACAACGTGGAAACCTGGGCGAATATTCCGGTCATCCTTCTTTACGGACCCGAGTTCTTCAGCTGTATCGGAACGGAAGCCAGCAAGGGAACCAAGGTATTTGCTTTGGCCGGAAAAGTGAGAAATACGGGATTGGTCGAGGTGCCGATGGGAACGACGCTTCGGGATATCGTGTATGATATCGGCGGCGGAATTCCGGGAGGACACGCCTTGAAAGCCGTTCAAACCGGAGGCCCGTCCGGGGGGTTTATCCACGAAAAGGATCTCGATTTGCCCGTTGATTACGAATCCCTGAGTGCAATCGGTTCGATTATGGGTTCCGGAGGAATGATCGTTTTGGATGAGACGGACTGCATGGTCTCCACCGCGCAATTCTTTCTGGAGTTTACTCAATCCGAGTCCTGCGGAAAATGTGTTCCCTGTCGCGAAGGTACGCTCCGAATGCTTGAAATCCTGAAGCGCATCACCTCGGGTAACGGAGTTCCCGAAGATTTGGACAAACTGGAGCGTTTGGGAAACCTGATTAAGAAAACGTCTCTGTGCGGACTCGGGCAATCCGCTCCGAATCCGATTTTAAGTGTCCTCAAGAATTTCCGCGAGGAATTTCTGGTTCATATCGAAGAGAAGCGTTGTCCCAGTCACCGTTGTACCCAGTTGATCCGGTACCGGATTGATCCGGACAAGTGCACCGGATGCACGCTGTGCGCCCGTCGATGCCCGGTTACGTGTATCTCGGGCAGCCCGCGCAATCCGCATCTGATCGATCAGGACAAATGCGTCCGCTGCGGAGAATGTTTTAACGTCTGTAAATTCGACGCCGTCACCAAGATATAACGGTAGGAAAGCGAGGAAACAACATGAAAAATATCAATCTGACCGTAGATGATAACCCGCTGTCCGTTCCGGAGGGAACGACGATTATGAAAGCAGCCGAGACCATCGGTGTTTTCATCCCGCGGCTTTGCTACGTTCCGGATCTCGGCATCGAAGGCGCCTGTCGGATTTGTATCGTTGAGGTGGATGGCTATAAGAATTACCTGACCGCTTGTTCGACAAAGGTTACGGAGGGGATGAAGGTCAAGACCAATTCACCGGCGATTCGTCAGGCTCGCCGGGACCTGATTGAACTGATCCTTGATAATCATCCGATGGATTGTCAGACCTGTGAGCGTGACGGAAACTGTGAGCTTCAGGATCTGGCGTATTCCCTGGGTGTTCGCGAGAGGCTCTTTGCCGGACAACGTAAGCATTTTGAGATTGACGACTCCAGCTTTTCGGTCGTCCGTAATTCCGATAAATGTATTTTATGTCACCGTTGCATTCGCGTCTGCTCCGAGGTTCAGGGTGTAACGAATCTCGGCCAGATGCACCGCGGCGTGAATACCGTGGTCGGCCCCGCACATCTCGTCGCGATGAAGGATTCGGTATGTATCAACTGCGGACAATGCATCAATGTTTGCCCGACGGCTGCTTTTCTCGAAAAAAGCGCGACCGATGAGGTCTGGGCGGCGCTCGCCGACCCGAAGAAGCATGTTGTCGCACAAATCGCTCCGTCCATTCGCGCGACCATCGGAGAAGGCTTCGGTGAAGCCCCCGGAACCGCGGAAACCGGACGTACCGTCACCGCCTTGCGCCGCCTCGGCTTTGACGCCGTCTTTGATACAAACTTCGGTGCGGACTTAACGATCGTTGAAGAATCGGAAGAGTTTATCGGGCGGTTGAAGCATAACGGGGTTCTTCCCGGCGGCAAAAAGGAAGAGGGACATTTAAATCATCCTCAGGTATTGCCGATGTTTACCTCCTGTTCACCGGGATGGGTCAGCTTCATGGAGCATTTCTATCCCGAAATGATCCCGCACATGTCATCCTGTCGCTCGCCGATGAGCATGCAGTCCATTATTTTAAAGACCTTCTACGCAAGAAAGACCGGGATTGATCCGAAAGACATTTATGTTGTCGCCATTATGCCCTGCACGGCCAAGAAATACGAAATGCGCCGTCCGGAGTTATGTGATGCGGACGGAAATCCGCACACGGACGCGGTCCTGACCACCCGGGAGCTCGTTTGGATGATTAAGGCGTACGGAATCGATTTTATGCAGTTGCACGAGGAAGAATTCGATAATCCGCTCGGAAGCTCGACCGGAGCCGCCGATATTTTCGGAACGACGGGAGGAGTCATGGAAGCCGCCCTGCGTACCGCGGCGGAAAAGATCACCGGCAAGCCGCTTGATGAGCTGAACTTCTATAATGTGCGCGCCGTAACCGGTTACAAAGAAGCGTCTGTTGAAATCGCGGGAATCGAAGTCAATATCGCGGTGGTGAACGGGCTGAATAACGCCAAGAAGATTCTCGAAAAGGTCAAGTCGGGAGAGAAAGAGTATCATCTGATTGAGTTAATGGCTTGTCCCGGAGGTTGCATCGGCGGCGGTGGTCAGCCGTACCCCGCAGACGGTCGGTACGTGCTCAACCGGGAGGTTCTGGAGAAACGAGCCGCATCTCTTTACAAGATCGACGCGGAGAAAAAGATCAGAAAGTCACACGAAAACCCTTATATCCAACAGTTGTACCAGCAGTTCCTTCAACATCCCGGAAGCGAAATCGCGCACGAGCTTCTGCATACAACATATGAGCCGAAAGAGCCAAGGGGGATCAAATAAATGGGAAAGAATGAAAACAGCACATGCTCTCATTGCGATATGCAGGAGGTTGCTCCGTTACCGTCCGAAATCATCGAATTTATCGAGGATTGCTTAAAGGGAGAGCGGCCCGAAAGCCAACTGATTGCGGTTTTACACAAGGTTCAGTTACACTACGGATATCTTCCGCGTCCGATTCTCGACGATGTGGCGCAGCGCCTTCAGGTGCCGACGTCCGTGGTCAGCGGAGTGGCGTCGTTTTATCACTTCTTCCGTTTGACGCCGAAGGGCAAGTACACGATATCCGTGTGCATGGGGACCGCCTGCTTTGTTAAAGGCGCAGATAAAATCCTGGAGGCGATTGAGTCCCAGCTCGGCATCGAGATCGGAGAAACGACCGGCGACGGGTTTTTCACGCTGGAGCAGTCCCGTTGTCTGGGCGTATGCGCGCTGGCTCCCGTGATGACCATTAACGGAAAGGTATACAGTCGTGTTACTCCGACCCAAATACCCGAAATCCTGAATAAACTCCGTGAAGAGAGTATCGCGGAATAAGACGGGAACCCGATCGTCCTTTTTCCGTCCTTCGCCCGAAACGGATTTGGGGCCGGAGATTGAAGACGGTCCGTTGATTGGTCTGATTGCATAGAAAAACGCCTCGGCATAAGGCGATCTTCGTCCGATTCACCGAGGCTTTTTTTCATCCGTCGGCGTTTACATTATCGAAATCCGGTGATATACTGAATTGCCCGAACTCCGGAAAGGTCCTTTTTCGTTTGTTTTCGGTGTTTTTCGATCGAAAGACTGCGATTCGGAACGACCGGGGGAAGGTATTATTATTGAAAGGAGGTGTATTGATGCCTACGTTCAACCAATTGGTTAATTCAGGAAGAGCTTCCAAGACGTATAAGTCCAAAGCTCCGGCGCTGCAGAGCGGAATGAACACGTTGCGCAAGCAGGAGACCGATGAGTCCTCCCCGCAAAAGCGCGGAGTGTGCACGGTCGTCAAGACGGTTACCCCCAAGAAACCGAATTCGGCTTTGCGTAAAGTTGCCAGAGTCCGTCTCACGAACATGTACGAAGTATATGCGTACATACCGGGAATCGGACATAACCTGCAGGAGCACTCGGTGGTTCTCATCCGTGGCGGACGTGTTCGGGATCTTCCCGGTGTCCGTTATCACGTAATCAGAGGAACATTGGATACTGCGGGTGTTGCGAACCGTCTTCAGGGTCGTTCCAAATACGGAGCGAAGAGACCGAAGGCCGGTAAGGTCAAGAAGTAGAGCATTCCTGTGGTTGGACAGAAAGTGGTCAGTACACTGTCTATAACCGGTTTTCCGGGAGCGGACATTGCGACTGGCGCGACACGGTCCAAACGTGAGTACCTGTGATTTCAGTAGTATCTGATAATCATGAGAGGAGGGAAGACAAGTGCCAAGAAGAGGCAATGTCCCACAAAGAGAAGTGCTCCCCGATCCGCTATACAACGATATTAGGGTGACGAAGCTCATCAACAATATCATGTTGGACGGCAAGAAGGGGGTCGCACAAAAAATCTGCTACGACGCTTTCGATTTGATCAAAGAGCGTTCGGGCAGAGAGCCTTTGGAAGTATTTTTGCAGGCTCTGGAGAACGTAATGCCCGTACTGGAGGTCAAAGCCCGGCGAGTCGGCGGTGCCAACTATCAGGTTCCGATCGAGGTTCGTCCCGCGAGACGTCAGACGTTGGGGCTTCGGTGGATCACTCTTTTTGCAAGAAAGAGAAGCGAGCGCACCATGAGTGAGCGCTTGGCGAATGAACTGCTGGATGCGACCAATAATACCGGCGGAGCGTTCAAGAAGAAGGAAGACATACACAAGATGGCGGACGCCAACCGTGCATTCGCCCATTACAGATGGTAGTATCGGACGGTAAGGAGCAATAGAATCAATGGCCAGAGAATTTTCTTTGGAAAAAACAAGAAATATCGGTATCATGGCGCACATCGATGCGGGCAAAACCACGGCGACCGAACGGATCCTTTTTTTCACCGGCAAGATCAGAAAAGTCGGTGAAGTGCACGAGGGTGCCGCGACGATGGACTGGATGGAGCAGGAGCAGGAGCGTGGAATTACGATTACCTCCGCCGCAACCACGGCCCAGTGGAAGGGACATCGCATCAATATTATCGATACGCCCGGACACGTCGATTTCACCGTTGAAGTCGAGCGCTCATTGCGTGTGCTGGACGGTGCCGTAACCCTGCTCTCGGCCAAGGGCGGTGTCGAACCGCAGACGGAAACCGTATGGAGACAAGCCGATCACTACGGTGTTCCGCGCATGGCCTTTGTCAACAAGATGGATATCATGGGAGCCGACTTTTTTCGGGTCGTTCAAATGATCCGGGATCGCCTGAGAGCGAATCCGGTCGCGTTACAGATTCCGATCGGATCGGAGGAAAAATTCCAGGGCATCATCGATCTGATGACGATGAAGGCCGAGGTGTATACCAGCGACGACGGCATGCAGTTTGAGGAACGCGACGTCCCCGCCGAAATGCTTGCGCTTGCAAAAGCAAAGCGGGCGGAAATGGTTGAGGCCGTCGCCGAATCGGATGATGAGCTGACGATGAAATTCCTTGAAGGAGAAGAAATCTCCGAAGAGGAGTTGAAAGCCGCTCTGCGTCGTGCCGTTATCGCCTGCAAGATTACGCCGGTCATATGCGGATCCGCTTACAAAAACAAGGGAATTCAGATGATGCTGGATGCCGTTATCGATTACATGCCCGCTCCGACCGACGTTCCTGCCATCACCGGAATCAACCCGAGCACCGAAGAGGAAGATTCCCGGCCGTCATCGGACGAAGAACCGTTCTCCGCTTTGGCGTTCAAGATTACGACCGATCCCTTTGTCGGAAAACTGTGTTTTTTCCGCGTTTATTCCGGCGTACTGGATTCGGGATCCTATGTGTTCAACGCGACGAAGGGCAAAAAAGAGAGAATCGGCCGTATCCTTCAGATGCATGCCAATCACCGGGAAGAAATCGACAAGGTGTTTTCCGGAGATATTGCGGCGGCTGTCGGACTCAAGGACACCACGACCGGAGACACGCTTTGTGACGAGAAGAAGCCGATTATTCTGGAATCCATGGATTTCCCGGAGCCGGTTATCGAAGTTGCGATTGAGCCCAAATCGAGAGCCTCTCAGGAGAAAATGATTCTGGCGCTTCAGAAGCTGGCGGAGGAAGATCCTACCTTCCGTACGTACACCGATCAGGAAACGGGTCAAACGATCATCGCCGGAATGGGTGAGCTGCATCTGGACATTATCGTCGATCGCTTGTTCCGTGAATTCAAGGTCGAAGCAAACGTCGGCGCTCCGCAGGTTTCGTACAAGGAGACCATCCGGAAAGCGGTACGGGCCGAAGGACGATTTGTTCGTCAATCCGGCGGACACGGACAATACGGTCATTGCATTCTCGAGCTTGAGCCGCTTGAACCCGGTACCGGGTACCAATTTGTCAACGCCACCATCGGAGGCTCGATTCCGAAGGAGTATATTGCTCCGATCGACGCCGGTATTCAGGAGGCGATGGGAAGCGGTGTATTGGGCGGCTATCCGGTCGTTGACATCAAGGTCACCGTCGTAGACGGATCCTTTCATGAGGTTGACTCATCCGAGATGGCGTTTAAAATTGCCGGATCCATGGGCTTCAAGGAAGGAATGAAAAAGGGCGATCCGGTCTTGCTGGAGCCGATCATGAGAGTGGATATCGAAGTTCCGGACGACTATATGGGTGACGTAATCGGAGGAATTAACGCCCGCCGTGGAGTCATCAAGGGAATTGCCGGAGAAGACGGAATCCAGTCGATACAAGCGGAGGTTCCGCTTTCCAACATGTTCGGTTACGCAACCGTGCTTCGTTCATCGACGCAAGGCAGAGGAACCTTTGTGATGCAAATCGGACACTTTGCGGAGATTCCGAAGAACATCATGGAGACCGTATTGAAGAAATAACCATCAGAACAAAAGCCAACCGCACCCGGCTTTTTGCATCTTGCGATTATCGATAAATATAGTAAAATAGATGCATCTGGCGTTTGAGCGGAAAATTTTGTAAACATCAGCGAAGGCTGAACAAGGAGGAACATACAAATGGGAAAGGCAAAATTTGAAAGAAATAAGCCGCATGTCAACATCGGCACCATCGGCCACGTTGACCACGGCAAGACGACTCTTACGGCTGCGATCACCAAGGTCCTGTCGTTCTCCGGAAAGGCTTCCTACAAGGAATACGGCAGTATTGACAGCGCACCGGAGGAAAGAACCCGTGGTATTACAATCAATACCGCTCACGTCGAGTATCAGACCGACGCGCGTCACTATGCGCACGTTGACTGTCCCGGACACGCCGACTACATCAAGAACATGATTACCGGTGCCGCTCAGATGGACGGAGCAATTCTTGTTGTTTCCGCTTCCGACGGTCCGATGCCTCAGACCCGTGAGCACATCCTGCTCGCCCGTCAGGTCGGTGTTCCGTATATTGTTGTTTTCATGAATAAGTGTGATCAGGTCGATGACGACGAGCTCCTGGAACTGGTTGAGATGGATATCCGCGATCTCTTGAATCAGTATGAGTTCCCGGGCGACGATACCCCGATCATCAGAGGATCCGCGCTGAACGCGATTGAATCCGCTTCGACGGATGCCGGTGCTCCCGAATACAAGTGCATCATCGATCTGATGGAGGCTGTTGACTCCTTTATCGCAACGCCCGCTCGCCCGGTCGATCTTCCCTTCCTGATGCCCGTTGAGGATGTTTTCACCATCACGGGACGCGGAACGGTTGCTACGGGTCGTTTGGAGCGCGGAATCATCAAGGTCGGAGATGCCGCCCAGATCGTCGGATTAATGGAAGAACCCAAGAACACGGTTGTTACGGGCGTTGAGATGTTCCGTAAGCTTTTGGATCAGGCGGAAGCCGGAGACAACATCGGTGTTCTCCTTCGCGGTATCGATCGTAAGCAGGTCGAGCGCGGGCAGGTTATCGCCAAGCCCAACTCGATTACCCCGCATACCAAGTTTACCGGTCAGGTGTACGTCTTGACAAACGAGGAAGGCGGACGTCATAAGCCCTTCTTTAACGGCTATCGTCCTCAGTTCTACTTCCGTACTACGGATGTTACCGGTGTGGCACATCTTCCGGAAGGAACAGAGATGTGCATGCCCGGCGACCATATCACGATCTCCGTGGAGCTGATCACTCCGATCGCCATGGAGCCCGGACTGAAGTTCGCAATTCGTGAGGGCGGCCGTACGGTCGGTGCCGGAACGGTTTCCACCATTATCGAATAATCGGTACTGCGTATCGGATTTCAAACGCCCCGCGCGAGAAGCACGGGGCGTTTTTTTGCAATTCGTTATCAAAGGAACGTATCGTTTATCGTAGGAGCGGTCGGCGAAAAAAGCGGGGTTTCTCTTTCCCGGAACCGGTGATTTTCGCTTTGCATTTTCGACGGTAATAAGATACAATCTCTTTCGAGCATCCGTCGCTCCTTCGGTCCGGCGGACGATACGATCGGAACGGAGGGAGTCGGCTAATCGACACCCGACCCATAGTGCAGGTGAGACGATATGCCCCAATTAAACGATATTCACAAGGTGTTGATCATCGGCTCCGGACCGATCATCATCGGTCAGGCGTGCGAATTCGATTATTCCGGGACCCAGGCGTGTAAGGCGCTTCGAAAACTCGGATATAAGATCGTGTTGGTCAACTCGAACCCCGCCACGATTATGACCGACCCGGGCATTGCGGATATAACCTATGTGGAACCGCTGAACGCAAGAAGCCTTACCGAAATTATCGCCAAAGAACGCCCGGATGCGGTGCTTCCGAATCTCGGCGGACAGACCGCACTGAACCTTTGCTCGGAGCTGAGCAAGTCCGGAGTACTCGAAAAATATAACGTTAAGGTCATCGGGGTTCAGATTGACGCAATCGAGCGCGGTGAGGATCGTATCGCGTTTAAAAAAACGATGGATCGATTGGGAATCGAGATGCCGCGAAGCAAGGCGGCGTACAGTGTCGAAGAGGCAGAAACCATTGCTTCCGAGCTCGGCTATCCGGTGGTTATCCGTCCTGCATATACCATGGGCGGAACCGGGGGAGGTTTGGTCTACAATCTGGAGGAACTCCGTGTAATCGCGACGCGCGGGATCTCGGCAAGCATGGTCGGTCAGATTTTGGTGGAGGAGTCCGTTCTCGGTTGGGAGGAGCTTGAACTCGAAGTGGTTCGGGACAGCAAGAACCAAATGATTACCGTATGTTTTATCGAAAACATCGATGCCATCGGTGTCCATACCGGAGATTCTTTTTGCTCGGCACCGATGCTGACGATTTCCGACGAGCTTCAGCAAAGGCTTCAGAAATACGCGTATCAAGTTGTGGAAGCAATCGAAGTGATCGGGGGAACCAACGTTCAATTTGCGCACGATCCGAAAACCGGCCGCGTCGTAATCATAGAAATTAACCCCAGAACATCGCGTTCTTCCGCATTGGCCTCGAAGGCGACCGGATTCCCGATTGCGCTGATTTCCGCCATGCTTGCGGCCGGACTGACACTGGATGAAATCCCCTACTGGCGTGATGGAACGCTTGAAAAATATACGCCTTCCGGAGATTATGTCGTGATAAAATTTGCGCGTTGGGCGTTCGAAAAATTTCCGGGATCGATTGACAAGCTCGGCACACAAATGCGTGCGGTCGGTGAGGTCATGAGCATCGGTAAAAACTACAAGGAAGCTTTTCAAAAGGCAATCCGCTCGCTGGAAATCAGCCGTTACGGCTTGGGGTTCGCAAAGGATTTCAACAAAAAAACGCTCGAAGAACTGATGGCAATGCTCACCGAGCCGACAAGCGAGCGGCATTTTATTATGTATGAGGCGCTCAGAAAGGGTGCGGACATGGATACCCTTTTTGAAATGACACACATTAAGCGCTACTTTATCGAACAGATGAAGGAACTCGTCGACACGGAAGAGGAGATTCTTTCCTATCGCGGTACCGAACTGCCAAACGAGCTGTTGATCAAAGCCAAGAAGGATGGCTTCTCGGATCGGTATCTTGCGATGCTTCTGAATGTCGGTGAGTCGGAAATACGCGAGCGCAGGACGGTGCTGGGTGTTGTCGAGGGTTGGGACGCGGTGCCGGTAAGCGGAGTCGAGGATGCGGCCTACTACTATTCCTCTTATAATATTTCGGATCAAACCGGTGTGAGCGATAAGCCGAAGGTGATGATTTTGGGCGGCGGTCCGAACCGAATCGGTCAGGGAATTGAATTTGACTATTGTTGCGTTCACGCGGCTTTTGCGCTCAAGGACCTCGGATACGAAACGGTAATCGTCAACTGTAATCCGGAGACGGTTTCTACGGATTACGATACCTCGGACAAGCTTTATTTCGAGCCGCTCACGGTTGAGGATGTATTAAGCATCTATCAGAAAGAAAACCCGATCGGAGTCATTGTTCAATTCGGCGGTCAGACTCCGCTGAATATCGCGGCTGAGCTGGAACGGGCGGGCGTAAGGATTCTCGGCACCTCTCAGCAAACCATTGATTTTGCCGAAGACCGGGATCAGTTCCGAAAAATGATGGAGCGTCTTGATATTCCGATGCCGGAATCGGGAATGGCCGTCAATACCGATGAGGCAATCGTAATCGCGAACCGAATCGGTTATCCGCTCATGGTTCGACCTTCCTATGTTCTCGGGGGTCGGGGAATGGAAATCGTGCATGATGAGGAAATGCTGTGTCGCTATATGGAAGCCGCCGTCGGGGTGACCCCGGAACGGCCGATACTCGTGGATCGTTTTCTGAACAACGCGACGGAAGCGGAAGCGGATGCGATAGCAAACGGGACGGATGCTTTCGTGCCGACAGTGATGGAGCACATCGAATATGCGGGTGTTCACTCCGGGGATTCCGCCTGTGTAATCCCTCCGGTCAGTATTACTCCGGAGTTGATTGAGACCATCTCCGAATATACGCGCAGAATTGCAAGCGAAATGAAAGTTGTCGGCTTGATGAATATGCAATACGCGATTGCGGACGGAGTGGTTTACGTGTTGGAAGCAAATCCGAGAGCATCACGAACCGTCCCTTTGGTTTCAAAGGTGTGTAATATTCAGATGGCGCGTATCGCAACGGAGATTGTGATGACCGTAAGCGAAGGAAAAGAATATGACATGAGTCGGCTTGTGCAGCGCCGAATTCCTCACTTCGGTGTAAAAGAGGCGGTTCTGCCGTTCAACATGTTTCCGGAAGTGGATCCGCTTCTGGGCCCGGAAATGCGTTCGACCGGAGAAGTTCTCGGACTGTCGAATTCGTACGAGATTGCCTACTTCAAAGCCCAGGAAGCCGCTCAATCCCCGCTTCCGACCGAGGGCTGTGTGTTGATCAGCCTGAACGACAAAGATAAGAAGGTCGGATTGACGGCAGCGCGTGAGCTTATAGCCATCGGCTTTAAAATCCGCGCGACGCGGGGAACCTGTGCGTTTTTGCGCGAAAACGGGGTAGCGGCGGAAGAGATCAAAAAGCTTTTCGAAGGCCGTCCGAATATCGCGGACGCGATTGCAAACCGGGAAATTCATCTGATTATCAACACGCCCCGTTCCAAAATGAGCGAGTTCGACGACTCGTATATTCGAAAGATCGCAATCAAAAACCGGGTCCCCTACATCACGACGATGACTGCGGCGATCGCGAGCGTCCGCGGCATCCGCGCTTTCATCGAAAACGGGTATTCCGAATCGGCAAAAAAATCATTACAGGAATATCACGCGGAGATCCGTTGACGCATGGTTCTTTCGAAAATGACGGATGAATGAATGGTTCATTCAAGCATGGAATGGAAAGCGGTGAAAATGCTGTAAAATATGATAAAATGAGTATTGTCAAACATCTTTATACCTTCAATAAGGGGGGGATACTATGGAAACGGAAGATTATGCTGTTCGGACCGTTCGCAAGAAGAAACTGTCTCCGGCTGTTTTGTCCGGAATGATCGCAGGCGGAGCGGTGTTGGTGGTTGCCGTCACGCTCATCGTATATTTTGCTTTTTTTCGCCAGGCCTCGCTGATTGATACATGGCACGATACGGACGAAATCTGTGAGTATACGTTCTACAAAGATCAGAAAGTGCTCATCGATACTCCTTACGGGAATCTTGTCGGAACCTATGTCTTCGATACAAAGACAAAAGAGGGCATGATATCGATGCAGGGAGGGGCAATCGCGTTCTCTTTTAAGGATAATCAGGTGTTGCTCGAAAACGGAGGAATTCTGGTTCGGGGAAGAATTAAAGTCACCCATATATCAGAGACGACCACTGTCGTAACGGTCTCGGAAACCGATCCGACGGAGGAAACAACCGTTGTGACGGAATCCACTACAACGGTACCGCCGGAGACGACCGCGGTCACGACAGCTGAGTCCGCAACACCGACGCCCGAACCGACACCGACGAATACGCCGACGCCCGAACCGACGCCCTCCACACTGGAGCCGATCATTCCCGAATTTTCCATCAATACGGATTTATCATTTCCAACCATGGTAATTGTCGGAACGCCGATTGTCGGACAATGGGATTCGGAAGTGAGTACATGGGTTCTTGAATTCTTTGAAGACGGTACTTGTGATCTCTATTACAATGGGTCCCTGGCTGAAAACAGTACATACGAGTACAACTTTTTCTTTGGAACAGGAAGTTTGATCTATCAAGATAACACATACAACATCACCGTCTCCGGAGATCAACTGGAGTTGCGTCGTGAGGGAGCTACGGTCTCAACCTACTACAACAGGGTCGATTGATCCGGTTGCGGTTGATTTTTCTGAAACCGTCCGTATGGTCGGATGAGTAATAAATAGCCCATGGAGCAAGAACGAATCCGGCATCCGCCCCCGAAATCCTTCGGGGGCGGATTTTCTGTCTTGATATGGAAATGTTGCTTTTTTCCGATTCTGGGATTATTCTATTCTGTGTTGCCAGAAGAACCGGAGGGTGAAAAGACAAATGACGGATGATAAGCTCAGCAACAGAAGAAGCGTTATGGCGAGCGCGAAAAGAATCGTAATCAAGGTCGGCACATCGACGATTACCTTTGATAACGGACGTATGAATTTAAGAAACATCGACCGGCTGGCCCGCGCAATCTCCAATTTGATGAACGGCGGGAAACAGGTCATTCTCGTAACGTCCGGTGCAATCGGTGTCGGTGTCGGTTGCCTCGACTTGGACAGAAAACCGACCGAAATGCGCGATAAGCAAGCGGTCGCCGCTGTCGGACAGTGTGAGTTGATGAATGTATATAGTCGGTGCTTTGCCGAGTACAGTCATGTAATCGGTCAAATCCTCCTGACAAAAGACGATTTGGATGAATCGCTCACGAGAGGGAATATTTCCAATACGATGGAAGCACTTCTGGAAAAGGGAATCCTGCCGATCGTCAATGAAAACGATACGGTTTCAACGACCGAGATTCTTCATAACGGAACCTTCGGAGATAACGATACACTGTCGGCGCAGGTTGCCTGTCTGATGAGTGCGGATCTTCTGATTATACTGTCGGATATTGACGGGCTGTATAACTGCGATCCCAAAGAGAACACGGATGCATGTCGGATTCCTGTGGTATGCCGGATTGATCGGGCGATGCTGGACCACGCCGGAGGGATTGGGAGCAAACTCGCGACCGGGGGAATGATTACGAAAATAAACGCGATGTCCCTGGTTGTTTCCCAAGGAATTGCCGGAGTCATTGCGGAAGGGTCACAGTCCCAAATTCTGGAGGACATCCTTGAGGGTGCCGACATCGGAACCTTTTTTGATCCTTCCTGCGTCGTCGATATTCAAACGGAGGATCTCGTCTCCTCGTAAGTATTTCCGAAATCGTACCGGATCTTCCGATTATCCGGGAGGCGTCGGCTCGAGCGGCGGTGTCGGCTCGATGGTCGGTTCGGGCGTCGGTGTCGGCTCAATGTGGAACGTGCAGGTATTGGTCGGAGTCAAATAATCTCCTGCGATGAAGTACTCCGTTACGGCGGTTCCTTCCAGTTTACAGTAAGGATTGGCCAGCTTTCCCGATGAGGTGCAAACCGTTCTGGATATGATCGTATCCGGTTTGTAAAAGTCGGCTGCGGGGAGATCCAAATGAATTCTTTGCATGACATAATCCCAGATTTCCATCGCGTTGAAACGATCCGCACGAAGTACGGCCGTTGTCCGTAGTCCGTTGTCAAATCCGTACCAGACTGCGGCGGAGTAATACGGCGTATACCCGCAAAACCATTTGTCCAGAATATCGCGGGTGTCTACCTCGGTTGTTCCGGTTTTACCGGCGACCGCGATTTTTTCGCCGTCGGCGTTCTTGATCGTATGAACATGCCCGGTTGCCGTTCCCCCGGTGATGACGCCCTTCAGAATGTCCGAAATCAGAAAGGCGGTTTCCGGTGAATAGACGGACCAGGAGTCCGGATATTTTTCGAGGACGACATTGCCGTTCGAATCCACGACCTTGGAATACGCGTACGGCTCGCGGAATGTTCCCTGGTTCGGGAAGGTCGCATATGCGGCGGCCATTTCAAGCGGAGACATTCCGTTGGTGTACCCGCCGAGCGCGGTTGACGGAAAATTCTCATTCATCCGATTAATTCCGACTCGATTCAGGTACCACGGAGCGAGCTCCTCCCCTTGCTCGTGCAGGTCGGTCCAGACCTGCACCGCAATCGTATTTCGGGAAGAGGTGATCGCTTTTCGAATCGTCATCGGACCGTCGAACTTACCGTCTGCATTTTTCGGCCAGGCGGTATTTGGGTTTTCCGGATCGAGATAGGATTTTTTATCGTCATAGATGGTTGCTGCCGAGATTAATTTGGTTTGAAGGGCGGGTGCGTAAACCAGTAAAGGCTTTATGGAGGATCCGGGCGATCGGTAGGCCGAGACTGCGCGGTTAAATGTAAGATTGCTCACCTTTTCTCCGTAACCGCCGGACATTCCCGCAATGGCGCCCGTTTGAACATTGATGATTACCATTCCGCCCTGGGGCTTTTCGGGAAGATCCTCCAGTGCGTCGGGATCATGCTGGAAAAGCGATTGGGTCGTGAACGCTTCATCCATAACGGCTTGAACTTCGGGTTGCAAGGTAGTATAGATATGATAACCGCGACTCAGAACCAGCGTTTCCGCCATCCGCTCGCTGATGTTTCTTTGTTCCTGCAAATCGGAGATGACCTGAGCGGTAACATACTCGACAAAATATGAGTTGACCGTCGTCGCTACGGTTTGACGTTTGGTTTTAAAAACCAGCTCGGTGTTCAGTGCGTTGTTGTACTGCTCATCGGTGATCATCTGAAGCTCGTGCATCTTTTCGAGTACGATTCGCATCCTTCTCATTGCGTTCCTGCGTCCCGATTCCCGGAGGGGATTATAGTACGAGGGGCTCTTGGGCAGACCGGCCAAAAACGCGCACTCGGGAAGTGTCAATTCCTTGGCGTCCTTCCCGAAATAATTCTGCGCGGCGGCCTGGATTCCGACATAGTTATTTCCCATCGGTGCCATATTGATGTACAGATCGAGTATTTCGTCCTTCGTGAAGGACTCCTCGAGCCACATCGCCCGATACCATTCCTGAACCTTTCTTTGCGCGGAGCGCTGATCCTGACCGGAAATCAGTTTGATGGTTTGTTGAGTGATCGTGGATCCGCCGTGCGAGGGTGTTCCAAAGTTGAAAACCGAAGAAAGCACAGCGCTGGCGATTCTTTTGATGTCGATGCCCGTATGCTCCATAAACCGCTCGTCTTCAATCGCGATGATTGCTTCGTCGATATACGTCTTTTTCACCTCGCTGATCGAAACCTCAACCCGGTCGATATTTTCAATACCTGTCAGACGGGCGATTACGTTTCCGTTGATGTCATATACAAATGAAGTTTTTTTACTGTCGGACTGGAGTACGTCTCCGATTTCAACGGGCGTGGTGGTCGACACATAGCCGACCAACATACCGGCTCCGAATCCGCCGATAATGAAGGTGACACAGAGCACCAGAACAACGAGGATTTTCAAGATCCCCATAACCGCTCCGAGAAACTCGCCGTACCACGTTCGTCTGTGTCCCGCACGCGTCGGTTTTCCGTGAAGGCGGGTGCGAAATTCGTCGGCAATCGCGGAGTGCTCCGGCATAACGGGCCGGGTCGAGCGCTGAGCCGGCTGGCCGACTCGTTCGACGTTGCTCTTAGTCGAGGTCGTTCTTCTGCCCGTGTCGGGCACGGTCGGCCGCGCGTTTCTTTTTGCTTCGGGAGAAATTTCGGTATTCTCGCCCGTCACCGGGGCGGACACGGATTCGACCTCGCGGCGTAAATCGGCCGGTGAGACTCTTTTGGTCGTTTCGGTATGATCCGAAAAATTACCGGTTTTTTGATCGTCCATATCATTCCTCATATCGTCTCCGAGTCATTGGAAAGATAAATCATACAATTAGCGTTTATATTGGTCCGTTACGGAAAACCACGATTATCATACCAATAATTCAAAAAGATGGAAAGATAACGATTGGGTCCGATATAATGGTGGAAGAGAAAAGGGGTTTTGAAAATGATCGATTCGGATTTGACGCAATATACCATTCAAGCGTTCGGATTGACTCCCGACGGGCAAGCGCTCGCCCGTGTGCTGGACTCTTTTGAGGCAAAAGAAACAAAGGCATCCGAAACCGTTTCGCCAGATGTTGACTCCGCGTCCCGAGCCTCCATGACCGGCCGAGTCGTCCTCTGCGACGGTCTGATGCCCGGCGAGACCGCCGAGGTTCGTCTCGACGACACCGGTAGCCGGTTGCTGACCGCCCGGCTCGTCCGCATACTCAAGCGCTCTCCGGATCGGGTCGAGCCTTTCTGTCCGATATACAACGAGTGCGGCGGCTGTACCTGCCAAACCCTCACCTACAATGCACTCCTTCTCGAAAAGCAGCGCCACATCCGCGACTGCTTTCTTCGTATTGCCCGAATCCCCGAGGAGGAAACAGACGCCCTCTTGCGTCCGATCCTGCCGGCCGAAAATCCGACCGGATATCGCAACCACATGCAATACCGGATTCGTCTTGACGAAGACGGCGCTTTTCGATTCGGCCTTCACGCCCGAAAGTCCCATGAGACCGTCGCGACCCCGGACTGCTCCATCGCTCATCCGATTGCCGATCTGGTCAAAAATACAATCGAGGAATATTTGAACGAGCCCGAAGGCCGCGACGTTCGCGCGCGGATCCCTTGTGACGCCAAGCTGATCGTTCGCGTCGGCACACGAACCGGCCAAATTCTCTACCGACTTCAAATACCGGATTCGGGATCCCGCAAATCGGGGGCTTTATCGCGCACGGCGGATTCTGCGGACTGCATGCTTCCGGTGGCCCGGGAATCCCTTCCGGAGCGCCGATCCGTACCGAGAGACCGATATCGTCTCGTCACCGTAATCGACTTTGATACCTGTATCAGCCGTGCGCTCCGCACCTTCGCGCCGAAATACAAACTTGCGCGAAACGAGATCGAAGAACAAATCGGGCCCCGCCGCTACTTCATCTCACCGGAATCCTTTTTTCAGATCAACACCGATCAGGCCGAGCGCCTGTACGACACGGTTCTGGAGTTTTTCGAAAATGCCGGTGCCCCGCCCGTCGAGGCGATCCCGGAGAATGCAAAGTCCGAACGGGCGGCCCCGAAAGATTCTCAGTCTGCGGGAGCGCCTTTGCCGACTGTCCTCGACCTCTACTGCGGCACCGGAAGCATCGGCATCCACCTGTCTGCCCGCGCCCGCCGGATCATCGGCATCGAAAGCAACGCGCAAGCCGTCGAAGACGCCCGCCGCAACGCCCGGATCAACGCCGTCCCCAACGCCGAGTTCCACGTCGGCCTCGCCGAAGACTACGACTACGCGGGCCTTGACCTCCAAGGTCCTCTGACGGTCGTCCTCGATCCCCCTCGTAAGGGCTGTTCCCCGCGTCTCCTCGAAAAGCTCATCGCCCTGGCCCCCGATCACATCCTCTACGTCTCCTGCGACCCCGCGACCCTCGCCCGCGACCTCCGACTCCTCCTCGAAAAGGGCTACCGCCCAAAGGCCGCCCAACCGGTCGACATGTTCCCGTGGACGGGGCACGTTGAGACGGTAGTATTGATAACAAGGGTTGATAAGTAAGTGTGTAAAAAAGCCTTGAAATAAAGGCTTTTTAGGATTTTAGAGAAAAAATCTGAAGTGTTGAAATCGTAAAAATATTGCTTTGCGGGAACATATCCAAAGGGCGTGATTTTGAACCGTACAGAGCGATTTAGATGTCAGTGTTTGACGAGTGGTCAGTTTAGATGTTTTGTGTATTTAGGGCTTGCTGAGTGGTCGATTTAGATGTTTTTCGGATTTTATAAGGTTGAGTGTTCAGGATAGATGTTATAGCGGAAATATGTGACAATACAAGGGTTTGCATATATCATCTGGGAAGGAGTCATGTCATGTCAATTAGCGAAATAGGCTGCTGTGGCGCATATTGCCGTACTTGTTCCGCATTTATTGAGCAGACATGTAAAGGCTGTAAAATTGGTTATGAAAACGGAACCAGAGATATTTTAAAGGCAAAATGCAAGATGAAAGTTTGCTGTATTTCTAAAAAACTACAGTCATGTGCTGATTGCAGTGAATATAGCACCTGCAGTGTACTCAATGACTTTTATAACAAAAACGGCTACAAATATAAAAAATACAAACAAGCTATCGATTACATCAGAACTTATGGATATGATGCGTTTCTTGAAGTAGCAGACAAGTGGAAGAATGCATATGGGAAATATGAATGATGCGCCATCCTTTCCTGTAATATCTTGTTTGAATTAT
>JAAYCT010000022.1 GCA_012729635.1 Clostridiaceae bacterium | reverse complement strand
TCCGACTCCGAGCACAACGCCGACCGAAAGTCCGACTCCGAGCGTAACCCCGACTTCCGAACCGACCGCTCCGACTTCGGAAACCTCGGAAACTTCAAAGGACGTGACGCGGCTTCTGTATGATCCTTCCGAATCATCATCCGTTTTGCCCACACCGACGCCGACCCCCGAGCCGGTTGAAATAGTAATCCGAAACGGGAAAATTACGTCCATTAAAGGCGTGGTGCTGGACGAAGACGTGGATTTTGAAATCGGAAAAGATAAAGGACATGTAGTAACCGAAAGCGGCGAAGTCATCTCCTACGATGGAATGTTTTTTGAAGAGGCAGAGGTTTATGTCACGGAAGCCACTTATGATAAAAACAAAGAGAAATATTTGATCGAAGACGGGTACCTTTATGAGCCCCGCCTCCAGAAAGACAACCTGGTCGATGTGAGGCGCTACTCAAAGGATATCTATATTGATATGCTCCTTTCACACGACGACAACATCGCCGGGGGAAACGTCTACGGCCAGCAGATTTGCCTGTTACAGCGCGAAACGGTCGAGAAATTGCTCAAAGCGCAGGAAATCTTCTCCGCGGACGGCTACTCGATTATCATATACGATGCGTATCGTCCATACAGCGTAACCTGTATCATGTACGACATTCACGAGGACGGCACCTATGTTGCCGGAAAGAGGTTCGGTTCGATTCACAACAGGGGTGCGGCAATCGATATATCATTGGTTGATAAAAGCACCGGAATACCGATTGAAATGCCTTCTCCGATTCACACCCTGAATTCGAGTTCCAATCGATCCAACCCGAATATGTCTTCGACGGCAAGGGCAAACATGAACTACATGACCGATGTGATGCGCGAATGCGGTTTCGGGATTATCGCCAGCGAGTGGTGGCACTTTACGGATAATAACTCCAATAATTACCTGCGAACCGATCATGATCTCACCGCGCAGTATAAAATTATCTATTCTTCCTGACCCCCTGTACCCCCAATGCTCCTTAGCCGGTGCAGCCCGATCTCGCGATATCTATTCGGAAATGGTGATGGGATCCATCAGGGAAAAGACCGTTTCACCGCCGCCGGACACCAGGATCGATACCGTATATTTCCCCGGTTTCAGCAAATGGCGCTCAATTCTTGCGGAGAACGCGACATTGGAGTACATACTATAGTCCTTCTTGTCCTCCGTGTCCTCATTCATATCGGGTTCAAGAATCGGGAACGTGACGAAATCGCGGACACCGTCCGCGCCTTCCAAACGAATCAATATATCATAATCGGCCCGAGCATCGTATTCGGAAGGAATCGCAACTCCGTACAACCGAACGCCTTCCTCCGTCACTTCGGAAAATGATTCAATTTCGATACGGTCCGGGCTTGCGTCCGCAACCGGCTCCACGGGAAACGAACCGATAATCGGAGCGGAAAGAAGGATGTTTTCGATATTTCTTTCGACGATCTCAAAAACGACCACATCGGTCTGATCGGTCAATAATCCGTAATTGTAAGGGATTGCACGCGAGTAAATCGCCTGTGAAAACGCGTCGGAAAAAAATGGGATCAGAGCGTTGGCAAACGAGTCACGGAACATCAAAATCCCGCCTTTTCGATGATCGTTGACGGTCTTGATCAACAGATCTTCCATGGTTCGGAACGTGCTTGCAAAACGATAATCTTTCGGCATATCGAAAAAATACTGCGTATCCTTTTTCCCGGATGCGGGGTACAGCATTACACCGAGATCTCCGTTTTCCGTTTCCCTCGTTTCAAAACCGATTTCTTCGAAACGCGGCAATGTGAGCACGGGCTCCGACTCTTCGATTGCGGAGACAATCGTTCGGTACGCCAGCATCGCTCCGTAGTCGGTCCAGTGTGAATCCAGTTTCAAATACAGCGCCTCGACCGAAGCCGGATCCGCTTTTTCATTGCGAAGGATTGCACGAAGATCCGGACCGGAGATGTCGGATCCGGCAAGGCTCGCGTAGAGCCGATCATAGTTGTTTTGTTTTCCGGTCGGATGATACCGCCTCGGCATATCGTCGGAGCAGATGGAGGCCTTGTTCGGAGCCACGACAAAAACAAATGAGACCCCCTTTTGGTCCAAGGCTTCTTTTGTGATTTCGAGTGTACGAACGATACGGTATATCTCGTTGTCCGAAAGCGTTCGGATCGCCAGGTAATCGTCGAGTGTTTCGCTGAAAAACAACCGGTCGTTTCGCCCGAGGATCACTTTTTCCGAGACCGACTCTCCGAAAATCGTCCCGCGAAGAAGTGCGTCAGCTGTCACCAGCTGCGGTTTAAAGGCATAGTGGTCGGAAAGAAAATTCTCCGCATCGACGGGATAGGAAGCGTTCAAACCGTTCCCGGTCCAGAAAACCGGTTTTGCGGCAAGCGCGCGCTTTTCGGCGTTGATGTTTTTGTATCCCAAAACCAGTCCCAAAAGAGGTGCGGAGCACATTCCGAAAAAAACGATGACAAACAGAATACAGATTCCTTTTTTCATTTAGCCCACTCCTCCCTTTTTAGAATCGGAAATAGATAAACGGGTTATACGCCGTACTGGAAAGCGAAAGGATACAAAGACCGAGGATTACAATCGAAAACAGCATCGAAGCGTACCCGGGTAACTCCTTCGGAATAAAAGACTGCGAGGAAATCTTTTCGAAAAGCGTCTTCGGAAGCCTCGTTGCACCGATGATTCCGATCAGGAGAAAAAGAATCAAATAAGGGGTGACGGTCCGATAAAGGAATGTTTGCATTTCCGGGGTGGACGAAAACCCCGTAAACATTTTCGCAATCATCGAAAAGCCCAACCCGATGCTTTCCGCACGAAAGATAACAAAAGCGGTGACCGCAACCAGCAACGTATACACATTTCCGAGCGCCTTGATCTTCCACCGTTCCGGACGAATGACGCCGATTCGCTCGAGCATGATGAACAGTCCGTGATAAAAACCCCATACGACGAACGTCCACTGCGCTCCGTGCCAGATCCCGGTGCAGAAAAAAACGATAATCAGATGGATTGCGGTCCGAGCCATCCCCTTCCGGTTTCCGCCGAGTGGGATATAAAGGTATTCCCGAAACCACGTCGACAGGGAAATATGCCATCTTCGCCAAAAATCCTTGATACTGCCCGAAATGTACGGATAGTTAAAATTCTCCTTGAGATGAAAGCCGAAAAGACCGGCCAGCCCGATTGCCATATCCGAGTAGCCGGAAAAATCAAAATAGATTTGAAGCGAATAAGTGATCGCACCCAGCCAGGCAATCGGCGCGTTCATCTCCGAACCGGAAAGCGCAAATACTTGATCCGCAACGGATCCGA
Organism: Clostridiaceae bacterium; assembly: GCA_012729635.1. Taxonomy (GTDB): domain Bacteria; phylum Bacillota; class Clostridia; order Saccharofermentanales; family Saccharofermentanaceae; genus JAAYCT01. The sequence goes on along the minus strand of JAAYCT010000022.1, from coordinate 28,248 downwards.
GCGAATTGGCAATCAGTATCTTTTTCCCCAGTCCGACCGTAAATCGTTTGATTCCCGTGACCGTCTTTTCCAGCGTTTCTTCCCTTTTCCGGATCTGTTTATGAATGTCGGAATAAATGACGATCGGTCCCGCAATCAACTGAGGGAAAAACGAAATATATAAAAGAACGTTGCCGGGATTTTTCTCGGGCGGTGTCTGGCCGCGGTACACATCAATCGAATAGGACATCGCCTGAAAGGTAAAAAACGAAATCCCGATCGGAAGACGGATTAATGGAATTTCAATCGCACTTCCGAGCAGAAAATTCACGTTGTCCGTGAAGAAATTCGCGTATTTAAACACAAACAGCATCCCGATATTGAAAATGATGCTGAATACAAGAAAAAGCTTTGCGTGCTTCGACCGTTCATCCATCGGTCCGATAAACCGCGCCATTCCGTAATTGACAAGAACGGAAAGAAGCATGAGGACAATGTAAATCGGCTCGCCCCATGCGTAAAAAATCAGGCTGACAAACAAAAGAAACGTGTTGCGAAGCCGAACCGGCAACGCTTTGTTGACTATGAATACGAACGGAAGAAAAACGAAAAGGAAGATCGGCGAACTGAATACCATGGATGCGCTCCCTTTCGCTTTACAAAATTACCACATATTCCGCGAGGAATAATAGCTGATGTATGAGACTTTACCGCTATCGATACCGAAAATCAAGCGCGGACTCGCGTAATCCTCCGGATCGCCGGAAAGGATATACGTCAGCACCACCTCGTCAAAGATTCCTTCTCCGTAAGAACGCACCACCGCTTCATACGTATCGCCGACCGATATGCCGCGGGCAGTCGCGAAATCGGTCCCGGTTATCATGATCTCGTCGATCTGATCCATACCCTCAATGGGGTATGTAAATATATCCATGCCGGGATACTTGAATATCTTATCCTCTCCCTCGAACATACAACTGGGCGCCGCTGTCAACTCATAACCGTCACCAAGCGTCCCGAGAAGCTCTCGCACGTCGGAAAGAAGAAGAAAGTCTTTGCCCTCAAGAGAAAAGATCATGTCCTTTTCTACGAACGGCCCGGTAAGAAGCGTCGTTTCCGTCGGTACGGCTTGATCGGAGGAAGCACTTGTCGAATCGACGGGCGCACCGGTACAGGCGCTGAGTACCGCAAACACAAGAATCAGTGCCGTCGCAAGTATTTTTATTTTCATCTGATATCCTCCGTAATATAAAATAGAATGTTGAAGATTATGGTCGAATCCGGGTATCGCCTCTTCTTGCTTCATGTTCCGCTACGTTGACTCCGAGGGCTCACCGGACGATGTCGTCGTTGGCTCCGTCGTCGGCGTCGGCGTCGGCTCGGGCGTCGGTTCGGGCGTCGGGGACGGTGTCGGGACCGGGGTCGGGGTTACGGTCGGGGTCGGGGTTAGTGTCGGTTTATTCGGATCGGTCGGATCCCATGTCGGGAAATCCGGATCAATCGGGGGTTTCCCGGGATAGGAAACCAAATCACTGCTGTTCACGACCTCAACGAGTGTTCCGCCCACACAATTATAGTATACAAATCGCGCACCGGCGACGGTGGTCCGGACACAGCCTCCGGAAGAAGCCGTACCGATCGCATTGTAGGAGGATGCGTTCATATCGCCAAAGTTCATGGAAGAGTATACCGGCCCGTGGAAATATACCGAACCGTAACTGTTCGATGCATATCTCGATGCGTACGGAGAGTATGATGAGCCGCTCCATGCCTTCCATTCCGTTTTCGCTCCGATTTTGAAGGATCCGACCGGTGTTTTGGTTCCGCTGCCCAACGCTGCCGGATACGTCACTATTTTTTTGCTGTAGGTTCCGTTCTCGTCGATCTCAAATACCGCAAACGCGAAATCCGCCTTATCGACGATGATTTTATATCGGCTCGGAGCCGGTGTCGGCGTCGGAATTTTGGTCGGGTTCGGTATGCGGGTCGGAGTCGGACCCTTCGTCGGCGTCGGTGTCGCGGTCGGAAGAAGAACGACACAATGATATGCTTTAATCATCCGGTCATCATCGGTCCCCAGTTGTCCGTCGTCACGGAAAGCAATCAGGAGAAAACCGACAACCCCGCTTTCCGGGTATTCCCATTCATAAACATCGCTAGTCAGGATCTGAACGAGGGAATACTCCATATGGTCGCCGGAAACACACAGCAAATAGTAATCCGCATCCGCCAGAAGTTGCCAGGAAATATGATACCCGGATTCGGTCTCCTCTGCAACCATCCCGTTCGCGGTCGATTTGATCGACCCCACGGTATAACTCGACGGGATGTCTTCGAATTGCGGAATGAAAACGGGAATATCCGTCGGGGTCGGAACAACGGCCGAATCGGTCGTCACATCCGGTGCCGTTACAGAAATCTCCGAATCGGTCGACGACTCCGACTGCGAAAACAAATCATTCAATCGTTTCGTACCGTCGCCGCTCAGCGATAGAAATATAAGGGTCATCACAAAAAAAGTGGTTACGACCGTCGCGGTTACAAACAGGTTGGTTTTTCTCATGATGATAACATCCAATCAGCCTTCGGAGAACAAAGTGCCAATTCAACCCCACTTTCATAGTTTATGCTACACGAAAATCGTCGGAACGGTCAATGCTTTTTCACTTATGTAATCAAATCGTTACGACACCGGCGCCGGTGTCGGCTTCTGGGGATCCGTCGGATCCCACGTCGGGAAGCTCGCGTCAATCGCCGGTTTGCCCGGATAAGAGACCCAGTCGCTACTGCTGACAATTTCGACCACGGTACCCGCGGGACATGCGTAATACACGAAACGCGCACCCGCGACCGTCGTACGAACACATCCGCCCGTCTTATAGTCGGAGCCGATATCATCATAGGAGTATTTCATCAGTGTATCAAAGCTTTTCCTCCGATAGATCGGTCCGTGGAAAAATATCCCGCTGCTGTACTGGGACGCATAAGGCGAGTATCGATCCGGACTATATCCGGTCCAGGTTCTCCATTCCAGTTTGCGGCCGATCGTAAATTGTCTTCGCTCCGAAGAAAGCGGGGTCTTTCTACCGCCGAGCGCCGCCGGATATGTCGCGACGCAAACGGTATACTCACCGTTTTCATCCTTCTCAAAAACAGCGAACGCGCAGTCTTCTTTGTCCACGATAATCTTATATTTCCCGGTCGTGTTCTCCGCGCTGTTATCGTTGATATCCGGTTCCACCTCGGGAGTAAACAACATCGATCGGTATGCCCTTAGCATCACATCATCATCCATGCCCTCCTGCCCGTTATCCTCATACGCCAGGAGCATAAAACCGGCTACATTTTTCTCCATATACTCCCATTCGAAAACGGACGGGGACAAAATCTGAAACGGAATGTATTCGGCCCCGTTTCCGGACGTACAAAGCACGTAATAATCCGCCTTCGCTTGAAGCATCCACGAAATCTCAAATCCGTTCTCGTTCTCCGTAACCGACATACCGTCCGGCAAGGTCGGCATCGTATCGATCCAAAAATGATCGGGGAAATCTTCAAATTCGGGCACGTAAGCCGGAACAATCGTCGGTGTCGGAGAAGGGGTCGCGGTCGGCGCAACGGTCGGGAGGGTGGGTTCAGTGAGCAATGCTGTCGTGCTCGTGTTTTCCGTATTGCTTTCCCGTCCGATCATATGCCCCCGGACATCTCCCGTCAGCGAGAAAACAAGAAGCGTTACAACAAAAAACGTCGAAACGACAATGACATTAAAAATGAAATTTGTCTTCCTCATGATGCCCATCCTAAACAAACGGAGTCCTTGTGTCTTTCCGTTTTATTGCTTCATCCTACATGAAAAGAGAATATTCGGTCAATGCTCTGTTTATATCCGGCGATGTTTCATGAAAAAGTTCACACGATTGAAATACATTTTCGCGGATATGATCATAGCAAAAAAATATACGTCACGTCTCGGGGCACATCTCGGAAATCGGAAAACCCCGAACGCTCAGAGCGAAGGGGGTTTCCGTGGAGCGGGATACGAGATTCGAACTCGCGACTTTCACCTTGGCAAGGTGACACTCTACCACTGAGTTAATCCCGCACGCACGATGTATTATATCGACCGAATGGTCTGATGTCAACCGAGTTTTGCCCCGGGAAATCCCGGGATCCCCTTCTTTTCGAGGTGTTATTGAATCGCTTCCGCCCGATCCCGCTCCAAAATATCCTTTTACAAACAGAAAGGTCTTTCCGTCGTCTCTTATGAAAAGCGGACCCCTATCAAAAGCACTCGGTTTCACATCGGATCGGAACGTCAGCTTTCGCGCCTTCGTCTCGGCACCGGAAAAAGGCACCGGGTTTCTCTGCGATAGGATTCAAAATCATTTTTATAGGCGGCCATTCGCTTTTCGGCCATCGGAATGCTGATAAAGAGAAACATAAGGGTGTTCATCACCGGTCCGATTCCAAGATACGGTAAATCGGGACGGACCGACAACATCACTAAAAACACTCCCCACCAAAAGAGAATTTCCCCCAGATAATTCGGGTGTCTCGAATACGCCCATACTCCCGTACGGATTATTTGGTTGCGATCGGATGTCTTCTTGAATCGATGCATTTGATAATCGCTTATCGTTTGAAGAATAGCCGCCGAATAGCACAAAACCAAGGCAGGAATCGTTATCGGACGGATTGTGGGATTTTCCAGATAAGTGATCGCCGGCACCAACGCAAAAAATACGACAAGTGTCGGAAACAGGTGGATTCCCAAAAAGTTTACGGCAGGAAACCATGCACCGCTTTTTTCTTTGAGCATATCGTATCGCCAATCCTGTCGATGCAGTCCGGAAAATGTATATGCCCAGTTGGCGGTCAGACGGATGCCCCAGAACCAGATTGCGCCGAGAAACGGCAGCACCTCCGGGCGGAGCGTACCGAAAAGCATACAGCATCCCGAAGCAATAATGATCGGCGCGACACTCCAGTACGGATCGTAGACTGAAGCGTTTCCGAAAAGGGTCCCGATCAAAAATATCAACACAGTCGCGGCGATGTCGGCGGAAAATACCCGAAAAATCAATCCGTAATCCTGAAGGATATAAAAAACTCCGTATCCCGTCGCCGTCGCGGAGACATACGACAAAATAATAATCAGAAACGATGTGCGTCGGTTGCTTTTATAAGTCATTTCAACTTCCCCCCCAACCCGCCGATCACAACATGATTATATCAGTTTTCGGGAAAAAACTTCTCGGAAAAGAGAAAGTATGGACATAATTCATTCAAGCTTTATTTGCAATTGATTTGATATAATTAAATCACCGGAAACGGAAGACAAACCCCTCCTTTGACACAATGCGATTGCCGCTTCCGGAACCTATCATCTTACTCTCGCGAAGTCCTGTTTTATTGGCCCTTACCAATGAAAGACGCGCGAAGAAGAATCGGTGAAGAAAGCAGAACGACAGCCCCCGCAGCACGGACGGAACGACATAATAACAGCTGTGGTTCTTCTTCAAGCACCTCCGTGACTCGGATGAGTTTTCGGCAAAGCATAACCGGGATGATGAATCGTCCCGGTTATCGCTTTTTCGAATTATCGCTGAAAATCTCCGAACGGATCGTCGATGTCCGATATGTCTCCGCCGAGCTTTCGGATGACACTTAACGTCTCATAAAACATTTCACGACCCAAATCGTGACGATTTCTCTCCAGATACCCTTTGAGAAGCTTCACCGCGCGGGGATCCCCATAGTCTCCGAGACACAGCGCTCCGATTACCTTTCGTTCCGACTTTCGAAAAGCGGCGCGCATACTGTCGTATGTTTCGTCCGTTCTGTGCCTCGCTCCGGCCTTTGCCAGCGCAACCAAAAGGCTCTCCTCCGCACTCCCGGCCGGGATGGATCCGGTCTCATTCAGGATACGCCGTAATTCGGGAACGATCCGATCGCCCATATCCTCCGCGTAATCACCGATCACATCCGCCATATATTCGTCGGGGCTTTTCGCGGAGCAGAAATGCCGGAGGATCGGCACGATTGAAGATTCTGTCCTCCATTTTCCGAGAAGCCGGATCGCCGCCGGCACGGATGTCGGAATATCCTCCTGCCCGGTGCCATCCCCTTCCCAGGATTCGGCCAAAGCCATTTCCAAAAGCCGGTCCGTCGCCTCCTGACCGAAGCCGGCGAGCCGGTCGGTAAACGCGCGCGGGGGTTCGACGTCCGAGACCTCGGCCGCCACGGAAAAAACCGCCAGATATTCGTCAAGTGTTTGTAATGACGCGAAGAAATCTGCCGGTGTATCGAAGGCAAATCCCGCGAGGGGTTTAGTAAAAAAAGCGTCGGACTCGGCGTCCGTATATGCGCCGATTTCTCTTTCGAATTCTTCGGTATACACGTCCCTCGTCGACGGAACGCGCGACAGGAAAGACTCTTGCACCTCCTGCATATAGTCGTTATATTTCTCAAAAAGAAACTGCGCTTGCGCACGAATATCCATAACATTCACTCCCTCGTTTATTCAGTACTACTATACACAAAGCTTCAAGCGGGCTCAAGGGTGCCACGATGCTCGCCTCCGTTACGGGTCGGTTGAAGTCTAATTTTATACTATCGATTCATATTCAGAAAGGGAAGAATCTGATATAGTGCGTTCGTTTTGTCGCCTTTCGCCTCCTGGTGATACAATGGGAACAGTATTGGGGCTAGCTTAAGAAACGAGGCGACAGCGAATGGGAAATTTAAAAGAGAAGAATCATGTACGGCAGATATACAAAAAGTCGTCATTTTTCAAGTTGTTTTGCTTCTGCCTTTCAGTGCTTACTCTTGTCGGCATAACCGGTTGCAAACCGGGCACTAACGAGAGTATTGGTTCCTCTTCCTCTTCCGGGCCGGTCATCAACCATTTCCCCGATACTTTCATCTCGGCCGATACGCCGCATTTTTCCTCGCAACAACTCGATTTTTTTCATGCAGACAATGTAGACTCCATTATTTATCGATCCGGAACACGCACGAAAGACGGCTGGGCGTTGTGGATTAATATCGTCCTTGATGACGGCTCCTCTACTCAAAACCCGACAAGTAAGAACGTTATTTTATATTATGATTCGTCCGGACTTCAGACAGGGCAAGTGGATTTAAACACGCTCCTTCCCGGAGATATCATGGTCTCCGGCATAACAAGCAATCCGGACGGCGTTATTTACCTGTTGACCTCCGCAGTCAGCGAAATGGGTATCGGTAATTACGGCGTTTATATGCTGGACCCTTCGGGGGTACTTATCGGCGAACCCATAGCAATTACGATACCGGAAAAACGCTTCCCGTCCCAAATGGTAGTCGACAAAGAAGGAAATATGTATGTCGCCTGCTATGAAGCCTGTGTTGTTTTTGATCTTTACGGTGAAATGCTATATACGATTGAGGACATGGACCTGACCGGACAGGTTTTTCGAGTTGAAGATAACGTATACGTCAGCGCGTCTCAAGACGGACGATATCATTCACTGCTGTATCCCCTCAACACCCCGAAAAAAAGCCTGGAAACTCCTATCGATTTATCTTCATATGCCGGAATTTCGGGGGAGCTCTCTTCGGATGGGAAAAGATTTTATATCAAATCATCCGCCGGAATTGAGTCTTTGGATCTTGGGAGCAACGAAGTGACCCCACTTTTTCAATGGAATAATGTCAGCTTCGTGTCTGCCGGAAGAAGGAATGAACTGATTGTCCTTTCCGACCATTCGATCTTGTGTCTATCCACCGCGTATGGTTCCTTTAGCCCTCTTGAAATGTTTCTCTTTACAAAGGATCAGACCAATCCCGATGCCGGAAAAATCATTCTTACCCTGGCCGGTTTGGATATCTCGTATGATGTAGCGCTGCAAACCGCTATTATGGAATTCAACGATAAGAGCACAGAATATAAAGTTATGCTCAAAGACTATGCGGATGATATTGATTATACTTCCTGCTCGACAGCCGAGGAGATTGAAGCGGCGATGGATCATATGATCCGTCAAATCAATCTGGACATTCTATCCGGTAAAGGTCCTGACATCCTTTACGGAAATTATCATATGCCCCTGACCGCGTATGAAGATAATGGTATTCTGGTTGATTTGAATACACTGATCGAAAAGGACGACACCTTCAACAAAGAAAACTATCTGGAGAACATCCTGTCCCTAAGTGAGCGGGACGGACATCTCTACAAGATGCCCGGGGGCTTTTTCGTCCGGGCCCTGTTCGGACCCAAGTCAGTCATCGGAGACCGGAGCGGTTGGACCGTAGATGAATTTAGAGGAATGGCTTCTTCTCTTCCGGATTCCATTCTGCCGATGCAGGGCTTCCTCCAATCATCCTTGTTGGAGGAAGCACTGTCCTCTTCCATGGATGTGTATATTGATAAAGCCACCGGACAAGTCAATTTTGATGTGGATTCCTTCTATCAACTGCTTGATTATGCAAAAACATTTGGCTACCAAGAAGACGATCCGGATCGGGAAAGGATCGAAGACCCCTATTGGCTGATGCAAAACCATGGACTTGCGCTCCTTTTCAACCAGATTTACGGGCCTCTGCATTTCATTGAAGAAGAAGCCTATGCCGGTGAATCCATCTCCATCGTTGGATATCCTTCTCCCGATCAAAGCGGACCGCCATGCTATCTGAGTTCCATTCTCGCCATATCCGTACAGTCGTCGCACAGCGACGCGGCATGGGAGTTTATTAAGATTTTCCTGGGCGAGAATGTTCAGGAGGCAGTATCGGAGTCCTGCATTCCTGTTCTGAAAACGCAATTGGAAGCTCAGATTGAAAAAGCAATGTATCCCAGTAGTCCGGAATACCTGATGATTTCGGAGATAGAAATAAAACCCATGACGGAGGAACAGTCGCAGGCATACCGTGATTTTATTAACGGATTGGATACCCTTGCCTATCAGGATCGGGAGATCATATCCATCATTCTGGAAGAGGTTGCTGCCTATTTTTATAATCAGAAGTCCGCAGAAGACGTTGTGGCGCTGATGGAGAATCGAGTGCAACTTATTCTTGATGAGCGAGCGTAAAGTATCTTTATTGATATGCGGCAACTTAACGAGCAATTTCTGTCTCGTGGGCCCGACGTCCGATGTGCAATCTTTTCTACGGTTTATCTCCTGGAACTCCTCCTGTTCATTTGGGGCTTGTCCGATGGGTGAGCGCAAAAAAGATTGGAGGCGCCAGCCATCGGGTGAGCGCGAAAAAGATTGGAGGCGCCACCCATTGGTTTAGCGCAAAAGACAAGATTTGATGCGCAACCCGATGGGCAAGCCGGAACAAAAAGGGGCGGTCTCGTTTTTGATTCATGATTACCGACGAAACGAAGCACATCGGCGATTCAGTCGGTATTTCCTCGCCGTCCCGCAAGTGCAGTCTCCGTCCCCCATACATTCCTGTCGAATCCGGTTCTATAACATCTCAAAACGCTGCAAATAAACTGCTACTGTATCAGAATGGATTCAGAGTAGGTTTCATGGGCTCTTTTTCAATCAAGTGGTGAGACGCTTGAACGTTTGCCGCGTCGTCTCGGGTTCAGACCCATGATCCATCTGCTTCGAAAAAAAGCTGCCTCATCCGACTTTGTTACAAGTCTTTTGAGACAGCCCATTGAAGTGGAGGCGCCACCCGGATTTGAACCGGGGGTGAAGGTTTTGCAGACCTCTGCCTTACCCCTTGGCTATGGCGCCGTACGATAATCCGCCGGGAAAAATCATATCATCATTGTAGGGCTATCGTCAACCGGAAAGCATTTCACTTTTCGGTTTTCTGTTGTTTGCCTTACGGATTGGATTTATCGGCTGACGAGTCATCCGTTGATTGGCTTTTCTCTTCCGGTTGTTTTTCGGAACCGCTGCCTATGTCCTCAAGCGGCCGGGTCTCCAAAATGGAGTCCAAAAGGTCGATATTCTTGCCCGTTATTTTACGCAATCGAACCTTCGCGCGATCCAAGGCTTCCTGCATTCCGGATATTTCCTTGTTGCGTTTTACCTTAAGCGTGGTTGTCTTTATCAGATCCTTAAAGCTGTAAACGAAGTTCCGAATACTCTTATATTCCGGAATCTCCATGTTTACTTCGCGAACGACCTCCTCCAGACGACGAACCAGTTCTTCCTCGGTGATTCCCTCGCATTTCATATATTGAGGATCAATAACAAACTTCGCGTTGATGACCACCTCTCCTCTGGATTCGGTATCCCCGAAAATCATCGATTCCTTGATGAACGGATACCGGGTAATCAACTGTTCGATTTCCTCGGGAAAAACCTTCTTTCCGCTCTTCAGGACAATCATGGACTTAAGTCGTCCGGTAATCGTCAGACATCCGTGCTCATCCACGCGACCGACGTCGCCGGTATGAAACCACCCATCCTTGTCAATCGCCGCGGCGGTCGCCTCATCGTCCTCATAGTAGCCGGCCATGACGACGGGGCCTTGGACCAGGATCTCTCCCTCGGCTCCGTCGGTCTCGTTATCGATTGCGATTGTGATTCCGGAAAGCGGATGCCCGACCGTTCCGGGCACGAAGACCCGGCTGTTGCAGCCGGCGACGACCGGAGACGTCTCGGTCAGGCCGTAGCCCTGTAGAATATGCACGCCGATATCATCGAAAAACCGGATAATTTCAGGGTCGATCGGAGCCGCTCCGCAAATGCCGATGCGGAATTTCCCGCCGAAGGCCTTATGGATCTTGCCGAAAACCTTGTATCGCAAATCTATTTTTACCTTTCTCAGGGTGCGGGTAAGTCGAATCATTTTCTGAATGAGCTCATTCTTGCCCTGTTTTTGAATATTGTCCTTCACCTTTCGGTAGAAGCTCTCGAAAAGCGCGGGTACCCCGATCAAAAGATTGATTTGATACTCCTCCATGTTCTTCTGAACATAACGCAATCCGTCGCAAATACAAAGACAAGCGCCCATATATAGGCCGTACAGGAGGCCGCAAGTGTTCTCAAACGTGTGATGAAGGGGAAGAATCGACAGCATCCTCGTGCCGACCGGAAACTTTACGACTCCGGCCAAGGCAACGATATCCGATGTAATATTACGATTCCGGAGAAGAACACCCTTGGACATACTGGTAGTCCCGGAGGTGAAAAGGAGCGAAGCAATCTGTTCGGGGTCGATCGGTCGATCGGCATATTCCGAATGCCCTTCGCCCAATCGCTTCCGTCCCGTGGCCATCAATGCGTCAAAGCGATACCAGCGGGCATCATCGGCAAATCGATCCGATGTGGGATCGGTGCAGTTCATACAGATAAAGGAACGAATGGACGGGAATCGCTCGGATGCGGTAATCATTGTATCCGTATAGCTCTGATCGAAGATAACGGCAGATACTTTGCCACGTTCCAAAAGAGGCAGGATTTCATCCGCCTTTAACAGGCGGTCCAGAGGAACCGATATGCCGACCCCATTGATAATCGCCAGATGTGAAATCGACCACCGATAACTGTTTTCACCGATAATCGCGATGTTCTCGTCCGCCAATCCGAGTCCTAAAAGAGCCGTCCCCAAGGCGTCCGTGTCCTCGCCAACCTCACGATATGTTCTTTTAATGACTTCTCCGTCCGGTTGCTCGCGATAACGGAAAGCGGGCAAATTACCGTAAAGCGCCACACTTTGCCGAAGCATTTGTCGAAGATCCGAAAATGCCCGGACCTTAAAATACGTTTCGGATTGCATTATTTGCATGTCCGACCTCTTTCTTTCGGGGATTTTCCCCGGGTCGGATTATATAAAATGAAATCCGAACGCTGTGAATTCTTCATCATTCAATTATTGTGAACCGTCTTCATTCTCATTCGGCTCCGACTCCGAAGGTCCTTCGACCAATTCAATCGTCCGGATTGCGAAGTCGATTGCCGTGTTGAAGTCTTTTTTGTTGGGGTGCCCCATGCTGATGACAGCAAATGAGCCGCGAACGATACACTCTCCCAAAACCTCGATATAATTACCCTTCATTGTAAGAGAAAGCTTCTGCTGTGTATCTTTCCCAAACGAACTGCTTGTAACAATCGCGACCCTCTGAGCCATGGAAGGCTTGAGCTTCTCGCCGAACTGGATGACCTCCGGTGCGCTGACCCCGTTATATATCCCGCTGACGATAAAAAGCAAATCCACTCCGAAAATGCTTGGATTATCATCAATGTTCATCGGTTCAACCGATAGCGCCTCACCGATCGCGGCCGCAATTTTTTTCGAATGACCTGTTTTTGTGAAATACACGACCTTAATATTCATTTGTCCTCCACAGAACCCGTACGGGGTTTGGCATCGGCATTCGCGCCGTATCTTCTCATATCGAGTGAAAAACCTTCTCGGAAACCCGAATCGTGTTCGTTCGCTCTCTTTTCCGTTAAGATGATTCTACCACAATCGGCGCGTTGAACCAAACATCCCGGGCGAGAATTACGAATCTTCCGGGCTTTTATCGCGCGGGTTTCGCGGAATCGGAACAAAGAGTGTTTTCGGGTCTTCGGGAAACTCAATTCTTCGAAAACTCAGCCCATATACTTGATATAAGAGTTCGGGTGTTAAAACCGTCGAAGAATCACCGGAATCGACAATTTTCCCTTCGTTCATTACAATCAGACGATCGCAGTATGCCGAGGCCAGATTCATATCATGAAGGACGCAAACCATCGTTTTCCCCTCGTCGTTTCGAAGTGCGCTCAACATATTCATGACGGAATACTGGCGATATATATCCAGCGAGGATACCGGTTCGTCCAGAAACAGCCACGGGCACCCCTGAGCTACGGATCGCGCCAACAGCACACTCCGAAGTTCCCCTCCGCTTAACACCGAAACAGGATAATCGCTCAGTTTTTCGATTCCGGCCGCTTTCATCGCCGATGATACCGCCGCGCAGTCATCTTTGCCCGGGTATGAGAACATCTTCAGATGAGGGCTTCTTCCCATCATGACGGTTTCTCTGACTGAATAAGATATTCCGGTATCCACCTTCTGCGGAACGTAAGAGAGATGCTTTGAAAGCTCTCGTCTGCGAAACTCGTTAATATTGATTTCATTGAGTGAAATCGTTCCGGTTTCTGCCCGAATCAATCGAAGAAGATGAAGCAGTAACGAGGTTTTTCCGGCTCCGTTCGGTCCGATTATTCCGTAAAAATGGCCTTTTTCAAAGGTAAAATTCGAACAGTCGAGTACGGGCTCACGTCCCGGATCGGGACGGAAGCGGAGGTTTTTTATCGTAATACGATCCGGACCGTTCGGCAATAACATTCGCTGACTCATCCGCCGACCCCCTTTGCACGTGCCTTCCAGAGAAGAAAAAGAAAGAACGGGGCTCCGATCAGTGCCGTGATGGCACCGACAGGGATTTCGGAGGGAGCGGCGATCGTTCGGGCCAGAGTATCACAAACAATCATGAATATCGCACCCGCGAAGCACGAAAGCGGCAGAAGTCTGCGATTTCCGGATCCGGAAAGGAGACGAATCATGTGGGGCACGATCAACCCCGCAAAGCCGATAATCCCGCTTACGCTGACACAAGCCGCCACAAGAAGCGACGAGATCACTATCATCCGTCTTCTGAGACGTCTCGCATCAATTCCGAGACTTTCGGCCGATTCGTCGCCGGTCGAAAGAATATCCAGTGAAAAAGCTGCGGGAAGAATCGCAAAGAGCGCGCCGGTCAAAAAAATAACGAGTAGGATAACCTTCGGATACGTTGCGGAAGAAAAGCTTCCGAGCATCCACAGATAAACCTTTTCAAGCTGATCTCTGCGCATGACCATCATCATGGTAATCGCCGCCGTCAACAAAGAACTGACGGAAATTCCCGCTAAAAGAATGCCGACAACCGCACCCCGTTGTCCGCGAAAAGCGATTCTCCATACAATCGATATCGTAATAAGCGCTCCGATGAACGCAAATGCGGTCGTCCCGCCCATTCCGAATACGACGCCGCCCAAACCGACGGATATCGCGACGGAAGCTCCGAATGCCGCACCGGAAGAAATTCCGAGCACATGCGGATCCGCAAGCGGATTTCGCATCACTCCCTGCAGGACCGCACCGGACAAGGCAAGACCGCTTCCGACCAAACCCGCCAGCAACACACGCGGTAAGCGGATGCGAAGAATGATTATGAAGTCGTTCGGCCGAATCTTTGAAACATCCACCGTACCGCCGATTACGGGCATCTTTGACAGGAGCACTCGAAGGCTGTCAAGAATTTTGATGTCCGCCGCACCGACGGAAGCGGACGAAATAACCACAACAACCAAAAGCAGAGGGATACCGATCCAAAGAAGGGTCGGAAAAATACGTTTACGCATCCGGCTGATCCTTTCCGAACATCACTCGGCGGGGTAGAACAAAGAGACAAGAAGCTCGATTCCCGCGGCGTTACGAAACCCCTGTCGCTCGATCAAATCCGGGTTGATTCCGAAAACCTGTCCGTTTTTGACCGCCGACAGATTCTTATACGGCTCAAGAGCCATAAAATCAGCAAGCATGTATTCATTGACCAGGATGATATCGGGGTCTTTTTCCACCAGCTTCTCGACGGAATACGACCAACCCGTGATATCGGAAGCGATATTGACGCCGCCCGCCATTTCAATCAACGCATTCACGTACGTATCGCCACCCGCTGTATAATCTCCGTAATCACCGAAGGAAACGGCGTAATACACGCTCGGACGGTTCTCGCTGTCGATTTTTTCGATTGCACTTTGAATCCTTTGATCCATGGCTTCAATCAGTGATTGCGCTTCCGTGCCGCAATCCATGATGGCTCCTACGGAGGCAATAACATCTTTTACGCCGTCCATATCGTATTCTTCGTGAAAGACAACAACCGTATATCCGAGTTCTGTCAAGGCTTCATACGATGCCTCGGTAAAAATCGATGACGCAATAATCAGGTCCGGATCCAAGGTGACAATCGTCTCCACACTCGGCATATCAATAGAGCCCACCGAGGCAATCGACAGCGCCGATTCCGGATAATTGCAGTAATCGGTTCGTCCGACCAGTTTTTCCCCGGCTCCCAGATCGAAAAGCAACTCCGTGATATTCGGAGCGAGTGAAACAATGCGCATCGGCTCTTTTTCGATGATCGCCCGATTCCCGTATGAATCGTCTATTGCCATCGGATACAAAGATCCCGCGGTTTCCGACGTCTCCGTTTCTTCGGGTTCCGTGCGTACCGTGTCGAACTCGGAAATAGCGGATAGTACGGATTCGATCGAGGGACTCGTTTCCCCCGGCGGTTCCGTCGCGGGAGTGCACGAAAAAAGGCACAGCGAAAAAACGACCGCCACGGCCAAAAAAAGGATTCTGTTTCTTTGCAAGGGATACTCCTTCTCGCTTTTCCCGCCCTCCGCGGATCAAACGAAACAATCTCGTCGGCAGGTCTCCTGGCTTGCGTTCATCCGAATATCCGATTGCCTTCTCGTTGGCGAAGCGATTTCTTGTCAATCGTCCGTTTCCCGATGGCATCTGTACGGATCTCGTCGCGCTTACAGTAGCGGGGGCTGCCGCGGGTTTGCACCGCGTTCCCTATTCTCCTCGAAAAAGGCACCGACGGCCTATGAAAATACTATACAGGAAAGTCCTTCCATTGGAAAGCATACCCTCCCCGATCTTCCGCAGACGCGAATCAATCCGGAGCTTTATCCTCCTCCGGTCCGTTCGCGGGCATGAGAAGAATCCCGCACCCCAAATCGTGTGCCTCTTTTTCATCGTGGGTAACAATCAGAACGGTCTTACCCCGAGTATGCTCTTGTACGTAAGATACGACCTGCTTTTTCAGTGCCGCATCCAGACCTTTGTACGGCTCATCCATAAAAACAATATCACTTTCCGCCAGTATCGCCCGTACGATAGCGACTCGTCTGCGCATGCCCCCGCTGAGTGAATGGACCGGAGCAAAAAGACTCTCTCCGAGTCCGATTTCCGAAAGATTACCGATGATTTCTTCCCGGGTTACATGCGGGTCGCAGACCAAACGCACATTCGCGACCGAAGAAAAATTCTCGCAAAGTCGATCTTCCTGAAAAACCGCGCTTTTTCGCTCCGGCATCCCGATAATGGTTCCTTCGTCCGGTTCAATCAAGCCCATCATAAGACGGAGCAATGTCGTTTTTCCGCATCCGGAAGGGCCCATGATGCAAGTCGTCCCGCCGACGGGAAAAACCGCCGAGAAACAATCAATCGCAATTTTCTCACCGAAGCGTTTTCGAATGTTTTCAACCCGAATCTCCATTTATATCTTCTCCATTTGATCAAAAGAACGCTTCATCAACGCGACGAACATTTTTTCAAACCCGATGCTTAAAAGGACAACTACCGCCGTCCAGGCAAAAAGGTCGGCCGAGCTGAAGTAAATCTTCGCTTCGTAAAGCCTTTCACCGATTGATCCGGAGGGAATCCCGATGACCTCGGCGGCGATTCCTGCCTTCCATGAAAGTCCGATCGCAACGCCGCATGCCGAGAGCAAAAACGGTCGGATCTGCGGAATATGAAAGTAATACAAGCGGCGCAGGGGCGTCACTCCGAAAAGCGTCGCCATCTCCTCCATCTTCGGATCGAAGCTGTGCAAACCCTGAAGAACGTTCGTATAGATAATCGGAAGAACCATTAAAAATGAAATGAATACCGAAAGACCTCCGGAGCCGATCCAAATCAGACACAGAATAATAAACGAGGCCACCGGAGTCGCTTTGACGGCAGCCATATACGGCCACAACATAATTTCAATCGTTTTTACTCGCGCGGCCAGAAAAGCCAGAACCATACCGGCCGACAGCGCCGCGAGAAATCCCAGACAAATGCGAAAAAACGAAAACGCGACCGATGCCCAGAAAGAACCGGTCGAAGATAAACGGGCCAGTCGAATCACGACGTCCAGTGGAGAAACCAACAGTAACGATCGCCCGAGAGCAAGGGCGGCCATTTGCCAAAGAACAATGGCCACAAGTGCCGCGAATGCTTTGACCGGAACCCCGTTAGCCGGCTCGATAGAAGCCGTCGTCCGGGATTTTTCCTCCGATCGATTTGGGGTTTTGCTCGAAAAGGACATTCAGGTAACCCTCCATCGCAGTCCGCATCTCCGATCCGTCGATATATGTAATATTACAATACGGGATTGCTTTTTCGGCAACTTCCGCCTGAAAAATTCCGAATTTCTCCACCCAACTTGCCGATTCCGAAATGTTTGCGTTCACATATTCGGTCGAAGCCTTGTATTCGGCCAGAAAATCACGAATCAAGTCCGGATTCTTTTCGATAAAGTCTTTACGGGCAATCGCCACACCGGTGACCATGCGGCTCCCGTTCTCCAGACGAGTCCATTCCTCATCCAAATCTACCGCGACCCGAAGTTCGGGCAGCGCAGCCTTCGCGGCGAACACATACGGTTGCGGTAATAATGCGATTCCGGATTCGTTTTCCTTTAGTAGCGCGACAATCTCGGTCGCTTCGGACTTCCATTCAATGGTGATATCCTTATCGGGGTCAATGCCGTTTTCCGCTAAAAGATACCGTAATCCAAATTCAGGTGTCGTCCCCTTGCCGGTCGCGTAAATGGTCTTTCCCCGCAAATCATTAAGGGAATGAACCGAATCTCCAACCTCCGTGATGTAGATGACACCGAGTGTGTTGATTGCGATAACCTGGATCGCACCGTCCGTGTTATTGTAAAGCGCCGATGCCAAATTCGCCGGAACCGCAGCAATATCGAGTTCACCCTGAAGCAGCTTCGGCGTCACCTCGTCCGCTGTCCCGAATATTGAAAATTCATACGGAAGCGCAGATTTCCCGATCGACGCGTCTTCCATCATTTTTACCATACCGATGGATGTCGGTCCCTTCAGACCCGCAACGCGAACGGCCGAAATTTCCTTGTCGGTTTTGCCGATACCACATGCGGTGAGAAAGAGAAAACAGAGCGTTATCCCCAAACAAATTGCTACGGTTTTTTTCATAATAAATTCCTTTCGGGTCGACCGGATGAACCGATCCACCGAATATGCTTGTAATCATTATAACAACGTAACAAGTAAAGTCAGTCCGGGATTTCCTGTGCATTTTCACGAATATTCGCTGTTCAGAACCGAATCCTTCGTTACCTCGTTTACGAAGAAAACTGCGCTTATTGCACAGGAATTTTTTCGGCAGTATGATGGAATCAATACAACACGAGAGGATCAGGCGATGAAGTTTTTTTCAAAAGATATAACCTCCTGCAAGTCATTCGGAATTCTCGGTATAAAGCATTGCCCTACATGCGAGAAGAAAACCCCTTGGATTTTGTGTATTGCGCGCACGTGGGCCGCGGTACTCAATTTGAAAATTCTGCCGATTCATAAGGATTACCGCGCCGCCTGCTCGGAATGCAACAACGGACTTATAATGTCCAAAGCTTCATTTGAATCCCTGCATACCAAGCTTTCATGCAGTGATTCGATCGGAAGAATCGAGGACGCGATTCGTTTCCCGGACAAAAGTGCCCGCCAGATTAAAGAAATTCTTGCCGCGGAATCCATAGAAAACGAAGAAATTCTCGAGATGGAAGAGAAGGAAAAGGCCGCGGCGGAGCAACTCCGGGTCGCGGAGCAAGAGGCTCTTCGCAAGCTGACCGAACTGGAAAACTCGCTGATCGGCTCCGATTCGGATGCGGAAGCGACAACGGAGTCCGCATTCATCGATGCGGTCGACAACGATGACCCGGATGGTTTTGTTCATTCGGAGGTCCCGAAGGACAAAAAGGAATAAATTGCGACTTCTTCCGGCGCGGATTCTATAGCCGAATCACGGTTCGGTACATTTCGTATGCGCCGACGGATTCGATTCGGCAGACCCTCTTATTTTCAAAGACAGGGCGTTTTTCGAGAAAAACCTGATCATCCTCCCGAAGCGCTTTGATTTCAATTTCCGATTCCGACGGAAACCCAAACCGCGACATTCCGATCGTCCATCCCGCTCCGGTATAAAAATCATCGGCCTCGAAGGATTCTCCGAGAAACAGTTTGGCGGAATTTCCGGAATATTCGACAAACAGCCCGTACTCGTCGGCGGTCTCACGAAAAACATGTCGTACGCGATACCGGGCGGTGTTCTCGTCCCGATGGATCTCTTCAAACAAGACCGGTTCCGGCGCAGTCGCAATTTCCCTGCGATATTTGATCAGTTCTCCCTCTTTCCCTTCCCGAGCAAGACCCTCCGGAATTTCCGGGAAATCAGGATAAATCCAAAACTCAAGCGTTCCGCCGCTCATTATGTTGATTGCTCCGTCAATCACCGTTACAACACCCTCGGTGACAATCAGATACTCCTTATTTCGTGAAACCTTGAACGCATTTTTCGCCTGTATACCCGTCAAAGTCAGAATTTTCGGCTTTGGTCCGTCATCCGTCCATTCATAGCGCGGTTCATCATCCGAGTAGAACACATAAGTGTCATCGTTGATTTGACAAAGGGGTGTGGCGGTCGCGCTGATCAGTTCGGCTTTCCCGAGTCGCATATGAAAGGGAAAGAAAAAATAATCCCCATCCCGGACGTCAACCGGCGGATACCGAATCACCGCATTTTCGGTGACCACTTCAAGCCGGGTATCCGGATGATCGCTCATCTTTAGTCCGCGCTGATAATTGTTCACGAAAACAAAGCCGCTTTCTCCCTTTCTTCGCACCGAGATCCGAAGATCCGTCGTGTTTTCCGGCAATAAAGGGTTCTTTTCGGGAATATACGCATCCATCGGACAAAGGATCTCGCCGAAATCCTGCAAAAACATCGCATATCGCTTGATTTCCCGGTATGAATCTCCGATGAGACCGGATTCGCGAATCGGAGCGCGAAAATCATAGGAAAGCTCCGGAAGATCGTTCGCATCTCCCCAAACCGTCGATTCATGAAGCGGAGCCAGCTTCCCCTTCGGATTCGTACCTCCGCAAAACATATAGTAGCCCAAAAGATTGGCGCCGCTCCCGAGCTTGACAAGTGACATCGCACCGATGTCCGCGCCGGTAGCGACCGGTCGGCGTTTATGTGTCACCTGAAGTCCGCCTCCGAGCTCGGCGGTGAGATAAGGAAAACGGTCGGGATCAAACGTCAGCGTCCGGTTGATTCCGTAATCCGATCCGATAACGTGGTCATTTCGTTCATGCGTGAAAATGTAATTTCCGCTCGGCTCAATCGTTGTGACCCGGGGATCCCATGGGGCCTCGCAGTATCCGCCCATAACGGGGAGAAGTCCTGCGGTGACGGCGCCGCCCCACCCGGTCGCGGTAAAATACGGAACTTCCCATCCGATTTCCCGCGCCATGGCGGTCAGTCTTCTCATATGGTATTCTCCGGCTTCTGCTCTCAGACCTCCGCAGTGACCGTATTCGTTTTCGATCTGGACCCCGATAATCGGACCTCCGTCCCGGATGAGAAGCCCGCTCACCTGATCATATACCTTTTGATAAAAGGTGCGGACCAACGAAAAATAATCTTCGTTATTGGTTCTCGGGGTGAATCCCTTTTCATACAGCCAGTCGGGCAGTCCGCCGTTCCGGACCTCACCGTGCGACCAAGGTCCGATTCTCAGGAAAAAAAACATCCCGCAGTCCCGGCAGATTTCAATAAATTTCCGAAGATTTTTATTCCCCGAAAAATCATATTCACCCTCGATTTCCTCATGGTGAATCCAGATGACATAGGAGGAAACGATTCCGATGCCGGCGGCCTTCATCGTTAAGAGTCTTTCGCGCCAACGATTTTCGGGCACACGGGAATAATGGATCTCACCCATTACCGGAAACCACGGCCGGTTGTTTCGGGTCAGATACCGTTCGTTATAAGCAAATTGCTCCATTTTACTCTTTCACTCCCGCTCCGGCCAGAGATGTAACCAGAATTTTTTGCGTAATAACAAAGAAAATGACAAAGGGAATCGCCACAATCAGGGCCCCCGCGCAAAACAAGGTATACTCGTTTTTTTTGTCGGTGACAAAGCTGAACAATCCGAGCGCAAGGGTTTGATTTTCGTTGGAGCGCAAGATCAGTTTGGAAAAGATAAACTCCATCCAAGGCCCCGTGAAACTGACGATGGAAAGAAATGTAATGATCGGGGAAGCTTGCGGGAGAATCACGCTGAAAAAGGTTCTTGCATGGCTGGCGCCGTCAATTCGGGCCGCCTCATCGAAAGCCCTCGGAATCGAGTCAATATAACTTTTCACAAGCCATGTATTGTACGGAATGTTTCCCGCAAGATAGATGAGCACCATCCCCCAGAGTGAATCCAACCCCTTAATCCGCAGGAGGATAACATATATAGCAATCATTCCGATAAAGGAAGGAAAGATTTGAAGAACCAAAAGTGCCAGCATCATCGTCTTTTTGAAAACAAAACGAAATCTTGAAAAAACATACGCAGCCAGAGAACACACAAAAACCGTCGAGACCGAGGTGCCCACGGCGATCAACAGCGTATTTCGAAACCAAAGAAGATAGTTGGTCTCGGAAAACAAACGTACAAAATGCTCCGTCGTCACTCCGTTCCCGAACGGCACAATACTTGTTGCGGATATCGATCGCCCCGGGGAAAAGGCGGCACTTACCGCATAGATCAACGGGTAGAGTACCAAAAGCGATACCAGCGACAAAAAGAGGATGATAAATGTTTTAAACAGCCTTCGTTTCAGCTTTTGAACCGCATTATCGTAAGACAGAGTTTTTCTCGATTCAATTTTTATTTCAGCCATTACAACTCACCTTCCTTAAACGATCGGGTTCTTCGGAAATTAAAGATCGCGAACGGCGCCAGCACGACAAAAATACAGACGGCAAGAACCGCGGCGTAATTGTATTTCTGAAGATTGATCGTTAGATTGTATATCCAGGTGACCAGAATATCCGTTCCTTTTGCACTCGTCGTCACCGAGTCCGCAACCACCGGATTTCCTCCCGTAAGAAAGAAAATCGCGCCGAAATTGTTGATGTTGTGCGTAAAAGACATGATGATTAAGGGCATCGTCTGGTAGAGAACGGACGGCAGAGTAATCGACCGGAAAATCTGGAATCGACTCGCTCCGTCGATGCGTGCCGCTTCATATGTTTCTTTTGAAATCGCCGTCATCGATCCCATCGTCAAAAGCATGAAATACGGGAAACCGGCCCATAAATTGATCAAAACGCAAACAAATTTGGCCAATGTCGCGTCGCTCAGCCATGGGATTACCGTGTCTTTCGTCATCCACCCGAGCGCAATCAGCGTTCGATTCACCGTACCGAAACTACCGTTAAGCATATTTTGCCAGACGAGCATCGAGACAACTGCGGGAACGGCATACGGAAGAATAAAAAACGAGCGATAAACCGGAGCGATTTTCATTTTGGTATCGTGCATAATGACTGCCATGAACATTCCGCCCGCATAGCAGGTAAACGTCGCGGCAGCCGCCCAAACCAGTGTCCATGCGGCTACTCGTCCGAGTGCGCCGGTCCACGCCTCGTTTCCTCCGAACATGGCCTTGAAATTGTCAAGACCCACCCAGTCCACCGTGTTATTCGGCGGGATATTTGCGGGAGAGGAGTAATTCGTGAACGCAACCCCGGCGGAAAAGATTAACGGAACCAACACAAGAAAAAGAATCAACAGAACCGCAGGGGAAAGCCCCGCAATCGGAAACGCTTTGGATCCGATTTCGGAGAGGATCTTTCGGTTATCCGAAAAGGTACCGAAAAGACAGAACTCCTTGTATGCAAAAAGAGCGCTTTTGATCGAAATATAGTACAGGAGAAAGAAAATAAAAACGACGGTCAAAACAGTGATTCCGTCGATCAGCATAAACATCGAATTATCGCGTTCGAAAATCGGCAAATCCGGCTTGGGCGCTCCCAAGGTAATAATTCCTGCGATCGCTCGAACAATCATCGGAGACAACGCAAGCACCACGATTTCCGTAAGAGCAAATACTGCCCCTTTGATGTACTGCTTTAAAAACAGAAGGTGTGCCAAGCCCATGAAAAGCACGGAGGAAAGCAGTATTTTCCTTCGTGAAGAGCCGTCACGGCTGATGGTTAGCATAGCGGGCCTCCCTCCTTTCATCATAAAACGAATCAGCGATTGAGTTGTAAGTACCGGACCGGGGACGCACGATTTCACCCGTGCATCCCCGTCCCGATACGCTCGGGACAAATAAATCCATTATTTCTTGCGGCAATTACCCAACATAGGACACAATCGCCGTATCCAAAGCATTCAGTTCCGCTTCAACATCCTTGCCGTCCCAAATATTGCTGCTCGCACTGCCCGCAGCACTCCAGAAAGCGCTCATTTGCGGTACGGAAGGCATCGGGAACGCATAGTTTAACTGAGCAATGAAGCCGAGTGCATATTCGCTGTCGACGGTAATGTCGATAGCGGGAAGCGCACCGGTAATCTGGTATCTGAGTTGTTGCATTTCTTCCGTGATCAGGAACTCGGCAAACATTGCGGCTTCCTTCGGGTTCTTGGAGTATGCGGATACGAACATGCCGCGCGTTCCGGAGAAGGAAGCGGCCGGGTTGGATTCACCCTCAAGCGCAGGAAGTGTCGTGATTCCGTAATTCAGACCGGCATTGACAAAGTTGCTGACATTCCAGGGACCGGAGATATGCATGGCCGCTGTTCCGGCTGCAAACGCTCCGTCCGCGGTATCGGTTCCGCAGTCGGCCGAGGCCAGCGGCAAAACCTCTCTCATCTTCTGAAATTCCTTCATGCCGGCCACCGCTTCGGGAGTCGCCAAATACGAGGAGGTAACATCCGCTCCGGATTGACCGAAGAGACGGTTTCCGCCCTTGGTCGTGAACAGGATCGTGTAGTACATCGAGGTGACATCCATGACAAATCCGTATTTATCGGGGTTTTCCGCATTAAATGTCTTGCACCATTCATACATGTCGGCCCAAGTCTTCGGAACATCGTTTTCCGAAATCAGGTCCTTATTGTAATATAGAGCGTATGTTTCGGCGGATGTGGGATATCCGTACATCTTTCCGCCGTACTGAAGTGCGCTTGAGCACGCGGGAAGGACAGCTGCGGACACCTTGTCCGCATTCTCCGTCGGGAGGACATGCCCGCCGACCACCAGCTCACCGAGCTTATCATGAGGAGCCGCGAATAAGTCCGGGCCGACCTCGGCCGGTCCGTCCAGAGCGATTGCCGAGGAGGAGTCGCCCAATTCGACGTTCACAAACTTCACGGTAATGTTCGGGTATTTCTCGGTAAATTTCGCCCCGGCCTGCTGAATCCACTGATCGGGTCCGTCCAAAGATTCCCATACCACCAGTTCGACCGGCTTTGCTTCCGGTTTACACCCAACGGCTAAGACACTGACGATCAGCATCGTCACGACCAATAAAGCAATTACTCTCTTTTTCATATTTTTCCACCTTTCTTTTCGATTCGACTTTTCGTCGAATCATTCACCTTTCAACGGATTCGAGAATTCGAATCATTGCGTTGATTTTCTGAGCGCGATCTGATAATTCAGAATCGTTCTCTGCGTGATTTTTTTGCCCGAAATCATGTCAATCAAACTTTGTCCCGCAACCACCCCCAATTCTTTCACATCGATTTCCAACGCCGTGATCGGCGGATTGTGATACTTCAAATAGGCATTATCGTAAAAGGAAGCGACCCGAATATCATCGGGAACGGACAGGCCCATCCCGTTGATCTTTGAAAGAGCGTAACCGCAAATGATGTCATCTCCGCAAAGGATACAATCGCTTCGGCTCCGTATCGCCTCCTGAACATTTTTTTCGATTGCGGCTTTACTGCCCGTATTCTGGTATACACGGCTCTTTTCCGCGAGTCCGCCCGCGCTCTCGATAGCCTTCGTATATCCTCGAAGACGACTTCGGTTTACGGCATGTTCGTCGCTTCCGATGATTAAAGCAGGTGCTCGATTTCTCATGGTCAACAACAGGGATGTTAATTTCGCACAGGCATCCTCATGGTTCGTGTCGACTTGAACCAGCGCGTCGTCATCCGATGTCCCGACGACGACAAAGGGCATCGAGGTTTTTTTCAAAAATGACGCGGCCTGATCGTGGATTAACAACCGGGTGAGAATAACGCCGTCCACCTTCTTGTTGTACACCAGTCTCTTCAATGCGCTGATGTCCTTTTCCACCACAACCGTAACGACCACGTCGTAATCATTGGCTGCTGCGACTTCGCAAACCCCCAAAAGAAAGACCTGAAAAAACGGTTTCTCCGCCAAATCCGAGTCGGCGGGGAGCACCACTCCGAGATTGTAGGTTTTGGATTGAGCAAAACTCCGGGCGATCAAATTGGGGCGATACCCGATTTCTTTTACGTATTTGCGCACTCGTTCGCGCGTCTTGTCCCCGATTCTTCCCTTGCCGGAAAGCGCTCTGGAAACGGTTGACTTCGAAAGCCCCATTTCTCGCGAAATATCTTCGAGAGAAATCGTCTTCTCGATTTTTTCTTTTTTTCCCTTACTTCTCATCTCTTCCGACGGCATCATTCCATCCCGCTTCCTTCTTTTCTCTTACACGATCCCTCAATCGACACGATACAGATACACATCATCAATGGTTCCCCACGATCCCGCAAAACAGTCGATTTCCAAACCGATGACCAGCTTTCCGTTTGTGACGCATATGCCATCAATGATCGGATTTTTCCATTCCTTCCATCCGGAAAGCGCGACGGAAGTTTCCTGTCTCCCTTCATCGCTCTCCGAAAAAACGACGATTGTGTCCTCTTCCTTTGATTTGATTCCCTGAATTCTCAGAGAAAGCACATAGTATCCTTCCGGCAAATCGGAAAATGACTGATGAACGGCAAAGCGTACGGCACCGACCGCCCAGTAATGAAGCGAATAATCCCCCGAATAAGCGTCCGACGTTTTCATTTGCCGATCGGTACACTCCGCCGCACCTTCCGGATACACGACTTTCCACGCGGACATATCCTCTTGTTCAAAGCTTGCGTTGATTACATAATTCCGAGGTACCAGCGTCACTTTGCAAAAAACAATCTCCGATGTCCCCTCGGTCCGACCGCTGATTAAGTAATTACCGGACGCGCTGTTTTTGCCCGCCGCGGTCATGGCGTCTGTTTCTGCGGATTGGATCTCGTCCCAGACGACGGACTGTTCCGTTCGGGTTCCGTCGTTATATATGACGGTCACGGTTTCCGGCCACGGAATCTTGTTTCCGATCGTTACCGAAACGGCAGCATCAACCACCGCATCAATTCCGGCTCCCGGACAATTGCCCTTTTTCGCGTAACCGAAAACATACAGAGAGTCAAGCGGCTTTCCCGTCGAATCGAAAAGCGCCTGGTTCTCCACCGCCGAACCGCCGTACCATGCCCCGGCATCCTCGGGATCGTATTCTCCCGCATAGGAAGAAGCCCATCCCGACCCTTTTTCTTCCCAGAGCTTTTTATTCTCCTCCAAACGTTCCGGAGGCCCGACGGATATCCATGCCGGTTCCCAGTAACATACGCCGATCCCCGCTTTTCCGATTCCGGAAACGGCGCTTATTACGTCGGCTATAAAATTAGCCTGTCCCTGAACAGTCGCAGGATAATCACCCAAATCGGAAGAATCGGAAATCGTATTCGCGTGACCGTCCGTATCATCAAGCGAATAGGTATATGCCGTTTCGATAATCATTACCTTTTTCTTATAATCGCCCGCGATTTTCGAAAGCTGAGCAATCAGCGCATCCAATTCGCCGTGCCAGTACGGATAATAGGAGGAAGCAAACACATCGTAGTCGACCTCATATCGGGACAGATTATAAGCGTAAGCGGCATATCGATTCTCCGTTTCGGGATTTGTGAAATGTACCGCAACCATAATTTTATCGCGACTCTTCTTGGCTACCTCACGAACGGCACGGCTTCCTGCACTGATCATCTTCGCCATGTCCGGCCACGCCGTAACGCCGGCAATCCCGTTGTTGATTTCGTTGCCGATCTGAACCATCCCGATTTCGATGTCGTTTTCAATCATTCGTTCGAGACAATCGCGGGTAAAGCTATACAGTGCCTCCTCTTTTTGCGTAGAATTCATGCCCTCCCACGCTTTCGGAGTCATCTGTTTTCCCGGATCCGCCCAAAAGTCCGAATAATGAAAATCGACAATCAGCTTCATTCCCTGTCCGGTCGCCCGTTTTCCGATTTCGATTGCCTTTTCCAGGTCATTGGTTCCTCCGCCGTATCCTCTTCCTTGTTCGTCATACGGATCATTCCAGATCCGAACGCGAATGTAGTTGACACCGGCTTGCGAAAGCGTCTCAAAAATATCCCGGGGTACCCCCTCACGGTCTCTGAAAACGACACCGCTTTGCTCCAGGGAAATCACGCTGGATATATCTACTGCGCAAATGAAACCCTTCGGCATGTTATCGGTTTTCCGCACAAATATATCCACGGGAGGCAACCGAATATCCGCCTCCTTTGAACAAGATGTGATTCCCGTCCCCGAAAGCAAAATGAACAATGCCGTGACCGCCGAAAGGAGCTTGTTTTTCATGGATAATCTCACATTGCGTTAATATCGGAATGGCCCGGAAAACATTTGATAATCAAAGAATAATTATGTATGCGCAACCGTTTGCTCTAATTCAAATCCTACACCCGCGCCGAATTGATGTCAATATCCACAAATCAATGTTGAAATAATCCGTACAATTGTTTATATTGTCAAAAGTTGATTCATTATGGATGCGCAACGTTGCGCTTCCAGTCGAGGGGGCATGGCACTATCTTCGAACACGAAACCGTTAATGATTCTCCTTGAATGAGGGAATGAGCGAAAAAACCGGAAGTCCTCCCGGAAAAGAAAAAGCCCCGGAACCTCTCCGGTTCCAGGGAATCATGTGGTGACCCGTAGGAGAATCGAACTCCTGTCTTCGCCGTGAAAGGGCGATGTCTTAACCGCTTGACCAACGGGCCCTATGGTAGCGGCAGTGGGATTCGAACCTACGACCTACCGGGTATGAACCGGACGCTCTGACCAACTGAGCTATGCCGCCATAACCCCAGTGCGCTCTAGACGCTAGACGATTTTAGCATCCGTGAATAACCTTGTCAAGAAATCCCTTTATTCGGCTCTTCACCTATTTCCGTGAAAATTTAGCAAGGAAAGGGGTTGGGGTAGCTAAGTTGCAACTTTCCTACGGCCAGATAGATCATTATCCGGAATCCTTCGTATGTACGAAAGCCTCTTGCCTTGC
>JAAYCT010000021.1 GCA_012729635.1 Clostridiaceae bacterium | reverse complement strand
CGTGCATATTGATACTTTATAGGAATTCTTTCGCCTTGGCTCTCGTTACCGGAAGGGTGGCTCTGTTGCTCCGGACAAGTGGCTCTCACTCACCGGAACGATGGCTCAATTTGGCACGGATTACTCAATTCTCTCTTTTACTGAAAAGAATGTGATGCTCATGATACTGATTCCGGATATGATACATAGTATAATAATAATAATGTTCAAAAGCGTTTTGGTATACAAAAGCTGTTCCATGCAATTGTTCAACAACATATCCTTTGTTGTAATGATTAAAACCTCGCCCTCCTTCCGAGAAATATCGGATAACGCCATCATCCTGGTCACAAAATCTTGGCACTCATTTTCTTCGTCAAAATAATAGAGTATCTTCGTTTCGCTTTCCTCCTGCGGGAAAAATTGCGAAAAGGTGCTCAGCGGACAATAGATGTTTGTATTCACAAATATGGTGTTTGCAGAATTGACTATATCTTTTTTTAGCCTAAGTTTTTTGCTTTCAGAAATATATGAGTTTTTTATGATCCCAACTATTGTAAACCGAATCGGACTCCTTCTTTCTTCATCATTATCTTTCGCAGTAGTTGATCCACTGATACCGGAATCAATCTCGAATTGTTTTCCGAGACAATCTCCATCCGGGAAAAGAAGCTTTGCCGTAAACTCATCAACAATTGCCGCCGGTGCATTCATAGAAAGCTCCTCTTTTCCAAAATATCTTCCTTCGATCAGCATAGGTTTAATTGGCAAGAATAAACCATCTTCATTGATTATCGGCAACAGTTCTTCCGAACCGGACACTCCGTGTACTCTCGCCATTACATTAAGATATTGATTTTTTGATACTTCCGCAGATAAAATCGGCTTCTCCTGGCTAAGTACCAAGTCTTCAATCGGAATAATGGAAGTATATTTTGAAGCAACTTCCTTTATCCGTTTAGCAGGCATGTTGGAAGAAATGATAACGGAGTTATTGCTCATATCATCTATTATTCTCAACTTTCCGTTGTAATATGAATTCGCGATAATAACTCCTACAGAAAACAAAAAGACGGCAACAAATATTCCGATAGACGTAAGCACAAGTCGCACCTTGTTAACCGTCGACATTACAAGCATATGGGCAAAATAATAGGAAAACTTCTTTTTTCTCAACACAAGCGCAACTCCCCTTCTTCCAGAGTGTACGTTCTCCCCAAACCAAGTGAAAGATGCTTATTATGGGTAACAGCGACAACTGCAGTCCCTCTCTCGGCAATCTTTTTAAATGCGTTAAAAACAAGTCTTGAGTTCGTTTCATCGAGGTTCCCGGTAGGCTCATCAGCGATGATCAGTTTGGGATTTTTTATCATCGCTCTGATTATCGCAACTCTTTGCCTTTCCCCGCCGGAAAGAAGCGATGTCTTGGTATTCTTAAGCTCCGCTATATTAAACTCTTCAAGGAGTTTATCCATATTTATCATTACAGTTTTATCAATATATTGATTGTTGTATAAATATGGCATCAGTATATTCTCGCGCACGCTAATAGAATCGATTAAACTATAGTTTTGAAACACAAAACCTATGTCCATTGCGCGTTGTTTGTAATACGAATTAAGTTTTTTGGGAATTATCGGTATTCCGTTAAATGTATACTCACCATCTGAATAACTGTCTAATAGTCCGACGATATTTAGAAATGTACTCTTCCCACAACCTGAGGTCCCGTGAATCAATGCTGTTTCGCCCAAGGAAATAGAAAAATCCAATCCACTCAAAACTTGTTTTTTTCCATCATAGGACTTTTTTACTGCTGTCATCCGTGCCAGCTCATTCATTGATTAGACTTTCCTTAATTTTCGGTCCAATATCGATCATTTTCTCCACAATCAAAACATCGCCTTCTCGAACTCCGGAAAGCACCTCAATGTAACGAAAAAGATTGCCGTCTTCTTCGACAGAGAATCTCTGGCCGATTTCAATTTGAACCTGCATATTACTATCTTCAGTTTTTAAATTTCCGTAGAAATAATCCCCGTCAGTATATAATGCATCCTCACTCACAAAAAGCCCGTGCTGTTTAATACCCAACATAAATGTAAGGTTTGCTTCTGTTCCGGGAAGAACTAGCGCCGGTAACACAACATGAACAGGAACCTTTCTGTCCGATATTTCATATCCGATTTGCACGATCTCAGACATATACTCTTCTCCGTTAAGAAGCACCACCACTTTCGTTTCATACGCTATTTCTGAGATTATTTCGGCACTAACCTCAGCGACAATGTAAAGCATGTCGTAATTCAGAAGAGTTATGGTCACCGAGCGAACATCCCCAGATAATGAATAGCGAATATCAACAATCTGAGCATGATAGTCAACAGATTTTTCCTTTCCCTTGAAGGCATAAATCGACTCGTTGGGAGCAATATGATCACCTTTGTTTTTTAGTATTTCAAAATTGGTATCCTTTATTCCGTCAACCCGTAATTCAAATATATAGATTTCCGGGCAATTCGAAATAACCGCTGCATCTACACTGTAGGTTCGGAAGATCTCACCTTCATTAACGGGATACTCTATCGAATACGTAAGGGGAGCATCGCTTTGCACCTCACCCTTGCTGCTATGAAATATATCAGGATTATTAAGATAAAAAATTCCGAATGAAATCCCCACAAGGAATACAAGAAGAATAAAAAAAAGGATTGCGTTTCTTTTTATGTTCTTTCTCCCTTCATCACAATTACGAATTCGACTCAATATAGTCGATCATGTTGGTAAAATCCTCATAATCTTTCATACGGTCAAATATGATGAAATCATTTAGAACTCCGTTGCCGTCCTTTTCGCTGTGGAAGCGTAAGATAGAATTAATCAGATAGCATGAAAAGTCTGCGTTCTCGCCCTCAAACTTCTCTCCGATGTCGATTTTTAACACAGAATTAGCAGGGACTTTCAATGGGAAGACATCCTCTATCACCCCAAGATTTATTTCGTTCAGAATTACATTTGAGTGTTCAATTGTCAAATAATTATTGAATTCAAAACTATCGATTATCACCTCATCAACATCTGTTTGATAAACAAATGAAACGAAGCCGGGTTTAACGTTTCCTGTAACAATGAACGGTATATTAACTCCGTAAACTGAGTCAACCTGATAAATCGGATCTTCAGGCGAGATTCGTGTATATTTCACAGGATCGCTGAAACAAACCGTTTTTTCCTTCCCGTCCACATTCAATATCACATGATCAATCGCAAAATTCGAACCCAGACCTATTGAGGATGTGTCAAATTTGAAAGCGAGAAAACCGCCTTTGAATTCGTTGTACGGTTTGCTCTGTTCTTCAGAAACCTCGTTTCTCATTCTTTCGAAAATCGCGTCCAAATTACTGTCTCCAAAGCTTACGAGTGTTATCTCGGGCTTTTTGTCTTTATAAACGTAGGTCAGATTAAATGCAAAACTGCTTCCAATATCCATTTGGTCACAGTGAATAAAATCACTTAAAAACACAACTCGTTCATTTCCCGTATCGCTCGAACAAGCATATGTTGAACAAAATAAAACGATTAGTAAAAATACGCAGACCATCTTTTTCATGCTAATACCCTTTCGAGCAGTAATGCCAAAATGGAGTTGATTACTCATATGTGTCGGATAATTGATCCGTACATTTCATTAACCCTAGCATATATACCAATTCGCGTTATTGGGACTATAACACATTACTATTACTGAATCGCCGTATGGCATATAATAAGTTCCGGATTTTCCTGTGTATACTGTATTGTTATTCGAATATTTCTTCCACTTACATGCATGTTCGGTTTGAGCGGGCGCAAGCATGTAATATCCCGTTTTAGCAGAGTCTTTTATGTTCCGTGAAAAATCACCATACTTTGCAGACGAAAACGTCATCCCATATGTTGTACCGTACCCAGCGCTCGCTGTTAGACCGATCAATTCGGGTATTCCGACATTCCCTCCGGCACTTTTGTTATAGGATTTAGTCGTAGACCATGTTAACGTTACGGTCCTAGCAACCGTGCAAGATCCCCCGCCAGAATACTGTGTATAATGACCAACAGGGCTCACCGGCTTCCCGTACCAATATCTTGTCTGCTTCCATCTTTGGTAATATCGATAAGTATACGTAGTACCGCCTATGCCCAAAAATCCGCCTTCCTTCTTATCCTTTGAGCCGATATATGTATCGGCACGGAGCGGAAAGGAAAGCAATGTAACAACGCTGATAATGGCAAAAAACATCGAAATGATTCTCTTGATTCTCATCACAAGCACCTCATATTTATAAAATATAGCGAATATTCTCAATTGGCAACAATTTTACAAAAAAAAATACAATTGTCAACTTATTCGGACTATTTATCAGGGAATAATTTGTGTAATTTGAAACAGATTTTCATCCTACTATTGACACACTCTTTTTCGCGCGATATGATGTCGATAATTCATAGTAAACCGATGAGTAAGAGTAGTAGCTCTGCTTCCAAGATCACAGAGAGTCACGGGCGGTGGGATCGTGACATGGCGGAATGGAGTGAATGGACTTACGAGGGCAGCCCGAACGACTCGTTCAAGTAGGAGCTGACGGGGAACCGACCCGTTATCCGGCGGACTCGTATGATGGTACGGGTAAAGGAGTGGATCGATCCGGTTTCGGGCGATCAAGCAAGGTGGTACCGCAGGAGTTTAAGCTCTTGTCCCTGCAGAAGCAGTGGACAAGGGCTTTTTTGTATTCCGAAATAATTCGTGCAAGGTCGAAAAGAAAGGCAGGAACGAATATGCATATCGCAGCAGCCATCAAATCCATCATCGACGGAAACAACCTGACCGAGGAACAATGCTACGACGCGATTTATGAGGTGATGTCCGGTGAGGCGACCGACGCCCAGATCGCGGGGCTCCTCATTGCTCTCCGGGTCAAGGGCGAAACCGTCGAGGAGATCACGGGCGGCGCCCGCGCGCTCGCGGAGCGCGCCAACCGGATCGCGCCGAACGTCCCCCTGTGCGTCGATCCGGTTGGCACCGGCGGCGACGGGACGAACACGTTCAATATTTCCTCCACGGCCGCGATCGTCGCCGCCGCGGGCGGCGCCTACGTCGCAAAGCACGGCAACCGCTGCATTTCGAGCCGAAGCGGAAGCGCCGATTTTTATGAGGCGATCGGCATCAACATCGCGCTGACCCCGAAAGCCGTCGAGAAATGCATTGAGGAGGTCGGCTTCGGTTTCATGTTCGCGCCGAACTTCCATCCGGCGATGCGCTTTGCGGGCCCCGTCCGTCGACAGCTGGCCATCCGCAATATCTTTAACGTCCTGGGGCCGCTTTCGAACCCCGCCGGCGCCAAGGCACAGGTTCTGGGCGTCTACGACCGGAAGATCATGGACTACATCGCCAAGACGCTTCAGTGCCTCGGCGAGCAGCATTCCCTGGTCGTTCACGGTTCCGATGGATCCGACGAGATCACCAACACCGGCATCACTTATATCTGTGAGGTTCGTCCCGACAGTATCGAGGAATACACGATCACCCCGGAACAATTCGATATGAAACGCGCAACTCTGGATGATATCAGAGGCGGAACGCCCGAAGAGAACACCGGGATATCAATGGATGTTTTTCGAGGGAAAAAGGGACCGCACCGCGACATCGTCGTTTTGAACGCCGCCGCGACTCTTTACGTCGCCGGCATGGCTCCGACGCTGAAAGAGGCGGTCCGCCTCGCCGGGGACACGCTCGATTCCGGGAAAGCCCTCGCCAAACTGGAAGAGATCCGAAAATTTACCCATCGTGAAGACATCGTCAACATGTAGCCGCTTCGCGCAAAAAGAGGAAGAAAGAATGAACACGAATCCTATCGCCGACCAAAACTTTCAAACGGTAACGACCGGAACCATTCTGGACCGGATCGTCCTTAAAAAGCACGAGCGCGTCCGCGCCCGTCTGGAACACCGCTCGCTCAAGGATCTCGAAAAAGCGGCACACGAATCACCGCCGGTTGAAAAAGACTTTACTCAGGCGCTTTTGGCAAACACCCTTTCCATCATCGCCGAGGTCAAGCGCGCCTCTCCGTCCAAGGGGTTGATCACGGAGGATTACCGCCCCGTCGATCAGGCACAGGCCTACGCCCGCGGAGGAGCGGCCGCTGTTTCGGTGCTTACCGAGCAGGATTTTTTCCTGGGAAGCGACCGGCATCTGACCGATGTCCGGGCTGCGGTCCCCCTCCCGATCCTTCGGAAGGATTTCATCATCGACGAAAGCCAGATCTATGAGTCCCGTATTCTGGGCGCTTCGGCGATCCTCCTGATCGCCGCGATCCTGCCGGACGATATCCTGAAGCGATACATACGTATTGCCACCGGGCTCGGCCTTTCCGCGCTTCTGGAGGTTCATACCATGGATGAACTTCTTCGTGCGATCGACGCCGACGCCAAACTGATCGGGATCAACAACCGCGACTTGAATACCTTTCACGTCGACCTGGCGACGACCGAACGCCTCGCGCCCATGATCCCCGCCGGAAGGATCGTTGTCTCAGAAAGCGGCATCTCGAGCCCATCCGATGTTTCCCGCTGTTACCGGAGCGGCGTCCGCGCCGTCCTGATCGGAGAGAGTCTGATGCGCGAGTCATCGGATCCGAACCGGGTTGAAGAAAAAATCAGAAGTATGACCGAATTCATTCCGGTCCGGGAAGCCCCGGGCCCGGCCGACAGAAAGGACGATACGAAATGAGCGAAAACAAAAACGGAAGATACGGTCCGTACGGAGGCAGGTACTCCGGCGAGACCCTGATGCACGCGCTCCACGAGCTCGAAAAGGCCTATCGTGAAGCACAGTCAGACCCCGCTTTTACCGGTGAATACGCGCGGTTCCTGCGGGAATATGCCGGACGCCCATCTCTTCTATATTATGCGGAACGAATGAGCCGCGACTTGGGCGTCACCGTTTATCTGAAGCGCGAGGATTTAAATCACACCGGCGCTCATAAGATCAATAACGTACTGGGCCAGGCGCTATTAGCGATGCGCATGGGCAAAAAACGCCTGATCGCCGAGACGGGAGCCGGCCAGCACGGCGTCGCCACCGCGACGGCCGCCGCCTATTTCGGCCTCGAGTGCGACGTGTTCATGGGAAAAGAAGACATGATCCGCCAGTCGCTCAATGTCTACCGGATGGAACTTTTGGGTGCGACCGTACATGAGGTCACCGACGGCACCGCGACGCTCAAGGACGCGACAAGCGAAGCCTTGCGCGAATGGTCCCGCCGCGTCGAGGATACCTTCTATGTGATCGGCTCGGTCGTCGGCCCGCACCCGTACCCGGAGATCGTCCGCGATTTCCAGCGTGTGATCGGCGACGAGATTCGCGCCGAGATGCTCGAAAAACACGGCCGCCTTCCGACCGCACTTATCGCCTGTGTCGGCGGAGGCAGTAACGCGATGGGCACCTTCTATCCCTTTATCGGAGATCCGTATGTCCGTCTGATTGCGGCGGAAGCCGGCGGCGAAGGAATCGAGTCCGGGCGCCACGCCGCGACGGTTGCCGCGGGAACCATCGGTGTCTTTCACGGCATGAAGTCTCTTTTCCTTCAGAATGACGAGGGACAAATCACACCGGTCTACTCCATATCCGCCGGAATGGATTACCCGGGCATCGGTCCGGAGCACGCCTACCTTCATGACATCGGACGTGCGGAATATTTTTCAATCACCGATGACGAAGCCGTCGAAGCGTTTGAATACTTGAGTCGAACGGAAGGAATCATCCCGGCGATCGAAAGCGCACATGCCGTCGCGCTCCTTAAGAAGATGCGATCCGAGTTTTGTCGCGACGATGCAGTCGTTGTGACCCTATCCGGGCGAGGTGACAAAGACGTAGAGGCCATCGGTCGATATCGCGGAAGAATCCACTGAGGAGGTTTATGATGCAAACGGAGAATATCATTGATATAACGTTTCGAAGGCTTCGCGCAAAAGGGAAAAAGGCTTTTATTCCTTTTGTCACGGCGGGCGATCCGAACATTCGAGCAACGGAGCGGATCGTAAAAGAAATGATCCGTAACGGAGCCGATTTGATCGAGATCGGCGTGCCGTATTCCGACCCGTCGATGGACGGACCGGTGATTATGCGTGCCGATCGTCGCGCGCTTCAATCGGGCACCCGGATGCGTGACATTTTTGATATGACGGAACGATTATCCGCCGGATTTCCCGATACACCATTCCTGCTTCTTCTCTATTATAACTCCGTCTTTGTTTACGGAATCGAACGGTTTTTCTCATCGGCGAAAAAGGCCGGCATATCCGGTCTGATCATCCCGGATCTTCCGCCTGAAGAACGAAGCGAGGTGCAACCGACCGCCGACGCCCACGGCATTTACCTGATTTCCATGGTCACTCCGACCTCAACGGAGCGCATGTCCGGGATCTGCAAAGAAGCCAAGGGCTTTCTGTATTGTGTTACCAGCCTTGGTGTTACCGGTGTGCGAAAAAGTTACGCTACCTCTTTTCGGGAATACTTCGGAGCGCTCGATTCCGTTTCGGATATTCCCAAATGCGCGGGCTTCGGTATATCCGACCCGGAACAAAAGAGACAACTCGAACAATACTGCGACGGGACCATCGTCGGTTCGGCAATTGAGCGACGGATCGAAGAGGGAATCGGGAAAAACGTGAATGAGGAACAAATCGCCATAAGCGTCGGAAAATTGGTCCAAGAATTTACGGGAGGGAACAAAGCGTGATTTATCCATCCTTCGATGAATTTATTCGACTTTCAAAAAACGCAGGGGTAGTCCCTGTCCTGCAAAAAATTCCGGCAGATCTGATGACACCGATCTCGGTCTACCGAACGTTCGGCCGCTCCCCCAAAAGTTTTTTGCTCGAAAGCGTCGTCAACGGAGAACGCTGGGCGCGATACTCGATCATGGGCAGAAACCCCTTCATTGAATACTCGGCGGATGCCGCCGGGACCCGTTGCCTGCTCAAGGGCAAATCCTATCCGACCGATCTTCTCGGACACACCCCGATCGAGCAAATTCGAGCGCTTTCCGCCCGGTATTATTCGGGCCGGTTTACGTATCTGGATCATTTCTATTGCGGCCTTCTGGGTTACTTCAGTTATGATTTCGTTCGTTTTTCCGAAAAACTTCCGGACACCAACCCGGACCTCGAAGCGATGCCCGACTGCATGCTGATGGCACCCTCCGAGGTCATTGTTTTTGATCATCTGAAAAACGAGGCCTCCGTCATCTGTAACATTCTTTCCGATGACGGAGCGGATGCCTACACCAAAGCCGTATCGCGGATCGGCGAGATCATTGCCGAAATTGAGAACCCCGAAAGGGTTCCGCCCGCGGTCATTCATCCGTATGATCTGGACTTTATCTCACACACGAAAAAAAGCGATTTCTGTGACAGTGTAACAAAGGCCAAAGAATACATTCGCGACGGGGATATCTTTCAGGTTGTCCTGTCTCAACGTTTTTCGGCCGAATACTTCGGAGATCCTCTTCCCGTTTACCGGGCGCTTCGGACGGTCAACCCATCGCCTTATATGTTTTGTATACGGCTTCCTGACGCCGCCGTAATCGGTTCGTCGCCGGAGATGCTCGTTCGCGTGACCGACGGTCGAATCGAAACCTGTCCGATCGCCGGTACCCGTCCTCGCGGACACTCCGATGCAGAAGACGTGCGTCTTGCCCGCGAACTGCTTTTAGACGAAAAGGAAACCTCCGAACATAATATGCTCGTCGATCTTGCGCGAAATGATATCGGACGCGTTTCCCGAATCGGTTCGGTTCGCGCGACCGATATCGCTCACGTAGAAAAATACTCGCACGTCATGCATATCGTCACCAATGTCGAAGGTATTCTGCGCGATGGATTGTCCGGGATTGATGTGCTGTCTTCGATTCTTCCCGCCGGCACGCTTTCCGGCGCGCCCAAGATCCGTGCGATGGAGATTATCGACGAACTTGAGCCGCTTCGACGAGGTCTGTACGGCGGCGCAATCGGATATCTCGGCTTCGACGGAAATCTTGATGCCTGCATCACGATCCGTACCGCGGTCATCCGAAACCAGGAAATTCACATCCAGGCCGGTGCCGGTATTGTTGCGGACTCGGACCCGGAGACCGAATATCGTGAATCGATGAATAAAGCCGGCGCGCTTTTTGCGGCGATCGAAAAATCCGGAGGCTTACGATGATACTTTTGATTGATAACTATGATTCATTCGTATATAACGTATATCAGTTGGTCGGGATTATCCGTCCGGATATCCAAGTCGTCCGAAACGATGCGGTTTCCGTAAAGGATATTGAGAGGTTATCGCCCTCCCACCTCATTATTTCACCCGGTCCCGGGTACCCGAAGGATGCCGGAATATCCGTAGACGCGATTCGAGCATTTTCGGGGAAAATCCCGATCCTCGGTATCTGCCTCGGTCATCAGGCGATTTTCGAGGCTTTCGGCGGCAGGATCATTCACGCTCCGGAACTCGTTCACGGGAAAAAACGACCGGTCCGCATCCGAAGAGATGAGGAAGGTCGCCCGATATGCAGGCTGTTTGCGGATCTTCCGGATTCGATCGAAGCCGCGCGCTATCATTCGCTGGCCGGGGACCCGTCAACACTTCCCCAGGATCTGATCGTTACCGCGTCGGCTCCCGACGGAACTGTCATGGGTGTCATGCACCGTGAGCATCCGGTTTTCGGAATTCAGTTCCATCCGGAATCGATCCTTACGGATGTCGGCGAACCGATCATGCGTCGTTTCCTGGAAATATGAATCTGATTTATTTGTGGTACGTCTCCCCCCGCGCGATTTTAAACGCGCGAAAACACTGCTCCAATAAAATCAATCGAGACATCGGATGCGTAAAGGTCATGTCCGAAAATCGGATCCGCCGGTCCGCGCGATCGATAACCTCGTCGGAAAATCCGTTCGATCCTCCGATGACGATCGTTATTTCGGATCCTCCGTTTTCAAAGCCTTTCATCAGCTCCCTGGAAAACCCGGCCGAATCCATGGTTTCGCCGGAAAGATCCATCAACCAAACGACCGAAGATGATTTGACCCGGGAAAGGATTGCCGCGCCTTCGCGCCCCGCGATCTGTTTATCGGGGAGTGAATCGGGAGAGTCGGGCACCTCAACAATTTCTGTTTCACAATAACGGGATAGTCGCTTCCGGTATTCGGCAATGCCCTCCGAAAGCCACTTTTCGCGGATTTTTCCCACGCATACGATTCGAAGTCTCATGTCGCCTCACCGAGGCCGATCATCCGCTGTTCGGAGGAAAAGATCATCCCGGACTCATCCTCCGAAAAAGACTTTGCAGCCTCCAAAATCAAAGGCTCGGTCGGACAGTATCGATTGGCGATGGTCATCGAATAGTGTTCACCGGATCTCAGGTTATGTTGATTGAGATAGTCTTCGATCTCATTACGGGCAACCGTCGGCGAATTGTTTTCCTGACTTAAATGACTGAGAATAAAATGCCTCGTACCGCTGTCGAAAAGATACCGGATCGCCTCCGCACAATCACGATTGCACAGATGGCCATTCTGACCGTTGACCCGACGCTTCAGCGGCCACGGATAAGGACCGTTAATCAGCATGTCATAATTGTAATTCGCCTCAATCAAAACCGCCTCACTTCCGGTGATCGCTTTTCTTACATCTTCGCTGAAATATCCCAAATCAGTCGCGATGGAAACGGTTTTCCCGAACGCGGAAAAACGAAACCCCAGAGACCCCTTTGCATCATGCGGGGTAGGGAACGGCATAATATCAACCGCACCGACGCGAAAACTCCGCCAAGGCTCAATCACATGATCCAGCACTTCCGAATGCGGTTTTCGCTCGTTCATGCGAAGTCCGTTCCACGTTTGTTCGGAAGCATAAACATGAATTCCATATTTGCGAACGAAAACATCCAAGCCGCTCATATGATCGGTGTGATCATGCGTAATCATAATCCCGTCAATTCGGCTCGGATAATCCCCGATCTGCTCAATCGCTTCGGAAATCTGTTTGGCTGTCCGTCCGAGATCGATAAGAATTCGAGTATCGCCAAACCGCATCCAAACGCTGTTTCCGCTGCTCCCGCTAAAAAGCGGAACGATTTTAATCGGAGGTATCGACATGAATTCTCCCCGCATTAATTATCCACCAGAGGACGGGTACATTCGGTTTCATCGTCATCCAGTCGTTCGATTTTCGCGCCGAGAGAGCTCAATTTCTCGACCAGTCGCTCATATCCGCGGTCGATTCTCTGGGCGGAAGAAATAATCGTCGTTCCGTTGGCAACCAACGCTGCCAACACCAGAGCCGCTCCGGCGCGAAGATCCATCGCGACGACATTGGCGCCGCTTAACCGAATCGGTCCCGATACAAGCGCAACGCGTCCGATTACCGAAATATCCGCGCCCATCGAATGAAGCTCACTTACATATTGAAAACGATTGTCCCAAACGTTCTCGTGCATACGACTTAAGCCATCCGCAAGACAAAGAAGAGACGTTGCCTGCGGCTGAAGATCGGTCGGAAAACCGGGATACGGCATGGTTTTAAAATTTGCGGGTTGAATCTTTGCGTCATCACCGATCGTCACCCGAATACTATCGTCACCCTCCTCAATGCCGAAGCCCATCTCCAGAAGTTTTGCGGATAAAGGCTCCATATGCTTGGGGATCAGATTGTGAATGGTTACATCTCCCTTTGTCATCGCGGCGGCGATCATGTACGTTCCCGCCTCGATTTGGTCGGGAATGATTGAATACGAATATCCTCCGGGCAAAGCCGGCACTCCCTGGACCCGGATTGTATCGGTTCCGGCGCCCTTTATATTGGCACCCATCGAATTCAAAAAGTTTGCAACATCAACGATGTGCGGCTCCTTGGCCGCGTTTTCAATGGTAGTCGTTCCTTCGGCGCGTGTTGCGGCCAGCATGATATTAATCGTTGCTCCGACGCTGACCACATCCAAGAAAACATGCCCTCCGTGAAGCCGATCGGCAACGATTCGGATAATCCCGTCTCGAATATCCGACGCATCCGTTCCTCTTGCGCCCAACTTCGAAAACCCCTTCAAATGCAAGTCAATCGGTCGGTTTCCGAAATTGCAGCCCCCGGGCATATGCATCGTCGCCTTTTTGAAACGAGATAACAACGCGCCGAGAAGATAATAGGAGGCCCGAATATTCTTGACTTTGGAATGCGTCGCTTCAAATGTATTGATGTTGGTCGGATCGATCTTATACATTCCCGTCCCGAGCGGGGTAATCACCGCTCCGAGTGTTTCACATATTTCTAGCATCGCTTGTACGTCCGCGATTTGAGGTACGTTTTCAAGAATACACGGTCCGTCGAGTAACATGGAGGCCGCCAGAATTCCCAAAACCGCATTTTTGCTTCCGCTGACCGATACGTCACCGCGGAGAACCGCCCCACCTTCGATACGGTAAATCGACATGTCAGTTTTCCCTCTTGTCTTCCTTTTGTTTTTTGTCATTTGCGACAGAGTCGCGCGGGTGAAGCGACTCCGCTCCGACCGAAAAATCGGACAGTCGCATTCGCTGTCTATTATCCGGGTGAATCTTGGATTTTGTCAACCTGTCCGACGGTTCTTTTGAAGAAGTCGGGGCTTTTGTGCCGGTGCCCGGTGAAACGACGTCCGCGTTTCGCTTGATCGGGGTCTCCACGGGAAAAGTACTTTGCTTGCCCGATCCTGTTTTCGCGATTCGATCCGAATGAGCCGGAGCCGTAGTCGGAGGGGGCCGTCTCTGAACCGATTCGACCGGACGGGATACGGAGACGGGAGTCCGACGAATCGGTTCCGTCGATCCGGACGGTGCGTCCTGCATCTTTCCGGCGGACTCTGTGGACCGTAACGGTTCCGAAACTCTCGCTATCACCTCCTGCGGTTGGTTGATTGCTTCCTGCGGTCTGCGGGCCGGTTCCGGAGCTCTTGCCGCGGATTCCTGAGGTCTTCGGACGGTATCCGCAGGTCGGGGCTCCATATCCGAATGCGCTGGAATCGGCACGACCGGTGTCGAAACATTATTCTCCCGCATCGGCTCGTTTTCCCGCATTCGAATTTGGACACTCTCCGAATCACCCTCCGTCGCCATCAAAAGATAGGAAAGAAGCTCTTCCGTTTGCTTTTCGGATATTCGATTCAACGCAAAAATCGGCATATCGATTTCTTCGGCGGCCGATAAAAGGTATTGTCGTGCGTTTTCATAAAGGATTTCCGTTCGGGGGGCATCCGAAAGAATGGCCGCAAACGTCTCTCGATAGGTGGTTTCCGCTTTGGGGATGGTCACCACAAACTCGGAGCCCTTTCCGAGCGTGCTTGATACCGTAATGGTTCCGCCCTGAAGCTCCGTTAATTCTTTCGCGATGGAAAGACCGAGCCCCGTTCCGCCGTATTTTCTGGATCCGGTTGCGTCTACCCGGTAAAAACGATCAAAAAGCCTCGGGATATTGTCTTTGGCGACCCCCATTCCGTTATCAACAACCTTGAGCGATATATAATTATCGGTTTTTTGTACCGAAACATTCACGCGTCCGTTCACATCCGTGTATTTGATTGCGTTTGAAACCAAATTTGTCAGAATGCGATCAATGGCTGTCGGATCTCCGAATACAGGCGGTACAATCGAGAGCACGGAGCTGATCAGCTCAATATTTTTCTCTTCGGCCTGAACTTGCATCCGTGAAACGACCTGGCGCATCAAAGATACAACGTCATACTGGACCATTTTGGGCCTTATCCCGCGGCTGTCAATCGACGAAAGCAACAGGAGGTTTTGTACCAGCAGATCCATTCTTTTCGAGTCGTCATGGATCCGCGCGATATCGCTTCGGATATCCTGGATCGTTTTCCCCTCCAGCCCCCAGTCCAGGAGGGTTTCCGAATACGCCGAGATGGTTGTCAGCGGAGTTTTCAGTTCGTGGGAAACGTTCGCGACAAATTCCTTTCTCTGTTTGTCCTCCCGCTCCTGCTCCGTAACATCCTGAAGAATCACAATCCAGCCGGGCTTTTTATATACCGAGAGCTGTGCCCTCGTCAAACGAAGACGGATCGTTCGATCCTTAACCGCAACATTACCCGATACATTATTCGTTTGAAGCATCAATGCCAACGAAATACCGTTGTCTTTTCCGTATCGATTCAGAAAACCGGGCAGTGTTTGAGGGATGTCCCGAACGCCGAGCAAAGCATTCGCGGAAGGGTTCCCGGTGATCAGTCTTCCGTCCGAGCTATATGCCAAAACGCCGACCTGAAGTTCGCGCAAAATGGTTTCCGACGTGTCCTTTTCGCGCTTAAAATC
The DNA here is from genome assembly GCA_012729635.1 of Clostridiaceae bacterium. Taxonomy (GTDB): domain Bacteria; phylum Bacillota; class Clostridia; order Saccharofermentanales; family Saccharofermentanaceae; genus JAAYCT01. The sequence goes on along the minus strand of JAAYCT010000021.1, from coordinate 1,255 downwards.
AGCGATGATGTTCTTGATTTTGCGCTCGGCCTCGTTCGAGAAGTATTTTGCCTTGTACCGATAATAGATGATACCCCAAGCCAATCCAATCAGAACCCCCAAAAGAAGGATGATCAGAAAGGCCCAAATATTCTCCGACAACCACCCGAAAAAACCCGCAGCCCCTGACGAGGCTGCCAAGACAATCCGCAATGTCATCTCAAACGTCATCCTTCACTCACGTCTGACTTTTGTCAAAATAATACCCGACGCCTCGCTTGGTCAGAATATAACGGTAATTATTTTGATCCGGCTCCAATTTCTCGCGCGTCCTTCGTACGGTTACATCCACCGTGCGAACGTCCCCGTAATACTCATAACCCCAAACTTTCTCCAGAAGAGTTTCTCTCGAAAAAACCTGCCCGGCATTCTGCGCAAGAAAGCGGACGAGTTCAAACTCGCGGAGCGTAAGTTCTAAAACTTTTCCGCCTCTTCTGACCTGATATGCGTCGGTATCAATTTCCAGTTCGCCGAAGGACATGACCTTGTTCCCTTCGGACGCTTCGCTTTCCGCAAGCGAAACCCTACGCAATTGAGCCTTCACCCGAGCCAGAACCTCTCGGACACTGAAAGGCTTGGTAATATAATCATCCGCACCGAGCTCCAGTCCGAGCACTTTATCGATTTCCTCGCTCTTCGCCGTAAGCATAAGAATCGGAACGCTTGTTTGAAGACGTAGTTTTCTGCAAACATCAAAACCGTCCATCTTGGGAAGCATACAGTCCAAAAGAATCAGATCCGGTTTCATGCTCAAGCCCATTTCCAAAGCAGCCTGTCCATCCGCTGCCGTGATTGTTGTGTAGCCCTCCCGCTCAAGATTCGCCTTCAGAATATCCACAATATTAGGCTCATCGTCGACAATTAAGATCTTTGCACACATAGAACGCTCTCCAATCAACGGTTTTCTTGAAAACGATAGGGGAAACAGATACTTATTCTGCTCCGCTTTACTCTCACAACAGTAATTATACCATTTATATTCAAATTGCAATGACGATTTGCGTATTGGTCGAACGGTTCGTAAAACTGCGAGCCATCCCGGGTATTGAATAAAGAGAAAGCCCGCCGCTTTTTTGCGACGGGCTTTCGTATAATCCGGCAGCGATCTATCTTCCCGGGCTGTTACCGGCCAAGTATTGTCGACACGGGAGAGCTTAACTTCTGTGTTCGGGATGGGAACAGGTGTGGCCTCTCCGTTATAGCCACCGGAACGGTT
>JAAYCT010000020.1 GCA_012729635.1 Clostridiaceae bacterium | reverse complement strand
CTCCGCCGTGTTCCCGTTACGTCCGGGACTTCCCGTCAGAAAACAAAATATCATGGCGGATTCCGCCTCTTTCTTGTGTTCGTCTCACTCTTCGCTTGATTATATCATGATCAACACGCGTACAGGTTGTGAGCCGTACTGCACTGCTTGATAACCTGATTGAGCATCATCGTCGCTGCTGCCCCGAAGTATATTCAGCATCAGTCGGATGAGCAAAAACCGAAAATCCCTGTCTCGTGTACACGAAGCCGTCTCGAGCTCTCAAATGAGATGAAACTACGGACGAAACCACTCGAAAAGCCCGGTCTCGTACGCACACGAGGCCGTCTCGAGCTCTCAAATGAGAAGAAACTACGGACGAAACCACTCGAAAAGCCCGGTCTCGTCCGCATACGCAGTCTTTTTCACAGCGTTCCCGCATTGATACCTTTCAAAGCCTCAAAAACCGCACGTCACGCCCTGTTTGAAATCAAACACAATAAATACCCGTTTTGTCATTTTTGGTCTGCCCCCATTTTCTAAACCAAACTAGAAGTTAGTTAAGCCACAATTTGACTGTCCCCCAAAAACTATTCCACGTTCAATGTTAATTTTCAGCTTCTATAACCCTCTAAATCCCTGCTGCTCTAGCAAATTCGTCGGGTGTAAGGTGTGTTAGTCCACTGTGTGGACGATACTCATTATAGTCCGTTCGCCATCGCTCAATCTTATCCCGAGCATCCTCCAAGGACATGAACCAGCTGACATTCAAGCACTCATCCCGGAAGCTGCCGTTGAACGATTCAATATGCGCATTGTCCGTCGGTGTTCCCGGCCTGGAGTAGTCCAGATGCACATGGTTTATGTATGCCCACGTGTCGAGTGCTCGCGAAATAAATTCGGGACCGTTGTCCACTTTGATCCGCTCCGGAAGCCCTCTTTTAGTTTTGAGGCTTTCAAGCACGTTTGCAACCTGCTCCCCTTTAATGCTCTGCTCCGGATAAATCGCCAGGCATTCCCGGGTATATGTGTCGATGAGCGTTAAGGACCGGAACTTCTTTCCATTGTACAATTGATCCGAAACGAAATCCATTGCCCAGCATTCGTTTCTCTTGCTTGCTGCCTTGGGGCTTGGTGCGCGAGCTTGGCTGATCGTTTTGCGCTTGCTCTTGTTTCTTAAATTCAGCCCTTCTTCACGGTAGATTCGGTACACACGCTTGTGATTGATATGCCAGCCCTCCCGCCGGAGAAGAATATAGATGCGCCGATATCCATAGCGAATGCGTACGGAGGCGAATTCCTTGATTCTCATTCTCAGAAAGGCCTGCTTGTCTCGAGTCGATGAACACCGATGCGTTATCCGGGGGAAACGGATGGCCCGGCAGGCCTTGCGTTCACTCACCCGAAACACCCTCTACATATATCGGACAACCTCTCGACGACCTGCAGGCCTTAGCATTTTTTTGACAACACATCCTGCAGCATTAGCTTGTCCAGACTCAAATCCGCCACCCGTTTCTTATCGTTGTAGACGGAACCTCCGGCCTTATCAGTCATGCCTAAAATCGCTCTTAATCGGAGCGATTCGCTAAAATCTTGTGATTTCTTGACATTATTTTGTATCTTTTGTATTATTTTTCTTATATTTGCGCCTTCTATCGAAATTCTATGTATGAAAACAGGGGAAAGGATTGTTTATGAAGAGACGATTAATTGCACTGGTAGTCATCGTAGTGGTTGTTTTATCGACTTCTTTGCCGGTATTGGCGTCTACAAAATTGATAGCGCAAGGTTTCACCGTTTACAATGGCACAACCGTGAAATACTGGGCTGACGTACAAGGTACCGGCGGCACAGATATGGGAAGAGCATATTACATCGATATATACGGTATCGATAGGTTTGGCAGTACAAGAGAAATCTGTTATGGAACGACACCCAGATTATACTCAGCATCTTTTGCTGTCGGTCAGGATATTCTCGGCTGGGGTTACGATATCTGGAAAAAGCCGGGAACAAGGTAGACGCAATAAGGTTTAACAGTAAGACAGGTATTCATCAATAATTGTATTGAGGCGCAAGATGAAACGAATACTATCATACATAGGATTTTCGAGTTTTCTTCTCTTTTTCAGTGTCATGTTTATTCCCTTTTTTTACATGAGCACCGGAAAAGAATACGACTATAACCAACAGGTCAGCCGCGGTTTTATCAGCCGATCCGCTGTGTTTTTCGAACTGGACACCGGTGCTCCCGAACTGGAATATTTTCATTATGTCGAGTTAATAACCGGAGAAAAATTTGAATTTTACTCCGACTCCCTTGATTACGACTTTAATGAACTACTAACGTCCGGCAATATAAATCCTCCCGATTCCGAAACTGCTCCGGAAAGTATTATAAATACAAGGGACACGTCCGGATTAACGTTTATTGAGCGTCTTTTGACTATCGGAACGGGCGATTATTTCGCGGCAGTCCATAACGGCGAGGCCCGATATGTCTATATAAATGGAGACCCCTCCTTGCCGCCGGTCGTTTCCGGACGATTTTTCGAGCCGTCCGAGTGTCTGTCTTCCGAAAAGTTGGTGGTCATCGGTTCAGACTACCTGGAGGAGACATATGAAGTCGGTGATGACCTTTTTATCCGGTATAACGAAGAGGAATTTCGTGTGATCGGAGTAGCCGGACTTTCGTATCCGACAACGCTGGATTCCATTTTGTTTTTCAATCTCAGATCAGCACAAATCGACGAATTGATTCAACTTCGTTTTTTTGTGGATGGTGACGCAACGACAATAAAAAAGACTTTCGAAGCAATGAACGCTTATGCGACAGACGAAATCGGAGTCGAATTAAGCCAAATGGATATGCCTACGACCTTGACCGATATCGTATCCGGAGGCGTCTATTTGAAAAATCATCTGACGGTTTTGACATTCGCGTTTATCGCTCTGACCTATATCAGCATATTGACCCGTATTCTTTCCGCCGAAGATAAAAAAATCGGAGCAATGCTCTTAACCGGCATTTCCGTTGGTAGAATCGGCTGGTATATCTACGGCCGGATCTTTTTCTTCGGAATTGCCGGAATAATTACCGGGGCTATTGCTTCCTCCGTTATTCTCTCCTTCCGCTACTTTCAACTCTCTGTCATGCTCGTACTCGGAGAACTGCTGATCTGGTCCGGGGTCAGTTTCGTCCTCCTGCTCCTTTGCATCGTGCCTATCGTATTTCGGGTTCGAACACTTCATATTGAGGAGGTCATTCGAAAAGCATGAGTTTCATTTATCACAACATTCGGAGAATGTCCTTCTCAAATTGGAAAAGCAATTTGCTGATTTTTGTGGACATGGCTGTATGTACCGCCATCTTCTTTATCATGCTCCATAACTATACGCTTTCACTGCATACATATAGAGAAGAACTGACGGACACCGTGCTGGCGCAACGCGTCTGTATAAATCTGAATGATCCGTCAAACATTGCTGGAATGACTTCTGGAACGCCAATATACGACGTTGCCCTGAAGGTCCAGAAGGAGATTCTTAATTCACCGGATTGGATTGCGTATGAAGGTTTCCATCTGTTCGATTTTCCTTACAGTCGCGAAGTATTCCCGAACGCCGTACCCGAAGATGTCCTGACCCGATTTTCCTTCAAATACATGTACGATTACTATGTCACCAGTATGTCCATATACAGCACGACTTTTATGACACAAAACGGACTGCGAGTATCCGAAGGCCGAACTTTTCAAGATTCGGATTTTAATATTATCGATTGTCCGGTGTCGATCATAATCGGTGCAAAATTAGCTCCCTATTTGGATGTCGGTGATGTGGTAACCAGTGGAAATGGGCAGGCGATCGTGGTCGGGATTTTGGAAGAAGATTCATTCTGGATCGATAGCGGTCAAGATAACTCAAGCGATGAAATCGATATTAATAAAAGTTTCATTTTTGCGGGGGATCTCCCTCTTATGACCGGCAAGACAACCTTGGAGAATCGTGAAATAGACCGTCTGCATGCACTTTTGAATGGCGGCGTGATTGTGCCACACGATAAACATCTGGACGTTCAGGATAAAATCAATCAAATCACCGCCAAATACGGTTTCTATCCGCTGATTGTTACGTCGGTCAATATGAATGAAATCACGAATACGACCATCGTATCGGAAAAAAACCTGCTCTTACTGTCGATCCTTGCCCTGCTGACCTCCTCACTGGCAGTATTGTCCGTAGGCACGGTACTTCTTCGCAGGACGCGCAAAGACATCCCGAACATCTGCGTCTTCCTGATGTCGGGCATTCCCCTCGGAAAAATCATGATGTCGATACTCATCGACCTTCTGTTCTGGGGAAGCCTTGCCCTGCTGCCGTCACTCGTGCTTTCCTGGACCGAATACCGGGCTTTCTTTTTTCCGATATGGCAATTATTGCTCTTTCACTATGGCGCATTATTCATCGCATTTATTCCAATCATTCCGACTCTAGGTCGCATCAATCTCGATTACAACATTCGCGCCGGTGGCGAATAGGAGGAAAACGATGGCACTCATTCAACTCGAAAAACTATCGAAAAGCTACGGCCGCGGCAATAACGCCGTTTCGGTCCTCATAAACCTTGATTTCACTTTCGACGCCGGCGAAATGCTTGCGATCACGGGCAAGAGCGGTTCAGGGAAAACCACCCTTCTGAATCTGATCGGCGCCGTCGATTTCGCGGACAGCGGCCGATACCTTTTTAACGGAGAAGAAAAGCGATTTCGAAACGTCTCGGACGGTGTTCGTTTCCGCGCCCAAAACATCGGCTTCATCGTTCAGCACTTCGCGCTCATCGACGACTTCACCGTATACGAAAACGTCCTGATGTCCCTCTGGGAGACTCCGACGAAGTCCCACGAGCGCAAGCAAAAGGTCCTGGACGTCCTTCAGCGTCTGGACATCCTTGACCTTAGAGACAAGTACCCGCCGCAGCTTTCCGGCGGTGAGAAACAACGCACCGCCATCGCCCGCGCAATTGTCCGAAAGCCCGCGCTCATCCTCGCCGACGAACCGACCGGCGCGCTGGACGCCGCCGCCGAGAAAAACACCATGGACATCCTAAAGGAACTTCACGCCGAAGGAACCGGCATCATCATCGTCACTCATGACCCCGAAATCGCGGCCCAATGTGATCGCGTATTCGAGCTTGTGAAGGCTTGAGCAACCGCTTCGGGACGCAAATAGGACGGCGACGCAAATATTCCATTAGCGCAAAACTATTTACACACCTTCATAAACCCAAATGTGCGCATAATCCTTGACACTACCAATATCGGTTGAGTTACCGCCACTATGACAACTGCAGGTGTAAATATAGCAATCATTTCTGTCTGTTGCGATCTTTTCGAGAACCTCCAATGTTTTCCCCATGGTCCATACACTGGCATTATAATCAAAACCGCCTTTCCCGTGAAGCCGCTTTTCCGGTAGCGCGCATTGCCAATACCCGGGAAGAAATCTCCCAAAATTGAGACCGGCCGCCTTTTCTCATACACTCCGTTCGATACCCGAGAAGTTCACTTTATTCCGCCCGGCTCTCCGGCTTCCTCGAAAACCCGTCGGTAATCCAAGACTTGATCAGGACGATGAGCCACATGATGATGTTGATGAGAGGAATCAAACACCAAGTGAGAAGCGCAGTGAAAAATTCCGTAGCCCCGCCCATAAAACCACCGTAATCATGATTATTGCTATACACCAAATAAAACGAGAAGATAATCATCAAAACGGCCGAAATCAATGAAACGATGATCTTCCTCCTGTGACGGGCAAAGATCGCTTTTCGCTCGAAAAACACTCGCCTGCCCCATCCGAGAAACAATCCGCCGAAACCCAAAACGGGAACATAGAAAAGAGCATAAGTCAAAAATTGACTTTCATCTCCCCCCGATAATCTAAGATACAGGTTATTGACTTCTCCCATGATGAGAACACACAACCCGACGACCGTGAGCAACGCGCCGAGGAAAAATATAAACGCTTGTTTTCTTGATATCATTTTTCTTCCTCCCGATAAACCGGACGACTCACCAGATTGGTAAGAACGTTTGTATCGTGTCACATTATCACAAATTCGTTTCTAAGTATTTGAAACGATACAATAGTATGACTCACAGTAATGAGGCTCTTTTAGTCCCAAAAGTCCAGATTTAGCTATATTCGATTTTGCGATCTCATACCTGTCGGCAATATTAAGCCCTGCGAACTGCCCGTAGCCGAAATCATTATCTTCGGCCATTGTTGCCGCCAATATTTGCATGAAATACTGCGGTGTCTGGCAAACATCAAAATTCCAACCGCCGACCGGGCCGCCAATATACCTTGTTATTTTACAATATGGAAGCGCGTTCTTCGGAATTTTTTCGATTGCCTTCTCTCGACTGCTTTCCGAAATTCCGTAATTGGTGATGGTAATAATATCTGAACTTCCGTCACCATGACAATCACAAGTATACTTGTAGCAATCATTTCTGTCTGTTGCGATCTTTTCGAGAACCTCCAGTGTTTTCCCCATAGTCCATACACTGGCATTATAATCAAAACCGCCTTTCCCGTGAACCAGTTTTTCCGGTAGCGCACATTGCCAATACCCGGGAAGAAATCTCCCCAAATTGATACCGGCCGCCTTCTCTCATACACTCCGTGCGAAAACCGATACGCTCCTTCATTCTGCCCGGCTCTCCGGCTTCCTCGAAAACCCGTCGGTAATCCAAGACTTGATCAGGACGATGAGCCACATGATGATGTTGACTAATAGAACCAAAAAAGAAACAACAAATATCATCAACATATACCTCCATTCTTTACCTCCAAGCCCCGCAAAAGACTCATAATCATGCGTTTGAAGATATGCAAAAAACAGAGCCATTAAAAGTATCACCACACAAGACAAGGCAGAAACAATACATTTTTTTCTGTTTGCTTGTATAACTTCCTTTCTATGCACAATGACAACTCTGCCAAGCATGACTAGTATGCCCGAAATTGCAAAAGCAGATACTATAAACAACACATAATTTGCCGGAGATTCACTGCGTTGAGGCGATGTTTTGAAGTAAAAAATGCTCACACTCTCGCCGACTTGCTTTTCCGCTGCAAGCACCCATTCTTCATATTCATTCCCGTCCACATTATATTTGACTATAGAGTACTCCCAGTAACCGTAACCGGGAGCAGGCCCAGTGATAACACCCTTTGTTTCAATAAGAGCATGGTTAAAAACTCCCTGAATGATGAGTGCGCTCACCCCAAATACCAGAAACAATATTCCAAAGAAGAAGGCAGTTGCCCGGCGTCTGTTAATCCTATCGTTATTCTTATCAAAAAACACTTCTTTACCCCCGGAATATTGCGCTTGATGTTTTTACAAAAAATCATTGCCAAAACGAAAATTCTAAGTATTTGAAACGATACAATAGTATGACTCACAGTAGTGAGGCTCCTCTATTCCAAAGATTCTTGAGCTAGATATTTTTCCTTTTGCACTCTCATATCGATCTGCAATATTCAAAGTAGCAAATTTGACTAAACCAAGTTCGCCGCCCATTGTTGCCGCCAGTAATTGCATGAAATACTCCGGTGTCTGGCAAACATCAAAATTCCAACCGCTGACCGGGCCGCCAATATACCTTGTTATTTTACAATATGGAAGCGCGTTCTTCGGGATTTTTTCGATTGCCTTCTCTCGACTGCTTTCCGAAATTCCGTAATTGGTGATGGTAATATCTGTTGAGTTCCCGCTACTATGACAACTGCAGGTGTATATGTAGCAATCATTTCTGTCTGTTGCGATCTTTTCGAGAACCTCCAGTGTTTTCCCCATGGTCCATACACTGGCATTATAATCAAAACCGCCTTTCCCGTGAACCAGTTTTTCCCATTCTCCCTCCAGGTTGTTATAAATAATACTGGCGGTTTTTGTGACTCCGTAACGGGTAAATCCCCATCCCGTAAAGGGCAGATAGGTCACAAAATCATCTGTGTTTATTATATTGTAAATGCTTCGGTATCCGGTGGCATTGGCAGATGTTGTGGTTGCCGGTGTCGCGAATGTGTACGCAAAGGTAGAGTCATAAAACGGTCGATCCCAACAACACGCACAGAAGAAGGGCAATGCTTAAAATAGTTGTCGTTTGTTTTTTCATTTTTTCCACCATATTATCCAGACCGTTTGACCGTTTAATCGTCTCGTACCGATGCTTTTTCTATATACTCGCCTATGGTATAAATCTCACCATTTTTGTTGGTAATATAGACAACTGAAATCCCGACAATATCCTTTTCTTTTACGCAAAGAAGATAAGCGTTGAAGCCAATATCAAATGTTTTGTCTTCATCCGTTCTTATGCCATCGATTGATGCACTAATGTCTATCCATGTCATTCGCCCTCTATCCATCGCCGCACCACTTGAGACAAGAATGTGCGGATCCTCCGTAATTACAGCCCCTTCGAAAAATATCAACGCCTCCTCGATTTGCCGATCCAATTCAGGAGACTCTTTTGCGCGATCGCAGAACATGCTTTTCAAGCCATCCGCATCATCCTCGCTTAAATAACCCAAAAGATCTTTGGCCATTTTTTCGCCCTCAACATCCGAACTGATGAAGTTTTCCGGATAGCAACCGGCAAGGATACAGATTATTATAAGCGAAACAATAATCGCACAAACTATATTTTCCCTTCTCACATCTATTTCTCCCACCAGATGAGCCAAACCGTGTGCCCGTCTTCGTCGAAAATCATGAAATCTTTCAGGCATATATTTTATTCTTGGTATTCTAAGTATAAACTCACCGATTCACGATTTCCCGAAAACGCGCGCGATTCTCAGTTACAAAATATGTGTCGCTTATTTCAATGATAATATCTCCATTAACAAGAAGGAAGTCCACTCTTGTGAGTGCGTTACTATCGGATTGATATTCGTAAAAATAAAAGCCCAATAACCAGGATTCCGTTTCCTCAGTGTCTTCAGCTTGGTTGATATTTTCGTCAACACGCCGGTGTATAAGATCGGATAACCGCTGTGCTTCTTTCACATCAATTTCCAAGGGCAATGCCTCTGTAAAAAAAGCTTCCAGATCCGTCACCCCATCGATTCGAAAAACAATTAGCTCCTCGCTATAGCCAAAACTAATAATCTCTGCCTCGGGCGGCAAATCAATCCCGAATTCCTTCTGCAATAAAATAGAGTCGCTTGCGCGAATATCCTCTGTAATCTTAAGTTTTGAAGCTTCAATATACAAATACAACCGAACCTGGACAAAGACAAACAGCAGAAGAAAAATGCCCAGGAACACCATGATAAATTTTAGCGTTATGATTGGCTTTTTCATTGCTATTCACCTTGTCCTGACAAAAACTCAATATTCAGAGACCTTTCACCGAAGATATAGTATGCCCGAGCCAGCCCTGCACTATGAAGCTTAAACATATTTGAGTTTGAAAGCCCGGGAAGTATCGATCTTGTATCATTCTCTTCAAAATCATAAACATCAGCAACATAATACGTTCCATCTATAGTGTAAGTATTTCCGATCCTTGACGCAACTACTGAAAATGCTCCGTTCGCATCTCCAAGAGTTATAACCCAATCCATACCGGAGGTGTTATAGGGCCAGGAGTTTCTGTGTGCCAAAAACGGGTTATTGCTTACAACACATAATGTGTCTCCATCCTTCAAAACTGACTCAATGTGGTCTTGAAGATATGATAAATATTCTCGGTATTGGTCAGTCGCGCATTTCGAACTAATGAGCAATTCATAAACAGATATTTCATGATCTGTTCCCGATCCGTCCATATAGTGATCTAAAGCTATGTTTGCATTCGGACATATAAGGCTAATTAGGTTTAAAATCGCATTAGCTGCAGTAAATGTACCCACAACCGATGGATCATTAATCAAATCCGGATTTTTCCCCCATGTTGCATCGTTTTTCCCGCGCATTGTCTCTAACGTGATGAATGTCGGAAAATCGTCGCTAGAGCTCCATCCAGTCTCTGAATAGGCATACAGATCTCCATGGGGTGCCTTCTTAAAAGCATTTTCATCCCGATTATCCGTATATCCATCCCCGTCCGAATCCGCATTCTCCGGATGCGACACCACCGGAATCACCGGGATAATGATCGGATTGAGATTAAAGCGTGAAAACGGATTCCCGAGTCCGGAGTACATGCTCATATAGTCCTGAAGGGTCGCCGGTATGTATTTTCCGTCAATGTTCCAATACCCCAGATTCGGATCGATTCGTATTTCCTGCCAATTCGGTATCCCGTCGCCGTCCCAGTCCTCATCCGCCAGATTCGTCAGTTCGGAAGCCCGATAGCACGGTCTTAATGTCAATCCGTACAGCACATTGACCGGTGTTTCCCACTCGCAGACCAGTCCGGCATTAATCGTCGAATGAAAAGCGGTTCCTCCTACGTATTCATTCGTATCATTCCATGTCCCCAACGCACTGTTCAGCCAACTGTTCCGGTACATATGAACGACATTTTCACTCTCATGGCTCGGCTCGCCCCCGTCCCAGTTGGTGTATTCAAACGATTCTCCGGTGATCCACCGGAATTCCGTTCCGTCCCGATACGCGCCGATCCAGTACAAATTCATATCGCCGTACAAAAGCATATCATTGATGAAGGCCTGTTCCGCTTCACCGGTGATGGTGACCAGATGTCCGCCCATATACTCACAGTACGCCTTCGCATCCGGCCAGGGCATGTCTCCCTTATCGATTACGGCATAGCGGTGTCCGTTATATCGCTCGCATCGCACCTGATTTTCGGAAAACACCACGCTACTCCGATTCATCATCCATTCGTCATGATCTCGACTCAACGATAACATCGTGTGCTGAGGTCCGGTGCCCGTTTGAAAATGGATCTGTGTCACCCCGCTTGTGTTCTCCGTAGCGATGTCCGCCGGAAGAATACCGATTTGCTCAAGCCACAGATCCATGTCCATCAAACAATACGTGCCGAAAAGATCCGTGACTGCATATGCGGTTTGATTCTCTTCATCATATTGCGTCTCGACCGGCAGAAGCATCTCAATGTCTTCAAAATACCGGAACACACAGAAACGCCGGATTCCTTCAAATTCCGGATTCACTGCCGCATACGGACTGTCCGGATTGGGAATATATTCGTCCCGCACTTCGAACGTCAGCTTGACTTCCTCGATAATATAACCGCCCTCATAATCAAGCTCCGCAACCGTACCCAGCATGGTTTCGTTATAAACAGCGGCAGAATAACTGCTTTCCGATACCGACAGGTATTTCGGAACATTCCCCGATGCGGTAATCTCCGCCGATAAAATATATGGTGCGCCTTCGATATTGATGTCCGAAAAAACATCGGAATCCGACAATAAGATATGGTTTTGCGTATACTCATTATCCGGTACTCCGTTCGTATTCGTATTCAGCGGATCCAGACCCAAATCGATCTCATCGCCGTCAAGCAAACCGTCCCCGTCGGTATCCTCTAAAATCGGATTTGTCCCATACGTATTTACTTCATCTCCGTCGAGTAAGCCGTCATAATCCGTATCCTCATTCCAAAATTCCGTCCCCAGCTCCTGCTCTTGCTGAAGCGTCAGGCCGTCTCCGTCGAAATCCTCATTCAAATCCGATGTCAGCGGATCCATTCCGCAATAGATTTCCGTCATGTCATCGATTCCGTCTCTGTCGGTATCAATGGCAAACGGATCTGTGCCCCACTCGATTTCAAAATAATCCGGAATCCCGTCTCCGTCGGTGTCGGTTTCATAATCAATCTCCGGATCCGGATCCGGCTCATTACCGGTAATAAAGTCCAGATAATCCGCAACGCCGTTTGCGTTCGCGTCCTCCTCTAACGAAAACGCTTGCGTCCACATAAAAACGTGCACATCGGAAAGTTCGAAAGAGATTTGCGCATCCGCCGCACCGCCCTGAATGCCGATGAGCCGGGTCGCCCCGACCTCAACATTCTGATGATTCCCGTCGTTTGTGATTTGATAAGCACCGTCATCGCTTTGCGATAAAAATCCGTTGTTTACAGTATGTATCGGTCGATTGCACGAAAAAGAAACACTCCAATCGGTCATCGCATGATCCAAGGTATGACTAAGAGTAAGCGCCCCCGTAAATCCACTGCCCCATGCCGAATATTCCTGATAGGTGAGTGAAGCCGACTCGGCATCCACCTCGATTTTCTCGGTATTCAAGAGGAAAAAGGTCGGCATGACCGTAACATCCGTCCCGTCGGTCGAGGCGGCCGTGAACCCGATCGTGACCGATCCGCCGACCGGAATGTCTTGATTCCAACCGGCGTTTTTCACCGAATATACCCCTTCCTGATGTGATACGACCGACGCGTTCCAGATATTTTCGATCTCATACGGCAGGTCGAGAATAAAAAACCAATTGTGGATCGTTTCATCTCCGCAATTGGTAAATGTTAAGTCGATATTGGCGTGAGCGTCCCAAGAGGAAGTGACCGCGGCATCTGCCGAAAACGAAAGCGATTCATCTACACTGTAAAATGTCTCGACCGGCTCGGTTCCCTCCGCAAGTAGCGAGATCGGGCTACTGCCCAGAAGCACCAGTATGCTCACCAGAACGCTAAGAAACGAAAGCCACGAGAGACTTCTCTTCTCTTCTCTTCTCTTCTCTTCTCTTCTCTTCTCTTCTCTTCTCTTCTCAAGAATTGTCTCATCCGTTGACCCTCCGCGCAAAGCACAATATTTATTGATTTTCTTTTCAATATATGGCTTTATTGGAAATAAGTCAAATTCATATGATTTGTGAGTCGGTGTGTCCGATCCCGGTCTGTCGAACCATCTCATCTACGGGCGTTGTGCCATCGACAACGACGATCGGGCATGTGACCTTCATCAGCCACTCGTCATGAAGTGCACGGCTCCGTTGCTCGGATCCGGCCGTTTCATATCGAGCCGCCCACGCCAGAAATTCTTGGTGCGCTTCGTACATGTCCCCACCCGGAAGGATTCGCTCGCCAAAGCGATCCGATTCGCGTTTCTTAAGGCGCTCAATACGAACTTCCATCGGAGCTTCGACCAGGATGACTTTTTCGAAAAGTGGGATGAACCGATCGCCCCATCCGCAAGAGGAGCCCGACAGGATCCATCTCGAGCTCGTTGCAATCGCCCCGGACAGAAGCCTTTGTCGCTCCTCCCGCGATCTCGGCGTTGTATAACGCGGATCGGTCGGAAGCCAGAAATAATCGTCGGAATCAAGAAGCGTATATCCGAAACGATCGCGCAACGCCTCCCCCAGTGTCGTCGTCCCCGCACCGGAAGCGCCGAGAATATGAATCGTCCTCGGAATATCATCATCTTGAGGCGAAATTTTACGAACATCGTATTTTTTCTCCAAATGAAAATGCTCGATGCGATCTACCGGAACCTCTCCGTCGAAAACAACCTCAAGGATATAGGGCATCCAATTCAAGATTCTAAGAAAAGAATCATGATCAAAGCTCGGATCAAAGTCGCTCAGGATCGAACTCAATGCGGTGGCGTGCGTTCCGATGACAATATTGACATCCCGATCCGCCCGGGCGTTCGCGGCGAGGATGTCCCGGAGCGCGGCGACATTACGCGAGCGAACCATTGAAAGAGATTCGCCGCCTTCCTCGTGATAATCGTGATCGGCCCAACGTTTTCGGAACATTCCCAAATGATTTCCGCTTACGCCTTTCCGGCGTTCCCGTAAACGCTCATCCGTGATGATCGGTTTTCCGGCTCGCGTCGCGCTCTCGGCGATCGTGTCATAACTTCTATGAAACGGACTGCTGTAAAATGCGTCGATTTTTTTGTCCGCGAAAAAACGCGTCACTTCCCGAGCATCGCGCCGACCTTCTTCCGTTAACGGGCGCGTACGTTCTTCGTCCCATTCGAATACAGGCTGTGCGTGCCGAATAAAAATACGTGAATCATCCGTATACCTCTTTCATATATGAGTGATCATATCAGCCGCTCCGCCCACTCCTTTTCGCGAAACCCGACCAGCACGAAATCGTCGTCGACCAGGATCGGGCGCTTGACCATCATGCCGTCGGAGGAAAGAAGGTCAAACTGCCCGGCCTCGGTCATTTCCGGGAGCCGGGCGGCGAGGCCGTTCTCGCGATAGAGCTGACCCGAGGTGTTGAAGAACCGCTTCAGGGGCAGATCGCTTTTCGCTTGCCAGGCGATTAGTTCCTCCCGCGTCGGCCGGTCCTCTTTGATGTCACGAAATTCGTAGGGGATCTTATGCTCGTCGAGCCATTTCAAGGCCTTTTGGCAGGTGGAGCATTTCGGGTAGCAAATAAACAGCATGGGGAGCCTCCTTGTGAAGTAAACATCTTAATTCGGTTCCGGATTAACCGGCTTCAAAATCTCCGCCGTGTTCCCGTTACGTCCGGGACTTCCCGTCAGAAAACAAAATATCATGGCGGATTCCGCCTCTTTCTTGTGTTCGTCTCACTCT
>JAAYCT010000019.1 GCA_012729635.1 Clostridiaceae bacterium | reverse complement strand
TACTCAATCGGCAGTTGAGCGCATTTGAGTAGGTACGCCGGCTCCCCGGCGCGGGGTTTCTATCCTTAACGAGCCTACTCAATCAGCAGTTGAGCGCATTTGAGTAGGTACGCCACCCCGCCGGCGCGGGGTTTTTATCATTAACAAGCCTACTCAATCGGGAGTTGAGCGCATTTGAGTAGGCCCGCCTGCCACCCGGCGCGGGATTTCTATCATTAACGAGCCTACTCATTCGGCAATTGAGCGCATTTGAGTAGGTTGAACTTCTGTTCATTGACGAATGGTTCTGATTCCCATCAAGGAGGACGATACGCAACTGTTGATCTTCATTCAAGGATGACGATACGCAACTGTTGATCTTCATTGTCTATCGGCGGTATTGTGACCGCCGGAGAAAAATCGCCAAAATGCAATGATTATTGTCTAACGGTTTGAATCACAGGAATGGCTGGACTAGATCCCGATTTCGGTCGCTTCGGAATCGATTACCGATCGATTCTCCGTTCAGGCTTTCAAAATCATCTTTCAGGGGAAACTGTCCATGCGCACAAGCATCCCCTAAACCTGGGAGCAATCTTCTTGCGAAGGTGGCTCTCACTCTTCGGACTGGTGGTTCTCACTCACACCGGAAAGCTGGCTCATTTTGTCACGGATTACTCAGTAAGGGCAGAGGGTTCGTTTTTGTGCCGCTATTCGGACGGAGGAGTCGCGTCTGCAGTCGAAGTCGGCAGCTCGAAAACGAACTCCGCTCCCCCTTCCGGGTGATTGCGTGCGGTAAGGGCGATCCCGTGCCGCGTCGCAATTTGCTTTGCAATCGAAAGACCCAGGCCCGTTCCGGACTTGTTGCGTTCGTCGCGGCTCTTGTAGAAGCGGTCGAAAATGTAGGGAAGATGTTCCGGCTCGATGCCGGGACCATAGTCACGGACAATAACGCGCGCTTCCGAAGCGGTAACATCGACGCTCGCTTCGGAAGGGGAGAACTTGACCGCATTATCCAATATAACCAGAAACATCTGCCGGAGGCGGCCGTAGTCACCTTCGATCCGGAGACAGGAACTTTGAAAATCGGTGCGAATCCGGATGTTTCGCTCGCGTGCCAAGGCGGAGGCGCTTTTGGCGGCGTCGGAAAGGATGTCACAGAGGTTGACCGGTTGTTTTTCGATCGAAAAGTCGGCGTTTTGCAAGCGCGAGAGGTCTAAAAGATCCTCGACCAGTCGCTGAAGATATTTGGACTCGTCGAGCATCCGGAGGTGGTAATCATCGACCTTTTCCGGGTCGGTGACGACCTGATCGCAGAGCGCCTCGAGGGAGCCGCGTATGACGGTGACCGGGGTCTTGAGCTCGTGGGAGACGTTGGCGACAAAGTCCCGGCGCATCGTCTCGAGCTTTGCGCTTTCCCGGTCCGCCTTGTCGAGGCGGACCGCCAGTGAATCAAGCACCCCGGACAGCTCGCCGATCTCATCGTTTTGGCGGACGCCGCTTTGCGCCGAATAATCGCCGTCGGCGAGGCGTAAGGCGGTTGTTTTCATTTTCGAGAGCGGGCGGGTAAACGAGCCGGAAAGAATGACGGAAAGGACGAACGCGACAATCAGGGCGAGTACGAGACTGCCCAGAAGCATCCATGTGCCGCGGTTGACGGCCGCGGCGGTGCCCTCGACCGGAGAGTGAAGAAGGACTGCGCCGATTACGTCGCCTTTCGAATCGGTGATCGGTGCGCCGACCGTGAGGGTCGGGGTCGAAAGAACGCCGCTGAAGTCTTCACTAAAGGCCGTTTCGCCCTCGAAAACCTCGTCGATCAGCTCGCCGGCATTTTCCGGAAGCTCGGTATAATTATATCGTCCGCTCGCCATTCCCTGCCCGCGGCTGATCGTAAGGAGCTCCATGTTCTCGTCGACGATCCAGACATCCGCCTCGGCGACCTCGCCGGCAAAGCGCAGGTAGGGGCCGAATTGATTCGAGCCCGGGCCGCTTTGTCCGGAAAGCGATTCGGCCAGGGACTCGGCGTAGCCGCGGAGCTTTTCGCGGTGTACGGAAACGGTATAGTTTCGGAACAAAAGAAGGAAAACGGCGCCGACGACGATCGCGAAGACCAGGAGTGCTACGACAAAGTAGAGGCTCAGCCTCCGGGCGATTTTACTCTTCGGCATCTTCTTGCACCTCAAATTTATAGCCTACGCCCCAGATGGTCTTGATGCTCCACGAGGGGTGCGCGTACTCGTCGAGCTTGGCGCGCAATCGCTTGATGTGGCTGTCGACCGTCCGGTTGTCGCCGAAGTAGTCGTAGCCCCACAGCGTGTTCAATAAATTTTCTCTCGAAAAAACTTTGTTCTTCGTTGCCGCGAGCGTCCAGAGGATCTCGATCTCTTTCTTGGTCAGCGGCACGGCGTGATCATTGATCCTTGCTGTATAATCGTCCAGATTGACGGTCAGGTCGTCGAAAACAAATACCTGCGCCTGCGCCGTCTCGCGCTCGATCCGGCGCATGATCGCCTTGATGCGCGCCATGACCTCGCCGGGCGAAAAGGGCTTGACGATGTAGTCGTCCGCCCCGATCTCGAGTCCCATGATCTTCTCGAAATCCTCGCCGCGCGCGGTGATCATGATAATGGGAACATTGCTTTCCTTGCGGATCTCCCGGCACACCGAGAAACCGTCCTTAAGAGGCATCATCACGTCCAGAAGGACGACATCCGGCTTTTCGCGCGCGAAAAGCCGCAAGGCTTCCGCGCCGTCATGCGCGACGACCGTCCGGTAGCCCTCTTTCTTGGCGTACTCCTCCAGAATGGATGTGATCTGTTGATTATCATCGGCAATAAGAAGTTTCATCGGCTTGGTCCTTTTCGCGGGGGCGAAAGTGTTCCGGGGAGGAACAGCAGAGAGTTGTACTTATATTATAACCGCTCGATATGACGAATGCTCATGGAATATACCAGCGAAAAGCTTTCGCAACAACCGGAACCATGCCCATACGGATCGATTTTTGCTACAATGAAGTTAATTCGTTTGGCTGTTCCCGAGCATGATGGATCGTTCTTTCGAGGTATTTATGAAAAACAATCGAAAAATAATATATATCCTTATTGCTTTCTTTGCGATTCTGGCGATCGGAGTCATCGGGTAAAGCCGGTTGTTACAGGCTTCTTTTCTGGATGCGCTGTACATGACCGTGATCACGATCTCGACCGTCGGATACAAAGAGATATCCGTAATGACGCCGGAAGCAAAAATGTTTTTCATCGTCGTTATTTTTCTCGGGCTCAGTTTTGTCGGGTATATTTTTACGAATATCGCGTCATTTCTGCTCGAAGGCAACATCAAAGAAATCGTTCACATGAGGAGGCTGAAGAATAAGATGAATACGCTTAGCAATCACTGTATCCTTTGCGGCGCGGGAGAGACCGGCGCGAATGTGATCCGGCAATTCGAGAAGAGCAATGTTCCGTTTGTTGTGATCGACAATAATCGGGAGCGGGTGGACGAGTTGATCAAGCGGGATGTGATGACGATCTTCGGGGACGCGACGGATGAAGAGACGCTTTTGGAGGCGGGCATTATGAAAGCGCGCGGGATGATCTGTTCGCTCTCGAATGATGCGGACAACGTGTTTACGGTGCTGACCTCGCGATTTTTGAATAAGAACTTATATATCATATCAAGGGCGATCGAGGATCACGCGAGTGAAAAATTGATGCGTGCCGGCGCGAACCGAACGATCTCTCCCAACGAGATCGGCGGGCGTCGTATGGCGGCGATCATGCTTCGGCCGACGGTCATTTCTTTTCTGGACATGATCACCCATGTCGGAGATGTGGTTCTCGATTTGGAAGACGTCGTTATTTTCGGCGGATCGGAGCTGATCGGAAAGTCGTTGAAGGACGCGAGAATCCCGGACAAAACGGGTCTGGTCGTTCTTGCACTGCAGGAAAAGAACGCGAAAAAAATGAGCTTTAATCCCGGCCCCGATGAAATACTGCGGGAGGGAGATTCCATGATCGTTCTCGGGACCAACGAGCAGGTGAACAAACTGAAAGAATTAGCGTGTGATCACGGAGACAGAGATTCCCATCATAAGATTCCCGATGTGTAGAAGAAGAAGTGTGAACAGAGTTCCCGCTTTTCCCGAGTCTGTTTCAGCGGCCGCCAACTATTTAGAGAGAATCGCCTTTCGCTTTTTGTGATATATGATGATACCTGCGACAATGCTTCCTATGGTCAGACTGAGTGCCCCAGTGCCAATAGCCAT
The DNA here is from genome assembly GCA_012729635.1 of Clostridiaceae bacterium. Classification (GTDB taxonomy): domain Bacteria; phylum Bacillota; class Clostridia; order Saccharofermentanales; family Saccharofermentanaceae; genus JAAYCT01. The sequence continues at coordinate 43,430 of JAAYCT010000019.1, read as the reverse complement.
ACGGATTGAATTTTCGACATTATAATCATGCTCTGTATAAACAACGATCGGAAGTCGGTCTTCCCCCGAACCATATTTCCAATCGCTGACTGAATCGTTTCTCGGCTGGTACCGGCAAAGAACCTCTCCGTTTTCGCCTGTTATTTCTGTGAAGTATTCGTTACCCTCATGATCGACAGGATAATCATTTGCGTCCAGGTTCGGATTGTACTCCATAAACGCCTTGAATTGACCATAATTATCGTAGGAAGTGCCCGTAAACTCGCCCATTTCATTCGCCTGACTTAAGAAGAAGCCGACGATGTGAACAATAAATATAATGACAGTGACCGCAATAATCACTTTGCTTTTCAGTCGACGGAGCATGGGTTTTGACTCCGTTTCGATAACAGGAAGTGAATATGTCCCTTTTTTAACAAGTGCCGATGAAACAAAGCCCGAAACGGCTAAGCACATTAAGACAGCCAAGAGCCCAAGACTTAAGCCGGTAATCAGCCATTCATCGAACAGAAGTCCCCAGTGCGTACCACCCATAATCGCCAGAGGCAGGGAGAACGCAAACATACAAATTGCTGCCGATACGGTGAATCCGAAGCTCCGGACCAGGCGCCTTTTGGCGGCCATTACAATCTCGGCATCGAACTCGTTCCCGCTGATTTTCGAAAGAGAAAGGATCAGGAAAACAGATTCAACGACAATGGTCGCTAAGTAGAATACACAGGAGAGAAAAAAGCCGAGCTGGGATCGCAAAAAGGCGAAGTTGCAGATCATCGCGACCAGAAGGCCGGTGACCGATATCCCGACGTCGATCAGACTTCGGACTTGAAATTGCGTCACGGAACTTCGAATAATGCGCTCGATTTGTTTTTCCGATTTCTCGCTGATCGCTTCCCCGGACGACGAATCGCGATGCACTCGCTCGCCCCGGAGGATCTCGTCGGAGGTCACGCCGTATATCTCCGCAATCACGGGGATCAAGCTCAGGTCCGGTGCGCACTCGTCCTGCTCCCAACGACTCACCGACTTGTCGGACACGTTTAATTTTTCGGCAAGTGTTTTCTGAGTCATTCCGTTTGCTTTTCGCAGTGCCGCCAAAAAGCGACCGATCGATCTCTTTTCCACGATGATTCCCTCCGTATGTGCAGTTTTGGCTTTTTCGATTGATTCCATTCTACAGAAACGTCAGTGAGAATGTGCGGACAAGGGTTGAGAAATCACTCTCGAAAAGCAGGAATTTATGGAAAAAGCAGCCCGACAGATGCTTTTTTCGAATCAGAACGCGAAATTGCCGTTTTCGAAAATCGCTACCTTCCGTCCGTCCTGCGTCGTTCCGACGATCGACAGATCCTTCGTGCCGATCATAAAGTCCACATGCGTACTGCTTTCCGCATTGATCCCCCGCGCGATCAATTCTTCCGTGCTCATCTTGTCTCCGCCCCGGATACAACCCGGATACGCTTCGCCGAACGCGAAATGGCACGATGCGTTTTCGTCAAAGAGTGTGTTATAGAAAAGGATGCCGCTCCGAGAAATCGGCGAATCGTAAGGGACGAGCGCGATCTCACCGAGGAAATGCGAACCCTCGTCGACGTTTATCGCGGCCAGAAGGGTCTCCTCGCCAACCTGCGCGTGCGCCTCGATGATCCTGCCTTGCTCGAAAACCAGCCGGATTCCGTCAATGATGTTTCCGCTTCGAACCAGCGGCTTGGACGCGACCAGCACGCCGTTTGCGGAATCCCGGCGCGGCGCGGAAAAGATCTCCTCCGTGGGCATGTTCGCGATAAAAGGGACCCCGGATGCGGCAGATTCCTCCGCCGCCAGCCACACGTGATCCGCGGGCATTTCGATCGTCAGATCCGTCCCGAGCGCGTTTGTGTAATGAAGAGTTTTGAAGTTGCAGTCGTTGAGTTTTTTCGCGCGGGACTTGAGCCGGTCGCAATGATCGCGCCATTCCCGGACCGCGTCGCCGTCCTTGATGGCTCCGCCATCGTTGATGGCGCAGCCATCATTAGTGATACGAACTGCCTTGAATATCTCCGCCCAGAGCATCTCCATCGCCTCATCGTCCGTCCGATCCGGGAAAACCTTTCCCGCCCAGCTCGCGATCGGAATCGAGACGACGCACCAGGGAAAACCGTTATTCATCTGAAGCCGGTTGAATTCCTTCAAGTCCCGGCCGGTCGCGACCTCCCAACGACGAAGCCTCCCGGGATCGACACCCCGGAGGTTCTCCGGATCGGTGGCCGAAATTCCGATATAGGCCGCTCCCTCGCGCGCGAGCGTGTTCTTCTGAAGCGCGTCCCAAGGATACACATTGTCGAAAAGGCTGTCCTCCGCGTGAAGCCAGTGTTCCCGGGCGCAATGATCATCCCGCCAGTTGAGGATGACATCCCCGGCACCGGCCTCGTATGCCTCCGACACCAGAAGCCGTGCGAAAAACGCGCACTCGACCGGGCTCGCGATGACGAGCTTCTGTTCTTTTTGCAGATTAACGCCGATGTGAATGATCAGACGGGCGTATTCCCGGAGCATATTTTCGTTCATGGTGATACTCCTCTATAATTATTCGTATTCTGCAATCATTTTCTGCCTTGGGGAGTAAAAAAACAAGAACCCGGGCGTCGACCCGCCGATTTCCTCTCATTCAGACAGGTCCTCGGATCGCTGGAAGCGATCCTGCGGAACTCATTCGAGAAAAGGCGGGCTCGACTTGGCAGGGGCGTTTCGGGTGGAGGGAGTGCTTGCCTGAAGTGGACTTAGTAAAAACCTTCAAATGCGGAGAAGGAGGGAGTCAGTCGTCGCCCGCCGATTTTCCCTCATTCAGACAGGTCCTCGAATCGCCTAACGGCGATTCTGCGGAACTCATTCGAGAAAAGGCGGGCTCGACTTGGCAGGGGGCGCTTCGGGGGGGAGGGAGTGCGAAAAATCAATGGTCGCTCCTCCGCTGCCGCCGGTCGGACACCCACCGGGTGTCCTCCACTTCGTCGGCAGCCTTCGCAGGGTTCGACTCCCTCTTTACATCATTCAAGACAAAAAAACACCCCATAAAGGGGTGTTCATTTGTCTTGGCGGAGAAGGAGGGAGTCGAACCCTCGCACGAGTTGCCCCGTCTAAAGCTTTAGCAAAGCCTCCCCTTCAGCCTCTTGGGTACTTCTCCGAGTCGGTCACGGCGGCTGAATGTGACTATTCGGTATTTTAGCATAGATTGCTTTTGTTGACTATATCTCGGCGGTATGATTTTGCACAGGGGATCGATGCAAACGAGCATAAGGGCACCCCGTTCGGCATGTTGGCCTTGCCGAAACGGGGTGCGCCTGCGGAGAACGGCTTTTCGATCGAAAAGTGCCGAATCGGTGCTTTTCGGGAAGAGAGGACAGAAGGTTATACTTTGAGCTTCTTGGCGACGGCTTCCGCGGCCTTGATCAACGGGAATCCCGCGGGGGACGCGGTCAGAAGAGGCTGGGTTCCGATCTGCATATTCAGCAGATCATAGACGCTCATGTGCCCCTGGATGGCAACGCCGAGTACGTTGACCAGTTGCCCGGCTCCTTTGCCGCCCATGACTTCTCCGCCCAGGATGATGCCGGATTGCTTGGAAACAATCAGCTTGACGGTTTCTTTGTGTGCATCCGGAATCTTACCGGGATGACGATCGACGCCGGTAAAAGAGCCGGTGACGATGCTGAAGCCCTCGGCGACCGCGGCCGCTTCAATGAGGCCGGCAACGCCGAATGCGGTCTCGCCGATGCAGGTTGAATAGATACCGACGGTGCCCTTGAATTCACTGTAGGTGTTGAGTTCGTACAGGTTCAGGCCGGCGGTTCTTGCTTCGGTACAAGCGGTAGAGGCCAACATCACGCGGCTCACCTTACCGGTCGAAAAATCTACCTTCTCTGCGCAGTCGCCGGCGGCGAAAACATCGGGAAGATTGGTGCGGCGATACTGATCCGCTTTGACGAAGCCGCAATCGTTGAGCTCAAGGCCCATGCTCTCGGCAAGCGTGGTATTGGGTGCGTATCCGAGTGAAAGGATAACGGCATCCGCGTCGAGGATTTCTCCGTTGGCCAGGGAGACCTGCTTCACGGTACCTTCTCCGAGGATTTCTTTGACGCCGCAACCGGTCTTGATTGTAACGCCGCGATCCGCGAGGATTTTCTCGGCTTCGGAGGCGAACTCCTCGTCAAAGGTAGAACCGAGGATGTTCGGGAGAAGCTCGACGAGCGTGACATCTTTTCCGGAAAGAACCAACTCGTCGGACACCTCAACACCGATGAACCCGGCGCCGATTACTACGATTTTCTTAAGATTTTCGAGCTTCTGATGCAGATCATCAAGGTAGACCTTGTTCTTGTATATCGTGTAAACATTCTGAAGGTCAGCGCCCTTGAGCCAGCCCGGAATAACCGGAAGGGAACCGGTGCCGACAATCAGCTTATCAAAAGCAATCTCACCGTTTGCGGCGGTCACGCATGTTTTCGCTTTGGCATCGACCGAGGTGACTTCGTCGACGATGATATTGACACCCATGTTGACGAGTCCACCGTCCGGAAGGATATTGTTGTCACTGGTTTGAACGGTGTTAAAAATATATGGAATCCCGCAAGGAATCATCACTTTCTCTTCCTTACGAATCACGGTCACATCTTTGTCGGGATAATTCGACTTTGCCGTCATCGCCGCGACCAGGCCCGTGGCACTTCCGCCGATTACCAATACATCTGTCTTGCGCATAATTGTACCCTCTTTCGCATTTATTATATTTGTATAAATCTACGATAACATGGTATTCCGATAACGGACATATGTCAATAAATTCGGACGTCGACCGGCCGGTTTTCTCTCATTCGAACAGGTCCTCGGAAGTCGACCCGCCGGTTTTCTCTCATTCGAACAGGTCCTCGGATCGCCCGGGCGATCCTGCGGAACTCATTCGAGAAAAGGCGGGCTCGACTTGAATGGGACGCATCGGGTGGAGTGCGTGCGAATCGGAGGCGGAGATCAACCATTGCATTCCTTTTCGAAGCCGACTCCCTCCCATCAACAACCCAAACAAAAAATAGACACCCCGTAAGGGGGTGCCTATTTTTCGTATGGCGGAGAGAGTGGGATTCCCGCTCGCTTCGCCCTTGCTCGCAAGGTCTTCGCGTGCTGTCCCGTCGTCGCTGTCGCTCCTCCGCTTCCGCCGGACGGACACCCGCAGGGTGGCCGTCTTGTCGGCGTCAGCCCTCTCGGGTTCGAATCCCACTCTCTGCAACTGCAAGACAAAAAATAGACACCCCGTAAGGGGGTGCCTATTTTTCGTATGGCGGAGAGAGTGGGATTCGAACCCACGGAAGGCTATAAACCTTCGCCGGTTTTCAAGACCGGTGCCTTAAACCAACTCGACCATCTCTCCTTGTTTTCTGTTTTTACCGAGTTTCGGACTTCGGCAAGATGCCCGATTATTCTACAAATTCCCGGGGGGCGTGTCAATCCGATCGGCATCGGTTTCGGAAGGAGGCGGATCGACGCTGAAGGAATATCGCGAGTCGGATATACGGATATATGAGCCTTCGGGATCTCCGAGCTTGAAGCGAATCTGCAGGAGGGTGCCTTCAATCGTTGTGTCATCGACAAAGCGGGTATCGTTCCAACCGACCTCGTACAGACGGTGATGGTCGAAGGAAGTTCCCGGGTTTTCCATCAGGTGGCGAAGAATCTTGTATTCGGTCGGATCCAACGCAAGCGTCACGCCGTCCTTGGTGACCTCGCAATCATCCGTGTTGATTTGAAGCGAACCGTAACGGTATATCCCCGAATCCGACCTCTTAGCGTCCGAAAACTGGCGCATCCGACGAAGATGACCCTTGACTCGATTCATCAGTTCGAAGGGCACGAACGGCTTTGAGATGAAGTCATCCGCTCCGAGCCGAAAGGCCTGGCGCAATTCATCGGTTCCGTCGCTCGAAGAAAGAAAGAGGATCGGAAAATCGGAGGTTTCGCGCATTTTTTTGATCAGGAAGGACCCACCGGTTCCCGGAAGTGAAATATCCAGAATGGCTAAATCAATACGGTGCAGGTATAACAATTCCAGAGTGTCCGATCCGTTTTGGGCCTCGAGAACACGATACCCTTCCTTTTCGAGGTGAAGTCGAAGAGTGTTGAGGGTTTCCTTTTGACCGTCCGCAATCAATATCGTTGTTTTCACGGGACTGTCTCCTTGCTCGGTTTATGCCTTAATCGTTTCGCTTATGGACCGATTTGTTCGGGGTTACGAGTATTCTCTACTTATAGATTATCGCAGAAAGAGCAGAAATAGCAAGAATTGTGACGGACGTCATGATAATTTGATACAAGAACTGGTGGGGGAAAAACATCTCCCTCTTATCGCTTATTATATCAAACCGTGCTAGAATGACTTTGTAGTCGAGGGTTTTTGTGCTTGCGGGGGATATTCTAAAATGAAACTATATTTGAAACAAAGAATTTTTTCATGGTCCGAGCGTTTTACGGTGAAGGATTTCAACGGAAATGACAAGTATTATATTCAGGGAGAACTTTTGAGTTGGGGTCGAAAGCTTCATATTTTCGACAATAACGATAATGAGGTTGCGGCCATTCGGCAAAAAGCGATATCCATTCTTCCCCGTTTTGAGGTCTATATTGATGACCGCTATCGTTTCGAAGTGAATAAAAAATTCTCTCTTCTCCGACCGGAGTTCAACATGGTTGGTCTGGATTGGTCGATCAAGGGAGAGCTTTTTTCCCATGAATACAAAATTGTCGGCGGATACGGTATTGTCGCGACAGTGAGCAAGGTCTTTTTATCGATGGGCGACAGTTATTCGATCGATATTAAAAGTCAGGATAATGAAGTTCAGGTGTTGGCCGCAGTGTTGGCGATCAATTGCGCGCTTGCGTCCGGCGGACTGGCCATCTGAACTCCGTGTATTCTTTCACGGATCGCCGATTTCGGATGAAACGAAAACGGCGCTGTTTTGGGAGGGATATTGTTGAAACTCATTCTTCTGACCCCGGCGGCCGGAAAGCGCCTGATCGGGAAAGCCGTCGCTAAAATGATTTGTGCGTCGGAAGCGATCCGAACCGGAATGGTGATTGTCGTCGCGGGAACGACCAACGCCTATGTTGCCGAAGAGCTTCTTTCCCGTATCGGTCTTTCCGAAGAATTTCTGAGTCGTCACTTTTTTCGGGGAATTACAACGGCGAATCATAAGGATACGGACGAAGCCGGGCGTCTGAAGAGCGATTCGGCTTTTTTCGGAGATGTGGTTATCGATCAAGGACGGTATGTTTCCGGTAAGACCATCGAGGACGTTATCGAGCGTGTCGGAAGCGGAGATGTTATAGTAAAAGGCGCGAATTTTGTGAATCGATCGGCGGGCACGGCCGGAATATTGATCGGACACCCGCAGGGCGGAACCATTATGAAAGCCATTCCCGCAGTGATCGGAAGACGTGCCCGACTGATCCTTCCCGTCGGTCTGGAAAAACGGGTTTGCGAAAACATTCATGAGGTTGCCGGTTTGATGAACGCACCGGGTGCGAGCGGGTTTCGCATGATGCCCGTAAGCGGAGAAATCATTACGGAAATCGAGGCGATGAAAATTCTCTACGGGATCGATACTCGATTGGTCGCGGCCGGAGGCGTATCGGGCGCGGAGGGTGCGATTTGGCTGGCGACCGAGGAAGCGAGCGAAATCAGCGATGAGGTGAGCCGTGCGTTGGATGAAATATCGCGCGAAAAGCCTTTTGAAAAGTGATCCTGCTTTTTCCGTCGCGCGCGTTACAGGCTTTCCCGCACAATGATATACGAGTCGGTGTATATCCGATCGCTTTTCGGCGGTTGTTTATCCAAAGAATAATCAAAAAGCATTTTTACCGGAAGATATCCCTGGCGGTACGGATCCTGAGGAATCGTCGCGCTGATGATTCCGGAGAGAAGATACGGACGGGACTCCGATGTAATATCGTGCGTGAATAATTTGATGTTCCGACCCGTGTCCGACTCGGAAAGTGCCCTGCAGGTGCCTCCGACCGCGCCCGCCGTCATGTATATGGCGTCCGGAACCCGGGCCGAGAGAAGGACGCGTTTCGTAATTTTATAGGAAATATCCGAATTATCGAGTGTTTCTTCCACATCCGATACGGTGATGTTCGGATAATCGTTCTTGATTACGGAATAAAACCCCGAGATGCTTTGATTGTGGCCCAACACATGAATGGAGCCGGTCAGAATCAGGACACTCATCGGTTTTCCGGAGGCGACCAATCCCATCAGGCCGGCGGCGACCCGACCGCTTTTCGTGTAGTCCGTTCCGACATAGCAAAGACGATCGGAGTTCTCAAGGTCCGTGTTTGAAGTGATGACCGGAATACCGGAATCGACCAGGGCGTTGATTTTTTCGGTGATGATCTTCTCGTTGACCGGGCATAGTATCAGCGCCTGAATGCCTTCCGAAACCAGCTCGTCTATTTTTTGAATTTGGGCTTCGGCCGAAAAGCCCCGCGTTGTTTTGAGCGAGACGGAAACGGCGTAATCCATGAGTTCCTTTTCGGCGGTCCGTATTCCTTCGATTACGTCGGTGAAGTACGGATTTCCTTCGGACGGAAAAACCGCGCCGATCTTAAGCGGATGCTTTCTGGCGGCAAGCGCGAGACCGGCACGGTTTGTTTTATAACCGAGGTCACGCGCGATTGCCCGAATTCTTTCGGCAACCTCCTCGTTGACCTCACCGCGGTTATTGAGCGCACGATCTACCGTGCCTCGGGATACACCGGCGATTTCGGCTATTTTTTTAATCGAAGTCATCTGCTTTCCCCACGTTGTATCGGTGGTTAACGCGACTTTCTTTTGGAGACCACATCAAAGGCGACAGCGACCAGTAATACCAGGCCTTTGACGACCTGTTGGACCGCGGTATCGAAGCCCAAAATATTCATGCCGTTGTTCATGACACCCATGAACGTGGCGCCGATCAGAACTCCGCCGACCGTACCGATTCCGCCGTATGCCGAAGCACCGCCGATAAAACAGGATCCGATCGCGTCCAGTTCGAAACTCAACCCGGCCGTCGGGTTCGCGGAGTTCAGCCGGGCGGCAAATACCAGTGCGGCGACAGCTGCCAGGAAGGACATATTGGTGTACGCCAGGAACATGACTCGTTTGGTGTTGATTCCGGAAAGTCGGGCCGCCTTTGCGTTCCCGCCCAAAGCGTACAGGTATCGTCCGGGAACGGTGTTGCTCGTCAGGGTTGCGTAGATTAAGACGATTGCAAGCAGAATAAAGAAAACCGTCGGGATACCCTTATATTCCGCCAGACGAATCGTCACCGCAATCAGCGCGACGGAAATCAGAACGATATTCACGATGAACATGGTCGTGCTTCCGGTTTCGTAACCCTTCTTGATTTTACGGAAGCGACCGACGAGCTTGAGGATCACGAAAATCGCCGTCGCAGTAAAACCGAACAATAGACAGGTAATATTGAGCGGAATAGACTGGATCGGGAAAAAGTCTTCGATATGACCGGTAGACAATTTGAGGAAGTCGTCGGGGAACGGGGCTAAGGTAAGCCCTCGCAGGACAAACTGAGTCAGTCCCCTGAAAATCATCATTCCCGCGAGGGTAGCGATAAATGGCGGAACCCCGATATATGCGATACACCCTCCTTGGAAAAAACCGATAAAGAGACCGAGAAGCAGGCAAACGATGATGGTGGGCAATACACCGATTTTCCGGTTGATCATCAGTTCACCCGCAACGGCACCGACAAATCCCACCACGGAACCGACGGAAAGGTCGATGTTACCTCCCGTCAGGATACACAGAAGCATTCCTACCGCAAGAATCGCAACATATGAGTTTTGAAAAATCAGGTTGGAAACATTTCGGGGGGCTAACAGAACTCCCTGCGTGGAGATGCCGAAAAACAGAATAACCGCAATCAGAGCAATCAGCATGGAGTATTTTTTGGACGTGTTTCCCAAAACCGACAGAATCTCCGTTCTTTGCTCGGCTTTTTCCATGGCAAGAACTCTTTTCAGTCGACGTTTCGGAAGGGAATCCAAATACGCTGTACGAGCTTTTTGAGCCTCGGCGATCTTCAGTTTCCATTCAGGTGCGGGAAGAGAGGCGAATTCCTTTTTCGAAGGAATTCGGGGTGCTTTCGATAAAGAATCAAGGTAACTTCTCATCGCCTGAGATTGGATGGACTTTGCTTCCCTGCGGGCAACGGCACGATCCTTCCGATCGAGGGTCAAGAGGTACGCCTTCAAATTATCCTTGGCATCCTTTATCGCTTGGGTTGCCTCTTCCTCCGACAATTCATCCAGATACTGCGGCGAAGGCATTTCCGGCAGAGAAAAGCGCTTGGTATCGGAATCCGGAGAGTTCTTCGTTTCGGGCACGGTTTTGTCTTTCATGGTCGTTACGCTCCTTTACTCGCGGATAGTATCATACTCATAATCACTTCCTGAGAAGCATCTTTGCGTTTCAATTCACCGATGATCCGACCCTCATACATTACGTATATACGGTCGCACATACCGAGAATTTCCTGAAGGTCCGAAGATATCATAATAACTGCCTTTCCTTCAGCGGCAAGGTCCCTCATAATACAGTAAATCTCGAATTTTGCACCGACATCGATTCCCCGGGTCGGTTCGTCCATAATCAGGATATCGGCGTCGGTAAACATCCATTTGCTGACCAGCACTTTCTGCTGATTTCCCCCGGACAGATTTCCGACGAACTGGTGAATCGACGGTGTCTTAATCGTCAGTTTTTTACAGTACTCACCGGCATAACGAGACTCTAAGTCCTTGTCCACAAAAATGCCGGCTTGTATTTTCTCCGGCTTGGCCAAAGTGATGTTTTTCGCGACGGTTTCCGGTAAAACCAGACCGTCTCCTTTTCGGTCCTCCGTGACGTATGCAATGCCTTCACGGATGGCTTTGGAGATGGAGGAAACGTCTGTTCTTTTCCCGAACTTATATAAGTCACCGCTTATCAACGTTCCGTATGCCTGACCGAAAATGCTCATGGCCAACTCGGTTCTTCCGGAGCCCATGAGACCGGCGATACCGACGATTTCACCTTTTCGAACGTTCAGAGAAGCGTTCTTTACGACCATTCTCTCGGAGTACAGGGGATGCCGTACGGACCAGTTCTCAATTCTCAGCGCTTCTTCCGCGGGGTTTGATTCATGTTGGGGAAATCGGTCAACCATTTCTCTTCCGACCATTCCCCGAACGATGCGCGGCTCGGTGATATCGTCCGCGGACTTATCCAGGGTTTCGATGGTCGATCCGTCCCGAAGGATGGTAATTCGGTCCGCCACATAAGATATTTCTTCCAATTTGTGTGAAATTATAATGGAGGTAATTCCCGTTGATTTCAATTCAAGGATGAGATCCAGAAGCTTTCTGGAATCCACATCGTTCAGCGAAGCGGTCGGCTCATCAAGAATCAGAAGGCGAACATTTTTCCCGAGCGCCTTGGCGATTTCGACAAGTTGCTGTTTACCGACACTGATATCTTTGATCAGTGTTCGGGAGCTTTCCTTCAAGCCGACCTTTTTCAGTAATTCGTCCGCTTTGTGATAGGTCATGTTCCAGTCGATGAATCCGAGATTCTGGCGTTCGTTCCCGAGAAAAATATTCTCGCCGATCGTAAGATACGGGACCAGTGCCAGTTCCTGGTGGATGATGACGATTCCGAGTTTCTCGCTGTCCTTAATCATGCGGAATCGGCATTCTCGATTGTCGTAGAATATATCACCCTCATATGTTCCGTAGGGATAGATTCCGCTGAGTACGTTCATCAACGTTGATTTTCCGGCGCCGTTTTCACCGACGATTGCGTGAATTTCTCCCTCTTTTACAGATAAATTAACATTATCCAACGCGCGAACACCCGGGAAAAGTTTCGTGATTCCTTTCATTTCCAGCAGGATATTATCCAAACACGCCACCCCATTTCGATTTGTGTTTGCACAGAGTAAGACGGGCATGCAACCGTAATTCAACAGATAACATGCCCGTCTCACACAATACAGTTAATTTTGACTACCCAGTGTTTCGGGCGTTAATGAGGATTATGCCAGCTGATCTGCGGTATAGTAGCCGCTCTTGATCAAAATATCCTCATAGTTGTTCACATCGGCAAAAACCGGATCACAAAGGAAAGAAGGAACGACTTTAACGCCGTTGTTGTATGTCTTCTCGTCATTGACCGGAACGGTCGTGCCTTCGATGATGGCCTTAACCATTTCAACAACCTTGTCCGCAAGAGTACGGGTGTCCTTAAAGATCGACATGGACTGCTTGCCGGCGATGACGTTCTTCATGTTGGCAACGTCGCAGTCCTGACCGGTAACGATCGGCCAGTTGGTTCCGGGAACAAATCCGCCCTGCTCGAGAGCATTGGCGATACCGAGCGCAAGAGAGTCATTCGGAGAAAGAACGACGTCAAGCTTCGTTCCGGTCGCATAGTTCGCGGTCAGAAGGTCGTCCATACGGTTCTGAGCTCTCTCGGTCTTCCACTCATTGATCGCGATGGTCGCGAAATCGGTCTGACCGGAAACAACGTTCAGCTTGCCGCTGTCGATGTAAGGCTGAAGGATGCTCATGGCGCCGTTGAAGAAGAAGAGAGCATTGTTATCGTCGGGAGATCCGGCGAACAGCTCAATGTTGAAAGGACCGGCGGCATTTTTCAGATCGAGTTTCTCTTCGATGAACTTACCCTGCAGTTCTCCGACCTTAAAGTTGTCGAACGTGGCGTAGTAAGAAACTCCATCCGTCTCCATGATAAGACGGTCATAAGCGATAACCGGAATCTTCTCTTTCTTGGCGTCCGCGAGGACGTTTCCGAGCGAAGAGCCGTCGATCGAAGCGATAACCAGAACTTTGCAGCCGCTGGTGATCATGTTCTCGATCTGGGACAGCTGAGTAGCGACTTCATTGTTTGCATACTGCAAATCAACGACGAAGCCGGCTTCCTCAAGGGACTTCTTCATGTTCGCACCGTCTTGGTTCCAGCGCTGGAGAGACTGTGTCGGCATAGCAACACCGACTTTGGTCCCTTTTCCGCCGGCCTTGTCGCAAGCCGCCAGGGACATTACGGACATCAGGCAAGCGAGAGCAACGATCAGAACGAGTATTCTCTTAGTTGTTTTCATTTTGCACACTCCTTTGGTTTTTTGGTTTGGAATATTGGAAAAAACAAACTGACTGCGCCGAATATCCCCTCCTTCCGATACGCAAGACTTGTATCGATAATTTTATCGACAGTTCCGAAAAAGCAATCAGCGTGCCCGCGGAAATCCGTATTTATTTACCGCGAAACGTTCCGTTCTCGAGCACGATTACATAAAAATTATAGTTCCCGAAAGGGCTTTCGTCAAGGCGATTTGACGAAAACAGAACGATTCGCTGTGCGATTTGCACAATAAAAGCGGTTTGTATTTCAAACTATTTCGACGAAAGATACGTATGATCGGGGTCGCCGACGTTTCATCCGCAAGGGACGAAACAAAGGATTTTCTTTGGGACGGTCCCATCGTATAATGAATGAAAGACGCTTTCACGGGCAGGAAAGGAAACCGGGATGAGAAGAGAAGAGAATGCGAGTAAACGATATGTCCTGTGTATACTTCTTTGTATTTTGATTATATGTACATCGTGTTCGGCCGCAACAGAAAGGATATCATCCTTTCTCAATCCGTCGGATGAGCCCGGGACCGACGATTCAAAACTTTCGGCCGACGTCTCCGAAACAACGACGGATGAGTCGGGGGTCCGCCTCATTACCGCGCAGGAGGCCAAAGAGATGATGGATACGCTTTCGGGGTATGTCATCGTCGATGTTCGGGAACAATATGAATTTGATGCGGGGCACATTGAGGGGGCCGTGCTGATTCCGCTCGGGTCCATCGAGCAGCTGGCCGGGGAATTGATTCCGGATAAAGAAAGCGTACTGCTCGTGTATTGCAGAAGCGGGCGAAGGAGTGCGGCTGGAGCGCAGATACTTTTCGATATGGGATACAAAAATGTATATGATTTCGGCGGGATCATCAGTTGGCCCTATGAGGTGGTTGCCGCAGAGGGCGCCGCATAGCGAAGGTTTTCACGTTCGCCGTACGGAGAACCGCACGTTCATCCCTTGATTTAACGGAGTGAGTGTGCGAGAAGGCGTATCGTCGGTATCGACGTATCCGGTGTCGGGTCGATGCAATATTGGGTGACGGGTGATATAATTGATCTGGGATAAGGGTAGCGGCCAAGATACAACTCTGGTTGTTCCTTCGAATGGGGGAAGCCCGGACCGATACGGACTTTGAAGGAAGGGCGTTCGGGTTCACTCCGGTATTGCTTACAGCAATTTCACAACGCTTCTTACGGCCGAAAACCCCGAAATTCAAGCCTTCGTAATCGGCGCATATCCGCGACGGACGAAGGCTTTTCCCTCGATATCACAATTATGCAAAAAGGGATCATCAGATGGATGCAGATCAGATGCTTCGGCAGGAGGAGGTTTCGACTTTTCTTGCGGAGGAAATCGAAAAGGAAAAACGGAGACACCGATTTTTTGAGGATGCGGCGGAGTCGGCGTTTCCCTGTGTCGATGCAATTTTGGATCGCGCGCAAGCCTTTGTAAGAGGAATCGGTACCCCGGATCTTCCGGAAAGGGTTCAAATCCGTAAACTCGGAAGCGACAAGAAGCGTGTGGTCTATGTGTATCCGGACACCGATCGCCTGATGCTCAAGGCCGTTCATTACTGTCTGGCACGAACGGAGATCGGGCTGTCCCCGTGCTGTCTGGCGTTTCGGCCGGGTTTTTCGATCCGCGCCGCTTTTCGATCCGTCGTTTTGCGCTACCGCCCGGATTACGCATGCATACGAATCGACATCCGGAATTATTTTAACAGCGTGCCGGTGGAACGCATGGTTCGGATTCTTACGGATGCACTGGAGCGGGAGCCGGGCGTGGCGGCATCCGTTACGGCCATGCTTCGTAATGATCGGGTGCGTGAAAAAGGACGGGTCGTTCGGGATGAAAGTAAAGGGATTATGGCCGGCATGCCGCTTTCTCCGTTACTGGCGAACCTGTATCTTACGGATTTTGATCGGGAGGCCGTTACCTGGGCGCCGGTATATGCACGATACTCGGACGATATGATTTTTTTCTGCAACCCCGGGGAAGTGAAAAGTCTGTGGGACAGAATTGAAAAGGCGCTTTTGCTTCACGGTCTTTGCCGCAACGAGGAAAAATCCGTCGTCGTGTCCCCGGGTGAGGGCTGGGAATTTTTGGGGCTTTCCTATCGGGCCGGAAGAATCGGACTGTCGGAAGCATCCGTTCGCAAAATGAAGGGGAAAATCTCGCGAGCGGCCAGAAAGCTGTACCGGTGGAAGGTGCGCAAAGAGGCTTCTACGGAACGGGCCGTCCGCGCGATGATTCGTAAATTTCGATTCAAATTTTTCGGAACCGGAGACCGGGACGATGAATTAACGTGGAGCCGATGGTATTTCCCGCTGATCAGTGACGCGGATGATTTACGGGAAATCGATTCATATATGCAATCCATGCTTCGTTATCTGGAAACCGGACGGCATACCAAAAAAAACTATAAGAACCTTCCGTACTCGGAGCTTCAGAGAATGGGATATGTGCCGCTTGTATCAGCGTATTATGCCATGCGTGCGGGGAGCGAAAAAAGCGGCATGAAAACAATCAAGACGGCGTCCCATAGATGCCCGTCTAAACGTCAGGAACCTACGTAAAATCAAGTATTTTTTTGTTTTGACAGACTGCCGTTATTTATGTAAAATCCTCTGGAAATCAGTTGCAAGCAACATATGAACAATCGTGTGAAAAAGGAAAAAGATGAAATTTGATTATCTCGCCTTTCTCGGCGGCTTCGCCCTTTTTCTGTACGGAATGAAAATGATGAGCGGCGGCCTGGAAGCGGTCGCCGGGGATAAACTGAAAAAAATTCTGGAACGCCTGACTTCCAATCGTTTTCTCGGCGTACTGGTCGGAACCGGAATCACCGCTGCGGTTCAGTCGTCATCCGCCACGACCGTTATGGTCGTCGGATTTGTAAATTCGGGGATTATGACGCTGATGCAGGCGACCTGGATTATCATGGGCGCCAATATCGGCACCAACATCACCAGTCAGCTGATTGCTTTGGACATCGGTATGCTTGCGCCCCTGATCGCTTTGACCGGAGTCGTCCTTGTCGTCTTCTTTCGATCCAAAAAGCTTCATCATATCGGCTTGGTCATTGCCGGGCTCGGCATCCTTTTTCTCGGAATGGGGATGATGAGCGGGTCGGTTGCAAGTCTGCGCGATGATCCGATGGTCCGCGGACTGATGTCCGGTTTCTCTAACCCGTTACTTGGGGTTTTGATCGGAGTGGGTATCACCGCGATTATTCAATCGTCCTCGGCCTCCGTCGGAATTTTACAGTCATTGGCCGCGGGCGGTCTGATCGGTCTTCCGAGCGCGGTGTTTGTTCTTTTCGGACAGAATATCGGAACCTGCGTAACAGCGCTTCTGGCCTCCGTAGGCGCGAACCGGAACGCCAAGCGAGCCGCGCTTATTCATCTGATATTCAATATCATCGGAACGATGATTTTTCTGGCATTGGTCTTTTCGACGGATATCACAGGAATGGTCATGCGATTTACTCCGGACAAACCCGTATCGCAAATCGCGAATTTCCACTTGATTTTTAACCTTGCGACCACCTTGATCCTGCTACCTTTCGGAGCGCTCCTGGTTCGCTTCGTAAGAAAGCTTCTTCCGGACCGCGCATTCGAGCTTGAGCTGGGCCCGCGCCTTCGATATCTGGACCGCTCCATTCTCAAGAATGAGTATCCGATCGGTTCGATCGCAATCTTTATCGTTCAGCTTCGCCTGGAGGTCGAGCGAATGCTCGCGATGGCCAGAGACAATATTGACCGTAGTTTTGAAGCCGTCAAAGCGAACAGTCAAAAGCTTCAGGAGGAAATCGAACGGGTTGAAGATTATATTGATTATCTGAATAAAGAAATCTCGTATTTTATTTCTCATATGATTGCCATGGAGATGACCGAGAATGACTCGGTTGCAATCAACGCGTATTTTAAAATTACCGGAAACATCGAACGAATCGGAGATCACGCGATTAATATAGCCGGCTACGCTCATCTGCTGGACAGCAAGGGACTGAAACTGTCGGCTAAGGCACAGGCCGAAGTGGATGTCATGAGAAATACATGTCTGGAGGCACTGGACTTACTGTACGCGCACAAGGACCGGAGCGCGGAGGAGTTGTTGACGCAAATGAGTCAGGCGGAGCAGGAGATGGATGACATTACCGCGAAGTTCCGCGGCAAACAGATCGAGCGCCTGATGGCCGGTGATTGTAACGGAGAGGCCTGCGTCATATATACGGAGATGCTGACGGATTTTGAGCGTCTCGGAGATCATATGCTCAATATTGCCCAGGCGGTATCGGCTTCCAAGATGGAAGAGTTGCGCGGACCGCAGGAAGGCGAGCAGGAGGGTGCACAGGAGCCGGACGTACATCATGATTCGGCAGTCAAAGCCTGATCGGAGAAAATGAATGTCCGTTCACGTCGTTCTGTTCGAGCCGGAAATTCCCCATAATACCGGGAACATCATTCGATTGTGTGTCGCTACCGGTACCGAGCTTCATATTATTGAGCCGGTCGGTTTCGATTTAAACCGAAAAAACGTCGGACGCTATTCATCCAATCATCTGGAACACGCACATTGGACGGTCTATTCGAATTTTTCCGAATTCAGCGAAAAAAATAAGGGAGAGTATTTTTTCCTGACCCGGTACGGCAAACACCCGCCGTCGGACATTTGCTTTCCGGATTTTCATGAGGACATCTATTTGATTTTCGGAAAGGAGAGCACGGGCATTCCGTATGCGCTGCTTTCGAAAAAACCGGATCGGCTCTTCCGAATTCCGATGACCGCGGAGGCGCGAAGTCTCAATCTTTCCAACAGCGTTGCGATAACGATCTACGAGGTGATGCGTCAACTCGGATATCCCGGCCTGTCGTTTCATGAGGTGCAAAAGGGCGAGGATTTTTTGGAGTCGTTTGACCTATAATCATTTTGTATGGATTCCCGGTGGATTCCCGGTCTGCTTACAAATGAACGAAAAAGAAGCCCCGAAGATGATTCTTCGGGGCTTCCTGATCCTATGAAAATTTGAGATTATTTAACGCCGTCGAAGCACTTATCGGCGTGCGCCTTGTCGGCTTGGTTCTTGGTGAGAATACCGACAACAACGATTACGATAACGGAAATCGGCAGAGCAATCATAATACTGTCGATCTGCGAGAGTTTCGCCAATGCCGTATCAACCAGAAGGTTATCTTTTCCGAAAAGCGCCGGACAGAGTCCGATCGTTTTGGCGGCCTTGGAATGGATAAAGAAAAGCCAGAACAGACAGACAAAGGCACCGGTGCAGATGCTTGAGATCGCGGCTTTCCGGGAAATATTCCGGAAATAAATCGCACCGACGTAGCTCGGCAGGAATGCCGCTCCGCAAAGACCGAAGAAAATCGATGTGCCCATGACGATCAAGCCGTCCGTTTCCTCAATACGCGGCGCAACAAATGCAAGCATCGCCGTAATCAGGATTGCGATGATCACGCCGATTCGGGTGACGATCAAGGAATTTTTCTTCATTCCGAGCGTTTTTTCGAAAAAGTCCCGGCCGAACGAAGTACCGATCGCGTGAAAAAGGCTGGTCAACGTCGAAAGCGCGGCCGCCAGAAGCGCAAGCATGAAAATCGTCGAGAACCAGCTCGGCAGAAACTCGGTGATCAGAGAAGGAATAATTTTATCCGAGCCTCCGGCATAGGTAACGGCGACCTGTCCGAATTTTTCGAAAAACAGTACGTTTGACAAAGCACCGACCGTGAAGGCCGCACCGGTCATAAACAGAATGAAAACACCGCCGGAGACAACCGCCCGGTTCAACTCGCGATTGCTCTTTACGGTCATGAAGCGAACGACCAACTGCGGCTGAGCCAGAACGCCGATTCCGACGCCCATGACGATTGAAGATACAACCGTCCACCAAAGCGGAGAGTTAAAGACCGGCATGCTGGTCCACCCCTGAAATCCGGGAGGGGTCTTTCCGACCATCTGCTCCATCGCGACGGGGTTGCTGGCCAAAGCGGTCAGTTTCTCGTTGGCGCTTACGATTCCGCCCAATTGCAAATAGACGACAATAATCAGTGCGGCCATTCCGAAGAACATGATAATTGCCTGAAAAGCGTCACCGTACATGACGCCCTTCATGCCGCCCATCGAAACGAAGACCGCCAGAATCAGAATCAGAAAGAACAAGGTAACATCGTAGTTTAACTGGAACGTGGTCGCCATAAATTCGACGCCGCCCTTGAGGACCGCCGCCGTATATACCGGCATAATCAGGAAAATCAAAATCGAAGAGAAGCCCTGAATAAACTTGGATTGATAACGCTGGCCCAGAAGCTCCGGGAAGGTATGCGCGTCCAAATTCAGGCCCATCTTGCGCGTCCGTTTTCCGAAAAAGACGAATGCGATAAAAACGCCCACGAATATATTCAGAAATGTCAGCCACAGAAGCGACATGCCGAAAAGGCCGGCATTCCCGCCGAAACCGACAATCGCCGATGTGCTGATAAAGGTTGCGCCGTATGAAAGCGCCATGATAACGGGGTGAATCTGTCTTCCGCCGACCAGATAGTCGCTGGCATTCTTGGTTCCCTTAAACCCGGAATAGGCCAGAAAAGACAGAATGGCCAGATAGATAACGGTTGCAATGATCTTAAAAAGCATTGGGCCCTCCTTACCGGAAAACTCCGACGATCGTCAGAGTCCTTCCTCCTCAATGATTTTTTCTTGCTTCTCTTCCCAGTCTTTATGCTCTTCCATTTGTGTCGGCTCCTTATCGGCGCCCTTGTTCCAGTTGATCAAACCGTAAACGACACAAAGCAGTGTGCTGAGGAAGCATAAAATAAACACACTCCAAATCCAGAAATCGGGAATTCCCAGTACCATGAATCACACCTCTCTTCCTTCCGCTTAATCAAGCGGGCTCGGCTCTTTGTTGGACGATATTTCCGATACAGGGGAGACAGAACGATAAAATATGCATAAGGGGGAGTCGAACGATGACGACCCGAAAATACCTTCCGCATTATATCACCATGCTACCATCCTGCTATTACCCTTCATCGTATTGCGAAAACCATGAAGAATCAATAAAAATATGTGCAGAGCGCATAAAAAATGAGAAATGAGAAATGGTGAAGAAAAAAGTATATTATGTAACCAAAAGAGTGTTTTTTTGAGGAAACAGATGGGAAACGATTTTTTAAAAATTTGGTTTGAAGGCTTCGACCGGACGATTCGGGAGATGAATCCGGAGGCGAGGAGCGCCTTTTTTCGCCCATGCGCGAAGGCCTGTTCGGACTCTTATCCTGCGAAGATATTTGTCGAAGCATACGCCGATTCTACGGACCGCGATGATTTTTTAAAGAAAATACCCGAGCGCATGGAGGGGGTTGCCATCGAAAAAAATGACGACGGCTCTGTCGCGTTTGAGTTCCCGGAATGCTATTGCGAATTGTATCGGCAAGGCTATGTAACGGCGCCCGAGCTTTGCGAGTGCTCCCGGTTGAGTCTGATCGACAACTTCGAGGCGGCGATGGGTCCGGGCTGCGTGGAGGTGGAGTTGATCCGGTCGATCCTGGGCGGCGCGGACACCTGTCGTCTGCTCGTTCGTTTTCTTCGCGGATGATAATTGACGAAAAGAAAAAGGTCCCCGGCGAAACCGGGGACCTTTTTGCTTATTTACCTACGAATTACAAATTCTGTTTCTTCTCCTTAACCGCTTCGGCGTCGACGGTTGTCGGAGCCATGATCGGGGAAGGCTCATCATCGCCCTTGTTGGACGAGGGAATAATCAGATTCAGTATGATGCCGATAATCGTTGCGGTCGCCAGAGGAGAGACCTCAACCGAACCGATCATAATCTTCAGCGAATTCATTCCGGTGATGTCTCCGGCAAGGCTCATCGCGCCGAGGCCGAGGCCGACGGAAAGGATGACCGAAACGACGATCAGGTTCTTCGAGTCGGAAAAATCAACTTTTCCATCTACGAGAGAACGAAGGCCGGAGGCCGCGATCATACCAAAAAGCACAATCGAGGCACCGCCGATGACCGCGGCGGGGATCGTCGCAATCGCGACACCGAAAATCGTAAAGCATCCGAAGAAAACCGCCATGCAAGCCGCGATAAAGATGTTTCTCGGATTATAGTTCTTTGTGATCGCCAGGACCGCGGTGTTCTCGCCGTAGGTGGTGTTGGCCGGACCGCCCAGCGCGCCGGCAACCATCGTCGCGACACCGTCGCCGAGGACAGTCTTATGTACGCCCGGATCGACCATAAAGTCCTTGCCGCAAATGGTGCTGTTCGCGTTGATGTCGCCCAGATGTTCCATGAATGTAACGATAGCCAAGGGTACGATTGCGAGAATGGCGGAACCGTCAAACGAAAGCTCGGTGTAAAAACCGAAGGTTCTCGTAAACATATGCGGCTGAAAAATAACAAACTCGCGAGCATCCCAGGCCGTCCGGAGTCCGTCGAAAGTGACGATTCCGATGATCAGAGAATACACGTAACCGACAATAAATCCGGCGAGGATCGGAATGACCTTCATAAAGCTTTTGGGCCTCGAGTAGGCATTGACCGCAATGATGGTTAACGCGGTGATGGCCGCGGCCGTCCATTGCTTCCACGCATCCACACCGCCGCCCCACGCATTGAAATTGACATCGCCCTGAGCGTAATTGGCGATAATGTTATTCCAGAACATCTTGGGTGCCAGAATCATACCGATGACGATAATGACCGGACCGACGACGATCGGCGGGAACAATTTGCGAATTCGCGCGACGCCGACCGCTTTAATGACAAAGGACAATATGACATAAACCGCTCCGGCAAGCACCAGAGCAACGGAGGCCTTACCCATTGCCACGTTCCAATCGTTTGTGGCAAAGACCTTGTCTTGGCCAACGATGGACATTAAGGCCGGGAGAAACGCAAAGCTGCTCCCCAGAAAAACGGGGACCTTTTTGCTGGTCAAGAAATAGAAAATAATGGTTCCGATACCGGCCGAGAGCAAAGCGACACTGATGCTCATGTTGGCCAAGATCGGGACCAGGACCGTCGCGCCGAACATCGCGAACATGTGTTGGAAGCTTAAGACAAATGTCTTGGCGTCCAGCTTGTTTTCGAGCTTACCTGATTTTCCCATAATTCCCTCCCCAAATTGAAATATTTATATCACCGTCAGGATCGAGACGGTAAATAACATTTGAAGGCGCAAAGGTCGGGAATATCCCGTTTCGCCGGACTCATCGCATCCTTTTTTTATTCTATCGCAATTTAATCGGCATGAAATAAGAATTTGTTGATTTGTCGATATAATGATCCGTTACCGATTAATTACATGGGGCGTTTCTCCTCCGTTCGCAAAGCAAGCCTTTTCACGGAATCAGGTGATGAATCAAACGAGGTCCGCACTTGATTATTTTCCGGTTCGTAGGATAATAATGAAGAGTAGCGGAGAGGAAATGGGTTGTTTACATGAAAAGACATAAAAGAATAATCGAAAAACTGCCCGTTGCGGCATCTTTGAGCTGGCTGTTTTTTGTGTTCCTTTTCGAGGAGATTGTCTTTGCGATATTGCTCAAGCATCCGTTCGGCTTTTATGCCGTGGGCTTTTCTCTTTGCTTTGCGGCGTTGCTGACCGGACTGATTTTCCTGATTCGTAATGCAAGGGTTCGATTTATCCTGATGGGAATCGTGACCGTAATCGTGTGTCTGATTTTTATTGTTCAGCTGATCTATTTTCGAATATTCAACACGCTCTTTTTCGTTCAAATTCTTTCTTTGGCCGGGGACGCGGCTTTTTTCGCGGACATCGCGTTTGAAAAGATCGGCTCGAACCTGCTCGGTGTGTTGATTCTGGTCGTTCCCGTTCCGGTGTTTTTTGTTTTTGTGCGAAAAGCGATGAACACCGTTCCGGCGGACCGAAGGATTCCGATCGCTCTGGCGGCCTTGTTTCTTGCGTCCGGAACGGTGACGACTTCGGCGGTGCTCGTGGATCGGTCCGAAGCGATTTGCGCGCGGGACCTGATGCTTTCCGAATTCATTCACGAGCAGTCCGTCGATAAGTTCGGATTGCTGACCGCGACGGGACTGGATATTCGGTACAATGTGTTGGGCATTCGATTTGAAGCGACCGGATCGGCCGATATCGGCGAAGTGGATTTCGAGGACCGGTTCACGGATCCCGTTGGGACGGATCCTTCGAGTCCAAGCCATCCCGCTTCGACGGATCCGCAGGATCCGTCGGAGTCCGCGGAGCCCGGAGAAACGGTTTTTCCTGTGGAAACCGGTCCGAATGTGATGGAAATCGACTTCAATATGGAAGAAGAGGACTCGGAGTATTTGGAGATGAATCTGTTTTTTTCCAGACGTCAGCCGACGGAAAAAAATGAGTATACCGGATTGTTTAAGGGAAAGAATCTGATCCTGATCACTGCCGAGGCGTTTTCCATGCACGTCATCGACCCGGAGCTGACGCCCACGCTTTATAAGCTATCGACCGAAGGATTTGTTTTCAATAATTTCTACACGCCGATCTGGAACGTCAGCACCGCTTCCGGGGAATATGTTGCGATGAACGGATTGCTTCCCGACTTGGGAACCATTAAGTATGTTGTCATTCAGGATCGCGCGATGCCGTTTTCCTTCGGACATCAGTTCGCGAAGCTCGGGTATTCGACAAAGGCGTATCACAATCACACGTACACATACTACAGTCGACATATCACGTACCCGAATCTGGGGTATGACTACAAAGGCTACGGAAGCGGACTGGACGTCAAATATACATGGCCCGAATCCGATCTTGAGATGATCAATCTCACGTGTCCGGAATATATCAACGATCCGCCTTTTCACGTTTATTATCTGACCGTGAGCGGACACTGCAATTATAATTTTTACGGAAATTATATCTCGGCCAAGAATAAAGACAAGGTCGATCATCTTCCGTACTCGGAGCCGGTCCGTGCGTTTTTGGCCGCTCAGCTCGAGTTTGAGTTTGCGCTGGAAGAACTGCTTGAACGTCTGGAAGAGGCGGGACAGCTTGAAAATACCGTAATCGCAATCAGCGCCGACCATTATCCGTATGCGCTCGTTGAGGATTATGAAAACTCATTCCAGTACGTGAACGAATTGGCCGGCAAGGAAATCGAGGCTACCTTCGAGTTGTACAAGAATTCCTTCATTCTGTGGTGCGGGGACATGAAAGAGCCGGTTGTAGTGGATAAGTTTTGTTCGAGCCTTGATATGGCGCCGACGCTTTCCAACCTTTTCGGACTGGAATATGATTCCAGGCTTTATATCGGTACGGATATTCTTTCGTCGAGTATTCCGTATGTCATTTTCAAGGACTACAGCTTCATCAACGATAAGATCATGTACGACAATCGAAACAAGAAAGTCATACGGCTCGTCGACGAAGAAATCACCGAGGAATACCTGGACGGCTGCATTTCCTACGTCAAGGCGCTTTTCAAGTACTCCAGGATGATGTATCGAAAAGATTATTACGGGTATCTTTTTGAACAGCAATGAACGAAACGGTATCGCGCAAGAATCAGGTGACCCGGTTTTTTCCGTTGCTTTTCGAGGAATAAAGATTCATATCCGCTTCCTGAACCAGTTCGACACTGTCGACCTGATCCGTGAACGTGGCGGTCCCGAGGCTGATTGTAAGCGGAAGGCGGGAGGAGTTGAAAAGAAAGGGTGTCGCCTCCACGATTTTCCGAAGACGCTCGGCGAGCTCCTTGCTTCCGGGCTTGTCCGTGTCCGGCAGAACGATGGCGAATTCGTCTCCTCCGTAACGGAAGACATAGTCGGAAAGCCGGGTGTTTTTCTTAAGAAGGGTGGCGATGTGTCGGATTGCGTCATCCCCGACCAAATGACCGTAGTTATCGTTGATGTTTTTGAAATCGTCAATATCCATCAAAACCAGGCTGAAGGTCGACGAGTAACCGCGACCGCGGACGCGTGAAAATATCTTCATGGTCTTGTTGAGTGTTTCGTAAAAATGGCGTCGGTTGTAAAGGCCGGAGAGTTCGTCAACGACGGATAGCTCCTTGAGTTTGTTATTCAGAATTTCATATTCCTGATTCACATGCTCAAGTTCTTTTTCGGCATTTTTTAAATCCGTGATATCGCGGGTGGTTCCCCAGGTTCCGACGATGTTACCTTCGTCATCATAGAGCGGATACTTCGACGCGGAAAACCATATGACCTCCCCGTTGTCCTTTTCCCAACGCTCGACTCGCCCGACGATCGGACGCCCCGTTCGCATGATTTCCTGTTCGTCGCGCATTGCGTTTTCCGCAAAACACTTGGGATAAAAATCAAAATCGGTTTTTCCGAGCACATCGCGGGGATTCTCGACACCGAATTGGATGACATGAGCCTTGCTGTTAAAAAGAAAACGGGACTCTCTGTCCTTAAAATAAATCGTATCCAGAGAGTTTTCCATAATTGTCTGAATCAACTGAGAGTCGGAAAGAACGCGAGCCGTAAAACCGCAGGTAACGCTTTCGTCCTTTAACCCCGGCTTATTCTTCCCGGTTTCTTTGGAAGAAGAACTCGATTTACTTGTCATAATCACCTCGGAAAAAGATGGCCTAAACCCCCTGCCATACTTTATCCTATATAATACACAAAAAAAGAGGGACAAACAATAGAGCCGATCGGCCCGATAAATCCCCGCGAAGAACATCAGGCCCCCGGGTTTATAATCAATACGAGGATTACGATGGTTACAGCAACAACCAGTAAGGCCCCGCCCAAATAAAGGTTCAGCCTCAGAAGAGAGGACTCGTCCGAGAAGCCCGGTACGTACCTTCCGACGATTCCCTTAAATTTTCGCCAAAGGGAAAGCTTAATGGGTTTTTCGGAAAGAATGGTTGCATGGACCTCTCCCGAAGTATCGGAATCCTCCGGAGAATCGACAAGATCCAAATCCGATAAGGAAAGGTCGATCGGGCGGTCGGTCGGATCTGATATTCCGGAAAAAAGCGTTCCGGACGAATCCGATTTCCGGGAATGCGCGGAAGGTGTATTCGGGGTTTTCCAGACCGGCATGGAAATACCGGAATGAATCGCAATCGGCTCGTCATCCTCATCGGAACGGGCATCGGATTCCGTCGGATAAGCATCCCTGTAATACGGCTCATCAAAATCGGAATCTTTTCGGGCGTGCCTCATGATCATCTTCCTTTCAAATCATCTTCATTCAAAGTATAGCATTTTTTGACATCGTTTGGATGAGCGAAATGTTACGCTCCGTTTAAATTGTGTCGAAAAAGAGTCGAGAAAATGAAGTCAGTTAAGGTATAATAAACAGATAAGCTTTCATCTTTCGCGTTTATTGGTATGTATGCGGACGACGATGGATTTGCCGAGGAGAGGATTTGTAACAATGAAGAGGGTCGTCATCGAGAGATGCTGCTTGTTTTCGGAAGGTGAGAATGCCTTTGACGACCGAAATATCCGGAATGCAGGCAAAGTCATCATCTCGGAGCAGAGGGACCGCAGAAATGTGTACGTCAACCATCGCCTGTTGGCGGAAGATGCGGTGGAGGTATTAGACTGCCTTTCGGTCTTGGGCTATTCTCTGACCGTGATATCGGAACTTTCCGTTAAGGAGACGCAGGCGAAGTTGGAGCAGACCATGATCGATCCGTATTTTTCGGGGAGCTTTTCTTCCCGAAACACGGACGCGCATTTGCGTGAGATTGCTGCCGAATCCGATGATTTCAGTGTCGTGGTCTGTCGAAGTGAGGAGATTATCTCCGCCGCACGAAAACTAAAGATCCCTACCATACGGGTCTTGAATGAAACCATTACGGAAAAAGGATCCGCAACCATTACGGCGGAACGCTTCGGCGTGGTCGACGACGTCGTCATTCAGGCCGTGATGTTTGACGAAATATCCCGTAAAATCCGCGCGCTCGATCGCTGTCGGCTGATTGGGGTCGACGGAATCGAGTTGGTCGGGAAAACGTATTTCTCATCCAAGTTATCCTCTTTTCTCAAACTTCACGGAATGGAGACGACGGTGGTTCGTCTTTCCGAATTCAAGAGTCCGATCGAGGTGACATACAAAGGAGAGGACGAAGCGGAAGCCTTTTATTTTCATGCATTCAACGTCAACAAGCTGATGGATGAGCTTTTGCTCCCGTTTTTGGAGAACGGAACCGTCGATGTGGTTTTGACCAGTTTTCAGGGAAACAACAGCCGGCACGGTATTGAGAGCCACTACAAAATAGATCCCGGCGGAGTGATGATCCTTCAGGGAGAGCTGATGTATCGGGAGCCTCTGATGGATCTTTTTGACTTTAAGATTTTTCTTTTCATGGATGAGCAGGAGGCGATGCATCGGGCGTTGGTCCGGGATCTGTTCCTCGGTGAAGAGACGAAGGAGGCGGAATTCAAGATCAAACGGGTTCCCGCACAGAAAATGTACATGCAAAGACACATTCCGGTCGAGCGTTGTGAATACGCGATCGACAATACCAATTACCGTCGCCCGATCATCCTTCGTGAAGTCGGGGGTTGTTCATTTCCCGAGTCGGAGTATAAAATATAAGGCATGCGGAGTATGTATGAGTAAAGTTCTGATTATCGGAAGCGGGAAGGTGGCCAACGTCACGGTGCGACAGTGTTGCGCGCACCCGGATATTTTTACCGAAATTTGCTTGGCGGGACGAACCAAGACGAAGTGCGACGCGCTCAAAAAAGAGGTCGTCGAATCCGGCATTAAGGTCATTACGGCGGCATTTGACGCAACCAATGCCGAAAAGACTTTATTGACCGTTAAGATTTTTCGGCCGGATCTGATTATCAACCTGGCGCCGCCGCATCTGAATCTGAAAATCATGGAGTTGTGCCTTCATGCCCGGGCGAGTTATCTGGACACCTCCTATTATTACCCGAAAGGGAGTGCAAAATGCGGTCTTTCGGAACAGCTAAAGCTCGGAGACAAATTTGAAAAAGCCGGATTGACGGCCATCATCGGATGCGGATTCAATCCGGGCGTTACCGGTATATTCGTTGAGTATGCGCGGCAGAAGCTGATGGACCGCATACGGACCGTCGACGTAATTGACGCGAATGCGGGAAATAACGGTCATCCGTATCTGATGAATTCTCAGATCGGAAAAAATGTTCGGGAGCTTTCGTGCCCCGCGCGTTTTATGGAGAACGGAAAATGGGTGACCGAAGAGCCTTTGAGCCGGAGTATTTCTCTGACGTTTCCGGAGGTCGGCAAAATCCGCGCGTTTATGATGGATCACGAGGTGATGGAGCGCTTGCCCGCGATTGCCGCCGATTCGGAGCGGTTACGTTACTTCAGTTCATATAAGAAGCCGTTTTTGGATCTTGTTCAGACGTTGGGCAGTGTGGGAATGACCTCATCGGAGCCGATTACCGTTAGCGGGTTAAGCATTTCTCCGCTGGCATTTCTTGAGGAAGTGTTACCCCGACCGGAGGATTTGGCCGCAAATACGACAGGGAAAACCGGTGTCGGTTGCTTGATATCCGGAGAAGAAGACGGAAAAAGTGTTGCGCACATGATCTATTCTGCGGCAGATCACGCGAAATGCTACGAGCAAATGAAATCCTCGGCGAATGATTTCATGGCGGGAATTCCCGCGGCAATCGGCGCGACGATGATATTGGACGGAACCTTCCGCGCACCGGGCGCTTTCACGGTCGAAGCGTTCGATCCGGTCGAGTTTCTCCGGCGGACGGAGGAGGCCGGTCTTTCGATGAAAACGGTCAAAGCCCCTCGAATTTCGGAGGGATAAGACCTTTTCGGGCGAATAAAAACAAAAAACGGTGTGTCGAATACAATGCGACACACCGTTTCATTAATCCGTAAAAGCTCAGGCCTCTTCTTTCGGAGTATCGGCGGAATCGGAAATCGTTCCGACCTCCTTTTCCTCGAATGGTGCGCTCTTTTTTGAGCCGGAGGGCAGTTTACCGAAAACGGCGATAACCACACATTCCAAAAGCAATATCGCGATACATACGCATGCGGTAATCACCACCGACATATATGCCCGGTCGTGTCCGTTCACGTCCATGTGTTTGATGATGATGCCCGCGAACGCCCAGATGACGGTAAGACCGTACACCGGATCTTTGGCGAAAAGAACGGTTGCGAAAGCAATCAACGTCCCGACGATAAGAATAATGACCGTCCAAAGGGAAGCGGAAAGCCCGAACCCGGACCAGTCGATACTGACCAGATATGTGGTGATGTTCGCGATGGTAGCCACCGTAATCCATCCGAAGTAGATCGAAAACGGGAGGCGGACGAGTATCTTTTCGGCGAGGGACAAATTCTTCTTTCGCAGAAACAGGCGGATCAGAATCAAACAAAGCAAAAGTCCGAGCATCAGTGCGACGGACAGAAGGAGTTGCTCGTAATGCCAGGAGAAAATCCAGACGGTGTTGATCAGCGAGGACAGTACGAATACCACGCCGACCTTACGCATGGTTAAATAGGAATCGGCATCCCGGTTTTTGGAAAAGAAGATGATTTGGTAAACGGCGTAAGCGGCCAGCAATACGTAGATGACCGACCAAACGCTGAAGGTGATTCCCGCCGGAGCGAAAAGGTTCGGGTAGGAATCGGAAATCTCGGCGGTGGTTTTTCCGTTGATCGGCAAGAGCATGGCAAGCGCGTTGACCGCGACCATCAATAGAAAAGAAAGAACAATCAGGATTCGGAGAAAAGAACTTCGCTTGGTTTCTTCCATAAGCATACCTCCCGGAACACGATAAAGCGGAATGAAAAGAATGATAAATTCATTTTACATGAAAAAAGTAAGATGAAACGTTTTTTCTCGAGAATCTTTGCCTTTACATACATTACGTTACGTCGTAAAATAGTTAAGAAACGTACTGGAGGGTCTGAAATGTCCGAAAAATGGGGGAGAATCGCCGGAATACTCATTATATCGACCGGCATTGCCGTCTCCTCTGCGTGTTCGGAACCGGTCGAAACGACATCGGAACCGACTCGTTCAAGTCTTGAAACCGTGCCGTCGGAAACCGTGATATCCTCCTTTTCGGAAACATCGGTTCCGGATTGGTTTCCTTTATCGGACACGGAAGGGACGCTTCTTTCCTATGCGGACAATCCCGCTCCCGTTTTCGCTTTCGATCCCGATGCGGATCAGCTCCTCGCGTATTGCTATGAGCAAAGCGGTTCATATCTTCCGTATGTTGTAAGCGAAGCGGTCCCTGCGGACGGCGCCCCTCATTTGCTGTACATTCCGGATTATGACCGGAGTTATTCGGTGCTTTTCGATCGGGAACACACGGTATGGAGAGTTTTTGATCTTTCTCCGGGCGGACTTGCTCCCGAAGGGCGGGAATGGATCGTATACTACGATCGGGTTTTTATTACGGAGCGATCATCCGAGCTCCGGCGGGAATCGGCCTTGGGTTCGACGCCGAGATACTATTCGATCGAAAGCGGCTTGTATTATCCTTTCCGGGACGGCGGTGTCACGTTGGCAACGGATATGAACGGGGACGGGGCGACGGAAATGGTCAATGTCCGTTCCGAGAATTTCGCGAAAAAGGTGAACTTCGATTGCTTGGTTCGAATCAACGGCGAGGATGGTTTTGTGATTTCGGATGTTTCTTCCTTTTCGGGCGCGTATATCACCGATACGGACATATCGGACAGCCGGAAAGAAGTTGTTTTTGAATATACGGACGGAAACGGAACGCCGGTATCGAGGATCATGCGTTATGACGGAAACAGTATTCGCTCGAAGGTTTTTTACGGAAGGATCGATTGTGCCGGGGACGGAAAAGTGAGCGTATGGACGGAGGACCCGGAGAATACGGCAAGTGTTCCGGTTGTATATATCGTGAATGATCGCTTCGAATTTGCAAAGGCGTAAGCGAAGTTATTAACGGGAGAAAAAGAGGAGTGCTTGAAATCGTTGATAATCTAATATTTATGGGGATTGCGGCGTCAGTGATCGCGTTGCTGATGCTGTTGGTCGCGTGGTTAGGGCGGAATGTCTTTTCCGGAACGTGGTTTCAAACCGGATGGATTATTGCGATGCTGCTGCTTGTGATACCGGTGACCTGGATCATCGGCCGGGTGAATATCGAATCGGGATTTACGGATAAAATCCTCCGGCTTGATCGTTTTCGGACGGTATATATCGGATTCATGGACCAGTCGCTCTCCCACATCCTCGGGATTTCTCCGGACGGTGCGGCGTATTCCTCCGGACTGATCCGGACGATCGGCGATTTTCCGGTAAAAACAGTGTTGTTTATCCTGTGGATCACGGGCGTCATTGTTTTGTCCGCCGTCAAGCTGTATCGGTATTACTCCTTTCGAAACATGATTATCCAAAAGAGCGAGCCGAGCGATGAGCGTTGGATATTCGCGATTCCCGACCAAATCCGGTCAAAGATCAAGCTTCGGGATGCGCAGATACCGTCCCCTTTTGTCTTTGGTATCTTTCGTCCGACGGTTGTGATGCCCGGTCATGCCGAGAATAAGGAAGATATCTGCTTTGCCTTGATGCACGAGCTTCTTCACATTGAGAGAAAAGATCTTCTGACCAAAACGATTGCGGAGGCCGTCGCGGTTCTGCACTGGTTTAATCCTTTCGCGTGGGTAATCCGGAACCGGGTGACCCTTGCCTGCGAAAACGCTTGTGACGAAGCGGTCGCCGATCGCCTGAACGAGGAGGGGCGCAAGGGCTATGCGATGGCGATACTGGATTTTATGGATTATTCCGCGGCTCCCGAACCGAATTATCCCCCGACGCTGATGTCTTTTTCCGGAGATGCGGACCATGTCAAGACACGACTCAAAAACATCATGAGATACAAGAAAATGAGCCGGTCTGCACTGGCGTTCTCGGTTTGCGTGATTCTTCTGGTGATTTCTATCGGTCTTCTGACCGGGTTTTCCCTGACGCTGTCGGTCAAAAACGCCCGTCCCGATCCCGCGGCGGAAACGGTTCCCGAGACAGAGCCTTCGGAGACGGTTCCGATCGAGAGTTCGACAGAGACGGAGCCGGTCGAAAATCCGCCGCCCGTAACGGAGGCATATTCGCAAGAATTATATGTGTTTTCCAAGGGCGAGAATACAACCGTCGTCGGCAGGAATATCCGGGAGTCGGTTTCCGGTTACATCGACGCGACCGACGAGGCGATTCGGTATTCATCGGATCGAACGGCGGTCGCTTTTCGGGTGATTTCAAGCGAGACGGGAAGGACATCGCTTTATTATTCCGACGGAAACGCCGTGACGGCCATCGCCGAAGAACCGACCGAATTTCATATTTCTTCGGACGGATTGACCGTTGTGTACGCGACGATCGACGACGGATCGGAGACCTCGGTTTCGATCCGGGTGTTCCGCGCGAACGTCGGGACTTCCGGGAATACGATATCCGGACAGCGGGGAGTATTTTCGATATCGCCGGATGCGAATATCATCGCATTTTCTCCGAGCGGTTCCGTCGCCTTGTTTTCTGCCGCTGACGGCAGTTTATCCGTTACGGATCGGGAGGGGATTGCGCTGGCCGTGTCCGACACGGCGGATTTCTTGTATCGGGTAACGGAGGAGAAAGGAAAGACGGTTCTGCGGGCGGATACGGAAGAAAAATCGACGGTGCTTTTTTCCGGCGCCGATTTTTCCGAAGCCGGATTCGTTCGTTTGATATTGGACCGGGATCGATCGAACGCTCTGATTTTTTCCGACAGAAAAGCGGTCACGATGATCGACGGACGCCGGACGGTCGCCATCGAAAAGGCGTCGGGAATGCTTTGTCCGATGGAAACGACCGTCCTTAACCGATACTCTCTTCCGGGCAATGTCATCCTTTCGGTGGAAGAAGCGCGGGACGGAATCGTCGGACAGGCGTCCGTTTTCGGCGTATACGAAGGACAGAACCGGAGCAAAGGGGCCCGGATTGATCCGGAAGGTGCCGTTGAAACGGTGTCGATCGACGGGTCGGTTATCGGAGTAAGCCGTGACGCATTCCGTGTCGTGTGTGCTTCGGGCTTGGGGGATTCGGTCTTTATTGATGATGTGTTCGGGAACAAGAACACCGAACCGGTCGATATTCCGGGAACCATCTCCTCAGAAAGACAGGTGAAGTTTGCCGGTGACCGGTCCGTGTATTATCTCACGGAGGACGGAACACTCCATCGGATCAGCTCAACCGGGAAGCCGGCCATGATCGCCGGTGACGTATCCGATTTTGCTCTTGTTTCCGTGGGCGGACGGACGGAATTGTTTTTTATGACCGACTTCCGGGCGGAGCAGTTTGAAACGCCGGACGGACCGGTCAAACGATACGGACGGTCTCTGTACTCGGCGGAATTCGGTGCGGTCGGCATCAGTCGCCTCGTTGATACGTTTGTTTTACGCGTGGATTCCGGTTCGTACGGAGTGATATACGAACGGGTTTCCCGGCGTTTGGTCGGTTCCTCCGGATGCGTTGCATCCGTGGACATATATTACGGTTCGAACGGAAAAGATTTCGTCGAAATATTGAAAATCGGCTGAGCCGAGAAAAGGAGAGAAAAATGCAGAAGGTAACCGAGTCCGAAATGATCATCATGGACCTGATTTGGGATGCGGGGAAAAAGGTGAATTCCGCTTATGTAATCGGAAATCTTCCGGAAAACGTCAAGTGGAAAATGACCACGGTCACGACATTTCTTTCGCGCCTGACCGGCCGGGGAATGCTGAAGATCGTCGAAAAAAAGGGAAGGACCAATTTTTATCTTCCCACGATGTCCCGGGAGGAATACTCCTTGCGTGTCACCCGAGACGCGATGCTCGGGACGGGGATCGGCCCCATCAAAAACCTCATAGCATCTTTGTACAAGACAAACGATATCAACAAAAAAAGTATCGCTAATCTGAAAGACTGGTTGTCCGACGAGGGCTTCGCGGACGAAAGCAAGGAAGAATAAGTCCTTGTGAAGGCAACAAAGCGACAACGAAGGTTCAAGGGACTGTATCGCCAGAGTCTTTCGCTTCTTGGGGCGAACTTTTCCGCGCTTCTCTGGTTTGAGGTGCTTTATAAGCTGCTTTCGTCGCTGGTTCTCTATCCGATCATCCTGTTTTTTCTCGATCTGGCCATCGATCGCTCCGGGCTGGAGTTTCTGACCGACAAGAATTTCTCGACATTCCTCTCCAACCCGGTGTCATTATTGATCGGAATTCTGCTTGTTCTGACAACGGTCGTTTTTGCGCTGTATGAATTATCCGCTCTGACCGTATTGTTTGAGATGAGTCGTACCGGACAAAAGGTGAACACGGTTGAGGTCGCGTTCGCCGGACTGACCCGGCTCCGTAAATTTTTTCACCCCGGAGGGTTTATTTTTTTCTTCGTGATCCTTGCGGCGACGACACTTCTTGATCTGCCGTTTGCGTCCTCGCTGATCTCTGTGACCGGCATACCGGATTATCTGGATAACACCTTTTTGAAGAAGCCTCTCATGTATGCGGGACTTATCGTCCTGAGCGTTGTGGTGTTATGGCTTTTCTGGTCGTATATATTCGTGATCCACCATACGGTCCTTCATAACCGAAGCCTGAAAGAGGCCGTCAAAGCTACCCGAAAAGCAGTGCACGGACATCGCGCGGGGCTTAATTTGAGATTTCTGATCTGGTACTCCGGTGTCTTTCTTGTGCATTTCATCGTATATACCATCGTAATTTTTCTTTCGGCAGGAGTCATCTCGGTGGTTTTTCCGGCCGAATCCGCTCCGTCCGCTTTTCTGGTCTTTTCGCGGTGGGTCGGACATGCGGCGACCTTTTTGCTGTACAGCTTTTTCACTCCCTTCTTCTTTGTAATCGTCAGCGCGTATTTTTCCCGTCTCAACGGCGAAGCCGTAGAGGAAGCCTCGACCGGACAGGGGCAATTTTCGATTCGTCGATTCAAAAGTCATCGGCTGATCATGGCGCTTGTGCTGGTAACGATCGTGGCGGCAAACGCGGGTATTTTCAACCGCTCGCTTACCGACGGGATAATGCGAAGAATCGTTCCTTTTCGAACGACCGAAATAACGGCGCACAGAGGAAGCTCGCTCCGCGCACCGGAAAACACGCTGGAGGCGATTGAAAAGGCGATGGAAGAGGGTGCGGATTTTGCGGAAATCGACGTGCGGATGACCGCGGACGGGTACGTCGTTTTGATGCATGACGCCTCGCTCCAGCGGACCGCGGGTGTAAAGATCAATGTTTGGGAGATCAGCCGGGAGCGTTTGGATCAGCTCGAGGCGGGATCCTTTTTCTCCTCCGAATATTCGGGTGCGCGCATTCCGTCGCTCGAGGAGGCGATTGATGTATCAAACGGAAGAATCCGTCTGAACATTGAGATCAAGCCCTCGTCCGAAACCCCCGATTTGGCCCGGGAAACGGCGCGAATCATTCTCGAAAAGGAATGGGAGCGCGAATGTGTCGTCACGAGTTTCAGTCGGGAGGCCTTAAGCGATGTGAAGTCGGTTTCTCCGGAAATTCGGACCGGTCTGATTATTACCATGCCGCTCGGAAGCTACACAAGACTTATGGATGTGGATTTCTACAGTCTGAACGCGCTTTTTCTTTCGGCGCGCCAAGCAGAAATGATTCACGCGCTCGGATACGAGATTCATGTCTGGGGTGCAAAGGATGCTCAGACCATTCGGCGAATGGTCGAGTACGGTGCGGACAATATCATCACGGCCGACCCGTTGTTGGCAACGGAAACGATTTACTCACACAGCGCGAACGACTATGTCATTTTTGTTGCCGGGCTCTTTTTTGAATCGCCCGAGTTGGTCAGTCGGGGGGTGACCGTTTTTCCCTTCCGTTATTAGAAAACAAGCGAATCAAAAAGCGAACATATATTCAAAAGCGACACAAATGGGACAGCCGATGGGCGATAATGAGGGGGAAAGAAAGTCCTCCGCCGAATCACCCCGCTCGAAAGGAGTCGTCGTATGGATCCCGTTGTACCGATGATGTTTGTTCTGCTGTTTATTTTTTTAACCTGGTTTTTTAAAGAAATCGCAAAGGATTTTTTTCAGTCCGATCCCTGACCGTCCGATCCTCCGTTTAGTGAGATGTCTTTCCGGCATCTCCGGTTTTTCGGCGGATTTTGTTGATTTGAGGGCGAAGCGTGATTTTCCCGACCGACATATTATCGGGCGTGTCGATCACGTACGCGACATGATCCGCAACCTGTTCGGGCCAAATCGCCGCCCATGGATCCGGATCGGGTTCAAAATCCAGATGATCGTAAAACTCGGTCCGGGTCAGATCCGGTTGTATCACGGTGACCCCGACCCCGGATTTTCGAACCTCCTCGAAAAGCGAATCAGAAAAATGCGACAAGCCGGCCTTGGTTGCCGCATACGCACAGCCGAAGACGCTGTCCTTATCGGCGGTGACCGAAGAAATATTGATGATTTTTCCCTTTGATGCTTTTAGCGCGCGCAAGGTAAGGGCGCACAGTAAGATCGGAGCCTCGAGATTCACGCGGACCATCCCGGAAATGTCTTCCGCCTTCATTTGTTCATGCGGTCCGAATCGACCGATTCCGGCGCAGTTGACGAGCAAATCGATTGTGTCGGCTTCTTCCAGAATGCGCCGGATACATGACCGGACACTGCCTGAATCCGAAAGATCACAGGGGATGCGGATCAGGCGGCCGGAAACCTCCGGTGCATTGAATTCCCGACGAGCCGGCGCGTATACATTCCACTCCTTGCGAAGAAGCATGGCGGCTATCGCGCTTCCGATACCGGATGATGCTCCGGTGATAATTGCGTTTTTCGCGGACCTTTCCGACAAAACGGAAGTCAAATTATCATTTTTCATAAAGTGAATATTTTCTCCTTCGGCAGATATCGGGCGAGGACGTCCAGATGTTTTTCGCGAATCAGATGCATTTGATCCTGAGAAAAGGATAGCACATCGTCTTTTACTTCGTAATCCGCGGCGAACAGCCGGCTGTCGGGGCGGGACTTGGCGATGTTTCCGAAAAAACTCCGATTCATCCGGAAAAATCCGTGACTCGCGTCGCGAATGTTCTCCGCGGGAAGCCTCGAAAAGACCTCCGCGTAGAAATCCTCATACACCCGATCCGGAACCTCGCCGATAAAGATCGGGTCAAAACAAAGGCGGATGTGATGTCCGGCGGCAATTGCGGTCTCTGCGGCGTGAAGCCGGGCCTCGGTACCCGGCGCCCCGTTCTCGAAGCGACCGGCAATCTCTCGCGGCGAAAGAGAGAAGGCAAAAAGGATATTTTCGGAAGGCGGTATTTCCGTATAAATGGACGTGACGGCGGACTTGCTGCGAAATTCCAAGGTCAGCCCCGGGTGATTCCGGAGAGCATCCGACAACGTGCGTACGTAGGGAAATGTGTTTTCAAATGCCGGAAGGTCGGTATCGTAGGATAACGCCAGAAGCATCGATTCGTGTTGCGCGGCTTCCTCCCGAATGGAGCGGATAAAGTCATCGGTGTTGACGAACGCAACCGTATACGCGGAGGGATACATCCCCTGAAGGAAGCAATATTCGCAGTCAAACGGGCAATTCAGGAGAAGGCTTGCGTAGAAAAAAGCCTTGAAGCCGAAGCTCTGGCAGACCTCCGGTCCCGGAAAGACATGAGGTCCGGGTTGAACGGCAAGAATCAGCGCTGGGTAACGTGCCTGCCAACGCGTGTCCTGACGGGGGCGATTGAAGACGTCCTTGTAATTTCGAATAAAGACGCGCGGGACGTCGGGAAATCTCTTGAGGATGTGAAGCGCGACCGGTGATTCCCGGGCGGTTTCCTCAATGTAAATCGTCCGAAATCGACGGGTTCCGGAGATGTCGGAGGACATTTTCAAAAGCGTTCTTCCTTTCTTTTTTATCGACCGGCTTCGGATAATCGTCCGCACTCGGCAAGGTTTCGACCGGCATGCCCGACAAGATGGCGCGCCGCAGCTCGGCAATCAGTTGGTTTTGCATCTGAACCGTCAGGCGCAGTCGCCCGGAAATCGGTGCGATGTGCTCGCGCAAACATCGGTCGGAGCATTTGTTCGAATCCGCCGCCGATCGAGCGGCCTCCTCGAGAATTCTCATCACACGCGGCGCGTTTTCGAGAAGGAATCGGTCAAGGACTTTCATGTCCTCAATTTTCGGCTCCAGCGAATCCGACACGAGCTTTACGATCAATACCCGACGGGTGCTCAGAAATTGCCCGGCGGCTTCCGCGATCCCGGCCGATTCCATGTCGCAGATCTGAGCGTCCGGATACCGCTTAAAAACCGGATCGTCCCCGCTCCGGACGAGGTGCGGTACACAGATGCAGACCGCGTGCGGAATCGGTTCGGACACGGCAAGCGGATAATCGGGGTAGTAGTCTCTTCCGGTATCCGCGTCGCGGACCTTATGCACCGCAACAAGCGTGCCCGACGGCAAGGCCTCATCGCGAGTCCCGCAGAAGCCGAAATTACAAAGAAAGGTTTCCTCCGCCGAAAGCCCCGGGCGGGAAAGCAGCTGCGTTGCGGCAATCGCGGCGCGGAGCTTCCCGGTACCGGAAATCGCCAGAGTGACCGACTCGCTCTCGAAAACCGGGAGCGCGCGGGAGCGCATGTCGCGCTTCAGGCGAAAATGCGAGATCAGGGGATCCGCTTCTTTTCGTAAGGCGGTGACGATTATAAGCACAATCAAATCCTCCGGGGAACAGGGTTCGGTCAGGCGGGGCGCATCGATCAAGCCGGAAACACCGGTGCTTCAGGTCGCGCGATTCCGACCCATTTGCTTGGATAAATAGAGCCGATCGTCGGCGACATGAATCATTTCCTCGATACTGCCGTGGTCGCTAAAACAGGAGACGCCCAGACTGATGGTCAGAATGACCGGGTTCCCTCCGAGAACGATCGGGATTCGCTCAAATCTGGATCGCAGGCGCTCCGCCTGAGCCAGTGCGGCGTTCCGGTCGGTATCCGGAAGAAGAACCATATACTCGTCTCCGCCGATGCGAAAAACGAAATCGGACTCCCGGCTGTTGCTCAAAAGAACATCCGCGATATGACGGATTACCTCATCGCCTTTGGCGTGTCCGAAGGTATCATTGATCGTTTTAAAATTATCGACATCAAGCGCGATCAGAGAGAAGGTGCGCTCCGGATTTCCGTTGCATCGTGTAAACAAAGACGCCTGCTTCTTGAGAATCTCGTAAAAATATCTCCGGTTGTACAGACCCGACAATTCGTCCATCCGCGAAAGCCTTTTGAGCATTCGGTTTTTTCGTTCGAGCTCCGCTTCGGCTTCCTTCAGCGCGGTGATATCGCGCGAGGTTCCCCACGTCCCGATGATATTGCCTTCAAGGTCGTAAAGCGGATACTTGAATGCCGAGAACCAATGTGTTTTTCCCTTCGCGTCGGTCCATGACTCAATCCGTGCGATCAAGGGCTCGCCGGTCTCCATGATTCGTTTTTCCTCCGCGAGTGTACGCTTGAAAAACTCGGGCGGGAAAAAATCGCCGTCCGTTTTTCCGACCATTTCCTCCGGGCTGCTGAATCCGAATTGGCGCACATGGGCCAGGCTGTTCCAGATGAATCGGGAATGCTTATCCTTAAAATAAATGGTATCCTGCGATGAATTTCGAATCGCAAGAATCAAGAGGGACTCGGGGATGACCGAATCACCCGGTCTGCCGGAGGGGGCATTCATTTCGTCAAAAAATTCTTTATCGTTGCTCATGGCGGTGCTTTTCCTCAGATGATGCACTTATCAATAAAACCCAGCTAATTATAGTACCGAAGTGTTAATAAACAGTGAATTTCCCCGGGGGCGTGCCCGGCCCCGTTCTTCGAGACCACTTCTTCCGATTCATTTGCCGTGGTAAAATGATTCGGTAGAATTCGTGCTTATCGGGAGGGCAGAGAAGATGAGGAATGCGAAAGAACCTTCACCCCGATTCGCCGCGCCGGAGAAATCCGACCGCCGCCTTTTCCGGTACGCGCTCCTGACGTGGATCGCCTCATCGGTCGGTATTGTCTCCGATCTGATCCTCGGCTGGTCGAAGCCGGGCAACATCGGCCCCGGCGGCATCATCCAGGTCGGTTGGGCGGACTATGCCCTGTGGCGGCCCGGCGTATCGATGCTTCTGGCCTCCGTCGCGTTTCCTTTCTATCTTCTCGGGATGGTCGTGTTTTTCGAAAAGACGCGCGCCACCTTCCCGCGGCTCGCACGCCTTTTGCGTATTACCGGCTTCGCCTCCGCCTGCGGATGGCTTCTGACGCACGCGTTTTTCTGTTATCCTCAGTACGTTTTTGCGTATCTGAGCCAACGGGGCGTGCCGACGGTCGCCGCAAATCTCGCCGGGGAGCTCCTGTGGATCCTTCTGCCCTCGCTTCTGATCTTCATGCTTTTGATGGCCGTGACGCTTCTTCTTTTCGCGGGCGCGATCCTTGCCGGAAAGACTGAATATCCCCGTCCCGTCGCTCTCCTGAGCCCGATTGCGGTCGCCGCGATCCTTTCTACGCTGCGCCTGATCTTTCCCTCCTCCGCGCTCGTTCTCGGTCTGACGACCGCCTCGGTCCACATCGGAATGTTCCTGCTTTTCGGGTATATTACGGTGAAAGAGGGGCGGAAAGGCTGAAGTTACGGCGTCCTCACGTATTACCTCGTCGACACCGGAGGCGTTCTCTCACAGGTCCTGGCCGAACTCGACCACACCGGCGCGCTCATCACCCATTACACCCGCGGAGCGGAGCTCATCAGCCTCTCGCGCCCGGGCGAAAAGCACTACTACCTAAACGACGGGCACGGTACCGTCCGCGCCCTCTCGGACGCCGATGGCCAAGTGACCGACACCTACCTTTTCGATGCGTTCGGAAATCTTCTTTCAAAAACCGGTACGACCGAAAACGACTTCCTCTATTCCGGCGAGCAGTACGATATAAACACCGGCTTCTACTACCTGCGCGCCCGTTATATGAATCCGTCTACGGGCACATTCACCTCCCCGGATGCCTATGCCGGCACGATTTTCGATCCGGTCTCCCTGCATAAGTATTTGTATGCCAACGCGAATCCGGTGATGAATAGGGATCCGAACGGGTATTATACTCTGACGGAAATGGAAACATCAATGGTGATTTCAGGGATCATCGCAGGAACGATGAACTCCATTCCGAGCGGGATCATGCGCCTGATGAACGGTGCCTCCATGGATGGAAATTTCTGGTGTATGTTCGCGACAGAATTCGTCTTCGGGTTTACGATGGGGGCACTGTTTGCCGGACTTATATATTTGGCAGCAAACTGTATGCTGATCGCCCATCTTCTCAACGCCTATTTTGGTATAATGACAGGAGTATTTGCGTGGAAAGCAATTGATGCTTTTCGGAACGGCAACATCCTGGAAGGGATCTTGTATAGTGCCGGAGCGATCCTGAATTTATTCCTCGCGACCAGGATTTATTACAAAGGAAACGGTTTGGGTGGATTCAATCCCTCGGCCGGCGCGAGTGGAGCCGGCGATGATGCGGCAGATGCGAGTCAGGACCTATATGACGGCGCTAGAATGACAACAGATGATGCGCTTACGGCGGCGGAAGATTTTTTGGGACCCGGCTATAGAGATATGGGTAATGGAAGATTTGTCTCTGTTGACGGAACACGTCAAGTTAGAATTGGAGAGTCTGATATCTTGGGCTTGCATGGCGGAGGCCCACATATTAACTTTGAAACAATGGTTCCGAATC
The DNA here is from genome assembly GCA_012729635.1 of Clostridiaceae bacterium. Lineage (GTDB taxonomy): Bacteria > Bacillota > Clostridia > Saccharofermentanales > Saccharofermentanaceae > JAAYCT01. The sequence goes on along the minus strand of JAAYCT010000019.1, from coordinate 1,497 downwards.
CTCTTAAACCAGGTAAAATGACTATACAAGATAATATGCACATTTTTTTGGAGGGTTAATTCATGGAAGAAATAGTACTTAAACAATTGAAGAATATGGGTCTATTGGGAGAAAAAGATGATTGGGTAGCAAAGAATGAAATTGAAGTTAATGCAAACGAAGTGATTATAAAAGGAAACAAAATAGGCCTGATTATGCTTGCGGATTATTTAGCTCACATTGCCATTCATTATAATTCAGGACAGCACATACATTTGGATTATGACAATTTTTTCGATAAGGCAAACTGTGAACTTATTATCGAAAAAGAGTAACTCAAAGCGTGAAAACATATTCGGTAGTGTAAATTATGAGTGCTCGCTGAATATCCCGGTCGACTTTTCGAAGTACGTTATGGAGACGGAGATACCCTTGGCCGACATGAAAGGGGAAGAGATCGACGCAATGATCGCCGAGCTTCGGAAGATCGACTCGACGTTTGATCCTTCGAATTATCGGGTGTTGATTCATAATTGCACGCCAACGGGTGACAGCATCACTGTAACACTTTATTGCTATATCGGTGACGACATCGCAACAAACAAAGCATATTTGTTCTCTTCGGATGACGGCATTATAACCGAATTGCTCTATGTTTCGAGGGAAGTTCCCGTCCCCAATTCCGTCAAGGAAAAAAACTGGTCGAGAAGGTGAATCGGTTTAAGTCCGAGCTTCAAATCGACGACGGAGACGACACGAATATTGTGGAAGTGGAGGAAAGCTATAACTACCGTTGCGAGACGGGCGAACTGACATATGTGCGTATCGTATATCGTCAGGTCCTTGACGGTTATATTGTGGATGACTTTGTTGAAATGCCGATCGAGTGAAAAGGTTTTGACTAACACATCAGAACGGAGGTTTAAAGGATAATCATCAACGGAAAGGAGCTTCAACATGTATAAGTTCACGGCATGTGTTTTAATGGTCGGTCTTGTTTTTATGCTTGCGGGATGTAAAACGGTGCCGCCGAGCACAACAAGTGAAAGTACCGATGCCTCGCGGCAACAGGAAGCGTCAACGACCGGCAACGCGGAAATCGGAGAGGTTGTCAAGCAGGACCTGAGTATCCCGATCGACTTTTCGAAGTATGTTATGGAAACAGAGATGCCCTTAGCCGACATGAAAGGGGAAGAGATCAACGCGATGATCGCCGAGATCCGGAAGATTGACGCGACGTTCGATTCCTCAAATTATCGGGTGTTGATTCATAATTCCACGCCAACGGGTGACAGCATCACTGTAACACTTTATTGCTATATCGGTGACGACATCGCAACAAACAAAGCGTATTTGTTCTCTTCGGACGACGGCATTATAACCGAATTGCTCTATGTTCCGAGGGAAGTTCCCGCTTCCGGCTCCGCCGAGGAACAAAAACTGATTGAGAGAGTGAACCGCTTTAAGTCCGAGCTTCAGATCGACGACGGAGACGAGACGAATATCGTGGAAGTGGAG
>JAAYCT010000001.1 GCA_012729635.1 Clostridiaceae bacterium | reverse complement strand
CGTTCGTCAAACTCGGCTCTTTTTACGTGCCATGGATCCTTTAAATTGATGGACCGTTCAAACATTCCGGCAAAATTAATGATTTCTGGTTCCACTTCTATCACCTCGTTACCAGAATATCACTTTTTCTGTGTTTCACGGAAATAGGTGAAGAGCCTTTCAAGTGTGCTCAATAAAAATAAACGGATAATGGCATTCAACACAAAACGGCATGAAAATTTTAGGCTATTTCCGTCGCTTTTGCCGTATACTTTTTGCATTTGAGGAGTATAATGAGTTTGGGCTGACATTATAGTGATGACAATATAAATAAAAGGACGGATAAAAGATGGTCACCAAACTCCATCGCCATATGGGTGCTCTCATTCGAGAAAATGTTCTCTCTTCTCTCCCGAACAAAGGCGCAATTCGAATTTCTCCATTCTGGTACGGTATCGGAAACATGCTTCCGGACATCAGTTGGTTACCTTTGACGCATCCGCATTTCGCAATTCGCTCACAACCGTATATGAGCGAAATGCTGGATACCACGATCCGCAAGCATCGTCGACAACGCTCCGATGCTCTGTTTATTTCTCCGATTTTCTCTTTACGCCTCGGTGTGGTATGTCATTATCTGTGTGACTTCTTCTGTGTTGCCCATCAGGGGAAAGGGATTAACGGCGCAAAACATCACCTGGATTACGAGCACGAAATGCGTGATTTTTTCTATGAGAATCGCTCCGAAATTGAAGCGCTGTGCCGTTTTGTACCGGATCATGTCTCGCTGATCGGAAAACAGGCAAGTACCGATGTTCTTCTTGAGGAGTTTCGCCGTTGGCACGACTCCTATTCACAGAAACAATACCGATACATCCGCGACTTTTTGCACTCAAATAACACTTCCGAGGATCGGATGGAGGCATTTCTTACCGATATCCGTACCGCCGTTGAGTGTTGTACGAACTTGATTTACGTTTTAGCCCTTCAGAATGCGTAATTGAATTATGCTAATCCGAGCAAATCCTTGACCCGATGTGTAACGCGCTCTCTGACCGAAGAGAGCGTTTTCTCTGTCGCTGTTTTGCTCTGCGCGTATATACCGAAATAAACTTTCAACTTCGGTTCCGTTCCGGAAGGCCGAACACAAGCCCAGTCCAAGCCTTCTTCTCCCCCAAATTCATAGAGGATTACGTCCGATTCAGGAAGCGAGATCGCCTCCTTACGGGTCGAATTCGCATCGAAAACAAATCGTTCCGAACATTTGTAATCCCGGATTGCCCGAACGCCGAACGGACGGAAGAGATTTCTCGCTTCCTCGAATCCGATGGTCTGCGCTTGCTCGCGCAATTCATTCATTGCGTACGCGATTCGCTCGGATCCCTCTTTTCCCTCCAATGTAAACGATACGGATTCTTCCATCCCGTAACCGAATCGGCGATAGAGATCTTCCATCCGATCCAAAAGGGTCTGGTTACGATCCAGTGACTGTGCCGCCATTCCCGCGATCAGCATCGCGGCAACGACCGCATCCTTATCACGAACGTGAAGACCCGACAGATATCCGTAGCTTTCCTCAAAGCCGAACTGAAAATGCTTTTCGCCTTCCTCGTCGTCCAAACGAATCCGCTCTCCGATAAACTTAAACCCGGTCAGCGTCTCCTGAAGTTCCACACCGTAATACTGACAGATGACACCTGCCAACCGACTCGAAACGATCGTCGTTACCGCAAAGGACGAGTCCGGCAGGATCCCCTCGCTTTTCTTGTATCCGAGGATGTAATCCAGAAGTAAAAGTCCGATCTGGTTTCCCGTAAGGCTAAAAAACGCTCCGGTCGCCTGATCCGCGACCGCCACCCCGATCCGATCACAGTCGGGATCGGTCCCGATTACGAGTCCCGCTCCGATTTTGGTCGCCAGTTCAACGGCCATTCGAAGCGCATTCGGATCCTCGGGATTCGGGTTCTTTACCGACGGAAAGTTTCCGTCCGGCAGCTCCTGTTCCGGGACAACAAAAACATTCGAAAAACCGACCCGCGATAAAATTCGGCGTACCGGCAAATTTCCGGACCCGTGGATGGGTGTATAGACAATCAACATATCCTTGTGTCGTTCAACGGCCGGGCGATCAATAATTAATACCGTAAGCATTTCGGTGTAGGCCGCATCGAGGTCTTCTCCGATATAGGTGACCCATCCGGACGAGACGGCCTCATCAATCGGCATCGGTCGGATCGAACGAATGTCAGTGATTCCCTCCATCTCGCGAACGACCACCTGAGCCCCCTCCGGAGTCAATTGTCCGCCATCCTCACCGTATGCTTTATATCCGTTGTATTTCGGCGGGTTGTGACTTGCTGTGATCATGATGCCCGCAAACGCACCGTAGTGCCGGATTGCGAACGATAGAAGCGGAACCGGTCTGAGCATATCGGATAAATACACCCGGACCCCTTCCGCAGCCAACGTCCCCGCTGCAACCTTGGCAAAATCGGAGGAAAACCGACGGGAATCATAGGAAATGACCACGCCGCGACTTTCGGCATTTGAACCTGCACCCTTGATGTATCTCGCCAGCGCAGCGGTCGCCTTAGCGACCGTATATCGATTGATCCGATTCGTCCCCGCTCCGATGATTCCGCGCAAGCCGCCGGTACCGAATTCCAATTCGCGATAAAACCGCTCCTCAATCTCTTTTGTATCCGATCGAATTTCTGCAAGCTCTGTCCGTGTTTGATGATCAAAATAGGTGTCACCGGACCACAACTCATAAAGATCGTCGATTCTTGTCATTCTCTCACCCCCGGTATTCTGATTAATCGTCAGAGATATCCGCCGATTCCGCGAATACTCACTTCTCCTGCCGATACGACTGCTTCGCTTCCGTCCCTCAAAATAACAATCAATTCACCCTTCTCGTTAATGGTCTTCGCTCTTGCAAATCGTAAAGTTTCGCCGATGATTCCGACTTCCCGACCCAGGGTAACGCAATTCCGTCGATAATCCTCCAGAAAAGACGCCGGATCGGTTGCAAACGATCGGTATGCTGTCCGGAAATTCCTTATTATCGATGCAAGAAGCTTCGGAGCCGACGGCTTCACTGCCCCCTCCAAAAAAAGAGAGGTTGCCGTCTCGCGGATCTCTTCCGGAAATTCGACATTGGAAACATTGATTCCGCAACCGATTACCGCATACGAAAGTCGGTTGTCCTCGAAACTGGTCTCTGCCAATATACCACATAATTTCTTTCCGTTCACCGTTGATACGATATCGTTGGGCCATTTGATTCCCGTTTTATCACAGCCCATTTCGCAAAAGGCTTGATAAACGACCCATCCGAACAGAAGAGAAAGCATTCCGGAAGATTCTGCGGGAATCGAAGGACGAATCAGAACGGAGAAACAAAGATCCTTTCCGGGAGTGCTTATCCAGGTTCTTCCCCTGCGACCTCTTCCTTTCTGTTGAAAAAGTGTCACAAAGACTCCGATTTCGGGAAATCCCGATTCCGCAGCCTCCTTCGCGCTCGCATTGGTGGATTCCGAAACCTCATCGACCCGGATAAAGAGTCCGTCGGTGTCAACCCCGGTTTTTATTAACTCCTCTGTGATTTGTTCCGAAAAGCGCCCGCAAACAGACTCAAGTCGGTATCCGCGGTGAGTCACCGCACGAATCGGATACCCCTCGGTCCTCAATTTGTTCATTCTTTTCCACACCGCGGAACGCGTACAGCCCAGGCGATCCGCAAGCTCCGCTCCGTTCAGGTAAGCATCTCCGGATTCGGATAGTGCCCGAATCATTTCATCCCGCCACCCGCTCACTTTCGTTTCCTTTTACCCAAGCATGAAACAAAGATGAACGCTCCGAAAACGCACACGGAGATTCCGGAAATGATCGCGCCCGCTATAAGTCCCGGCGCGGTAAATCTCAACTCGATCCGATGCGTTCCTTGCGGAATCGGGACTCCGATCCATGCATCCTGATACGGAACAATTGTTGTTCTCTCGCCGTCAACCCAAAGGGTCCAGCCGGGCTCGAAGGGAATCGTCGTTACAAGAAAACGATCCCGGTCCGTCGTAACATCTGCCGATGCTCGGCCGTTTTCTATTTTGAGATTCGAAATCCCCGATGCGGGATCCTGTTTCGTGAGAAGCTCAGAAAACTTCCTTGTGTCGCAGTAATAGAAATCGACCTCCGTCATAACCACAAAACTGCGTTCCTTATCAAACACAATACTCACCTCGACCCGCTCTCCCGGTTCGAAGCACCCCAGATAGGAAATCATGGAAAAGAAGGAGTGACTCGTGAAAAAGCTTTTCTCCCCGTTCACGAATATTTCTCCGTCAAATCCCCGGACGGGAAACGGTACGCTCATGTACAGCGGATCGCCGGAATCGACTACCACCTCATAGTTCAGGATCATGCATGCCTTCGGATTGATTTGAAGATAATAGGTCAAATCGCTCCATTCTTTTTCCAAAACTTCAACGCTCAGTGTGTCCTCGAAAGGAAATGGAATATACTCGACATCAATCCGCTTATCCTTTGTAAGACTCGCATTAACTGAGGTTTTTTCGACCGATTCGGCCGGATAATATATCCCGGAGTTCAAGTCAAAGGTCTCGAACATCGATGCTATCCACCGATTCTGAAACGCGAAATAATCCTTATCCTCCGTCACTTTTTCCAGCTGATAGAAATCAAAATCGTTTGCTTCGGGCCGGACCAGAAACATTGCCGGAAGAGCGGTGTCTATTTCAAAAAGAGTCAGAATTTTGCTTTCCGGGATGGCCTCTTCAATCTCCCGAATCCCGGTGAACGTGGAAATTTCGAATTTCTCGTCATTTCCCGCAATCGCGACTCGTCTCATCCCCCCGATTTCATCTCTTTCCGAGATAACATGCGATATCCCGAGAACGGAGTCGGTTACCACAGAGGAATAACTGTGCGAAGACGTGAAGTAATTATAGTTGGTCGCAAAGCCCAGTTGTTTGTAGAACCGGTGAAGGTGCTTATTCGATCCGGTCTGGAAGGTGGATATTCCTTTGATTCCGAGAACCGGACCGGCTGCGCTGGCTTCAATGGTGTTCACTCTGCGATCCACCTCGATACGGTCAAAAACCTCTCCGCGCGCACGGGAGCGCTCTCCGGCTGCATTTACAAGCAACTCGGCGGCTTGGATGTCCTTTTGAACCTGGGCAACCGGATACGACAGTGTGCCTAACGCCTCGGACCGCACCATTACCGGGTTGATGATGCCGACATCCAAAATAATTAAGGCCACCAGAAAAGGAACGACATATCGTTTCAGTTTAACGATCGAATCCGGCCAACGGGGAAATGTCATCCCGAAGAGAACGATAAAAAACAGCACTCCGAACGCTAGGTTAAAGAAAAATCTTGAGTTTTCGACCGCCAAATTACCAAACGAGTGTACAAAAATAAGTACGCCAAGGAACAAAAGCCCGACCCGGATCACACTCTTTCGCGAAAGCTCGCCGAAACGGGTCAGGGAAAGATACGAAAGCAGAATCGTCATTGCGACGAAAAGAAAAGAATATCGAAACTGAAACCAATTCGGAAGATCAAACAGATGCCACGCGAAATCCAGAATACTGAAATGGAAACTGAAAACAAAGCCGGCGAGTAAGGATCCGGCTACGATTTTCGATCGGCGTGAGAAAGCCGGATTAAGGAAATACAAGCACGATAGAAAAGAAGTAATCAGACCCGAATAAATAAGCGGAAGGTTTGCGTGAAGCGAATCGAAGGTCCCGAAGAAAAGCTGATCGAAAATGCGCACCAGAACAAATCGGGCGGACATGTCGATATCCGATTTCAGGTAGTCGGCGTTCCCGATCGTGTCCAAACCGGCCGGAAGGATCAACACGGCGCATAAACCCGCCGCCAAAACCGCGCATCCGATAAAACGCAAAACGGTTTTCATCCCAAGTTTTGAATCCCGGGTAAAATATCCGTCCTCAACCATTCGGGCAATCAAGTATACAAAGGAAAAAATGCCGACCATGTACGCGATGTAATATCCGCTGAAAAACAACAGAAACAGGATTCCTGTGATGCTGATCCATTTTCGGTTATTCTCCAGATAGCGCTCAACCAAAAGAAGGATGAGCGGTAGCAGCATGAATCCATCCAACCACATGATGCTGATCATATACACCACGGCATACGAACACAGTGCATACATGATACCGAAAACCGATGAGATTTTATCCTTCCGCCCGGATCGACGCTGAAGGAACAGTGTCATAAACATCGATGCAAACGAAAGCTTCAAGGTGATAATCAGAACGACGGCCTGACTCATCATCCCCTTCGGGAACAGGAAAGTCAGCAGATTAAACGGACTGGACAGATAATAGGCAAACAAACCCAGCATGTTTTTGCCCGATCCGAAAATAAACGAATACGAGAACATCTGATCCGAAAAAAGCTGCTCCTTGTATCCGATTAAAAAAGGTGCGTATTGAGCCATCAGGTCCGAGACCAGAACCGTTCTCGGCCCGAACGGAGCGATTCCGATGATGAAAAAAAGCAAACACAGCAATGCCGACGTGGAGAAAAAAGAAATAAAGGGTGAAATATTTACGCCGGAAAGGATCGATTTCCTCTCCAGCTCATTCGTATCCATCATATTCTCTCCTCGAAGGGCAAGATTTTCCGGCTGACCGATCAAGGCGATTATAACATAAAACCCGTTGGCTGTAGTATACTGGAACCGCAGACACGATCATCGTTTACCGGGAGGTTTTGCTTATGCTGATCAGTTTGGTGATTCCCTGCTATAACGAGGAAGCCTCGCTGCCTTTGCTGAACGAGGCGCTATGTTCCGTGCGAAAGGAGCTTCCCGACTATCGATTCGAGTTGGTCTATGTCGATGACGGGAGCAAGGATAAAACGCTTTCCATTCTGCGGGATGTTTGTCAAAAGGACGCCGACGCGCGTTATATTTCCTTTTCCAGAAACTTCGGAAAGGAAGCCGCGATTTATGCGGGCCTCAGTGAATCGAAAGGCGATCTGGTTGCCATTATGGACGCCGATATGCAGGATCCGCCATCCCTGATCCCGGAAATGCTCCGCATCATGAACGAAGGCGACTATGATGTTGTCGCCACCCGAAGGGTCGATCGAAAGGGAGAACCGAAAATACGAAGCTTTTTCGCTCGTGCGTTTTATCGCCTGATCAACCGGATGAGCGATGTGGAAATCGTCGACGGTGCCCGAGATTTTCGATTGATGAAACGGATGGTCACGGATGCCGTTCTGAATGTATCCGAGCGCCAGCGTTTTTCGAAAGGTATTTTCGGGTGGGTCGGGTTTAAAACCTATTGGCTGGAATACCAGAATGTGGAGCGTGCGGCCGGAGAGACCAAATGGTCTTTCTGGAAACTGTTTAAATACGCCGTTGAGGGTGTCGTCGCATTTACGACCGTCCCCCTTCGAATCGCAACATTTTCCGGCTTTTTTGTCTCCGCCGCAGCGTTTATCTACATGCTCTATTACTTTATCAAGGCGATTTTCACCCAGGTATGGGACGATATTCCCGGTTATGCTTCGACCCTGACCATCGTTCTCTTCCTCGGAGGAATCGTTCTGATTGCCTTGGGCATATTGGGCGAGTATATCGCGCGCACCTATATGGAAGTAAAAAACCGCCCTCTGTATATTGTTCGGGAACAGAGCGAAATCAAGAAGCGATCGGGTAAAAAAAGCTGATTCTATATTTGTTATTCAATAAAAAAAGCGGCCGATCGGCCGCTTCTTTCGCGCAAGAGCAACCCTCAAAGCACAACGGTCGCCGTTTTTATCCGCTGATCCGATTTCGGACGGTCCGAATGATCCGTCGAAGTTGACGCAATCCGATCGACCACGTCCATACCCTCAATCACCTTCCCGAATGCCGCGTATTGTCCGTCCAGGTGCGGAGAGTCCGCGTGCATAATAAAAAATTGGCTTCCCGCGGAATCGGGCAGTCTTGAACGTGCCATGGAGAGTACTCCGCGCGTATGCTTCAGATCATTGCGAACGCCGTTCGACGAAAATTCTCCCTTGATTTGATAACCCGGACCGCCCATTCCGGTTCCGTCCGGACAACCGCCCTGAATCATGAACCCCGGAATGACCCGGTGAAAAATCAGTCCGTTATAAAAACCTTTTTGTACCAGGGACACGAAATTATCGACACTTAAGGGCGCATTCTCCGGATAAAGCTCCGCTCGGATGACTCCGCCGTCCTCCATTTCGACTGTAATCGTCGGATTTTGCATTTGTTTGTCGCAAGTATCGGCTTATAAAAAGCAGACCCGCTTCCTCCTTCTTCTTATTCTTCTTTACCGCGATGACGGTGAAGCATTTCGTTTCGAATACCCCACAGTTCCTCGGATAAGTCGACGTAATAATTCTGCGGGTTTTCGAAGCGTAAAATCGAATCCCACAAGGTGCTCTGCTGATCGGAACAATATCTTCGTATCGATTCGATATCCTGCCGGTCGCAAACACATTTCCCGTTGATAAAAATCGGTTCCAGCAACCGTCGGACCGTGAAGTTCTCGAGAGTTTTACGTTTCCACGTTTGAATCGGATCAAAAAGCTCATAGGGTTTTGTCTCGTCGATCTCTTCCCCGGCAACCGTAACCAGATCCGCCAGGGCTTTCCCGGTCTCCCGGTCATAGAACCGAATGACTTCCTTGTTGCACGGGTTGGTAACCTTACCGATATTCTCGGAAATTTTCATTTTGGGAATGACCACTCCGTCCTTTTCAACACCGGACAGCTTATATACTCCGCCGAATACCGGTTCGGCCCGGGAAGTGATGAGGCGTTCACCTACGCCGAAGCTGTCGATACAAGCGCCCTGAATCAGCAAATCGCGAATGATGTACTCGTCAAGCGCGTTGCTTACGGTGATCTTACAGTCCGAAAGCCCGGCTTCATCCAACATCCGACGCGCCTCTTTCGTAAGGTACGCCAGATCTCCGCTGTCGATTCGAATGCCCTTCAATCGGTTTCCCGTCGCCTCCAAGATATTCTTTGCGACCGCAATCGCGTTCGGAACACCGGATCGAAGCACGTCATATGTATCCACCAACAAATAGGCTTCCGTAGGAAATGAACGGACATACTCGGCAAAAGACTCGTATTCGGAATCGAAAAGCTGAACCCAACTGTGTGCCATCGTACCGAAGACAGGCAGTCCGAATTGCTGTCCGGCGATCGTACAGGATGTTCCGGCAACCCCGCCGATGTATGCGGCACGAGCACCGAGAACGGCCGCGTCATAGCCTTGCGCGCGCCTTGCTCCGAACTCAAAAACCGGACGTCCGGAGGCGGCTCGAACAATTCGTGAGGCTTTGGTCGCAATCAGGCTTTGGTGATTGATTGTCGTCAGCAGCATGGTTTCGATCAACTGCGCCTGAGCAATCGGCCCCCGAACCTTGACCAAAGGCTCACCCGGAAATACCGGCGTTCCCTCCGGCATCGCCCAAATATCGCATTCCAACCGAAAGGACTCCAAATACGAAAGGAACGACCGGTCAAATATATGAAGCGATTCCAGATAGGAGATATCGTTTTCGGTAAAGCGAAGATTCTGGAGATAGTCGATCATCTGTTCGAGTCCGGCAACGATCGCATATCCTCCGTTTTCGGGTATCGACCGGAAAAATAAATCGAAATACGCAATCCGGACGGCGTTACCGCCGTCCAGATATCCCTTGCTCATCGTAAATTCATAGAAGTCCGTGAGCATGCTCATATTCGTTTTATCGGTCCACTTGTTTCTTTCCATCCGTTTCATCCATCCCGGCAATCCGGTCATTGCGGTGTCGTCGTGTTTTGTTCTTCAGTAAACGAATCTTCCTTTATGATCTCTTTGAGAGAAACGGCAAGACCGGCGAGGCCTTGTATCTCGGAGGGAATGATAATCTTGGTTGCTTTTCCGTCCGCAACCTTGGCCAGTGTCTCCAGACTCTTAATCGAAATCAGGCTTTGATCCGCACGAACATCCTTAATCATTTTCAGACCGCGCGCCGTGGCTTCCTGCACCTTAAGAATCGCCTCTGCCTCACCTTCGGCCTCGCGGATCGCAGCCTCTCTTTTGGCCTCCGCACGAAGAATCGCGGCGGTTTTCTGACCCTCAGCCACGCGAATGGCGGCTTCTTTCTCACCTTCCGCGCGAAGAATATTTTCTCTTTTCTCGCGCTCGGCCTTCATCTGTTTTTCCATCGCGTTCTGGATCTCTCTGGGCGGAAGTATATTTTTCAGTTCGACGCGGTTCACCTTGATTCCCCACGGATCGGTCGCCTCGTCGAGGATAACGCGCATCTTCGTATTAATCAAATCTCTCGAGGTAAGCGTTTCATCCAACTCAAGGTCTCCGATGATGTTACGAAGCGTCGTTGCGGACAGATTTTCGATCGCGACAATCGGATTCTCGATTCCGTAGGCATACAGCTTCGGGTCAACGATTTGGTAGAAAAGGACGGTGTCGATCTGCATCGTAACGTTATCCTTGGTGATGACCGCCTGCGGCATGAAATCCGCAACCTTTTCTTTGAGTGATACAATCTTTGCAACCCGGTCGATAAACGGAACCTTCATCCGGATCCCGGTAGACCAAGTGACGTGATATCCGCCAAATCTTTCAATGATGAAATTCGTCGCCTGCGGAACGATTCGAATGTTTCGAATCAAAATGATCAGAAATACCGCAGCAATGATAAAGAACGCAACCAGTGCTCCGGGGTCCGTCTCTAAAGCAACGGGAATCTGTGCGAAATTGTTCATGGTACACCTCCGATAAATACTTCTTGGATTTCCTCTTCCATTACCCGAAATCCGGGATTGTTCCTTTGTCAGTTCTTTTGTTCCGCGATCTTCGGACTGACAACGACGCGAACGCCCCGTATTTCGCTGACGACAACCGCAGTGCCTTCTTTGATAAACGAATCATCGGCGCTGACCGCGCTCCAAATCTGTCCCTTGACCTTAACGAGGCCGGTCGCTTGTACCGGATCGATGTCGACGGTCACGATTCCTTCGACTCCGATTACGCGATCGGCATTCGTTGCCTCCGGTTTATTGATGAAATTGCCGAGTCGCGGCTTGATCGCAAGAATAAACAGAATCAGAAGAGCCACCGAAACGACGATGAAAACAGTAACCTGAGACCAAACCGGCAACCCGAAAGCACTGAAAATCAAAGCAACCAATGAACCGATCGCAAACCATATGGTCAGCAAATCCAGTGTCATCGCCTCGATAATCAAAAAAATCACCAGCAACGCCGTCCAAATAATCCAGGCTTCAATTCCGAACATGGCGACCTCCCTCCCGCGAATTCGTACAAACAGAACCCGCGCATGTTTTCGTCTATCAAAATAGTATAACCTTTCGGGGTGCATTGCAACAAGAATCGTCGGAGCAAGCTCGTCGCCGATAACGGCAAATTTTTTCAGTCGAAATCACTCGTAAACACCCATCCCCTTCTCCGGGGAAAACGGAAAACTAAAAAATCGGCGGATCATAACGAACGTCTTCGAGTGTCAGACCGCTCGCGGGCATTGTTTTTCCCGCTTTTCTCCGATCCCTGCTCTCGAAAAGCGCCGCGACATCCGATACGTCAATCTTTCCTTGTCCGACATATACCAAGGTGCCCGCCATAATCCGGACCATGTTATAGAGGAATGATTCCCCTTCGACCGTTATTTCGACGGTGTCGGATCCCAAATCCTTTTTCACCTCGACTCTACGCATCGTACGGATCGGTGAAACGGTCCGGTCCTTTTCCGATCGCGCGGAAAAGGCAGTGAAATCCTTGGTTCCCACCAATAACATCGCCGCCTCACGCATCCGGTCAGTATCGAGTTTCCCGGGTACATGTGTTACAATTCTTCGTTCCAGACATGGGCGAATCCCCGTATTATATATCCGGTAAACGTATCGTTTTCCGGCCGCGTCGAATCGAGCGTGAAATGATGAGTGTACATTTTTGGCCGACCGGACGCAGACATCTTCCGGAAGCTTTGTGTTCAATGCGGCAGGGATTCGGTCCTCCGGAATCGCAAAGGGTACATCGACATGGCTGACATGACCGCGGGCGTGTACCCCGGCATCCGTCCGACTGCATCCATATATGCGTCGACGCTCTCCGTATACGGCAAAAACCGCTTCTTCCAGTACCGACTGAACCGACCGATCTGATTTCTGTATTTGGAACCCTGAAAAATCCGTGCCGTCATATTCGACCAGTAAGGCAATCCGCATTCCCGGCTTCTTCATCGGAAATTCGTTTCCGTCCCCCGCGGTCATCCCGCAAGACCGTCGTCATAGCAGGCCTTGGCCATCATTGCGGCTCCGACGATTCCCGCACCGTTTCCGAGTTTGGCAAGACGGATTTCCGTCTTTCTCACTCCGGGCCCAAAAAATGTCTTGTCGGAAATCTTTTCGAGAAGCGGATTCAAAAGAGCCTCCCCCTCATTACACACACCGCCGCCGATCACCAGGATCTCGGGCATGAACGCATTAATGACATTTGCAAGCCCTTCGGCCAGATATTCAATATAACGGTCAACCAGCTTTGCCGCTGTCCCGTCCCCCTCGCGCATTGCCTCAAAAGCAGTCTTTGCGCTGGCTTTTCCGTTTCTTTCCGCAATCAGACGGTTGATAACGGAATCGGGGTTTGCCGCGGCGGCCTCTTGCGTCATTCGAATCAGTCCGGTCGCCGACGCATAGGATTCAAAACATCCTTTTCTGCCGCAGGAACACAAAACTCCGCCCACCACGATGACCGTGTGACCGAATTCGGATCCCGCCTGATTAAATCCCGAATAGATCCTGTGATTAATAATTATCCCGGCACCGATACCGGTCCCCAGAGTTATGGTCACCGAATCGGCGACTCCCTGAGCCGCTCCGATCACGCTTTCCGCCATTGCCGCGCAATTGGCGTCATTATCGATATAGACCGGAAGTCCGGTCATTTCTCCGATCACGGAGCGAAAAGGCGCGTTTCGAAACGGAAGGTTGGTTGCATATATAAGCTGTCCGCTCACGTTATCCGGCGTTCCGGGCGAACCGATACCGATCGCGGAAATCTCCGAAATCGGAAGCGCACAGGAGGCCGCGACATCCAACGCAATTTGCCCCATGTCGACGAGAATCTCTTTCATCGGCCGACTCGCGTTTGTTTTCACGCTCAGTTTGCCGATCGTCTTTCCTTCGGGATTTACGACTCCCGCCTTAATATTGGTTCCACCCAAATCAATTCCGATATAATATCCCATTTCGCCCTCTGCACATTGTGTATTGCCTCGGATCGTAACGTTTTGAGGCAATACGATTCTATCTTATTTTCACCGAAAAATCCATTCCGCCAGCACAGGAATGAACGCCAATATCAACAAAACAAAAAACCATACATAGTCCGAAATCCGCATTTTGAGAGGATGAAGCTTTGTTCGCCCTTCTCCGCCACGGTAGCAACGGGCGTCCATCGCAACGGCAAGCTCCTCCGCACGTTTGAACGAGCTTACAAAAAGCGGAACCAGTACCGATACGTAGCCCTTCGCCCGAACGATGATATTCCCCGTATCGTATTCGGCACCCCTGGATGCCTGAGCTTTCATAATCTTGTCGGTCTCCTCGACCAAAGTAGGGATAAACCGCAGGGCGATCGACATCATCATCGCCATCTCATGTACGGGAACGCGTATTTTCTTGAGCGGTCCGAACAGAGACTCCAACGCATCCGACATCTTCAGCGGGGTCGTCGTCAACGTCAACAGAATCCCGGTGCTGACGATCAGTAAAAACAAACGAAATGACATCAGACAGGCCCTCAGAATGCCCCCCGAAGTAATTACGATGACCCAGAACCGAAAGAGCTCCTCGCCCTCTTGGATGGTGAACAGATTAATGACGAAAATGAATATCATCAAAAACACGATCGGACGAACGGATTTTATGATTTCACGAAAAGGAATTTTAGAAAGAAGCGCGAGCGTCGTCGCAACCGCAAACGAAAACAAGAGACCGATGGGCTTGGTCAGTAAAAATACCGAAACCATGTACACGACGAACAAAATCACTTTCACCCTCGGGTCCAGTGAATGAAGAACGGAATCTCCGCGATAATACCGTCCGATCGAAAGATCCTTAATCATGACTGTCCTCCCGAAACAGAGGATCGGCCGGACGGATTCTTCCGTCGCACGTGATCCGGCTCCCGGGTATTCCTACCTTCGGCACGCGCCGCGCGAATCAACTCGCCGGCCACCTGATCCGGTCCGAAAACACAACGATTCAGGCTCTTGAAGTCCGGGGAAAGATCCGAAAGAAAAAGAACCGACTCGGGAAGATCCAATCCGATTTTCCGCAGACGGGAGCGATCGGAAAACAACTCCTCCGGAGTTAAGTCAAACAGCGCACGGCCCTTGGAAAGCACCAGAATACGATCCGAAACACGCGCGGCCTCGTCCATATCATGAGAAACCAACAGGATGGTTTTCCCGCGTTTTTTAAGTTCAAGGATGTACCGGAATATCTCTCGTCGACCGGCCGGATCCAGACCCGCCGCAGGTTCATCCAGGACCAGGATATCCGGATTCATTGCGATAATTCCCGCAAACGCGACCCGGCGCTTCTGCCCTCCGGACAACTCGAAGGGAGACCGGTCCAAAAGCGACGGATCCAACCCCAGGAGCGTCACCGCATCAAGCATGCTTTCTTCCGCGGCCTTCCGATCCATGCCCATCTTTAGAGGTCCGTATAATATATCCCTTCGCACGGTCTCTTCGAAAAGCTGATATTCCGGGTATTGAAACAAAAGACCCACTCTTTTTCGGATCTGCTTAACATCGGCATTTTTCCTCGTATTCCATTCCGCCCCGTTTTCCGGGTCAAGCAGGCGAATCTCACCGCTTTGTGGCCGGATCAATCCGTTCAAATGAGAGATCAGTGTCGTTTTTCCCGAGCCGCTGTGCCCGATCACGGAAAAAATCTCTCCTTTATTCACATGAAAGCTGATGTTGTCCAGCGCCCGGTCGCCCCGTTCCTCGTAAGAGTAAAACAGATCTTTTACAACAAGAACGGCTTGCTCCTTTGCCTTATCTTCGGTGTCAGCACAGACATATTCAGATTCAGCGCTCTTGGCTTGGGAAGATTTGATTTTTGCGAGAATATCGCGTGCCGCCTTCAAAGAAGCGTCACGAGACACGAAATACTCTTTTTTTCGTTCCGAGCCGGTCTGTGCGCACAGTTCGGAGATAATGCCCGCAAACACCGGTAAATCCAATCCCAACTCCTTCAGTCGCTTCGACTCGAAAAACACATTGCCCGGCGTACCTTCTAAAACAATACGTCCCTTTTCAAGAACAAAAACGCGATCGGCTCGGTATGCCTCCGACATATCGTGTGTGATGTGGATGACCGTAATTCCTTTTTCCTTACGGAGACGCCCGACCAATTCCAGAAATTCGTTTCTGGATACCGGATCAAGCATCGCGGTCGCTTCGTCAAGAATCAGCACTTCCGGGGCCATTGCCAATACTCCGGCAATGGCGAGTTTCTGTTTTTGTCCGCCCGAAAGATTGCTCGGCATCCGGTCGGCATACTCTTTCAAGCCGACATAATCGAGAGCATCGTCCACTCTTCTTCGAATCTCCGGCGTAGGAATCCCGAGATTCTCCGGTCCGAAGGCCACGTCCTCCTCAACCGAGGTTCCGACGATCTGATTGTCCGGGTTTTGAAACACCATTCCGCACCGGCTTCGAATACTCCAAAAATGCTCCTCCGATGCGGTATCCAGACCGAGAACCGTAATCGTTCCCGCATCGGGAATTTCAAGAACATTGATTAGTTTTGCGAGCGTTGATTTTCCGGAGCCGTTTCTCCCGATCAAAACGACATATGAGCCTTTTTCGATCGTAATCGAAACGCCCGCCAATGCCTGAATTTCTTCCGAATCCTGATGTGTATACGAAAAAAGGACATCTTCTGCACGAACCGCTTCTTGCGGCCCGGAATGGGTTTCATTGTTTCTCGGATTTCGGCTCATCGCCTCTCCTTAAAAGAAAACGGGTGCTACATGCTTACGCTTGCCCGCACCCGTTGTTTCTCGTCCTATCGATTCGACTCATTTACACCAACTCGATCTGAGCCATTTCCGATGCGTCGCCTCTCCTCGTTCCCAGTTTAATAATCCGGGTATAGCCGCCGACTCTGCCGGCGTATTTCGGTGCTACATCATTGAAGAGAAGGTTCAGGGGATTTACCGTGTTCTTCTCGGAATCGTGACTTTTCCTGAGCCAGTACGCCATATTTCTGCGGGCAGCAAGACGAGACGGCGTATCGACCTGAACGACCCGGGTTTTGACCTCTCGATCCACAACCTCATATTTGGCTCCGTTCCTTGATGTCTTGGAGATCAGCATCTTTTTCCCCTTTGAATCTAACTTCGCGGTTGAAAAAGAAATCTCCTTGGATGTGTAGTTATCCTTTTCGCGAATTGCGTCAGAAATCAAACGTTCCGCGATTTTACTGACTTCCTTGGCTCGAGCAACCGTCGTTACAACCTTGCCGTTGATAATCAGCGCCGTCGTCAGGTTTCTTAATATTGCCATGCGCTGGTCCGATGCGCGGCCAAGTTTTCTGTTTGCTGGCATGGGTATATCCTCCTATGTGTTCCTATCCGTGTTCCGACGGCATTCAGTCGCCGTTTGTTGCAAGAGACAACTCCATCTCTTCGAGCTTGAGGATGACCTCCTCAAGGGATTTCTTTCCGAGATTTCGTACCTTCATCATCTCGTCTTCCGTACGGGCAACCAAATCTCCGATGGTGTTGATGCCCGCTCTTTTGAGACAATTGTATGTACGCACGGAAAAAACCAGATCCTCGATCAAGATTTCATGCTTGGTGTTCTTGTTGGCGGACTCGTCCGCATCGCGGAAGCTCAGCGTGCTCTCATTGCCGGTAAGGGCAATAAAGAGTCCGAGATGCTCGCACAAAATGGCCGCCGCGGCGGAAAGCGCCTCGTTCACCTGAATCGTCGAGTCGGTCCAAACCTCAAGGGTCAGTCGGTCAAAGTCGGTGCGCTCACCGACACGGGTATTCTCCACCGTGTAGTTTGCTTTGCGAATCGGAGTAAAGATCGAGTCGATCGAAATCACTCCGATCGTTTGCGTTGCCGGTTTATTCTGCTCCGATGTCGAGTAGCCGCGACCCTTGCTGATCGTCAGTTCCATAAAAAGTCTTCCGGATCCGTTCAGGGTAGCGATTATGTGATCGGGATTCATGATTTCCACTTCTTCGTCATGAACGATATCTCCGGCGGTGATAACTCCGGATTTCCCCTCGTCGGTACTGATGTATACCGTCTTGGGCGCGTCCGAATGAAGCTTGGCACGAATTCCTTTGACATTGAGAATGATCTCGGTCATATCCTCAATCACTCCGGGGATCGTCGAAAATTCGTGATAAACCCCCTCCACCCGAATCGCGGTAACCGCGGCTCCGGTCAGAGAAGAAAGCAACACTCTGCGAAGAGAGTTCCCGAGAGTCGTCCCGTATCCGCGCTCCAACGGAGCGATTACATATTTACCGTAGGAGTTTTCTTCTCCCGTTTCCACGCAATCGATGACCGGCTTCATAATATCAATCATATTTTCCTCCTTGTGCAGCTAAAACCGCTGTTCGGGCTATTACTTCGAATACAACTCAACGATCAACGTCTCCTTGACTTCGAGGTCGACATCCTCACGAGTCGGAATTTGAATAATCTTTCCGGTCAGTTTTTCTTCGTCAAAAGAAAGCCACGCGGGAGCCGTGCGAGCACCCGAAATGTTCTCGAATGCAGGCGACTTGCGCGAGCTTTGGCGAACCGAAATCTCGTCACCTGCTTTGAGCGTCATGGAAGGAATGTCCGCCTTCTTTCCGTTCAAGAGAAAATGTCCGTGTGTCACCAATTGGCGAGCCTTCGCCCGGGACGGAGCAAACCCCATCCGATAGACGATATTATCCATCCGCAGTTCAAGAAGTCGTAACAGGTTCTCACCCGTTTTGCCGTCCATGCGTACCGCACGATCGAACATCGTTCTGAACTGATTCTCCAGCAATCCGTAAAAGCGCTTGGTTTTTTGCTTCTCACGGAGCTGTAATCCGTATTCCGAAACTTTCTTTCTTCCCTGTCCGTGCTGCCCGGGCGCGAAACTTCTGCGAGCGAGAGCGCACTTCGTGGAATAACACCGTTGTCCCTTGAGGAAGAGTTTATCGCCCTCTCTCCGGCACAGGCGGCATGATGCATCCGTATATCTTGCCATGTTCTATTCCTCCGTAATCAGACTCTTCTTCTCTTGGGTGGCCTACATCCGTTGTGGGGAACCGGCGTAACATCCTTAATCATCGTCACGTCCAGACCGGCAGTCTGAAGCGCGCGAATCGCGGATTCACGTCCCGCTCCGGGTCCCTTAACAAAAACCTCGACCGTGCGCATTCCGTGATCAACCGCTTTGCGCGCCGCATCCTCGGCCGCCATCTGGGCGGCAAAAGGCGTTCCCTTTCGGGATCCCTTCATGCCCATTTCTCCGGCCGACGCCCAAGATATCGCATTCCCCAAGGGGTCCGTTATCGTAACAATCGTATTGTTGAACGTCGAATGAATATGAGCGTGACCGCGATCAATATTCTTGCGTTCTCTTCTCTTCGGTCTTCCGACCGCTTTTTTCGTCACCTTAGCCATGGTTCCCCTCCTTACTTCTTCTTGCCGGCGATGGTACGCTTCGGTCCCTTACGGGTGCGAGCGTTGGTCTTCGTGCGCTGGCCGTGTACGGGAAGCCCCATTCTGTGACGGCGACCGCGATAACAGCCGATCTCCGTCAGGCGTTTGATGTTCATGGATACTTCTCTTCTCAGGTCACCTTCGACGGTGTGCTTGCTCTCGATTTGCTCGCGAATTTTCGCAAGATCGTCTTCCGAAAGATCCTTAACTCGAGTATCGGGATTGATCGAAGAGTTGCTAAGGATTTGTGCAGATTTTGTTTTGCCAATACCGTAAATGTACGTAAGCGCGATCTCCACCCGCTTTTCGTTCGGTAAATCCACTCCGGCAATACGTGCCATCTGTTTAACCTCCGTGATCGATAATTGTTTATTCCTCTGAATATATATGACACGCGGTGCGAAGATTCCTCCGCCCCCAGGCGAAGGCAGCCGCCTTCACAATTGCATGTAATATCCTGTTTTTTGTCCGGCCGAATCCGTTCTTTTCCCCCGGTCAATCCAATGCCGGAGAAAAGACGGAATCAGCCTTGTTTCTGTTTGTGCTTCGGATCGCTGCAAATCACCATAACGTTTCCGTTACGACGAATCACCTTGCATTTTTCGCACATTGGCTTGACCGACGGTCTCACTTTCATGAATACATTCCTCCCATTACCGTTTCTGCGAAAAGGCAGAAAAACGTACGCCAATCCGGCGCATGCTATAATATAATACCAGAAATGAACGCGTTTGCAAGGGCTTTTGAGCAATATTCATAGCTTTTCGGACCGGATTTTCGGTAATCCGCCCTACTTTGCCCGCCACGTGATTCGACCTCTGGAAAGATCATACGGCGAGAGCTCAAGCGTTACACGATCTCCGGTAAGAATCTTTATATAGTTCTGGCGTAATCTGCCGGAAATGTGTGCCATTACAATGTGACCGTTTTCGAGACGGACACGAAATTTCGCGTTGGGCAGAGCGTCCTCGACGATTCCCTCTACCTCAATTACGTCTTCTTTTGACATGTGTTTCCCCTTTCAAATTCCCTGTTCATTCTTCCACTCTTGCAGCGCCTTGCGAATCTCGGCGCTGATTACCTCTGTCGGTCGTTTCGGACTTTCCCTGATAAACTTCGCCCGGTCGATTGCGATATGGCCGACCCGATCCAAATGCTTTTTGTTCTTTTTCTTCGGTCGATCCGCCGATCGCTTTTTCCCGTCCGATAAATAGACAAACGAATCGTCCGTAGACAGAATAACATATATCCTCCCTTTGTCTCTCCCCGTCCGTGAACGCGCTACCGGAACTCCCTCTGTTTCTTTCCCATTCAATCCGATTCTCCGTCCGCGATGATCGTCAGGACGATCGGGCCGTCTCGCGTAATCGCAAATGTGTTTTCATAGTGAGCGGATTTCTTACCGTCGGATGTTGCAATCGTCCAACGATCCGAAAGCATCCGAACCGAAGCGCTCCCGAAGTTCAGCATCGGCTCAACGGCAATCACCAGTCCCTCAAATATTCTCGGACCGTGTCCTTCCCGGCCGAAATTCGGAACATCGGGTTCCTCATGCAGATGCTCCCCGATGCCGTGGCCGACCAGTTGCCGGACGACCCCGAGTCCGTTCGACTCCGCGTGCCGCTGGATTGCGGCGGATACATCGCCGATCCGATTACCGGGCTTTGCCTGTTCCATTCCTTTCCAGAAGCATTCCTCCGTTACCCGGATCAGCTTCCGGTCATCATCCGATATTTCCCCGACCGCGAAAGTCCGCGCGGCATCTCCGTGGTAGCCCTCGATGCAAGCGCCGACATCAATGCTGACGATGTCTCCTTCGTACAACACGCGCGATTTTCTCGGGATCCCGTGAACAACCTCATCGTTGATCGAGACACAGATTGACGCGGGAAAAGGCGGAGACCCGTAGTTTAAAAAGGACGGAACCGCATTATTTTCACGAATCACGGATTCGGCGATTCGATCCAACTCCCATGTGGTTACTCCGGGCCGTACGGCTTTTTCCACCGCCGACAAAGCCAATGCAACCACACGCCCGGCGGATTTCATTTTCATTATTTCGCTGTTGTTTTTCAGTCGCACCATCAGCTCTTACCCTCAAATTCGATATCGCGGTCCCGCAAAGCGCATTCCAGATCGATCATTGTCGGTTGAAGGCCTTTCGAGTTGTCGATTTCGATAATCAGGCCCCGGGCGCGATAGTATTCCTCCAGCGGTCTGGTTTTTTCATAATATGTCCGCAAACGGCTCAGAACCGTCTCCGGCTTATCGTCTTCGCGTTGGATTACCTGCCCGCCGCAATGATCACAGACACCTTCGACGCGCGTCGGATTGAAGGTAAGGCTGAATCCGGCCGCGCAGGAAACACAAACCCTTCTCTCCGATATGCGCTTCATAATCAATTCGTCCGGAACTAAAAGGCTGACTACGGCCTCAATCTCCCGATTGCTTTCTGCAAGGAATCGATCCAGAGAATCAGCCTGTGCCAAGGTACGGGGAAAACCGTCGAGCATGAAATGCTTCGAACAATCCGGAGCGGATAGCCGTTCCTCAACCATTCCGATCGTTACCGAATCGGGCACGAGATCTCCTCGGGAAATATAATCATATGCCTGTTTACCGAGCGGCGTTTCCATTTTAATATTCTCTCGAAAAAGGTCGCCCGACGAAATGTGCGCAATATTATATTTTTCATGAAGTGCCGAAGCAACCGTTCCTTTTCCGGCGCCCGGGGCACCCAACAAGATAATTCGCATGACCCAATCCTTTCCGATTCAATCGACGATAAAAAGTTATATTCCTCTTCTGTAAAGGAAACGACCGCTCACGGATGCCGATGGCTTCCCGCAGGCGGTCATTCAAGCTTACACTTTCTCATTTTCCGACACAATGTGCATACTCTGCACCCCTTTTCAGATGCAACCGCATCAGTCCAGGAACCCTTTGTAATGGTGTGTCACCATTTGTGATTCAATCTGCTTCACCAGGTCATTCGCGACACCGGTTAAAATCAGAACCGATGTTCCCGCAAACAAAACGTGTTCTATCCCCGTAACCTTTCCGATGACCGTCGGAACAAGAACGACGATCGAAAGGAACAACGCATCCGCCCAGTTCAGTCTGCGCGCGGTGCGGGCAATGAAATCCGAAGTCGGACGTCCCGGACGAACACCGGGAACATACCCGCCGTTTTTCTGAAGATTGTTTGAAATCTCAATCGGGTTGAACTGGATCGCCGAGTAGAAGAACGTAAAACCGATGATGAGCAGGAAATTAACGATGTAGTACCATACGTGGTCCTGCGGATTCTTAAGAGCCTCCACAATCGGACCGGTGCTTTCCTGAAAGAACATCGTTACGATGGTCGACGGCAGAGCAATCATCGACATCGTGAAAATAACCGGCATAACTCCGGACTGATTGACCTTGAGCGGAATATATGTGTTCTGCCCTCCGTAAATCTTACGCCCGATTACTCTTTTCGAGTACTGAATCGGAACTCTGCGCTCGGCATTCTGAACATATACGACAAAAACGATGGTAGCGATTGAGGCCAGCGCAATCACGATGAACAAACCGCCGCCCCCGAGCACTCCGAGAACCTGATTCCGAATCCGTGTAAATGTATCGATCGAATACACGTTGATATTTCCGTACATGGTGACGGCATAATTCAACGCCTTGGAAGCCATGTCCGGAAGTCGCGTCGCGATACCGGCAAAGATAATCAGGGATATACCGTTACCGATTCCCTTTTCATTGATTCGTTCACCCAGCCACATGATGAACGCCGTTCCTGCGGTAAACGTGACTACAATAAGCACTGCGTTAAGGGCCGTCGGGAGATAATCCGTCATTGTGGAGCGCGCTGCATAACAGAATACGGATGCCTGAAGGAGTGCCAGACCGATCGTTACAAAGCGAACAATCTTCTGGATCTTTTTTCTTCCGGTTTCACCTTCTTTTTGCATGCGTTCCAACGCCGGGATCGCCACGGTCAAAAGCTGCATGATGATCGAGGAATTGATGTACGGCGTAATGCCCATCGCAAAAATGGTGGCGGAATGTAGTCCGCCCGCGGAAATGATGTCCATCAATCCGCCGATTGCGCCCCAACCCTTAACCAACTCGGTAAATTCGGCTCGGTTGATGCCCGGGTTGGGAATCAGCCCGCCGAACATGTAAACCACCATAATAAAGATGGTGAACAGGAGCTTTTTTCTCAAGTCCGGGACGCGAAAAGCGTTGATTAAGGTATCGAACAAACCCTTCATCATTATACCTCCAGAGCCGTTCCACCAGCCTTCTCGATCTTTTCTTTCGCCGGACCCGAGAAGGCGGTCGCTTTAACGGTCAGTTTTTTCGTCAGTTCACCGTTTCCGAGCACCTTGATTCCGTCATTGACTTTCGGAATGGTCAGCAGCCCGGAATTGCCGAGGAGCTCGGCATCCACAACGGTATCTTCCGCGAATTGTTCCAGTTGTCCCACATTGATCTCAAGATACTGCTTCGCGAAACGCGCATTGTTGAAACCGCGCTTGGGCAAACGTCTGTAGAGCGGCATCTGTCCGCCCTCAAAGCCGGGGCGCACACCGCCGCCGGATCTTGAGTTCTGGCCTTTATGACCGCGGCCCGCGGTTTTACCGTTTCCGGTACCGGGTCCGCGTCCCTTGCGATTCGGTTTCACATTACCGGCGGAAGGCATTTCATTGAGTTTCATGTTGCGTATTACCTCCATCATACTTCTTCGAACGTGATGAGATGGGATACATTGTGCAGCATTCCGCGAATCGCCGCATTGTCCGAATGAACAACACTTTGGCCGATTTTGCGAAGGCCGAGAGCCTTTATCGTGGCACAATGATTCTTATTGGAGCTGTTGGTGCTTTTCACCAGCGTTACTTTGATCTCTGACATTGCGAAAATCCTCCTATTTCTTCATGCTTTCGACGGACTTTCCGCGCGTTTTCGCGACCTGCTCAATGGAGCGCAATCCCTTGAGGCCTTCGATTGTTGCATTCACAACGTTATTCGGATTGTTGGTCCCCAAAGACTTGGTCCGGATATCCTTGATTCCCGCCAATTCGCAGACCGCACGAACCGGGCCGCCGGCGATAACGCCGGTACCTTCACGGGCCGGCTTCATGACCACCTTCCCGGCACCGAAGACGCCGAAGGTTGCGTGCGGAATCGTTGAATTACTGATCGGAACCGTAATCATGTTCTTTTTCGCATCCTCAATTCCCTTGCGAATCGCATCCGGAATTTCAGCCGCTTTTCCCAACCCCTTGCCGACATGCCCGTCCTCGTCACCGACGATGACCAATGCGGCAAACCGAAAGTTTCTTCCGCCCTTGACGGTCTTGGAAACACGACCGATATGGATTACTTTTTCTTTTAATTCCGTAGTATTCGGATCAAAACCCATGTTCATACTTCCTCCTGCTTAGAATGTCAGGCCGGCTTCGCGCGCCGCCTCGGCCAAGGCCGCGACGCGACCGTGGTAAATGTATCCGCTTCTGTCGAAAACAACCTCAGAGATGCCCTTTTCAATCGCTCTTCTGGCAACCAGATCTCCGACCTCGCGTGCACCGTCCTTCGTAGAACCCGAAGGAAGCTTGGCCTTAATGTCCTTGTCCAGAGTCGACGCGGCCGCAAGCGTTGCTCCCGTTGAATCGTCAATCACTTGGGCATAAATGTGCATATTGCTTCTGAACACGCACAATCTCGGGCGAGCAGGGGTGCCGGCGATCTTTTTACGAACGCGTACATGCTTTCTCCTGCGGATCTCATTCTTGTCCGGTTTATTAATCATGCATCTGTCCCCCTTCTCTTACTTTTTCGCTCCGGTCTTGCCTTCTTTGATTCTCAAGACCTCGTAGGAGTACTTGATTCCCTTGCCCTTGTAGGCATCCGGGAGTCTGAACTGACGTATTTTTGCCGCCGTTTCGCCGACCAACTGCTTGTCCGCACCTTTTACGATAATCTTGTTGGGCGCGGGCACTTCGATGGTAATGCCTTCCGGCTCGGGAAACTCGATCGGATGAGAGTATCCCAGGTTCATCACCAGGATATTTCCCTGTTTCGCCGCTTTGTAACCGACTCCGTTAATGTCAAGCGTTTTCGAAAAACCGGTCGACACCCCGACAACCATGTTGTTGATCAGCGAACGAGTCAGGCCGTGAAGGGCTCTGTGCTGCTTTTCATCGGACGGACGGCTGATCGTGATTACATTATCCTTCACGTCTACGGTCATATCCGGGTGTACGGTCATGGAAAGCGCAATATCTTTTCCCTTAACGGTAATATTGGCGCCGTCTTGTTTGACATCGATCCCATCGGGGATCTTGATCGGCATTCTGCCTATTCTGGACATTGATCCTACCTCCTGCTCTTGATATTGCGGCGGAAACCAACGGTTCCCGTCCTTTCAGAGTACATTGATTCTTTTACCAAACGTAAGCGATGATTTCGCCGCCGACTCCCAGGTTACGGGCGCTCTTGTCCGTCATTATCCCCTTGGAAGTCGAAACGATTGCAACGCCCAACCCGCCCAAAACGCTCGGCAGATTTTCTTTATCGACATACACGCGCAAGCCCGGCTTGGAAATCCGCTTGATTCCCTTAATGACGCTCTTTCTGGCGACATACTTCAGCGTAACCTTGATGGTCCCCTGTTTGCTGTCGTCGGCGCATTCAAAGCGGGTGATATATCCTTCATCCAAAAGAATCTGTGCGATTGCCTTTTTGATGTTGGACGACGGAATGGTAACCGTCGCGTGACCCGCCGTACCGGCATTGCGGATTCTAGTCAGCATATCTGCGATTGCATCAGTGATCTGCATATGTGTTCCTCCTCGCTATCGTTTACCAGCTGGCCTTACGGACGCCGGGAATCTGCCCCTTGTAAGCCAAATCGCGGAAGCAAAGACGGCAGATGCCGTATTTGCGGATGTAGGCGTGGGGTCTGCCGCAAAGTTTACAACGATTATGCTGCTGCGTCTTAAACTTCGGCGCTCTCTTGGCCTTCAGGATCATCGACTTTTTAGCCATTATATTCTTCCCTCCTGCTTATTTGCGAAACGGCATTCCGATCAGGGAAAGAAGCTCTCTGGCTTCTTCATCCGTTTCGGCCGTCGTTACGATAATGATATCCATGCCGCGAATCTTATCCACCGTATCGTAATCGATCTCGGGGAATGTCAATTGTTCCTTGATTCCCATGGCGTAATTTCCATGCCCGTCAAATGAGTTCGGATTGATTCCGCGGAAGTCGCGGACACGGGGAAGAGACACGCTGATCAGTTTATCGAGGAAATCGTACATTTTTTCTCCGCGAAGCGTCACCTTGCATCCGATCTTCATCCCTTCACGAAGCTTGAATGCGGAGACGGATTTGGTCGCGATCGTCACTACCGGCTTCTGCCCGGAAATGGTCGCCATATCGCGCATTGCGTTCTCGAGAACCTTTGCGTTCTCCTTGGCTTCGCCGACTCCCATGTTCAAGACGATTTTTTCGATGCGGGGAATCTGCATCTCGGATTTGTAACCGAAAGACTCGCGCAAAGCGGGCGCGACTTCGGCTTTATATTTTTCCTTCAATCTGGACATTCTTTACTCCCCCTTGCCTGACGTCTTCTTGGATTTGTCGATTTGGGCACCGCATTTTTTGCAGATGCGGACCTTCGTTCCGTCCTTGATGATTTTTTTGGATACACGGGTCGGCTCGCCGCACTTCGGGCAGATCAGCATCACATTCGAAGCATCCAACGGTGCCTCCCGCTCAATAATTGCCGCGGGCTTGTTCTGCCCTTTTCCCTTCTGGTGCTTTTTAACCATGTTGACCTCGGAGACGATTACTTTGCCGTCCGCCGGAAAAGCCTTCACGATCTTACCTTTTTTACCGCGTTCCTTACCGGTGATAACGATAACGTTATCGTCCGTTTTGACATGTAATTTGTTTGCCATGGGTCATCCTCCTTAAAGAACTTCGGGCGCAAGGGAAAGAATTTTCATATAGTCCTTTTCCCTGAGCTCTCTGGCGATCGGCCCAAAAATACGGGTTCCGCGCGGGTTCTTATCTTCCTTGATGATTACGGCGGCGTTCTCATCGAACTTGATGTACGATCCGTCCGCTCTGCGCACGCCGGTTTTGGAACGAACGATTACAGCCTTCACCACATCGCCCTTCTTTACGACACCGCCGGGAGCGGCTGTCTTCACCGAGCAGACGATCACGTCGCCGATATTCGCATATTTTCTTTTGGAACCGCCGATTACCTTGATACACGCGAGTTCCTTCGCGCCGGTGTTATCCGCGGACCTAAGTCTGGATTCAACCTGAATCATGCTTGATTTCCTCCTTCAGCCGTTAACCGTTAAGGCACGAACTATTTGGCCTTTTCAATGATGTTTATCACTCTCCAGCGTTTTTCGCGAGAGAGGGGACGGGTTTCCATGACCTTAACGCGGTCACCGATTCCGCAAGCGTTCTGCTCATCATGCGCCTTGAGTTTATATGTTTTCTTGATGATCTTTTTGTAGAGCGGATGCCTTACGTGCTCGGTAACGGACAATACGATGGTTTTATCCATTTTGTCGCTCGAGACGATGCCCACGCGTGTTTTTCTGAGGTTACGATCGCTCATCTGAATATCCCCTTTCAATTCTTAGCCTTAAGCTCTTGCTCACGCATAATCGTCTTGACTCTGGCGATATCACGCCGAACGGCGCTTAGGCGCAGCGGGTTTTCCAGCTGATTCGTCGCATGCTGGAAACGAAGCTTGAAAAGTTCTTCTTTAAGAGCGAGCAGTTCTTTCGTCAGCTCTTCGCCGGATTTGGCGCGGATTTCATCAGCCTTCATTTGCTTCACCCTCCTGTTCCTTCGCAATAAACTTCGTCTTGCAAGGGAGCTTGTGTCCCGCGAGACGCATCGCCTCTCTGGCAACTTCTTCGGATACTCCCGCAATCTCGAAAAGCACGCGGCCGGGTTTCACAACGGCTACCCAATGATCCGGAGATCCTTTACCGGAGCCCATTCGCGTTTCCGCAGGTTTGGAGGTTACCGGCTTGTCCGGGAATATTTTAATCCAAACCTTACCGCCTCTTTTCACGTAACGGTTGATTGCGATACGGGCGGATTCAATCTGATTGGAGGTAATCCAACACGGCTCCGTGGAATAAATCCCGTAATCGCCGTACGCGACGAAATTGCCGCGGGTCGCCTTACCGGTCATCCGACCCCTCATTTGTTTTCTGTGTTTCACTCTCTTGGGAAGAAGCATCAGTTTTCGCCCCCTTCCTCATTCGTAACCGCCTTTTTCTTGGCGGTGAGGACTTCTCCTCTGTAGATCCATACCTTGACGCCGATACGACCGTACGTGGTGTTTGCCTCGGCAAATCCGTAATCAATATCCGCACGCAGGGTCTGCAACGGAATCGTTCCCTCGTGATAATGTTCGGTACGCGCGATTTCAGCTCCTCCGAGACGTCCGGCAACCTGTGTTTTGATTCCCTTGGCTCCGGCCTTCATCGTTCTCATCATCGCCTGTTTCATTGCACGGCGAAAAGAAATACGCTTTTCAAGCTGAGCCGCAATACTCTCGGCAACCAGCTGAGCGGATGTGTCGGGAGACTTGACCTCACGGATGTCCACAAAGAAATTCTTCTTGAACTTTGCGAAAAGCTTCTTCTTAAAATCCTCGATGCCCGCGCCCTGACGTCCGATAATGATACCCGGTTTGGCTGCGTTAATGATAATCATCGTCTTATCGCTGCCTTTTCGCTCGATCTCAATATTGGTAATGCCCGCATTGAAGCATTCCTTCTTTACAAACGTACGGATCTTCTTATCTTCGACGAGATACTCGCTGAATGTATTCTTGTCGGCATACCAGCGCGTGTCCCAACCTTTGTTCACACCGACCCGTAAACCATGGGGGTTAACCTTCTGGCCCATTCCACAAATCCTCCTTATTCTCTTTCCTTGAGAACCACCGTCACATGACTGGTTCTCTTGTTGATGCGCGAGGCGGAGCCTCTCGCTCTCGGGATCCAACGCTTCAGAATGGGACCCTGGTTCGCGAACGCATCCGCAACATAGAGTGCATCACGACTCAGACTGTTGTTCAATACTGCGTTCGCCTCCGCGGACTTCAGCGCCTTGGTCAGAACCGGAGACGCGGCCTTGGGTGTATAAAGAAGAATCGCATATGCTTCATCCAAACCCTTCCCCTTAATCAGATCGATGACGACCTTGATTTTCTGGGGGCTGATCCGAACATATTTCGCGATTGCTTTCCCTTGATCTCTGCCGACTCCGAGCACTTTACGTTCTTTTTTGCTCAGAAGCTGAGGTTTCTTGTTTTTCTTGGCAGGGACCGCGTACTTCGCGAGAATCTCCTCGCGGTTTTGCTCCATAAAGTCCTTGCTCATGACTTTCTTTTCCACTAAACGTTCCTCCCTTCGTCGTACCGCAATCAGCGGGATTTCGACGATTTCTCGCCGGCATGACCTCTGAATAATCTGGTGGGAGCGAACTCGCCGAGCTTATGGCCGACCATTTCCTCCGTAATATATACCGGTACGTGCTTTTTCCCGTCGTGAACCGCAATGGTGTGTCCGACCATTTCGGGAAAAATGGTGGAAGCACGGGACCATGTCTTCAACACTTTCTTCTCATTTGCGGAATTCAGCGCCTTCACTCTTTTCATAAGAGCGTCCTGAACATAAAATCCTTTTTTGGTTGATCTGCTCATTTATCGTTCTTCCTCCCTTCAATCACTTTCTGCCCTTGACAATATATTTGCCGGACGGCTTACGTTTATTTCTGGTCTTCTTGCCCAGGGTCGGAACTCCCCAGGGGGTAACCGGTCCGGGCATACCGATCGGGGCCTTGCCCTCACCGCCGCCGTGCGGGTGATCGCAGGGGTTCATCGCAACTCCGCGCACCGTCGGCCGGACGCCCATATGACGTTTGCGACCGGCTTTACCGAGGGATACATTCTCATGCTCAACATTTCCGACCTTGCCGATTGTCGCCCGGCAGAGAACGGAAACCATGCGAACCTCTCCGGAAGGGAGACGAATCTGAGCATAT
Source organism: Clostridiaceae bacterium (assembly GCA_012729635.1). Taxonomy (GTDB): domain Bacteria; phylum Bacillota; class Clostridia; order Saccharofermentanales; family Saccharofermentanaceae; genus JAAYCT01. The sequence continues at coordinate 28,659 of JAAYCT010000001.1, read as the reverse complement.
TTTCCCTCTTTCGCCATCAGCTGAGCTCCGGATCCGGCGGTGCGCACCATTTGGGCTCCCTTGCCGGGCTTAAGCTCGATACTGTGAATGATGGAACCGACGGGAATATTCTCAATCGGAAGCGCGTTACCGACTACGATATCGGCATCGACGCCGCTTTCCACCGTATCTCCGACCGTAAGACCGTGCGGGGCCAAAATGTACGCCTTTTCACCGTCCGAATACTGCAGAAGCGCAAGAAAGGCGGTGCGATTCGGATCGTACTCAATCGCCTTTACCGTTGCGGGAATCGAGTCCTTTTTTCTTTTCCAATCGATGATGCGGATTTTTCTTTTGTTTCCTCCGCCGATATGACGAACGGTGATCCGGCCGTATGAATTACGTCCACCGGTCTTTTTCGCGGAGACCAGAAGTTTCTTTTCCGGTTTCTTATCGCTCAAGACGGAAAAATCGGTCACCGACATCGCTCGTCTTGCGGGAGAAGTTGGATTATACTCTTTTACTGGCATCGTTCTTCACTCCTTCACTTCATCAGGCCCTACTGGCCGAACCCGAATTCTTCTATGGATGTCTTGTACTTCGCGGGAAGCTTGGTGGTCTTTCCGCCCTTACCTAAGAAGGACGAGTCCTTTGCCTCGGTCGCAATCGTAACCACAGCCTTTTTCCAGGAAGGCGTTCTCCCCAGGGAGTAACGCTGTCTTTTCATCTTGCCCTCGAAGTTCGAGGTGTTGACCGAAAGAACCTTCACGTTGAAAAGCTTTTCCACCGCCGCCTTGATCTCGGTTTTGGTTGCCGCGCGGTCCACCTCAAAGGTGTACTGGCCGGCTTCAATACCTGCGGAGCTTTTTTCCGTCAGAATCGGCTTAATGATAATGTCCTGCGGTGTCCTGTTCATACATACACCTCCTGTACCTTCATGGCTGCTTCCTTCGTCATGACAAACCGGTCATACTTCATAATGTCAAATACATTAATGGTATTTACCAAAGCGGTCTTTACGCTCGGAATGTTTCTTGCGGACTTCTCGACAATCAGGTTTTTTTCGGAAAGAACGACCAACGCGGGACGATCAATCTTCAATGCCTTGAGAACACCGACCATTTTGGAGGTTTTGATCTCGTCGAAGGAAAGCGTGTCCAGAACAATGATGCTTTGCGAAATCATCTTAGTAGAAAGCGCCGATTTCATTGCCAGCCTTCTGACCTTCTTGGGGATCGTATATCCGTAATCTCTGGGCTTCGGCCCGAAAATGATGCCGCCTCCGACGAATTGAGCGGAACGTTTGGATCCGTGACGCGCGCGTCCCGTACCCTTCTGGCGATAGGGTCTCTTCCCTCCGCCTCTTACCTCGCCGCGCGTTTTCGCCGAATGTGTTCCCTGCCGACGATTCGCAAGCTGATTAAGAACGACCGCGTGAATTGCGGACTCGTTGGGCTCAATTCCGAAGATATCGTCGGACAAGTCCATCTGCCCGGTCACGCTTCCGTCCATGTTATATACGTCAACCTTAGCCATTTTTTGATCCTCCTTCTGCCGGACTATTACGCCTTAACGGACGACTTAACCGAAATCAAGCCGCCTTTCGGGCCCGGGATCGCACCTTTAAGAACGAGGATCCCCCGCTCGCCGTCCACCAGGACGACGCTCAAATTCTGAACCGTACAATTTTCCGCGCCCATATGACCGGGCATTTTCTTGCCCTTAAAGACTCGCCCCGGGTCGGAGCCGGCGCCCATGGAACCGACGCGCCTGTGGTACATCGAGCCGTGTCCCGAAGGACCGCCCTTCTGTCCGTGTCTTTTGATGTTGCCGGCAAAGCCTTTTCCTTTTGATACTCCGCTTACATCAACCCGATCACCGACCTCAAACATATCGGAAACCTTGATTTCCTGTCCGAGCTCATAATCCTTATCCGAATCAAACTCGCGAATCACGCGCTTGAACGGAACCTTCGCCTTATCGAACTGCCCCCTGTCGGGCTTGTTCACCAGTTTTTCCCGAATTTCTCCGGTAGCGACCTTAACGGCTTTGTAACCGTCATTTTCCAAGGTCTTGTTCTGAATGACGAACATCGGATCACACGCAACAACGGTTGCGGGAATCGCGATCCCTTTTTCGTCAAACAACTGGGTCATTCCGGCTTTTCTGCCGAGCATGAATTTTGTCATCTCCCTGATTCCTCCTTCGGTTATTGGTTCCACGGTTTTTTACGGGGAACTTGACCCCGGCCGAACGGATCAAATCCGTTGCGTACCGGATAAAAGCCTGCTAGACCTTGAGCTCAATGCTCACTCCGGCAGGCATGTCCAACTTCATCAGCGCGTCCACCGTTTTCTGATTCGGCGCATAAATGTCGATCAGACGCTTGTGTGTCCGCAACTCAAATTGCTCTCTGGAGTCCTTATACTTGTGCGGCGAACGAAGAATCGTTGTGATTTCCTTTTCCGTAGGAAGAGGAATCGGACCCGAAAAGCTTGCGCCGGTACGGGTAACGGTCTCTACAATCCTCGCCGCGCTCTGATCCAAGAGCTCGTGATCGTATGCCTTTAATTTGATTCTGACTTTTTGTCTGGTAGCCATACTAATACCTCCGATAGACTTGCTGCTTTCACAACCGTGCCGGGCGTTTCTTCCGGACCCGTCAGAAAACCCAGGAGACCAGTTACCGCGCATACTGCCGGCACTTTGGGCCTGGGCATGTGTCCGTAAACACACGCTGCCTTCATGGTTGCGCCCGGATCTCTGTCCGGACTTCTCCGCCGAAGTTACCCGCCGATGCGCGCAGCACGCGCCGCCGACGGCAATCTCCCGCTTCTTCGCCATACGCGAAAAGTCGCGCAGAAAAAAGTATACCTCATCGTTGGCCGGAACGCAAGTACAACGTTAAAAAATCTTTTCGCTGCCCGCCCGTCGCGGGAAAACGCCTATTTCCGGCCCGAATCCGGTTCCGAAAATCGTCCCGCCGAAGAAAACGCGTGACTGTATAAGCGTATCCCTTTTGTACCGTTCGGGTGAATATGGTCGGTCAGGTATTCGGATACCGGCTCTGACGCGAGTCGGTCGAGGATTATTCTTGTCGGATCGACAAAAAGGTGTCCGTCTTCTCCGCAGAATATTTCCAGCGCGGTCGTGTACGCGCAGTACATTTCGTTTTTTTCCTCCGGAAGCAAAGGAGTAAAAGGATCCATCTCGAGCGAAGGCCAAGGTGCGACAAAAATAAACTCTGCGTCCCGATTTTGCATACGCAGTTCTCGGACCAACGCCCGAAGAGTCGATGTGTACGCCTCCGGCGTCATCGCGCAGATCGAATCGTCGCGATAACGGATATCGTTCGCGCCGACGGCGATAATGAATAGCTGCGCCTCGACCGTATCCGATTCAACCGCCGACAAAAGCGTCCGGGACGTCGCTCCGCCCGCCGCAATGCTTTCAAAACTCTTTTCGGGAAACGCAGCGGTCAACGCCTCAAACCAAGGGTATCCGCCGTTGTTTGATCCGTTGCTTAAGCTGTCGCCGACCAAACATACCGACGCAGCTTCCCGAATCATTCGAATCTGTTCGGTCCGGTACTCGTCCGCCTCCATTTCCAACGGCGGGGATTTTTGACGGCGATAACCGTCCGGGAAAAGATAATATTCATCCTGGGCGCGGTCCGCTGATATCGATGTTCCGAGCATGACGGAGGTTACGATGTGTTGGACCTCACGGACCCTCGACATATCGTTTGCACTCAGCCGGGCGTGCAATTCAGCATTCGTCAGAATTTCGAAAATCGGAAGCGCCCGGAAAAATCCTTTGGAATTACCGTGCGTCCACATCGGAATTACGGAAGAACAAAGGATTTCCCCGGAGGCCGGATCAATATACACTTTGACGATGGCTGTCGCGTCACCGTTCATCCGAACAAACGAGTTCGCGAAATTTCCCGGACAATTTACAATGATCGCGGTTCGCGGCGCATCGTCCGCTCCGGTATCGGTTACATACTCAATCGGCTGGACCGCATGAGCGTGGTCTCCGAAAACGATATCCGCGCCGGCACGAATAAAAATCTCGTTCCACGCATCCTGATATGCGTCCGTCTCATGAGTAAACTGCGTTCCCATGTGCGGCAAGACGATGATTATATCGGGGTCCTCGCCGCGCACTCTTTCGAAATCATTTTCAACCGCCGTGCGGACCTCGTCAAAAAATTCACTTTCCGGGGAAACGATCAGTCGCGTCAAATCCTTGTTTTCAAAAAGAAAATATTCATCCTCCCAGCCGTTCGATGCAAAGGTATACTCCAGAAAGGCGATTCTAAGTCCGTCCTTTTCGATCATTCGAACCGCATTTTTTTCTTCGGCGTTTCGATAAGAACCGATGTGTGAAATACCGGCACGATCCAAAACATCGACGGTACGATAAGCACCCTCAAGACCCTTGTCCAATATATGATTATTCGCCAGTGTGACCCATTCGATACCCGCTTCGCGGACAGAAGCGGCAAACGAGTCCGGAAAATTCAGGGAGAGCGCCAGGCCGTCATCGTAATCAGACGAGGAGTATCCGGCTTCCTTTCCGGCCATCGGGCCTTCAAAGACGCCGATGGTCAGATCCGCATCCAAATAAGGAGCCGCGTAACGAAACATTTCGGAAAAATCATAGGAATCCGTCGCGTGATCGTATGCGGCCACCACTTGTCCGCGAAGCAATATCAGATCACCGATAAATGCGATGCTGACGGCATGATCAATCGCTTCACGATCCGCTTCCGTCAAAACATTCGCAATGGCGGGACGTGTGTCGGGTTTTTCCCCGGAGCTTACCGAATCCGGTACTTCTCCGATCACGGACAACGCAAATACCACGGATACAATCAGGAGCGCAGTGAGCCGAAACACTCTGTTTTTTTGATGAATCACCGAATCCGGCGAAAATTTCAGCCGATCCGCAATTCCAACCAAAAAAGCGCGAAGAGATCGCTCGGCCATGTCACTTCCGAAGACAGCCAAAACAAGAATCGTCCCGACGACCGAAACAATCACGGCCGGCAACGGATCGTCTCTGAACGGCAGCAGACGCACCGCGACCAGCGTAATGAAACGGTGAATCAAATAAACGGAAAGCGAATTACGACCCCAGGAAGAGAGAAATCGAACTTTTCGATCCGGGAGAAGAAGCATCGCGGAAGCAATCGCGAGAAAGGAAATCGCGAATACCGCAACCCGCCTCGCGAGATCTCCCTGATTTACGTAGGAGACCATCAGCAATTCGCTGAAACGAAGAACACGGGGCACCAACACCAGAATTAAAGCCGCGGTAAGCACCGCCGTCAGGATGCCGATCATCCGGCTCGTCGCTTTTCGTTTTTTCCGATATTCATAAACTTGCTTCCAAGGAATCATCGCCCCCGCGAGAAAGAACGGAAAGAATGCGATGATTCGCGAAAGTGCCATTTCGTTCGTAACCTGGGGGGATAACCCGACGATGATCGCGAAAGCGATGGCCAGAATCAGCGATGCCGGCTTTTTCGGAACGACTCGGAGAATCAGGCGCCATGCGATGAGTGCCAAAAGGTACCAAAATGATATGTACGGAACAAAGAACGATACCGGCTGACCGTCGACCAAAAAGAAATAGAAAATCGCCAGGGTATTGAACACCGCATAGGCAACGAGAAAAAGCGACAGGGGTTTTTTGAGTCCGGCGGTGCTTTTCGCGCTTAAATACCCGGAAGCAAACACAAATACAGGCATATGAAAGGTATAAATTCCTCCAACCACCATAAGAACGGATTCGTGATATCCGTATCCGAGCATGAAGTGTCCGAGGACCACGAGGGCAATGAGTACCCCTTTCAGGTTGTCCCAGAAAAAAATGCGTTTTTCCGTTATGTTTGTCTCGTTCATGCGGATCATCCTTCTCGTTTCGTTGGGATTCGCATTATTCGGATGATTCTTTTTTTGAGCCGTTTCTTGCGCCGATCCCTGTCGCATTCTCCAGAATACGGCAGACGTCCTTCGCTTCAAATCGATGCTTCGCACCGCAGAAATGGCATTCCAGTTCGATTCCGTTCGGATCCGAGGCGAGCTCGGTGAGCTCCGTGACACCGAGTGCCGTCAACGATTGCTCCATTCGATCCAGACTGCACGGACAGCAGTATTGAACCGTGCGTCCGGACAAAAATCGAATATCGGGATCTCCGAGAAACAAGTCCAACAGTTTTTCGGGATTCATCCCTTCAGAGAGCAGGAACGTGATCCCGGGAAAGCCTCCCCCTGCTCTTTTTTCGATATATTCGATAATATCCTCCCCGGCATCGGGCATCAGTTGAACCATCATTCCGCCGGCGTATAAAACTCCGCTCGCGTCAAGCAGTACGCCCAGAGAAACCACCGATCGAGTCTGCTCGCTCACTCCGAGATAGTATGCAAAATCCTCACCGATTTCACCGGACACCAGTTCGGCGGAACCGACATACGGCTCCTTGAGTCCAAGGTCCCGAACAACCGTCAAAAGTCCCTTGCCGACCGCGGCCGCGACATTGAGTTTCCCCGGTTCCCGCAATACGGTCTCAACGACCGGTTCGATGACGTAGCCTCGAATATTCCCGCCGGCATCACACACCGCGGTCATCCCCTGAATCGGACCCTCGCAGCGGATGTTTGCGGTCAGCGTGTCCTTTTCACCCTTCAGATTCGCCGCGAGCAACAGCGTCCCCGTCAAAAATCGACCCAAAGCCGCGGTGGCGGACGGTGAAGTGCCGTGTATGCGCATCGCTCGATTACAGATTTCTTTTGTAGTGACGGAAATTGCCCGCACCTTACCGTTTAAGGCGGTCGCGGTCACCATGTAATCTGCAGTCGGGTCCTCCGGAGACCCGGGAGCGCGATAAAAATCATTGTTTTTGTCGTTCATGACATCCCTTTCGTTTCACGTACCGATGAATCGGCGTGCCCATTATCTTCTTCGACCGACATAGAGATGACGCACATCCTTTTTCTTCGGCCGTGAATCCGTGTATCCTCCGAAGATACCGACGAGCTCCAAATCGGCCAAGCACATCGCATCCAATACCGTTTCGGCGGGATAATAGCGCTCGGAAACAGAGAAGTCGGAACGATCATAGGTTCCGTTTGCATTTTCGACAAAGAGCGTCATATCCGCCCGGCTCAGATGCCTCCTTTTGAAGAATCGGTTTTTCCAAAAAAGAGCATACCGATCCTCAATTTCCCGGAATTCGTTGTTTCCGCGGACATTTTCGAGAAAATCAAGTGTCAGCAGATCAAAGATAAAAAGCCCGCCCGGACGAAGGAAATGGCGCAGACTGCGAAAAAGCCCGCGAAATGCCCCGGGATCCGTAAGATGATTCAGGGTATCCGTCAGCGCTACAAAAACATCCGCACATCCGAAAAGATCGAGACGTGAAATATCCTGACAAACGAAAAGGGCGTCACGCCCTTCTCGGGAAAACGTCTCCCGCGCCTCCGACAGCATCGCCGGCGATTGATCGATCCCGATGATTTCATAGCCGAATTCGGATAATCTCAACGTGATTTTTCCGGATCCGCAACCCAAATCGCACAGAATAAGCCGACCGTCTCGCCCTTCGCCGGTCTTTGGTCCCGAGCGGGTAATAATGTCCGCAATTCTTTCGGAAATCGCACAAACATCCGACTCGTTTTGAAGAAGATCATAAACGGACGACAGGGAATCATACGCCGCAACCGACATCCGAACCTCCGTCAGGTGATATAATTCGCCGGATTCACCCTGCTGCCGTTGACTCTGACCTCGAAATGCAGATGCGGGCCGGTTGAAGTTCCGGTACTGCCGCAGCGTGCGACCTTTTGTCCCGCTACGACCTTGTCTCCGACAGAAACATCCACCCATTTACAGTGTGCGTACAACGTTGAAACACCGCCGCCGTGATCAATGACCACATAATTTCCAAAATCTCTTCCGCCCGTATTCTGACCATGAACCGGAGTACTGACCTTAATTACGGTTCCGTCTGCCGCCGCAACGATCGGATTGCCGTACGAGCCGCCGAGATCTACACCCCAATGCATTCTCCAAACCTTATAGACCGGATGAAATCTCTTGCCGTACGGAGAATAAATCTTGTAGTCCCCGGGATACGGCCACGTCATTGACCCCTGAGGAGGCGGCGTTCCGTTCGAGCCGCTTCCGGCATACAACTCGTTCTGAAGACGCAGTATTTCTTTGTCCAGTCTATCGGACTCCTTTTCCAACTCTTCCTGTTTCTTCTCCCACTTCGACAATTCGGCTTCTTTCTCATTGAGGGTCGCCTCGGTCTTTCCGATCATTCCCTCAAGTTCAATCAACTCGGCTTGCTTTTGCTCGGCAACAGCCTCCATGTCCAGGGCTTCCTGAAGAGCATATTCACTTTTGAGCTGAGCGTCACAAAGTGCCGCATCCATCTCTTCCATAATCTGTTCGTCCGACTCGGCGATTAACTCAACGATTTCCAGGTTGGTGAAAAATCCCGCGAGACTGTCGGATTCCAAAAGGATTTCCAGCGTTGATTTGTTCTGGAGTTCAAACATGACGCTGATCCTTTCGGAGTATTCGGCGCTCTTTCTCTCCAATGTTTCCTGTGATTCAAGGTAGATATCCAGTGCTTCCTGCTTGGCAATCAAGGCGGCGGCGTATTCTTCCGCAATTTTCAAATACTGCGCTCTTTGCGCATCATTTAAATCCTTAAGATACTGAAGCTCACCCTTGAGTTCACTCAACTCACCGCGAAGCGCCTGAATTTTGCTCTCCGCCTCGGCCAGCGCATCTTCGGTATCTTCCTTGTCCTGTTCTGCCTCATTGATCTGATCGATTTTTGAGAACCGGATATTGGTTTCGGGGGCCGCAAATGCCCTCTCCGTAAAAAGCCCGAGAGACCCGACCGTAACAACAATCGCCAACACGATTGATAACGAAAGACGCAAGCCGTCTTTCCGGGATATCTTTCCGAATCGTTTCATCGCTTTACCAAACATGATTCTCTCCGTTCATACCATAATATACTTACGTACGGCAACGCCGCTTCCGACGGAGCCGATTACTACTCCCAACACTAAACAAATCAATAAAACCCAGAACGTCAGGGAGTTTACGGGAACCAGCGAGTAGTAACTGCTTCCGGAAACATCCTTCATCATCATATCAAATAATTCTGAATACGCCAAATGTGCGATCCCCCACGCGCAAATCGCGCTGATCAGCCCGACAATCGCGCCCTCGACGACATACGGAAGACGAATATACCCCGGAGTCGCTCCGACAAATTTCATTATGGAGATCTCCGTGGCCCGGGAATACACGGAAATACGCACCATATTGGATATGATAAACATGGATATCAGAAACAGAACGACAAAAGCAAGGAGCGTCGACACATTGACCCACTTGGTCGCCTCCGCCAGAAAAAGCATAACGCTTCGCTCCTGCATTACTTTTTTCACACCGGGAATCGCTTCCAAATAGATTACGACCTCATCCGCATACGAAGGATCCGTCAACTGGACATGAAACGTATACGGAAGATAGGTGTTATAGTCAAAATTATCGAGGATTGTGGATCCGCTTCCGAGGTTTTCACGAAAACGATGATAATTCTGTTCCGGCGTCAACTCCTCATACGAAAGGATTGCTCCGGGATTCGCTTCGAGAAATATTTTTACGGAGTCTCGTTCTTCCTTTGTACCGGAAAGCTTCATATAGACTTCAATCGGAGGCTGTTGACTTACTTTTTTCATGATACTGCGGACGTTGGCGGAAAAAACAAAAAAAGCGGCCATCAAAAGAAGCATCAGTAATATCGTCGTTACGGAAGCAACCGTAACCAACGGGTGACGGAATATTCCTTTGAATCCTTCCCGAACCGAGTTGAGAAAGGCTCTTCCGCTCATTTTTTCTCCCCTTCCTCAACGTTGGATTTCGCTTCCCGGTGGCCACAGTATCCGCTCGCCAATTCGTCCCTTATGATCAATCCGTCCTCGATTTCAATAACCCGTTTCTTCATCCGGTCGACCAAATTGCTGTCGTGCGTACATATGACCACGGTAGTCCCGTTACGGTTTATTTCTTCAAGCAGAGCCATGATCGATTCGCTGGTCTGGGGATCCAGATTTCCGGTCGGCTCATCCGCGACGATCAGTTTCGGGTCGTTTACCATCGCACGGGCAATGGCGACGCGCTGCTGTTCGCCGCCCGAGAGTTCAAGCGGCATCGCCTGTGCTTTGTGACGCAAATCGACAACGCCCAGAACGATTTCAACCATCTGGCTGAGCTTTTTGGGAGGCATTCCGATGATTTCGCCCGCAAATGCGACATTTTCAAAAACGGTCTTACTTTCGATCAATCGGAAATCCTGAAAAATCATCCCGATGTGTCTTCGCAAAACCGGAACGAGCGCCGACTGCATTTTTGATATCGGAAAACGATCCATGAGGACATAACCGTCGGAAGGCTTCTCTTCCCGCGTAATCAACTTGATCAGCGTGGATTTTCCCGAGCCGCTTTTGCCGATTACGAAAACAAAATCACCGTCATTAATTTTGAAACTGACACCCCGAAGAGCATCCGAACCGGATTTATAGGTCTTATGAACGTTTTCAAAACGAATCACTTGCGCTTACATGAACCGCTCACCATACGCTTTTGGGCGGGCGAGTGTTCTTCTCCTGTTTTTCTAAATATGTCCGTACCATTGCGGCGAGTTTAAACAAGACGGCATCGTCAAAACTGCGCAAGTCCAGTCCGGTAATCTTCTGTACCTTATCCAGGCGATACACCAGAGTATTTCGGTGAACAAACAGTTTACGCGACGTTTCGCTTCCGTTCAGATTATTTTCGAAAAATTTGGCGATTGTCAGCAACGTCTCCGAATCAAGCGACTCATAAGCACCCTGAGCAAATACTTCGTCCAAAAACATATTGCACAACGTCGGCGGAAGCTGATAGATCAGCCGCCCCAAGCCGAGCTTATCGTATCGCATCACGCATTTCTCGCTTTCAAAAATGCTGCCGACGCGCAAGGCAAGAACCGCTTCACGATAGGATTTTGCAATATCCTTGAGCGCCTGCGCAGGCATTCCGATCCCGACATTCACCCGCGCCATGGACTCCGCGTTCAGGTTGTCCCGGATGATCTGACTTCGGTCAGAGACGAATGCATCAAATTCTCCCTCGACCTCCATGACCAAAACGATGGTTTCCTCGTCCATCGCAAACGTATGCGTCGTTTTGGAGTCCGGAAACAGATTCTGCAGGATATCCAGGCATTCGGGGCCGTCCGCTCTCGATATCCGAACGATAAATACGATTCGGTTGAGCGTGTAGGGAATTTTGAATTCCCTGGCTTTGAGCGGAATATCCCCGGGCAGCTCGTTTTCAAGCAGAATATTTTTGATGAAGGTCGAACGCTCCGAATCCGTGTTCCGATCCTTCAGCGCTGTTTTGACCCATTGAGCAACCAACTCCACATGCGTCCGGTCGCTCGGCTCGGTGCCGATAATGAAGGCGACATACATGGTAACATCACCGTTCATCAATCGATAATATGTTTTCTCGGAGGTAGAGACGAATACATCGTCTGATTTCAAGACTGCCCGCACGGACGAGTCCTCGGTCCCTTCCATCTCCGGTTCGGTACACGCAATAATCACGCCGGACGTATCCATGATACCGACCGTACGGTTCAGGATCCTTTTTACCTCACGCATGCATCTCTTGATTTCTTCCATGACCACCACCCGGAACCTTCCCGAAGAGCTTTACCGACGAGCCGTACGGAATATCATCTGTACATTCCGTACCCAATTAATCTTATACGTTCGAGACTTAACTTGCAAGAGTAATGTCCCGCTACGGAACATCCGAAGACGTACGCGCAACAGCATTGAAGCGATTCAAACCCGCGAATAATATAGCCGCGAAAAAAATCCGGCTCCCGTTCCCGGGAGCCGGATGATGATCGACTGGATTTGCAAAGCCTTACGAAATAATGCTCTGCTCCGTGTCCTTATCAAAAATGTGGACGCGGTTCGCGTCGATTGCCAGATCGACGACCTCTCCGACTCTCGATACGGACGTCGTCGGGTCAACTCTCGCGGTCAGCGGAAGCGATCCGCTGACGGTAACATACAGATAGGTCTCCGCACCAAGCATTTCAACAACGTCGACATCGGCGCTGAAGGTCGATTCGGGGTGATTGGAAACATAGGTTGTATCGTCGGTGATTGCCTCGGGGCGAACTCCGAAGATAACCTCATTGCCGTCCTGCTCCATCACCTCGGGAACCGAGTAACGCTCGGGCAGTTTAATCGAGAAGTTCTCGAAAGAGATATACACATCGTTTCCTTCCACCTGCACGATCGCATTGATGAAGTTCATCGGAGGCATTCCGATAAATCCGGCGACAAAGGTGTTGACGGGGTTCTGATACAACTCACTCGGGGAGTCGACCTGTTGGATGAATCCGTCCTTCATGACCACGATACGGGTACCCATCGTCATGGCCTCGGTCTGGTCGTGGGTAACATAGATGATGGTGGTCTGCAGTCTCTGGTGAAGCTTGGTAATCTCAACACGCATCTGAACACGAAGCTTGGCGTCAAGGTTGGAAAGAGGCTCGTCCATCAGGAAGACCTTCGGGTCACGAACGATGGCACGACCGAGAGCGACACGCTGTCTCTGTCCGCCGGACAGAGCCTTCGGCTTACGGGCCAACAGGTGCTCAATCTCAAGGATCTTCGCGGCTTCGTTCACGCGTCTCTTAATCTCATCCTTCGGAACCTTACGAATCTTCAGGCCGAATGCCATGTTATCAAAAACGGTCATATGCGGGTACAGAGCATAGTTTTGGAAAACCATCGCGATGTCACGGTCTTTGGGAAGAACATCATTGACCAAACGATCTTCGATGTAGATTTCACCTTCGCTGACATCCTCAAGTCCCGCAATCATTCTCAGCGTGGTGGACTTTCCGCATCCGGAAGGTCCGACGAGAATAACGAACTCCTTGTCTGCAATCTCCAGGTTGAAGTCGCTGACTGCAACGACGCCGCCCTCAAACTTCTTATAGACATGTTGAAGGGATAAGCTTGCCATGGTTAATACCTCCGAAAAATCGCCGCCCGAAAGACGGCTTTGATTTTGATATACCAATAATATAGCATCACCGACCTCCCCGTACCATATGCCAAAATAGCCAAATGTTTACGGGACAATTTGGAGACACTGTCAGGGAAATACGACAAATTACCCATATTCCTCCCGACTTCTTTGTGCAGAATGTACATTCGAAAAGAAATGCGAAAAATCAGTCTTGAATCCTGCAAATTTATGCATTATCCTGTATAAATATTAGTTTAACCGCGTCGGCACTCCCGATGCCGCCGTAAACGTTTCGTTCGGGCAAATCTTGATGTACAATCAGCTTGCCGGACCATAAAGGAGTACGCAGTTATGAGTAAGATTAAAGTAGGCATCATCGGCGCGACCGGTTATGTGGGATCTGAACTGATCCGGGGTCTTTCGACTCATCCTTCCGCGGAAATCACCGTTTTGGCTTCCCGCAGTTTTTCGGGAAAGAAATACTCGGATATTTACCCGACGTATTCCGGAATATGCGATCTACCGTTGGTTGATACGGATCCGGAGCAAATCGCCAAGCAATGCGATTTGGTCATCACCGCTCTCCCGCACGGCGTTTCGTCCGTAACGGTCCCGGTTCTCCTTTCCGCAGGCACACGCGTGATCGATCACAGCGGAGATTTTCGTTATCGCGAGCTAAACCCGTATACCGAATCGTACGGACTTCCTCATTCCTGCCCCGAATTACTCGCGGAGGCTGTTTACGGAATTCCCGAGCTCTACCGCGAAAAACTGCGGTCCGCGCGACTAGTCGCAAACCCGGGTTGTTATCCGACCTGCTCGGTGCTGCCTCTCGCCCCCTTTCTTCGGCACGGACTGATCCGCTCCGAGGGAATCATAATCGACGCGATAACCGCGATATCGGGAGCCGGCCGCAAAACGGAGCTGCCCTACTCTTTTTGCGAGTCGGACGAAAATCTGAAGCCTTATTCGGTGGTCCATCACCGCCACACAACCGAAATTGAGCAGGAGTGCTCCATCCTCGCCGGTAAGCAGCTGCATGTCACGTTTACCCCGCATCTTGCGCCGATGAAACGCGGAATGCTGACCACAATATACGCCGTCCCCGCTTCCTCCGACGGATCCTTCTGTATTTCACGATTGCAAGAGGCGCTGGAGAGCGATTATGCAAACGAGCCCTTTGTCCGCGTCCGGTCGGGCGGGGCGATGCCGAACACCGTCCACACGACCGGAACGAACTTTATCGATATTGCCGTCGAATTCGATCCGATAACGGGTATCATAAAAATTTTCGGTGCATTGGATAATCTCGGAAAAGGAGCGTCCCTGCAGGCAATCCAAGCGATGAACGCCATGTTCGGCCTTCCCGAGGAAACCGGCCTGATCCATTTGAATGCGGGACTATAATCAATCGGTGATGAAGGAGCAAAGGAACAGTATGAAAACAATCAATGAAGCGATTAACGCGCTCGGAATGAAAGAACTCATCGGGAAAGCCGAGATTCTCATTGAAGCCCTGCCCTATATCCAAAGCCTTTCCGGAAAAACAATCGTGATCAAGTACGGCGGAAACGCCATGATCAACGAAGAGCTGAAATCCTCGGTCATGGACGATGTTACCCTTCTGAAGTATGTCGGAATCAACCCCGTTATCGTTCACGGCGGAGGGCCGGATATCAGCCAGATGCTTCAAGTCATGAATATTCCTTCCCGTTTTGAGAAGGGTCTTCGCGTAACCGACCGGAAGACGATGGAAATCGCACAGATGGTGCTGATCGGTAAGACGAACAAGGAAATTGTATCTTCTCTCGGGCAAAAGGGTGCCAAAGCGATCGGCATCTGCGGAATCGACGGACATTTGATCGAATGCGAAAAGCTCACGCGTGACGCTTCCGGACAGACCGTCGATGTCGGCTATGTCGGAAAGATTACAAAAATCAACACCAAGGTTCTCTCCATGCTCGCAAACGATGAGTTTATTCCCGTCGTTGCTCCGATCGGAGTCGGTCCCGACGGCGAAAGCTATAATATCAACGCGGATACCGTTGCCGGCGAGATCGCTTCCGCGCTGGGCGCGGAGAAATTGATGACACTTACCGACGTCGAAGGCGTCATGACCAAGCTGCCCGACGGATCGTCAAAGGTCATCCCCGTTCTCACCGAAAAGGAAATCACCGAGTTAATCAGCCGGGACGAGATTTCCGGAGGAATGATCCCCAAGGTTCTCGGTTGCCTCTCGACCGTTCGCAAAGGAGTCGGTCGGGCACACATCATCGACGGAAGAATCCCGCACAGCATTCTTCTGGAGATTTTCACCGGAAAAGGAATCGGAACGATGATTACCCGCGAAAAAAGACCGTATTTCGAAGGCGAAAAAATCTGAGGATTATCTCACGGACCCGTCAGGAATTTGCCGATTATTGTATTTCCAATCACTTGAATCGCACTACAGCAGTAAGGATGAAAATTATGGAAAAACAACTGGAATGGACCATGCATCTGGATGAAAAATACTATATGAACGTATTCGGCAAACGGATACCGGTTCTTTTCACGCACGGAAAAGGCGTATACCTCTTTTCGAGTGAAAATAAAAAATACATGGACATGATCGGAGGAATCGCGGTGAATTCCCTGGGACACGCTCATCCGAGGCTTGTTCGCGCAATTTGCTCTCAGGCGAGAAGCTTCCTTCACTGCTCGAACTACTACTATATCGAAGCCCAGGCCGAGCTGGCCCGTCGCTTGTGCGAAATCAGTTTCGCGGATCGGGCTTTTTTCTGCAACTCGGGTGCCGAGGCCAACGAGGGAGCCCTCAAGCTCGCGCGCGGCTATTTTTATCGGAAGGGTACCCCGCGACCCAAGATCATATCGGCTCGCCGTTCGTTTCACGGACGCACGATGACGACGATTGCCGCGACGGGCCAGGAGAAGATGCAAATCCCGTTTGCGCCGCTGATGCCCGGAGTCGTGCATGTCCCGTATAACGATATTGATGCGCTCATGCGTGAGACAGACACGACCACGTGTGCGGTAATCATTGAATTGGTTCAGGGCGAATCGGGTGTTTTCCCCGCGGATATCCAATACATTCAGGCCATTCGCAGGCTTTGCGATGAAACCGGCGCTCTGCTCATCGTGGACGAAGTTCAGTCGGGAATCGCGCGCACCGGGACGCTTTTCGCGTATCAGCAGTACGACATCCATCCCGACATTCTGACCTCTGCCAAAGGTCTTGCCGGCGGCGTTCCGATCGGGGCGGTTCTAGCGACACAGGAAGCGTCGACGGGATTTTGTGTCGGCGATCACGGTTCCACCTTCGGCGGAAATCCGTTGGCTTGCTCTGCCGCACTCGCGGTTCTGGATGAGATCGAAAAGAAGAATCTCACCGAGCGCGCCCGAAAAACCGGTGCGTTCCTTATTAAAAAACTGCGCTCGCTGGCCGGTCGCCATCCCCTGCTCGCCGAAATTCGCGGTTCCGGTCTGTTGATCGGGATCGGCCTGACACGCCCGATCGCCGTATCGCTGAAGAAAATGTGTTTCGATTCGGGGATATTGGTCGGTTCCGTCGGAGATAATACAATCCGGCTGGCTCCCCCACTTATTTTGACCCAAGCCCAGGCGGCATCCTTTATCACGATTTTCGATCAGGCCTTGTCGGTTGCGGAAGCAAAGGAAAACTCTTCCGACGGGTCCGCAAAAAGTTCAGGAGGTTTTCTATGAAGCATTATATTGATTTTCACGAAGACGTATCGTTTACGGATCTGGACGCACTGCTAAACACCGCGGCCGATCTTAAGGCACAGACGAAATCAGGCACTCTTACGCCGCTTCTGGCGGGAAAATCTCTCGGGATGATCTTTTCGAAGTCTTCGACCCGGACGCGCGTTTCCTTTGAGGTCGGAATGTATCAGCTCGGGGGTCAGCCGATTTTTCTGAGTTCGGACGATATCCAGCTCGGAAGGGGCGAAAGCATCGCCGATACCGCGCAGGTGCTCTCGCGCATGCTCGACGGAATCATGATTCGCACGTTTGATCACCGGGATATTGAAGATCTTGCCCGCTTCGGAACGATTCCCGTCATCAACGGTCTGAGCGATGATCAACATCCGACACAGGCGCTCGCCGATCTTTTAACCATTCGGGAACACAAGGGCATGTTAAAAGGCTTGAAACTCGCCTATGTCGGGGACGGAAACAATGTCGCCAATTCCCTTCTCCAAGCTTGTGCAAAAGCCGGAATGCATATTTCCGTCGCTTCTCCGAAAGAATATACCTGCCCGGATTTCTTCGTCGGCCAGGCAAAAAAGGACGCAGCGGTCACCGGATCAAAAGTAGTCTTAACGGAAAGTCCGGAGGAAGCGGTTTCGGGAGCGGACGTTGTGTACACCGATACATGGACCAGCATGGGGCAGGAAAGCGAAAAGGCGGCGAGAGTGAAGCTTTTCGCACCGTATCAGGTGAATGCGGCGCTGATGAGTCAAGCCAACAAAGACGCCATCTTCATGCACTGTCTTCCCGCTTATCGCGGTTACGAGGTAACTGCGGACATCATCGACTCCCCCCGCTCGGTGGTTTTCGACGAGGCAGAGAATCGCCTGCATGCCCATAAAGCCATTCTGGTGCATTGCCTTTTGAATCGGAAATGAAAAGTAAAAACGCTATGAGCGGCTCTCCGAATCCGGAATCGACCCGATCCTGCGAAATCACCGTCCGGCCCGCCCTGTATCGCGAGGCCGGCGCGATTAACCGCCTGATTCGCAATTCGATGAAAACCTACTGCTCCCTGTCGGGCGTCAGCGAAGATCATTTGGATTCTCTTAAGGAGAGCATCGGCGATATCGTCGAATCGATGAAAGAAGGCATTGTTCTCGTCGCCGTCGACTCTGCTTCCAAAGTAGTCGGTACCGTTCGTCTTTTCTTCCTCGGTCCCGAGCACTTCCCGGATGCAACGATTTTGAAAACCGATGATCGCCTCCGCGACAGAAATATTCTCTACATTGCGCGTTTCGCCGTCAATCAGAAAGAGCGGGGACGGGGAATCGGAAGCCTTCTGATCGAGCAGGCCGAAAACATCGCCCAATCCGAGAACATTCCGTTGATTTTTCTCCACACCTCCCTATGGAATGAGGCGGTTTCGGGTTTTTACCAAAACAGAGGCTATTCCATCGACTCCATCGATCTTACAAGGGGATATCCGAGAGCCCTGTTTTTTAAGATGCCGTTTCGTGAAACTCCTTGACCGTCTTGACGGACCGACCATTGAGGTTTATGTCCGGCCGATCATGAGTGAAAATCATAATGTATGCGCCGATTTCATGTTTATACGTGATCCGGCGCATGATTTATGATAGTAATTCCTATTTCTTTTCGTTCTTCCTCTTTTTGCTTGTTTGTCATTCCGTGCGGTCATAATTTAGACTTAGCGACCGAAACCCGGCGTCGATTCACAAGCGATTGAGGTTATTATGAGCGAAATTAGGGATATTCGAAAACGAACGGGACTCAGTCAGAAGGAATTCGGAGAACTCCTCCACGTCGATCAAACGACGGTATCCAAATGGGAAAAGGAAATCAGTATGCCCGATTTGAATCTGGGGCTTAAGATTTCCGAGAAATTCGGAATCTCGCTCGATAAAATATATCGGAACCCTCTCTCCTTCGAGAAACTGTCCTTTCCCGTTTACCGGCAATACCTGCCCGAGTCGTGCGAGTCATCCGTCATTGATGATGAGGTATCCTTCGATACCGGCTACAAAGAACTTGCCTATTTTTTAAGTGAAGTTCCCTTTGCGCAACGAATGTTCAGCGACCGGGAAATCCTGGACTCCTTTTTTGCCGTCCGAATTTCGGGAAACGAGATGGAGCCTCGCTTTTGTTCGGGCGATATTGTTTTAATCGAAAAAGGAAATGAGGAATACGACGGTCAGATTTGTGCCGCATGCGTCGAAGGGGCCCCCGCACGACTCTTCCGATTAACCCGGCATAAAAACGGCATCTCCCTGCTCTCACTGAATCCGGTCTGTGAGCCGATCTTTGTTCCGAGGAGCGAACTGGAGCGCGGAAAAACGGTGATTGTCGGCCGCGCGGTCGGACTTCGCGGAATCATCCGCTAACTGCATCCAAGGAAATTCTCATAAGAAAAAAACACGCCCCGGGGGCGTGTTTATTGAATTCGATCGTTGAATCAAAGACCGTATTCCTACTTCTTTTTGGCAAGTGTCTGTTCTGCGGCGGCCGCAATGTTCGTCGCGGTCAGCCCGAATTTTTTCAAAAGCTCCTCCGGCTTTCCGGATTTTCCGAACACGTCGTTCATTCCGACGCGCTTCATCACACAGGGACGGGTTTCCGCCAGAACCTCCGCAACGGCTCCGCCCAAACCGCCGAGAATATTGTGCTCCTCGACAGTCACGATTGCCCCGGTCTCGGCGGATGCTTTTTCGATGGCTTCCGCGTCGATTGGCTTGATTGTATGCATATCGATTACTCTGGCGTCTATCCCCTTTTCCTTAAGGAGCTCCGCCGCGGCTATACTCTGTTGAACCATCAGACCGGTCGCGATAATCGTAATATCATTCCCCTGCCGAATCGTGTTGGCTTTTCCGATCCGAAAATCGATTTCGTCGCCGTACTCGCCGTATACTCCCTCAACCGAAAGACGGCCGAGACGAACATAAAACGGCCCGGGCGTATTCATAATCTCGCGGATTACCATCCTCGTCGATGCCGCATCACAGGGCGAGATGACGCGCATGTTCGGAATCGCTCGCATAATGGACAGGTCCTCGACGCACTGATGAGACGCCCCGTCCTCGCCGACCGAAATGCCGGCGTGCGTTGCGCATACTTTTACGTTGAGATTCGGATAACAGATCGAGTTGCGAACCGGCTCAAGCGCCCGCTCAGCGGCGAAAATCGCAAATGTCGAGGCAAAAACAATTTTCCCGCAGGTTGCCATACCCGCGGCGGTCGACATCATATTTGCTTCGGCGATTCCCATATTGAAGTGACGGTCCGGATATTCCTTTTGAAAAAGAACCGTGAACGTTGATTTGGACAAGTCCGCGTCCAAAACAACCACCTTCGGATCCTTTCCGAATTCAACCAGTGCTTTTCCGTATGCTTCTCTTGTTGCCATCTTTGTCATGCTTCCACCTCCAGTGCGGCCAGAGCGGCGTTGAGCTCCGCCATCGCCTGCTCGTACTGTTCTTTGTTCGGCGCTTTCCCGTGCCAACCGGCTTCATTTTCCATAAAGGAAACGCCCTTGCCCTTCACCGTCTTCGCGATAATCATCGTCGGTTTGCCTTTGGTTTCCTCCGCCTCCCGGACGGCGGCTTCGATTTGATCGAGGCTGTGACCGTCAATATTGATAACGTGCCAGCCGAACGCCTTCACCTTATCCGAGATAGATCCGAGGCTCATCACATCGTCGGTTTTTCCGTCAATCTGAAGTCCGTTGAAATCGATAAAGGCCGTTAAGTTATCGAGTTTATAATGCGCGGCGGCCATTTGGGCTTCCCAGACCTGACCTTCCTGAAGCTCGCCGTCACCGAGCAGTGCGAACACACGATAGGACGCCCGGTCGAGCTTTCCCATCATCGCCATACCGACTGCGGCCGATATGCCCTGTCCGAGCGAACCGGTCGACATTTCAACCCCCGGAACGGATGCGCGGCAGGGATGTCCCTGCAGAATAGATCCGCATTGGCGAAATCCGGTAATTTCTTCTTTCGGGAAAAAACCGCGCTGTGCCAAGGCCGCATACAGGCCGGGCGCACAGTGCCCTTTTGATAAAACAAACCGGTCACGGCCCTCTTTTTTGGGGTCGGTCGGGTCGATACGCATTTTTTCTCCGTAAAGGTACGTGAAGATTTCCGTTGAGGACAGCGATCCCCCCGGATGACCGGATTGAGCGGAATAAACGCCCTCAATAATCAGCTTTCGCACGTTTGCTGCGAAAATCTTCAGTCTTTTTTCATTGGTCTTGTCCATCAAAAGTCCCCTTTCGTATTCTGTTCTGTTCACCATATGCAACTGTGCATACTAATGATTTTATCGTTGCTCATGTATGCTCTCGGAACACGCTTTCCGACCAAGCAAGTAATCTCGTAATTGACAGTATCCGATAAATCGGCGATTTCATCAACCGATAAATGCGTTTCTTTTTCCCCGAAACGTTGCGTTCCGAACAAAACCGCTTCGTCACCGACCCGAACCGTGTCGCCGAGCTCGGTTATATCCAGCATGCACATATCCATGCATACGGTCCCGACTACCGGTACGCGAACCCCGTGAACCAATGCGCAGGAACGGTTGGAAAGCTTTCTTGAGTATCCGTCCGCATAACCGATCGGGATCGTCGCAATCACCGTTTTCTTTTGCGTTTCAAATCGACGGCCGTAACTTACCGTATTTCCGGCCTCAAGCGTCTTGATCTGAATAATCGAGGATTTTAAAGTCATCGCCGGGCGGAGCTCGATTTCGGTGAACGCAGCCGGACAATCCTTCGGAAGCATTCCGTATATAACCAGTCCCGCACGAACCATGTCCATATGCATATCGGAAAATCGAATCAGCCCCGCACTGTTGCAAATATGGCGAACCGGAACGGAAACACCTCGTTTTTCGAGTGTCTCCAACGCGCTGCGGAACTTTGAAAACTGACTGCGGGTATACGCGTCGTCCCTCGTATCCGCCACGGCAAAGTGCGAATAAACACCTTCGATCCGGATTCCGGGCATATTGGAAATCCGAACAATGTCTTCAAAGGACTCTTGCGTCGGAAGGAAGCCGACCCGATTCATCCCGGTGTCGATTTTGATATGAATACTTACGGTTTTCTTCTTTTCGGAAGCAACGCCGGATAGCTCCCGGGCAAAATCGGTTGAAAAAACGGTTTGCTCAAAACCCGCTTCAATCACCTCGGGAATTCGCCTCGGGTCGGTATGACCGAGAATCAGTATCGGAGCGAGGATACCGCTCCGACGCAATTCGATTGCCTCGTCCACCATGGATACGGCCAGTCTCGATGCCCCGTTGTCTAAAAGCAGTCGGGAGACCGCAATCGCGCCGTGTCCGTATGCGTCCGCTTTGACCACCGCGGCGATTTCGCTTTCGGGTGAAGTAATTCTTCTGATTTCGCGGATATTGTGCGCCAATGCGTCCATATCGATTTCCGCCCAGGATCGGCTCGGGAAATACCGCATGTTTCGCTCCTTATCGATTTATTGCCATCCACAGGTCCGGAACGCTTCGGGAAACCCGTCAAACAAATCCGTCGGCTGCATATACCTGCGACCGAGCCGCCCGCTTATAATATCCCCGCTCAGACCGTGAAAGAAAACCCCGCAGACCGCTGCGGCTTCGGGATGAATTCCCTGCGCCATGAAGCCACCGATTAAGCCGGCCAAAACATCTCCGGAGCCCCCTTTTGCAAGACCGTCATTTCCGACCGTATTAATATACCACAGTCCCGCCGGAGTAAACACGGCGGTTTCATGCCCCTTAAGCACCAGAATCACTTTGTGTTCTTCCGCAAAACGCGCGGGGATTCGGACCCGGTCATATTTGTCCCATTCGGGAACCAAGCGCGAAAACTCGCCGGGATGGGGAGTCAACACAGGATAGGAAAGCTCCGCTTTTCGACGCTCGGAAAACAATCGGAAAAGACTTTCGCGACGATTCGCCAAGACCGTTACCGCTCCGGCGTCCATCAGGAGATTCTGAGCCTTTGCGATCAGAATCTTCGCTTCTTCCTCTGCGGTATTCGAATCCGGCGGTATTCCGGGGCCGAAGACAACGGCGTCGGAATCGGCTGTGAGTCGATCCAGAACGGTTATTGTTTCCTCGGCGCTGTCCGGAAGAGGCGTGAATAGCGCTTGCGGGCACGAGCCAAGAATAGGACCCGCCATTGCGCGATCGGAGTATAAGCGAACCAATCCCGTTCCGCTCCGAAGTCCCGCTTCGCAACACATAACGGCGGCACCGCCCATCCCGGGCGAGCCCGCACGAATCAGGAGCGTACCGAACGTCCCTTTGTGTCCGTCGACCGGGCGAAACGGCGCAAGCGATGAAACATATCGGGCGTCGATGCATTTCGGTGCACTGGATTCGCGGCTGCCGGCCTGTCCCTCCGGAATCATATCACCGACCCCCCTGTTTTCCGTTTGTCGCGCAATTCGATCCGTTCCCTTTCTCTTCGACGTGAGCGTCCACACCTTGGCGGGAATTCATATCCGCGGAGGAAATTTCGGTCAAATCGAACGGTGTTTCCTGATACACGTAATAATTGAGCCAATTCGTGAAAAGAAGCGTCGCGCTGGATCTCCATCTCATCACCGGTTCTCTGGACGGATCGTCATCCGGAAAATAGTTCTTGGGCATATTAATCGACAATCCCTTATTTAAATCCCGTACATATTCATCACGTAATGTGCCGACATCATATTCGGAATGTCCGGTAATAAATATCTGTCGTCCGGTAAGGTCAGAAACTGCATACACGCCGCACTCCCTGGATTCGGAAAGAATGCGGAGCTCATCGTGGCAAATCAGATCTTGTTTGCGAATTTCGGTGTGTCGCGAATGCGGGATAAAGAACACGTCATCAAATCCCCGGAAAAGCTTGACCGGTTTCGTATACGTCATGCTGTGAGGAAATATGCCGAAAATCTTCTTCGGCATATCAAACTTCGGGATGCCGAAATGATAATACAGACCGGCCTGCGCTCCCCAGCAGATATGCAGGGTTGAGTACACATGCGATTTGCTCCATCGCATAATCTCTGTCAGTTCTTCCCAATAGTCGACCTCTTCGAACGGCATGTGCTCGACCGGGGCACCGGTAATGATCATGCCGTCGTAATATCTCTCGCGAATATCGTCGAATGTCTCATAAAACTTAATAAGATGATCGATCGATGTGTTTTTCGGCAGATACGACGAGGTGTACATCAAATCGACATCGACCTGCAACGGTGAATTGGACAGAACTCTCAGAAGCTGGGTTTCCGTTGCGATTTTATTGGGCATCAAATTGAGGATCAGTATCCGGATCGGTCGAATATCCTGACGGAATGCCCGATCTTCGGGCATCACGAAAATATGCTCACGCTCCAGTGTTTCCGTTGCCGGAAGATTGTTTTGAATACGAATCGGCATCTGTCGCGACACCCCTTTCTCAATCTGATTATGAAGTGAAAACCGGAGATGTCAAGACGAAACACCGCTTTGCGCACTGAATCAGGCGTTACAGCTCTCCGATGAATTCCTGTAAAATGGAGTGACCGGGAACAATGCGCGGGTCAACCTCCGGGATACGACCGAGGTCGTACAACAATTGCTCGGCGCGGGTCAGCGCGATGCTCAAATCGGCAAATGGTTTGGGCGGAACGGTTCGATGCATGAAAACCGACGGTGGGATCGTTCCGTCCTCGTATTGTTTGATCGCCTCGCGGATATCCGATGATGCCAGCGGAGCAATCACCAGCATTTCGTATGCAAGGATCGTATTTACGTAGAAATCCGCTTTGGAAAGATACTCTTCGAAATAAACCGACTCAGAGCCGGAAATCATCGGCCAGTAATCTATCGTCGCCAACGCGTGGGCTCCACGATGCCTTTTGTCCCGAACGACCCTGCGCAAAAGTCGAAAATCCTCGCTTCGGAAGATTTTTTTGTCCGAAATGATGTCTCCGTAAGGCATCAGGAAGACACCGATCCATTTTTCTCTCGGCAAGATTCCCGAAATATCGCTTGCCAAACCGTGCAGACCCTCCACCAGAACGATTCCGTTCGAACCGATACATGCCGAGCTCTCGGCCAATCCGGTTTCTCTCCGTCGGGTATGAAAGTTAAAGTAGGGTAAAATGACGTGCTTATTCTCGAGCAGATCCAGAATGTTTTCACCGGCAAGCTTCGTGTCGATCGTATAAATCGATTCATAATCCGGTCTTCCGTCCTGATCGAAAATCGGCTGCTCGATACTGTAATAATTATCCAAAGAAATCCGACAGGCGCATCTTCCCCTGTCGCGAAGGCCTGCGGCCAGTCTTTCGGTGAAGGTCGTTTTGCCGGAAGAAGTCGGTCCGGAAACAAAAACGGCTCGAACATCCGGATGCTCGCCGATGAACCCGACTATTCTCCGGGTCATTTCCAAAAACTCCTCTTCGGCCTCATGTATGAACAATGGGAGCTTATTGACCCCCATTCTCTTTTCCAGGTCATGTGTTGAAATGATTTGTCGGGAAGAAAGTTCCGCCAAGCGAGCCTCCTTATCGGTCGATGTGTTCGGTCAGCACAAATTTTGCGATTACTTTATCATAACCGAGTTGCAGTAAACGCGCCAACACAAAAACCACACCGGGAAGAATCAGGGCAATCGCGATACCGATAATGAAAACAAAGACCACATACACCCCCCCGCTGATAACGCCGATTACCGTCGCGAAGGTGCCCGCCGACTCCGAATAGCGAAGCGTATGTGATTCGAGCGTTCCGTTTAAAAAATCGACCAGTGCATCCTTGAGTTCTCCCGGAGGCAATGTCATTTTCGGGCGTACCCAGGATAGTATCAGCATCGACAGCAGCAGCTGTTTTCCCGCCTGCACGAAAAGAATCGGTATCTTGGCCCAGATCGGAAAACGATAGTATCGAAAACAAATAAAAGGACACGCCAAAAATAAAACAAGATACAAAACAAACTTCAGCGTTTCGTTTCCCGTAACCATACCGGATAATGCTCCGGTGAAATAGTGATACATGAGGACACCGATCAGAAAAATACTGTATAGGATTAAGGAACCGAAGTGCCGTCTGTTTTCAAAATCCGTGTCACTCCATTGAACTCCCAAGAAAAGGCCTTCCAGATAATCCACTCAATAAAACCTCCGGATCGATAATCATTACTTATTGTAACAGAAAAGATCGGGCAAGAGAATATCAGACAAAAAAAGCGCGCATCGTGTTATTCTTTTCATCGAAGTCGAAACGGAACACGCAAGGCACACTCGATCATGTCGCGAAATCCTCTCCATTGAGCGGGAAAATTACGGGATCCGGAACTCTTAAAAATCGAACCGTCGGCAAACGTGACCATAACCGCCCAGTGCTCGGGAGAAAAAGCGGGGACGGACATGGACGAGGCGACCGGCTCGGGATACTGTTCGTGCCATTCAAGAATCCCGGTCTCTTTGAGTCGATCCGTTATCCCTTCGACGCATTCCGGCGTCATCGAGCGCAGAAAATTATTGTTCCACTGAAGGCTGTCATTCCATGCGACCAAACGGCGATCCAAGTAAATGTTTGCGCGCAGGCAAGCCTTCCGATATCCGGAAATTTCCGCCTCGATTCGAACGATGTCTCCGTAGCTGTTCATTCTTATATCCGCTTCCTCCGCATGAAAGCCCCTGTTTCGTTTTCTCGTTACATTATTTGATCCGGACTCCGAAAACGGAACCGGAACGGGACCCGATTACAATTGTATTCCCGAAAACGATCGGGGATGATTCCATATTTAGTCCGGTTTTTACCTCATTGTTGGTTCCCTTATTCCGGATCGTTTGAAGATAGGTAATCCGCTCTCCGGTCTGCCCGTCTACGAGATGGATTTGCCCTCCGCTGTCGCACATGACAATGAAGGCATTTCCTTCGGCATCATAACAGTCAACCGGCGAGCTCCACGAATACAGGTTCATCTCGTACGCCCAAACCTGTTCCCCCGTCACCTTGTTGAATGCAACCAGTCGATTCCCGCTGTACCGGCCCTTTGTCATACAATACGAAAAAATAACCAGATCCGAAATCGACTTTTTCCCGACGATCGGCGTTCCGAGCATCCCGCCGTTGATATCATCTCCGGTCTTTTCTCCGTTATGCGTCCAGCAGGATTGGGAGGTCTGCCAAACTTCCTCGCCCGTCATCGCGTCGATTTTATATGTATATGAAGCGCCCATATAATCACCGGGACCTTTTTGCCAGTCCACCTCGGTGCCGATATATAGAAATACGCGCCCGTTTTCCTCCTCCAGAACGGGTGTGACATCGGCATCGTCATCCAGCTGTTTCACCCAGATCATCGTAAAGGTATTCAAATCCACGCAGTACAAATTGCCTGAGTTGTCCGCAAAGTAGCCGTAGTGGTCGTACACGGACATCGAGCTTTCGACCCCGATGGATCGGCCGGACACTCCGTTAATCAGATAGCGATACACGATGGTTTCCGGCTTCACGGAAACGACCCCGGAACCCGAGTCAAAAAACGTGTTCAATTTGACTGTGTAGATCAATCCGTTCTCGCTCGGGTAAATCAGGGTGTCCGTCTCCAGATTGAAAAGAGGGGACGAATCACAGGCACCCCAGTCGGAACGATGCGCGCGCGAGTCTTTTCCGGTTTGGAAATGCAGTAATGATCCGTCAATCAAATTATAGATGCGAAACCCGATCTTCCCGTCCGCTCCGTTGTTGTCGCCCTGACCGACGTAAAGAAGCGGATAGCCTCTGGGATCGATGGCCGGTGTCCCTTTGATCGTCGCACCAACCTTGATCGGGTCACGTGTCGGTTGACCGTCATCCAAGTCAAAAAAGTAAATCTTCCCGTCCATCGCCGCCTGAATGACTTCCGTAAGGCCTTGTTTGATTCGCTTTTCGGAATACATATTCATTTTTAGCTGGATATCCCACGGCCATTGAACCACGAGAGGCTGTCCCGTCCAACCGGTTCCGGTCCAGGGAAAAGCCCATTCGGACGACGGCATGGACCCGATATTGCGGTACTCCCACACCTGTTCGAGCGCTCCGTCGGTTACGGATGTCGTGCCCCATGAGGCGCAGTTTCGAAAATGATTGCCCCGAAAGGTCAGAATTCCCGCGACCGTCTGATAATCGATCGGATCGGAAAAACGAATTTTCGGGTCTCGGGAATACGGCGATATTTTACTTTCACCGGAAAGCACATCCTGACTCACTCCCCGGGAAGAGGGCGATACATCCGATGCGGGCTGACCGATGGATACATTCATCTTGGCGGTCGCAGGATAAAGAACCTCGTTTTGGTGCGGTTGCCGCTGCGGTTGCTCCGTCGGTGTGGGGGTTGCAATCACAATCCCGCTTGTTTGTGTGTCGGTTTGTGTTTGCGTCGAAGTCGAAGGTGCCTGTGTCCCGTTCGGCTGATCGGCATCTCTTTTCAGTAGCGTCACAAGTAACAAGACCACAACGGCGGTCACCAGAACGACGGTCAGTCCGACCATGACGCGCAAGGCGTAATCGGGCTTTCTACGATGCGGACGGTGGAACCGGTTATCATACCGGACATATTGGGTGTGTCTCATTCGTCGTCCTCCGATTCATAAAAGCATACCTAATTTATACTAACACAGGAGGACAATAATCTCTAGGCTGTTTCGTCATCGGTTTCCGGGTTGCGGATTGCAATATTAAGTGTCGCAGTTGTTAAGCGACCCGGGTGTATTCTTCTTGTGGCGTCCTGTAGTCCAGTATCTTCCGGGGATATGTGTTCAGCCACTGTTCAATGCGATTGATTTCCTG
>JAAYCT010000018.1 GCA_012729635.1 Clostridiaceae bacterium | reverse complement strand
TTGTCCGAACAGAATAATCCGTATCAAAGCTTTCTTACC
Source organism: Clostridiaceae bacterium (assembly GCA_012729635.1). GTDB lineage: Bacteria > Bacillota > Clostridia > Saccharofermentanales > Saccharofermentanaceae > JAAYCT01. The sequence goes on along the minus strand of JAAYCT010000018.1, from coordinate 1,994 downwards.
ATCAACGCGATCGACGGCACGATCATCGACCGGTATCTCGGGTACTGATTCGCGTTGCATCCATGATCGAGAACAACGACGAGCATGCATGAGTGCCGTGGTGCTTTGCATTTATTTTTTCCGAGTACGAAGACGGGAGGCGAGAAAGGTGGCAAGAGCGCTTTGGGCAGATTTCAGGCGTGCGATGATCTGCCGAAAATTCTTCGCATGCGTCCTTATCGTTCCGATCATCCTTCTTCTTTCCTCGTTGGACGTCGTATTGGCCGCATTCCGAGCCGGCGGACCGCTCGGAACCGGGTTTCACATTCAATTTCTTAAAATCGCGCTGGATTCCGAAGCGATGTCGTTCTGTGCGCCGATCCTGTGCGCCTTGCCTTTTACGGCTGCATTTACGGAAGATATGAGCAGCGGGTTTATCCGGGCGTATTTGCCGAGAACATCCGTAAACCGTTATATCCGGAGCAAGAATATTGCGTGTGCCATATCCGGCGGACTTTCGCTTGCGTTGGGCATCTTATGTGCGTATGCGCTTTCCGCCATGTTGTTTCTTCCGAGGGAAGTGGCGCCGGTTGCGGGTGGAGAAATCCCGCCCGCATTCCCGGACATTTTGGGAACCGCGGGGCTGTTCTTTCTCTCCGGTGCGTTTTGGTCCCTGACCGGCCTTTTATTCGCGACATTTACCGGCAGTAAATATATGGCCTACGCTTCTCCGTTCGTACTCTTCTATGTCTTGATCATTCTCTGCGAGCGATACTTTCCCGACCTCTACGCCTTGTATCCGAGAGAATGGATGAATCCTACCGACAAATGGAGGCTTGGAAGTTTTGGCGTGCTCCTTATCCTATCGGTGTTGATCACGGTTGCATCGGCGGGCTTTTATTTTGCCGCGAAAAGGAGGATCCGAAGCTTATGAAAATCAAGCAAGTCTTTACGGTCGCGGCAACCAATTTTCGACAATGGCACAAGAATCCGCGCGTCATCATCACCTTTTGCCTCGCCTTTATCCTTTGTTTTCTGCTGTCGAATAAAACAGTGGAGTTTTCCTTGCGGTACGACTCGACCATGCAGATCGCGGAAGCGTTTATTTGGACATTCGGGGATGCCAACTCGATTCTATTATCGTCGCTACTACTGGTGATGCTGTTTGCAGATATGCCATTCATTTCGAGCGGGACTCCCTTTTATCTGATGAGGATCAACCGCAAAACATGGCTTTTGGGGCAAGCGATTTATGTCGTCGGAGCCACCGCGATCTACTTGCTGTTCATTCTGGCGTCCACGTCGCTTGTTTGCATGCGGCAAAGCTTTTCGGGCAATATATGGAGTCAAACTGCGGCGATCCTCGGCTATTCCGGTGTGGGGAAAAAAGTTGCGCTTCCCGCACTGGTCAAAACCCTTGAAATGTCTACGCCCTACGAGTGTATGTCGACCATTTTTCTGCTCATGCTTCTTTACACGTTGCTGATGGTTTCGATCATGCTGGTATGCAATCTGAAAAAAGGCCCCATCGCTGGCGTGATTGGCGCATTTGCGTTCAGTATCTACGGATTTCTCCTTAATCCGGAGAACATCAAAGCGATATTTCGATTGCCCGATGAGATGAATTATAAGGCCCGCGTCGCGATCGGCTGGCTCTCGCCGCTAAACCACGCGACCTATCATATGCACAACTTCGGTTATGATTTACTGCCCCGACTGTGGCAGACTTATCTGATATTCGGAATACTCATCACGATATGCCTCGGATCGGCGTTGTCGGCGGTTCGCAAATATCAATTCACTTTTGTCGGAACGGAGGGGTGACATGGAAACAGGGGAACACGTTCGAAATGAATCCGTAGAGCCGGAAGCCGTAGTTCAAGTATTGGAGGGCTCGGCAGACAAGGAAGCCGTAGTTCAAGTCCGAAATGTTACGGTAGACTTCGGTTCGGAACATGTTCTTAAAAAAATCACGCACGACTTTAACCGAGGCCTTATTCACGGGATCATCGGTA
>JAAYCT010000017.1 GCA_012729635.1 Clostridiaceae bacterium | reverse complement strand
GGCGAGATGTGAAGATTCTGGTGCTGGCGGATAAGCTTTCCAATATCCGGTCGATTCACCGGGATTTTCGGGCGTTGGGCGAGGCGCTGTGGGAGCGGTTCAATATGAAGGATCCGGATCAGATCGGTTGGTATTACCGGTCGATCGGCGAGGCGCTCGAGGGCGAGCTCGGGGAGACGCTCGCGATGAAGGAGTATCGGGGGTTGGTGGAGGAGACGTTCGGGTGAGAGGCGAAGACAATGAAATCGTGAGATGTACAGTGATCAGGACAGACGTCAAGGTCGCTAAGGAGTAAAGATGGATAAAAAGACATATGAGAGAAAAATTAACGATATTATTATGAAATGCCCGATTGAAGCAGGTGTTGAAATATTAGTATATAGCCTGCTTGATGAATTTATTGACAGTAAGAAATTATCGCTTGTTGACATCAACAGAATTCGGAAAAATAAAGATCCTAGACTAACTACTTCAGCCGGTATTCCGGATATAGCCGTTCTTTCAAACGATTTTCAATTTGGAGATACAAACAAAGGTGAGGTATATGGATTTATTGAAGTGAAGGTCACAGGAGAAAAATTGAACGAAACAGAGCAGATTTCGGGTCAGATGGAAGATATCAAACATTACTTTTATACGAATGGACTGGTATGGAAGTATTATAAAAATCAAATGATTCGAGAAACGATTTTCCTTGCCCAAAAAGAAGATGAAAATGAACTGGATCATAGATCAATTTTTGAACCGCTGACGATTAAAGAAGAGAAATACAATGAGCTTATTCGTTTGTTGAAAGGGATTGATTGGACAGGAGGCTGATTTTCACTCTGTAGCGGTATTGAATCATCAGAAGCATCAGCATATACTTAAGATGTAAAGAAAAAGCGGTATTCCGTGATTGTTGGGAGGCTTTTTGAATGGAAATTGCAAAGATATCTACCAAGGGTCAGGTTACACTTCCGATCGACGTGCGCCGTAAACTCGACCTGAAGGAGGGGGATCACCTTCTGATTTCGGAGGAGAATGGTCGTTACTATATTGAAAATGCGGAACATGTTCAGCACATTCTATCCGAGAGAGCTTTTGCATATTTATCTGAGAATGTGGAAGCGAAGTTGGATGAAGCGGATCTGCAGGCAGCTCAGACAGACGTTCGCTATTCTTCGGATGAGGTTTTCAATCGCGTAAGGAAAAACTCTCGTGCCGGAGCGTAAGTTCAATGTGGTCTTTCTTCCAATAGCGGAGGAGGATCTCACAGGGATTGTCTTATACATCAGTCGTCGACTTCAAAATCCTGCCGCGGCTATGCATGTCTTGGACCGGATTCGGGATGCAATTATCAAAAGAAGCACAGCACCCGAATCATTTCAGAAATTTGAGTCGGTAAAGTACCGGTCAGAGACATATTATCGGATCAATGTCGGAAAGAGTTTTTCGATATTCTATGTTGTTAAAGGGAAGACAATGGAAGTTCGACGCATTCTATATTCGGCAAGAGACATTGATTCTTTGCTTTTATGAGGGCAGTTTGAACTGCAGTGAATAAGGAGACCTACCATGGCAGAAAACGCTCATCCGGCCCCTTCCCCCGCCGCCATCCTGGACCGCGCGATCGTTTTCGCGACGGAGGCGCATCGCGGCGCTTTTCGAAAAGGAACGCAGATTCCGTACATCCTTCATCCGCTCGAGGCGGCGGCAATTGCGGCGACCATTACGGTTGATTATGAGGTGCTGGCGGCGGCGGTTTTGCATGATGTGATTGAGGATACGGCGGTCACGGAGGCAGAGCTGCGAGAGGTTTTCGGGAGTCGGGTCGCGGAGCTGGTTTGCGCGGAGAGCGAGAACAAGCGGGCGGATCTGCCGGCGGGCGATACGTGGAGGATTAGGAAGCAGGAGACACTGGACGCGCTTCTTGAGGAGGACCGGCGAGATGTGAAGATTCTGGTGCTGGCGGATAAGCTTTCCAATATCCGGTCGATTCACCGGGATTTTCGGGCGTTGGGCGAGGCGCTGTGGGAGCGGTTCAATATGAAGGATCCGGATCAGATCG
>JAAYCT010000044.1 GCA_012729635.1 Clostridiaceae bacterium | reverse complement strand
TGTAATGATTCCGTCCACCTTCCCGGCGCGGCAATCTTCAATCAACTGCAGGAACTGTGCCCGATTTTTGGTGCGTGTGCCGGAAATGCCTATATCGGCATATATTCCGGCAAATTCGCAGTCATCATCCCGAGAGAGTAGATTCTCGTAATAAGTTACCTGTGCCGCAAGACTGTGCATCTGCTCGTCCTGCTGACTTGAAACGCGGCAGTATGCAGCGATGCGGTTACTCTTCTTTATTAGCGGTTTGGGTTGAAGTGTTACAATCTCCCTTTTTTCGTTTAGCATATTTTCTCACTCCGTTTTGTATCGTCCACGCAAGTTCGGTACCATCCCTGAATACAAAGGTGACCGTGCAGTCTGAATTAACCTTTAAATAATTGACCGTAGCCTGAAATACCAGCGGGTCAAATTCCTTCATTAGGCCGTCCAACTTATCCAGTTCCCTCAGAAAAGCAGTAATCTGAATACGCTTTGCGGCAAGGAGCCCTATCTGAGAGGATAGTTCCTTTCTTTTCTGCTGCAGAGTTTCGTGACGGGCAAGGTATTCTTCATAACGCTTATTGATTTCTTTTATGCCGTCTTTTTGCTTACTGCCCACTGTAAGTAGATTGTTAATCAGCGTGGAAATTTCGCCGCATTCGCGGTTCACGTCCTCAAGCTGGGCTTGAAGTGGGCTGTCGTCTGTAATTGCTTCAAGGCAGAGCGTATAATTCGCTTTGATTTCATTCTTGCGGGTGATGATGCTGTTTATAGCTGCAACGAAGGTTTCCTCGATACTCTCTTCCTTTAGCGTCGGTGTATTGCAGTAATTACGCTTCATGAACTTGTTGTTGCAATGCCAGTGCCATGAAGAGTATTTGCTGCCGGCGTGCCATATCTTTCTGCCGTAATACCCGCCGCAATCCGCACAGATGATTCGCCCTGAGAAAATTGAGATGCACTGAGCGTGACCACCGGCTGATTGCCGTCTGCGGAACTCCTCCTGCACCATCTCAAACACCTCCGGGCGAATGATTGCGGGGTGGTTTTGTGGTATATAGTACATCGGCAGTTCGCCTTCGTTTTTCTTAGTCGTTTTAGACAGGAAATCTACTGTGTATTTTTTTTGTAAAATTGCGTCGCCCCTATATTTTTCGTTGTGGAGGATGCTTACTATAGTAGAAACCCGCCATTGCGTCTTTTTACCGGGCGTTGGTATATGTTCCTCGGTCAGTCGAGTCGCTATGTCATAGGGCGTTTTTCCCGAAAGATACTCGTCATATATACGCCGAACGATTACCGCCTCTTCTTCGACGATTTCCATCTCACCGTCCTCCGCGCCTTTCTTGTAGCCGAGAAAATTCGAGTACGCAAGGCTCATCTTGCCGTCGGCGAATCGCTTGCGTTGACCCCATGTGGTGTTTTCGCTAATGCTGCGTGACTCTTCCTGTGCCAGCGAAGACATGATGGTGATAAGCAGTTCACCCTTTGAATCAAGCGTGTAAATATTTTCTTTCTGAAAATACACTTCCACACCTTTTTCCTTTAGCTTGCGAACCGTAGTCAGACTGTCGACCGTATTTCTGGCAAAACGCGAAACGGACTTTGTAATGATGAGGTCAATCTTTCCGTCTAACGCATCGGCAATCATCTGATTAAAGCCATCGCGTTTCTTCATGCTGGTTCCCGTTATGCCTTCGTCAGAATATACATCCACAAATATCCATTCCGGATTACTTTGAATGTAGGTGGTATAATAATCCATCTGTGCTTCATAGCTGTTTTGTTGTTCTTCTTTTTCCGTTGACACACGCGCATACCCCGCAACTCTTCGTCTTTTTATCGCACTATGCGATTGAGCGGAAACAATCGGGGCAGTAGCTTTTATCACTTGTACTACTTTTCCTGCCATTGCATTATGACCTCCTCAAAGCGTTCTGGCGGGCAGCCTCACGCATTTCATCCGTCCAACTCTTACTGCGTGACCGGTCTTGCCATCGATAAGTAATAACATCGCCATTTTGGAACACAAAGCGAAGCAAATTGTCCTCAAGAACGTCGATATGCTCAATATTCACTGTAAAAGCTTCATCATCGAATGCGGTCAAGCCGAGTACCTCTGAGGCAGATGCTTTTAGCGTAGCTTCGGGTATGGACTTTGAGGTGCAATACTTTTTCCCTTTGGTGTTATATGTGGAACAGCACCAGACTACATTGTATGGCGTTGTTTTCCGACGATAATTCTTACCGCAAATGCCACAGCGAATCTTGCCTGTGAATGCGCTCCGGGTTACAGGCTTGTCAGGTGCGGAAGTTTTGCGTCGCCGCAGTTCACATTGGACTGCCTCAAACGCCTCTTTTTCAATGATCGCTTCGTGATCTGATTCCACATAGAATTGCGGTAGCTGACCGATATTCGGCACCTGCCTCTTCGTTAAGTGGTCTGTCACAAGCGTTTTTTGAAGCCGTAAATCGCCCATGTATTTTTCATTTCTCAGAATCCCACGGATGGTGTCGGTGTGCCATTCACAACCGAATCGCGTCATGGTGCCTTCGCCGTTCAGAATGTTACAGATTTTCTGAAGTCCGCAGCCGTCAATATAGAGTCCGTAAATGCGCCTCACAAGGTCAGCCTCGTCGGGAACCAATGTAATTTCACCATTGACAAGACGATAACCGAGCATGGTGCAGGTTGAAGCCTTGCCTTCTTCAAAACCGTTTCTGATACGCCATTTCACATTGTCGCTGCAAGACAGACTTTCGGCCTGCGCGAACGAGCCGAGCAGCGTCAGCATGACCTCGCCTTCGGCGCTTAATGTGTAAATACCTTGCTCCTCGAAAAAGACATCGATGCCGAGGCTTTTTAGCATTCGCACAGCCTGTAATAACGTGACTGTGTTTCGAGCAAACCGTGACACCGATTTAGTAACAACTATATCAACTTTTCCGGCTTTGCAATCTGCCAACATTAGCTGGAACTGCTCTCTTGTATCCTTTGTTCCGGTTTTGGCTTTATCAGCGTACACACCCACGAACTCCCAGTCTGCATTGTTACAGATGAAACTGTGGTAGTAGTCAATCTGTGCCGCAAGAGAATGCAACATCGCGTCCTTATCGCAGGAAACCCGCGCATAGGCGGCGACTCTTTTCCTGTTCACACTAACCGCCGGAGCAGGCGTAATATCAATTATTTTCTTTCCCATTTCGAGTCCTCCTTTGGTATGTGACATATTAACTCTGGTTTGGATACATAGCAAGTCATTCTGCAACAATACATTCAACGAATATTGGGCAGTATTTTTGGCGTAGAATTGTATCAATTTTCGAGTAGTCCTCGAAAGAAATCACTTTGTTTTCGAGCATTTTCTTGAATGGAGCGGCGCTGACCTGATACATGATTTCTTTTTTCATCTGTGCTTCCGTCATACCGACGCACCACCTTTGAAGCGGCCGGCTATATAGCAGTCGTGGGAGCAGTATTTTCTGTGCTGATTTCCATACGCTGTAAAGCTATGACCGCAGGTTTCACAGGTAAAGGAGTATACCGCTTTTCGTACAACTTGGTCTTGATGCGTATTCCACCATTCCATGCGGCATTCTGTTGAACAGAAACGACGTGACTTCATGCCGGGAATCTGCACCACAAGTTTGCCACATTGTGGACACAAGCTACTCGAGGTTTTTATGGTAGTGTGAGCGGCTCGTTCTCCGCTCAGTTTATTTCTCCTGCAGTAGCTTTTAACCGTGTCTTTACCAATGCCAAGCAAATCCGCAATTGCTTTATATCCGCAGCCTTTACTGCGCAGTTCTGCTATTTTAGCTTTTTGTTCATTCGTCATCGATTGTCCTCCAGTCCGAGAACCTCTGTCCTCACTACCCACTGGAGATGAGAGAGCCGTTTTGACGAAAAAAAGCAAAAAAATAATGGCTATCGAAAGACGAATCTCTCGGTAGCCATTAAACTGTTTGTTATTCGCTGTACTTGATGAAAGCATCGGTGAAGCCCGCTACTTTGACCTTTCCGAGCATGGCATCGGCATTAGCCTTGACGGAATACGCGCCAAGCTGAATACGATAATACTTTTTCGGTGCGGTTGACTCGACAGAAGCGGCAGAGGCAAGACCGGATTTTACGTCGGCACGGAAAGTATCCATGCTCTTACCATGCTTCGGAAACCAGTGCATCACGTCGCCGTGATTACTGGCGATCCCCAGCTTTGCGCCCTCCGAGTGGCAGATGATGTCCTTTTCCGTTAGTCTGTACTGCTTGCAGAGATATACGCAAAGCTCCACGGCTTCCTTGTATACGGAATTGAAATATGCTGCATCCGTCAGGCCGTCCTCACAGATTTCAAAAGAAATGTGCGTGTCATTACCGGAACCGCCGCAGTGCCAGCCGCGCATATTCCAAGGCAGAGTCTGGTACGTTGCGATGGAGCCATCGGCCAGCTTTCCTATAAAGCCGTGGACACAGACCTGCCGACCGTCCGGCGTGTTCTGGTTCCAGTGGTTGTTATATTGATTTTTTCCGAGCAGCCCGTCGTCCGGACCGACATAGCGTTTCAGATTCGGATTGTTCGCGCCGGTGGAATGCACCATGATGCCTTTCGGCGTAATGGTTCTGCCCGCCTTGTAGCAGGCGTTGTTGGTCAGAATAAGTTTATGCAGGTTCATGAAAAGCACCTCACAGTTCAAATTAATTGTAAGCAGAAAGCACGGCCGGGTACAGATGGTAGGTAAACTTCAGATCGCAGTAAGCGGTCGCTGACGTACCGTTACTCCCAATGCGGATGTACAGCCCGTAACCGGCAGGTACCCTGCTTTGCCGCATGGCAATCTGAACGTGCTGGGCTTCTGCGGAACTATCCGAACCGATAGGCGAACTCCTCGAGATGCGAGTGAATGTCTGCTCATCGTTTGAAATATAGAAGTCCAGCTCCTTTTCAGTGGTATCCGATTGTCGGCAAATAGTGACCAGGTGGCAGTCGTAGGGCACCGGGATAAGCGGATTATTCTGACCACCGATTACCACGCTCCCGATGGGAAGAATCGTGTGCAGAGGACCTCTGACACTGTTAGCGCCACCCGAGCCGGTGGTATTCCCCGACAAGACATACCGCAGATGCGGCATTCGAATGAAAGGGTTGATGGTTGACGCGGCGGTGGAAGTCAGAGTCAAGGCGGTGTTGGTGTCCTCGGACTTTTCCAGCAGGAACAGGCTCTCTCCTGTGGCAACGGAAACGTCACCGATGGAAAACCGCTGTTTTGTCCAGTAGCCCGTACAGGTAGGGTGCGGATTTGTTCCGCTGCCGTAGGTGATGTTTGCCGTGTCCTGAACGCCGCGTATAGCTTCGGCGAGCTTTTTCACGGTATCGCTGAGATTGCTCTGAACCAATACCTGCACGGTATTTACCGCAGGACTGCCCAAAGCCGTTACAAACAAATAAGTCACGTTGTCCAGCATTATATTGCTGCCAGCCGAGATTCCGGTAAAGGTAATGGACGCTCTGCGGCTCGCCATGTCCGGAGCCGAGGCTGTTTCCACTGGATGCAGATGGTTGAGGATAATCCCTGTGCGGGTATACAGCGTGTCGCGCATGATTTCCATCTGATCATGCGTGGTGCCGAGCAGAGTGTAGTTATCATTTAGCAAGTTGTACGTGAGATTGAGCAGCGCGTAGGTGTCATTTACATCAATTGCGGCAAGAGCTGCCAGCACCTGGTTCAGCCATTCCTGTGCGGGCGGCTCCGGCGGTTCGGCAATCCCATCCGCAAGCGCTTCCTCTACGATGGTGAGTACCCGCGCACTTTTCCCGACCACATCCTCATAGGTGACCCTGATTTCCAACTGTCCCACGCCGACGCTTTCGGTTTCTGCCGCGCCGGGTGACCAGGTCAAAACACCATCCGAGTAGCTTGTGACCACGGGATAAGCGGTGCCGTCCGGCCGTTTGTATATGGCGGTCAACGTCTCGCCGAGATATTCGTCACCGAGCAGGCTGGAGACATCAAACTCCAGCTTGCGGAAATGGTTCTCGCCCCGCCGGCCGATAAACACCGTCGCGGCTTTTTTTAAATCAATCATGCTCCGTCACCCGGCTTTGCAGAATCGTCGCTCCTCCCGTGAAGCTGCTCCAGAGCCGCCTTGAGCTTCTCGGGAATGGGCAGTCCCAGGTGCGCAGCGTTTTCCAGCATGGACACGCCCTCGTTTGAACAGTAGAAAAAGATGACGGCGGTACGCAGTACCTCTCCGTTGCCGATGAGATAGAGGTCCATGATATGAGCGACGCCCACCATCACGAAAATCAGCACCTTCTTGCAGATTCCCTTAAAACCGACCTCACTGGACAATTTTTTGTCTACAATGGCGCACATGACACCGGTAATGTAGTCAACGACTACGAACACGAGCAACGCGTAGAGAAAGCCGTCAAAGCCACCGAGAAACCACCCGAGAAAGGCACCAACAGCTGCAAAAGCCAACTGTATCCAATTCCAAATCTCTTTCATTAGAAATACCTCCATTTCATGAATTTGTGTATAGAAAAGCGCTCTCGCATAATACGAGAGCGCTATGGCTGTATAGTGTCTAAAGCTCCAAGAACAGGTCCTGAATTTGTTGCATCACATCTGCTTTTGGTCGCACAGTTCCAATGGGCAGCCCTGTTATGGGTGGAATATTAAAAGCCGATGAAGGGTCAAAACCATTGACCGCTGCAATGACAGGATCGAGGGCTTTTCGGAGTTCCAAGATGTGGAACGGCCAGTTTTTAACAGTGGTCTTTCCGGCAGCAATTTCTTCACTCCAAGTTGCGGGCGAAAGGTTGTAATAGCTGCGTACTGTGTTTACAGCAATTCGAAACGTCTGGATATGAGTTGCCTTCACATGCGTTTCGTTCGCGGTGATCGTCTCAAATGGTGGTGGTAATACAGTAAAGGTCCGCACAACCTCAGGACTTGATGATTCGATATCACTATCAAGGCAGCGGAGGGTCACGGTATGATTCCCTGCGGTCAACGTTGTTGATTGGTACACTGTTTTTACACCATTGCCTATATAGCCGCTTACGGAAAACATCTCGGGGTTGTCGACACTGTTAATCCAAACACCCGCATCGATTTTAACTTCCACAATCTGCGTCTGACCATCCGGCTCAATGCCTGTTGTAATCATGAAACGCGGGGTGGCATTGTAACTTGAACTGCCAGACACCGGACAGACGATGACCGGGGCAGTCGGCGGACTGTTTTTCTTTACTGTGCCGCTGACTACGTAAGCAGAGACTGCATCCAAGGTATCGGTTACGCTGATACGATAGCGGGTATACATTCCGGCTATCTGTGATGCGTTTGCTGTATACGTCCCCGAGGTAGCGCTTGAAACGATGGTAGTCAGAGCCTCATACGCCGACCAGTTTGTCCCGTCCGTTGAAGTTGAACGCTGAATGACATACTGCTTGATAAGGCTGGTTCCGGGTATCGTTCCGCTCCATGTCAGAGTAACAGTAATGGCTTCGTAAATCGTAGGAGCGGCGGCAAAGGAGGTCGGCGGCGTAGGTAGTGTATTTCTGCGGACAGTGTTGCTGGAGACAGTCCAGTCTGAGTAGAAACTTTCACCAGCTACACCTCGTGTTCTTACCCGAAACTTGCGGTAATATCCACGCGTTCCTGAAGGACTGACACTCACAATGCTGCTTGCTGCAGAAGTGTTCACCGTGGTCAGTGCTGTCCAAGCGCCCCAGCTGCTGTTATCTGCCGAGTCACTATATTGTAGCTCATAGGATGTGATTGCATTTCCTGCACCATCAGATGCACCACTCCATGAGAGGCTGACGTTTCCTTCAGCTAAAGCTGCACTTACTGAGCAGGCCGTCGGTGCCCCACAAGCTGTGATATTACAATAGATACTGTTACTGACCTTCTCTATTGAGTAGACATCAAATGTATCGATAGTCCAAATGCCAAATTGGGTATATGTTCCCGGAACTCTTGATACATTAGGTTCGTAACTGCCGCCGCTGGCCGACAGTATCAGCGTGGTCAGAACGTTCCATGAACTCCATGTGCTGTTATCCGTGGATGTACGGCTGGCAATCTGGTATCCCTTTACCGGGCTGGTACCGCCTGACGCTCCGCTCCAAATCAGTGCGATGGTCTCGTCGCTATATGCTGCGGGAGATGCAACGGCCGTCGTTGCTGGCTTCGGTGCTGTATTTCTTCGGACGGTGTTCGTTGATACTTTCCATCCGGAGTAATAGCTTGCTCCTGCTGTGCCACGTGTCCGTACTTGAAATCTTCGGTAATCACCTCTTGTGGACGGCGGCGATGTAGCCACGCTACCGCTGGTGGCTGTGGTTGAAACTGTAGCCAGCGGCATCCATGCTCCCCATGTGAAGTTATCAGAGGAATCGCTATACTGAATCTCATAACTGGAAATCGTGTTATTGATGCCGCTGGATGCCCCGCTCCATGAAAGGGTAATCCCGCCTTCAGAGAGTGTGGGACTGACCGAACAAGAAGTCGGTGCTCCGCAGGCTGTGGTAAGAAGCGCCGAACTTAACACTGTGTAGCTTGAATTGTCAATTACACCGGAAGAAAGCGTCAGCCTCCCGTCCGACACCACCTGAAAGCGCACGCCCTGCTCAGTGTTCCCGGTAGTGGAAGTACAGGTGACCGAAACATATCTGAGCCTCGGTGTGGTCCCATCCCAGTCGTCGCCGTCCACCGCCTTAATACGCACCTGCGAGGAAGAACCATTTACAGTCATGGTACAAAGCAGGGCATAACCGCTGTGGATGAAAGAGCCTGATGAACCTAATGCAGCGGATATGGTGAAGTTGTAGGTCATCTGGCTATTGTTCGGTCGGCTCTTAGAATAGGTAATGGTGTAATGAACGGTCGGGCCTGAGCCCGCCTGCAAAGATACGCCGTTAATATCCGCCACTGTCGTTCACCTCCTTATTCATAGACAGCCGTCACAAGAGAATTAACCAGCCCGCAAAGGCTCGTATTCAGCCGGGTATCAGTGATGTTATTTGCGACTATTGATGTGGCGGCTGTCGGTACAAGCACATCTGCGATACAAAGTTCATAGATATCGCTTGTTCTTGTCAATGCCGGAGCCACAGGCGTTGCAGCGGGGGTTCCGTCAACAACGGCAATCTGAATGCTTCGGCTGATCTGACTTAAGCGAACCACAATCCGGTCAATGCGGGGATTGCTTCCATTTGCCGTTGAGAGAGGCAAGTTTAAGGCATCAGTATTCTCATACCTATATCCGTTAATCCACGCGCTTCCTGCTGCCACATTCACAGCCAAGCCGATTGCTGGCAACACCTGTAGGTTTGTCGCTGTCATATAAAATACTCCATTAGAGACAAGACTTCCGAAATATGCTGCAAAGTCAATTGCGTCATAGACTCTGTCTCCGTCCGAGGAGTTGAAAAAACCGCTTTTCTCCATATTCATTTCCTCCCGTTAAGCTCTCGCGTAAGAGCAAGATATCATATAAAAACCCACAGGTAGCGTGGAAGAAGCAGCGTTCGCTACCACGCCGCTCGCGTTAATCGTAATCGGCATATTGGTACCGCTGCCACCCACTGCAGTCGCGACAGAGCGGACTGTGGAGTATGGGTAAAAGTTTGCATTTGTTATTGTTAGAATCGTACCGCCAGAGGCAATACCCGAAGCACCAACGTTCACCTGAATTCCGATTGAAACGACGCCCTTATTCACAAATGACATATTCATGCCTACAGTGACACCGCTTCCAAGCGAGTAGCTGAGTGAGGTATCAGCTTCCTGAGCAACTTTTGCAGTAGTCACAGCTCCATTTGAAATCCTCGCCCCAGATACCGGCGCGTTATAGACATTGTTAATGCTGGCAGCAAAGGTGCTTCCGCGAACTGCAGCGGCTATGTCTGTTAGAGCACCAAGCGGGAAGCTTAGCCAGTTCGCCTGCCCGGACGGGTTGCTGAATACGAAAACAGAAATTACGTAAAACGTCATGGTATTGCGGGATATAAAGAAGCCCATGGCCCTTTGATAACCGTTACCTGTGTTGTCCCCGCTATGCTTTACCAGAAAGACATGCCCGTCGTCACCTGGCTGGTCACTGAACTTATTGCCACTCCACGAGGTGAAGTAAAACGAATCCCCTGGAACCATGTTATGCAGAGCGTATTGACCGATGGATATAGCACCTGCGCCTACGGTTATTTCAAGCGCAGGAAGTTTTCCAAACAGATTGTTAATGGTATCTGCTACGTTGTCTCCCTGTATTTCCGGGTCTACTTCCGTCAAGTCACCCAAGGTTTCCTCTACAGTACCCAGCGTTCCTTCCACGACACCCAAGGCTTCCGCCACTTCGGATATGCCGGTCGGTGCTGATAGCGCAGTTTTGACCTCGCTCATATCGGACCGGATTCTTTGCGCTATTGTTAGTTCAGCCTTTCCGAACACTACGCTGATGCTCTGACCGTCTGCGTCATATATTTCTTCGACCTCGGTGATTCGCGTAATCATGGATACGCCCCATGCCTTGGAGATGACTTTGACGGTCTGCCCAAGGTCGAAGTCAATCTTGTAGGTCAAGTTGCCGTGGGGGTTGACCGAGGTGTCGAACGAATAGCGGATTGCCTGCTCATTCAGTTTACTCTGACCACGAAAAGTCAGAGTATTGATGTAATCTGTTCCAAAATCCTCAGCTCGTAGGTCTTTGGCATCCACGAAGATTTCACGGCGGGTCTCCCCAGTACCACTTGTAATGGCAACAAATGTGCGGCTTTCACCTTCACCCTCGCCGCCGATGAGAGCGGTGTTGGCGTAATCCGCCGCACTCTCTGTGTATATCTGTTCAGTTAGGTTCTCGTACTCCTTTGAGAATACCGCTTGTGAGTTGGCCCCGTTATACAGCATCACTGTAAAAATACCAGTAGCTGGAGTGAAGACAGTTTTAATGCCTATATCCGAAGCGACACATAGATCCGTCGCTGCATCCATCAGATTCCGATATGAAATCTGGGTACTAACGGGTATGCCCAAGTTTGGGGACGAGTATGTTATTCCGGTAATTTGTCGTGCTGTATCGATAGGGCTGATGAGATTATTATTAATAAGCTGCTCAACACAGACAGAAAGATCGCCGGACAACTTCTCTGGTCCCCACACAATACGACGGGAGAGGAAGGACGTGGCAAAGCGACCGCTCGCCGTGATAATTTCCTGCTCGGTCTGAGACAATTCCAGATGCTCAATGATCCCGGCCTCCTCATCATCGTTCTTCCAAAGGATGTTGCCCTCTTTTAAGAGCGCAGTGTTTTCCGGTGTTGCAATGGCTTTTAGCTCAAATGAACCGCACTGGGAGTATCGCCGCGCCCAGCGCAGGTACTCGAAAGACTCCACGATACCCGCAAGCTCCCTGTTTGAGTTGTAGATATATAGTTGCATATTCACACCCCCAGAAACTGCGGTCGATAGTAAATGCTGACCTCCAGCAGTTCCATATTGACTGAAGCATCGTAGCGCAGTGTATTGAGACCTGCGGCAAGCTGGAAAAACACTGAGTCGGTGTCCAGCAGAGAGAAAGCATTTGTTACCAACGTTCCGTTGATGCTGACTACTCGCTTACCGGCGAAATGGGTATATACTCGAAGTTCATCTCCGGCGCTCATTGTCGTAAGGAGACGGATGTATTCCCCGGTGTCAATATTTAAGAGTTCCGGATTCGTAACCGTCCCCAGCGCTTGGAACACGATCTCGCAGCCGCAGGAAACATCGCCGATGTTGTCCACTGTGATGATCTGGCTGGGCTGGCGCATTCCAAACTCCATACCGCTTTCAGGTATTTCCAGTTCAAACTCGAATAAAGGTATCCAAGAAGCCAGTTCCTCACGCACTTCATCCAACGTCTCGAAGAAGGGAGACGGACAAAGCAGACTGACAAAAAAGTTGGGTATCCGCTGCCTGGTGGAAACGGTGAAACCCGCTTCCTCTACAACGCAGGCAATTTGTCGCTCACGGTAGATAAGCGTTCCGTTCAGCTTAGGGCTAAATATTTGAAGGAAGTGCTGTCTTCGTGAAAAGGCATCGTCAGGTGTATCTGCTACGACCGTACCCTCCAGTATGATGTTGCGCATATCCAGTGTGGAGGATATATAAAAAGCACCGTCCTGATCCGGTGCCTTAAAGGTGTTAACGGTCTGGCGTATGTTGCCTGTGCCGTCTATCTTGGTAAGAAAATACGGGCGGCTTTGTTTGAGTGTTATGCTTCTGCCAGCGGCATTAATATAGGTAAGTTCCACAGTCAGACCCCCTTTAATATTCAAGTGCCAGCTTGCGGGAGAGGTTTTTGAACTCCCGTGCCAGTTCTTTTTCAGACAGAGCTTTTGGTGTTACCACCGAGAGATTTTGCGTGATGCTTGTACCGGTGGCGCTGCCTTGCCCTGATTGACCTTTGTAATTCAAATCGAAGTTTGTGGGCACCGCATTTTGCATATCCCTTGAAACTGCTGCCATTGCATCTTCAAAGCCCACACCGATGCCTTCGCCCATGTTGTGGCCAATTCCGGCAAATAGAGTTGAGGGAGAGTTGATGCCGAAGAAGTTCTTAATCTTGGATACCACATTACCGAAGAATCCGGATATCTTATCCCATAGCCACGCACCTGCGTCTGAAATACCATTCCATAATCCTTTAATCAGATTGCCGCCAACTTTAGCCATAGAGCTTATATAGTCAGTGAAGGCTCTGACCAGTCCTGAGATGATCTGCGGTACGGCCTTGACCACTTCAACGATGATTCTGGGTAAATTTTCAATCAGAGCCACAAACAGCTGAACGCCTGCCAGAATGATCTTATCGATATTACCTACAATGGCGTTTACCAGCGAGGTTATGATCTTCGGAATTGCGGCTACAACAGTAGTAATAATCTGAGGAAGTGCCTGAATCAGTGATATCAGAAGCCGGATGCCTGCGTCAATTAGCATGGGAATCGACTCAATGACTGCATTGATAATACTGTCGATGATTTGCGGGATTGCTTCCACAACCGCCGTAATGATGGTAGGCAAGGCTGTTACCAGTGAGGTCAGCAACTCAATACCTGCATCGATGATCTCTGGAATGGATTCAATCAGAAAATCCACCAGAGCTTCGATGATGGCAGGCAAGGCAGAAACAAGCTGAGGTATTGCATCCACCAACCCCTGTGCTAATCCAATAATCAACTGTAAAGCAGCGTCCAGCAGCATTGGTAGGTTATCAATCAATCCCTGGACAATCTGCGTGACTGCGGAAACCGCTGCGGGTATGAGCTGCGGTAAAGCTATGCCAATACCCTCCACAAGCGCGGTTACCAGTTCTATTGCTGCATTTATGAGCAACGGAAGATTATCAATCAGCGCCCCGACAATCGTCATGAGAGCACTAACCGCCGCCGGGATAAGTTCAGGTAAGAGGTTCAAAATTGTTTCTAATACCTGCGTGAATATACTTGTAACGGTTTCAAGCAGCATTGGAAGCAAGTCAGCGACTGCCGATAAAATTGCGCCTGTCGCTGTCGGTAATGCGGCTACGATATTCTCTAAAACCGGTACGATGTTAGCAACAACCGACTCGAACGCATCTACAAGATTTTCCGTGAGATTTGTCATGTCGGCGTTAGCATTGCCGAGTCCGGCTGTAAAAGAGCCAAGCGCTGCTTGTAACAATCCAATGGAACCGGAAATTGTCTGAGTTGACTCTTTCGCAAAGTTTCCGGCATACTGCTCCGTATTCTCGAAGAACATCTGCATTGCGACTTCTGCTTTTTCGGCGTTACTCGCACTTGCCCAGACAAAATCAAGACCCTTCGAGGCGGCATACGCCTGAACGCTCGTCGCATTCATCGCCACACCCAAGTTGTCCATCATGGTGAAATTACCCTTTGCCGCACCTGTGACAGCCTCCATCGCCATAGACATATCAATGCCCATAACCGATGCCATATCAGCCGCCCGTTGCATGGCCTTTTCAGTCAGCTCAAGACTTTTCTGCTGTTGGATGCCAGAGCCCTGAAACAACGCACCCATTTTGTTGGCAGTAGCAAGATACTCGCTTTGTGAGACACCGAGGTTTTTATAAGCCTCCTCACCGGTTTTCTGAATCGATGCAGCGTAGGTACCGAAAACTGCCTCCGAGCCGCCAAGGTTCTGTTCCAACTCTCCGAATTGTTGAACAACCTCTTTGCCTAACTTTATAGCAGCGGCTCCGGCAGCAACGGCAACCGCACCCATTGCCACACCGATGCCCCCCAGTATACCGCCGAGCTTATTAAACTTGCCGCCAGCATCGTCTGCACTTTTGCCCGAAGCGTTAAGTTCTTCGCCGAGATTATCCGCTTCGACCGTGGACTGCTCAAGTTCACGCTCCATACCGTTGAGTTCCGCTTGCGCTTTGTTCAGCTGAATCTGCCAGTTCTGGATACGGCGGTCGTTTTCGCCGAAAGAGGAGGAGGCATTATCAAGAGCAGCCTTAAGGGTGGAAATCTTGTCTTTCTGTGCGTCGATTTCTTTATTCAGAGTCGCATTACGAGCGGTGACCGCCTGCACAGATTTATCGTTTTTATCAAATTGACTGGTCACAAGGGTCATTTCACTACCCAGCACCTTAAAACTTTGATTGATATCAGAGAGAGCTTTCTTAAATTCACGCTCACCCTCAACACCTATTTTTAATCCAAAATTGTCCGCCATGCCTTCACCTCCTCCTATATGCCCGGCGGGATAATATCGTCAATTGTCCTGGTTTTCTTTGGCTTTTCAATGCCATGCCATTGCTTGTGGCAGGTCCATAAATCAAAAAACAGTCCGATGGGCATGAGCCAGAATTCCTCTGCGTCCATACCCATCTGAACTGTTCCATAATAAAGAAGCCGGGTAAAGACTTCAGCGTCCGTTACCCGACTTGCACGTTTTTTGGAGTTTCTTCCTCACTTTCAATGTCCCGTTTAGTGCCTTTAAACATCGCTTCGGTGATTGCGTTTTTATAAGCCGCCAAGTCAAGCGGTGAAGTGAGAAGCTCTACCTCTTCCTCGGTGAGTAAATCCTCAGGCGTCTTCTTATTCTTAAGGTTACGAATTAAGATGAACTGGTTTGCCAGCAACGTGATTAACCAAACAATCTCGTCCAGTGCCATCTCAAAGTTCTCAGATTTCATCAACTTTTCACCGAGGTTTTCAAGCCCGCCATATCGACCGGCTATCGCTTTTGTAGCACGTGTGGTCAGAATTAATTCATACTCTTTGCCGCCGATGTTGATGGCGGCGCTTCTCTCGTTATCCATCCTTCAATCCTCCTAAGGTTCCGGCGTGTAGACCGGCTCGTAAACTTCAGTAAACCAACCGGTAATAGTGGTAGATGACACGCCTGCATCGCCTTCGGTGACCTCTGCTTTCCATGGGTGCTTGCCCATACCATCCAGTTTGTTCCTGCGCATGACCGTTCCCTCGATGGTGGGGGTAGAGAAAGTGATGGAATCCGCCTTCGTCTGCAGGTTCGTTGCGGGCAGGCCGAATTTCGCACGGTAGAGCCAGAAATAGCGGTATGTGCCGTTGGCCTTTTGCGCTCGGAAGCCTACCGCGACGGGTGTACCCACGTTTTCGCTGGCGGAGATCAGTACGCCGTTGTCATCGGTGGATGCGCCGGTTAGATCCGCTGCGACAGTTGGGCCGATGTCATCTACGCCGAGAGTGAGCGTACCGCTGTTAAAGTCTTTTACAACTTCTGCGGCACCGTCGTCCGCATATAGAATCGCTTCAACCAGTTCCACCGAAAGCTCTGCGGTGATGGCTTTAGCGAGCACCGAAGGTACAGCATAGGTTTCTTCACCGTTGGAATCTTCGGTTATTTTTGAATAGTACAGTCTGTCAAGACCGATAGTTGCCATGTGTTATTCCTCCAATCCATAATGTTTTGCCACATCAATGGCATAATGGTGATATCCGGTATCGTCCTCATGTCCGATGTACCGTCGTTCGGTCACAGTGAAATCCGCATTCAGCAAAACCGTAGTAATCTGCCTTTTCCGCTGCTGGTAATTGCCTTTTGAGAACAGTGATATCCGCACTTCCTGTACATCAAAGCCAGGGCGGTTGTCCGCGTGGACTTCGAATATATCCGTCAGAGGTATAAAGACCAGATATTCGTCAGGCGGCACACCGCTGAACACGCCGGTTTCGATAGGGATACCCAGCGGCCCCAGGACTTCGCTCAAATCCGAAAGTAGGCTCATATCTTATTTACCTCCTCGTCCAGCTTTGCTTTCATCGCTTCGATGCACGGCTTTCTACTGGTGCTTTTCGCTGGCTTTAAGAATGGTTTTGCCGGTTGACCCGATTTGCCGTATTCGATAATATTGGCTATTTTCGCATTGCTGCTCCCGTCACGACGTGGTTCAGAAAAGCCGACTTTAACGTTGTGGTTGCCATCCCTGTCCTGCAGAGCGGGTGAAAGCCCCAATGCCGCCGAAAGCTCGCCCGTGGAACGCGAAGGGTACTTTGTGTCACGACCAACCGCTGAATTCAGATTTGATTTTACCTTGTCAAGCACAACCTCACCGCCAGCCTTAAGCACACGAGGGACGATTTCGTCAGTTTTATCGTTCAACCGTGAAACCTTCTGGAGAAAGTCCTCCGGCATTTTCATAGTTACTTTAGCCACTGGGCTTCACCGCCTTGGCGAGTACTTCCATGTACATACCACGACTTTTGACATCCTCCACAGAAGTAATTTCAAATCGCCCGTCTTTACAAGTAATAACCATTGCGGTCGTAACGGTGATACCTGGAATACAGCGGAAACGAAATAGGTCGGTGGCTTCCGAAAATGTGGCTCTGTTCGCCCATAATTCGGTGCCGTGCCGACCTTCTCTGTACGCTTTGATGGAGGCAACAATATTGTCATTCTCAGTGCTGAAACCTTCGGAGTCTTTTATGGTTACTCTCTCAATAAGGTCTATAAAGGTGTTCATTTTTCCAAAGCTCATGTCACACCTTCCAATCCCGGTCAAGCCGCAGAATCAGGTTCACCGTGTTCCAAACCTGCTGACCTGCCTGCACGCTATC
>JAAYCT010000016.1 GCA_012729635.1 Clostridiaceae bacterium | reverse complement strand
TTACAATGTTCGTGTCCCACGGGATGCCTCCTGCGTGTTTGGTTTGGTCACTTAACATTGTATGTGAGATCGTCCTCGTGGGACATCTTTATTTCTTTTGCGTCACTTCATTTTACAATTCACCGAACTCGTCGGAAGCAAGGAAAACCACCGCATAAAACGTAGACTGCCCCTGAACCAGACACGCCGCACCGATATGTGTATATTCTTCACTGAAAACATTCATTCTTTGATGCTCCAAGCTCATCCATCCGCTTATGGCGGAGCCCGGATCTTCATAATGGATTGCGATGGCCGAGCTGTATGGAAAGCCTTTATCCTCGGCCTTCATTCGGACCGTAACGTCCGGATGCGCGGTAATGATTTCGCTCCCGTCCGTTCGAGTATGCTCAAAAACAAATACCAGCTCGGCGGCGCGAATCTGCGCCCATTGATTCATTTCCACGTTGTTTTGGAGCGGGGGAAGGCCGTTACGATTGCGAATTTCGTTAACCAGAAGAATCAGTTCCTCCGATGCTTCCTGATTATATGTTCCGAGATATTCCCCCGGCTTTGGATTCCCGCCGAAATCCTTCGTGTCCGATTCCTGTTTCTGTTCGGCATCAAAAAACCCGGGAAGTCCGGAGCACGACGATAACAGGATCATCACCGCCATAATAACCGTCACCCCAAAGATAATCCCGGACCGTCTTTTGTTTTCGTTCATTCGATAATCTCCGCTGATTATTCGTCGCTTCTTCGTCGATATCTGATCCGGGTTTGGCCCGGACGCTTTCACCCGTTCTTGTCTCTGTTTGTCCTTATTTTAACATGTTGTGATCATCAAAGGCGAAAAGAGAACGAAGTCCTTATTCAAGGCTCATGGCCTCTTTTCGAAAACCGCAGGAAAAAGTACAGTCCGGTATCCGGAAAATGCAACCAAGCTTGAAAAGAACACACCAAAGGGGAAATTGAGCTTTTTTTCATTAATTATTAATGTTATATGAGATGCTTTTTCGGATGATCACAACATGTTAAAATTTCGAAAAATTCGCGACTCCCCAAAAAAGAAAATACCGGCAAACGGAGCACTTTCACCGATTTTGCCGGTACCCGTGCATTCAGGAACTCCCGGGTGAAAGATTACTGCAATCGGGCGAAAGAGAAAACAATCGATTGTCCGTGCGCGCATGCTGAAGTATAATAAAATGAACATGGGGGAAGATGTTCGCGGGGAAGGGGAAGTGTCCATGCAGTGCCTGAGAATCGGCCGAAGACTTCAAGTCCTTCGATGCGCATGCCTTGTGATCACCCTTTTTCTTTTCACGTTCTCACAGCTTTCCTGTGCCCCTCTTTTCCGAACTGCTTCCCGCGCGCCGGACGACGGATCGATCTACGGCGGTGAGGTGGTTGTCGGGATTACACAGGAGCCGACCCTTTTTGATCCGCATACAGTCGTTGCCGCGGGTGACGAAGAAATCATTTTCAACATTTTCGAAGGTCTCGTAAAATGCACGCCGGACGGGCATTTTGAACCGGCACTGGCGATTGATTATTCCATTTCCGAAGATGCGATGACGTACACATTTTTGATTCGTTCCGGGGTTCGGTTTCATAACGGAGAAGTGATGACCCGGGAGGATGTCGTTTACTCCATCCGTCGAGCCGCCGGACTGGATACCGGAACGCCTCTTCGTTCCGAGCTGTCAGACATTCAATCCGTGACTCTGTCGGGTGAGAACGAGGTGAGTATCGTCTTAAACGAGCCCGACGCCGAATTGCTTCCTTTTCTCAACGTAGCGATCATTCCCCGCTCCGTATCCGACATCAACGATACACCGATCGGAACCGGCCCGTTCAAATTTTCTTCGTACCGGGTGTCGGAGTCGGTCATCCTTGTGCGCAATGACGATTACTGGCAGGAGGGTATTCCCTACCTGAACAAGGTCACCTTCAAAATCACCGCGGATATGAACACTGCTTTTATGCAGCTTCGGTCCGGAAGCATTGACATTTTCCCCTATCTTGATCCCGAAAAGGCGAGCCAGTTAACCGATGACTTTCAGATTATCTCCGGGGAGTCCGACATGATTCATGTCTTCGCCCTGAATAACGCAGTCGCTCCTTTTGACAATCCGAAGGTTCGCGAAGCCATGAATTATGCCGTTGATCGGGAATCGCTGATTTCGCTGTTAATGAGCGGCGAGGGTACTATGATCTTTTCCGGAATGTCTCCCGCGATGGGGTCGTACTATAATGAATCGCTCGAAAACGCCTATCGTTACGACCCCGGGAAAGCCGTCGAGTTGCTGGAGCAAGCCGGATTCCCGGACGGATTTCAGGCAACCGTAACCGTTCCGTCCAACTATGCGCATCATGTCAATGCGGCGACCATAATCGCGGATCAGCTTCGAAAAGTCGGCGTTGAGCTTACTATCGTTTCGGTTGATTGGGCAACTTGGCTCGAAAAAGTCTACACCGACAGAGATTATCAATCGACGGTCATCGCGCTGACCTCTGAATTTGCTCCGCGAGATGTGCTGAATCGATATGTTTCGGACGCGCACAATAATTTCATCGGATTTAACAGCAAGGAGTATGACCGAATTTTCTCTTCCATACGCTCCGAACCGGACGAAGATGAAAGAATCCTCGCCTACCGGCGTTTACAGGAAATACTGGTAAGCGAAAACGCGTCGGTCTTTTTTCAGGACCCCAGGAACATCGTCGCGGTTCGAAACGGTCTGATCGGTTATGTGGTGTATCCCGTTTATGTTCAGGATCTGTCCGTCGTACACTATGAGGGAGCAAAGGAGTAATAATGAATTACTTCCTGAAAAGAACCATCCAGCTGATTTGCACGCTGATTACCGTGTCTATAATCACATTCTGCGCATTTTATGTAATCCCGGGGGATCCCGCGCGCGTGATACTGGGGCCGGACGCTTCGGATGAGCAGATGGATAACCTTCGCGAGGATCTCGGACTGAACCGCTCGTTTCCCGTTCGCTATTTCCGTTGGGTATCGGGCGCTCTGACCGGAGATCTCGGTAAATCTTTGACTTTCCGACAACCGGTCTCGGAATTGCTGGGTCAAAAGCTGCCCGTTACTCTGTCACTGGCGGCGATGGCGCTTCTGATTACTATGCTGATTTCTTTTCCTCTCGGAATTCTGGCCTCCGGACGACCGGGTAAATTCCTTGATCAGTTACTTTCGGTTCTCGGCAACATCTTTTTCTCTTTTCCTCCCTTTGTCCTCGCGCTCTTGATGACCCTTCTTTTGGGACTCACTCTAAAGTTATTTGTGGCCGGCGAGTACATCTCATTTACCGAGAGTGTTCCGGGCTTTCTCGCATCTCTGTTTTTCCCCGCGCTCGCGGTCGCAGTTCCCAAAATTGCGATTTCCCAGAAATTTCTCCGCGCTTCAATCCTCGCCGAAAAGAATAAAGAGTACGTCCGCGCCGCCAAAAGTCGGGGACTTTCCGACACAAAAGCGATGGTTCTTCATATTATTCCGAATTCACTCGTACCGATTATCACGGTTTTTACCATCATCGCTTCGGAGATCCTCGGAGGCAGTCTTGTGGTTGAAATGGTTTTCAACATCCCGGGAATCAGCCGACTGTTGATTACCGCAATCAACGTTCGCGACTTCCCTCTGACCCAGGGAATTGTTCTTTATCTTGCGGGAATGACCGTGATTGTTTATTTTCTGGCCGATATATTGCACAGTCTGGTGGACCCCAGAATCCGACTGAAGTAGAGAGGAACGGAATGCGAAACATCATTCGATATCATCGTCACAGCCCGTATCTGATCGTCGGATCCTTTTTCGTCGGAATCGTATTGTTTGCCGTGTTGATCTCATTTTTTTATCTTCCTCACGACCCGTACGCCACGGGCATCGCAACAAAACTGATTGCTCCCGAATTCGAGCACCCTTTCGGTTGTGATCATGAGGGTCGGGACGTACTGAGCCGTGTGATTCTCGGGACGAGGCCGACGGTCCTGATCTCTCTTTCCGGAATTCTGATCGCTCTCGTTTTGGGCTTGATTATCGGCTCGATCGCCGGTCGCGTCGGAGGTCTGATCGATAACCTTCTGATGCTTCTTTCGGATTCGATTATGGCCTTCCCCGGGATATTGCTCGCATTGGTCTTTGTGGCCGTAATCGGAAGAGGAATGCTCAGTATAATTCTGGGCTTGGGCATTGTTTTTGCTCCGAGCTACGCGCGCATCGTCCGAAGCGGAATTCGTCAACTGAATAACCGGGAATACATTCTTCTGGCTCGGCTGATCGGCGTTAAAACGCCACGACTTCTGGTTGTTCATCTTTTCCCCGGATTATTGCCGCAGTTGCTTCCGGCGCTCGTCGTCGGAATTGCGAACATGGCATTGGCGGAAGCTGCGTTAAGCTATCTCGGTCAAGGGGTTCAGATTCCGCTTCCCAGTTTGGGAAATATGCTCATGGAAGGCCAGAGCTACATCACCTCGGCTCCCTGGACCGTAATTTTCCCCTCTTTGTTCCTTGTTATGTATGTGCTTGGGCTGTATTTTATCAGCGAAGGAATACGAATTAAATACGGATCGGGAGGAACGGAAAAATGATTTACGAGCCCGCTCCGCTTCTTTCGGTAAAAAATTTAACGATTCGTTTCCCCGGTTCCGGAAAACGAAAGGACAACGAGGTCCTTTCGCGGCTCTCCTTTGATATCCGGGACGGCGAGATCTTTGGCATCGTCGGAGAATCCGGATCCGGAAAAACCATCACCGCATTGGCGATTGCCGGGCTTCTTCCCGACGCGGCAAAAATCATTTCCGGAGAAATTATTTTCCGCGGGAACAACCTGCTTTCTCTTCCCCCGAAAAAACGAAGAGCGTTGCTCGGAAAAGAGATCGGATTGATTTTTCAAGAGCCCCTTTCCTCTTTGAATCCATTGATGACCATCGGAAGACATCTGATGGAGTATCTGACTTCGCACGGAAATCCCGAATCTCCGAGGGAACGTTTGAAGGCTCGAAAATCGCGCATCCTGAAAATGTTGGCTCATGTCGGTTTTCATAACCCCGATCGTATCTATCGTGCATTTCCGCATCAGCTTTCCGGCGGTCAGCGACAACGCGCCCTGATTGCGGGCGAGCTGCTTCTGAATCCGTCACTATTAATTGCCGATGAGCCCTCATCCTCACTGGACAGCGTAACGCAAACTCAGATTCTCGATCAACTTCGACGTGTCAGCCAAAGTTTCGGCATCTCGGTTCTTTTCATCTCCCATGATTTGAAGCTGGTCGAGCGTATGTGCGATCGACTGGCCGTCCTGCACAACCGGAAGATCGTCGAATGTGATTCGACCTATGAAGTGCTTCACTCCCCCGGTCATCCGCATACCGCCGCTTTACTCCGATCCGCGAGCTTGCAAATTCGAGATGAGAATGCCGCGAGACCTGCTCCGCCCGTCGACGCCGTGCCTCTTCTTCGGATCGATTCTCTGAACGCCGGTTACTCATCTTCAATCCTTCAGACCGGAACCGAGGAAAAAGAAGTGCTCAAGGATGTGTCGCTCCGGATTCTTCCCGGAGAAATACTCGGGCTGATCGGAACGAGCGGCTGCGGAAAAACCACTCTGGCAAGGGTCGTTACGGGGCTTTTGCCCGGAACCTCCGGTCAAATATTCGAAAACGAGCGTCTGGTTGTCGATTTTTCGAAAAGAGGGCGACTGAAAAAAACCTCGGTCGGACTGGTTTTCCAGGATCCGTACAACTCGCTCAATCCATACTTGACGATCGGCCGGCTTCTTGAAGAACCGCTTAAGGTTAATCATCTTTTCGAGAAAAAGGAACGGCGGGATCGCGTTCTTCAAATGATGACCCGTGTCGGACTACCGAAAAAGTATTACGACTACTATCCCAGCCAGCTGTCGGGCGGCCAGCGTCAGCGGGTTGCATTGGCAATGAGCCTGATGCTGTCTCCGTCGCTCATTGTCGCGGATGAGGCCGTATCCTCACTGGATGTAACGGTTCAGTCGCAAATTTTGAAACTCATTTGGGAAATCAATCAAAAAAGCGGAATCTCATTTCTGCTCATCACACACGATTTGAAGGTGGTCCGATCCGTCTGTGACCGTGTGGCGATTATGGACTCGGGGAGAATCATCGAAGCGGGTCGGGTCGGAGACGTATTCCGTACGCCTACCAACCCCGTAACGAGGATGTTGATACAATAGGGAAAAGAGCGGAAATCGTTCGATTCAGGAGGTATACAAGTGTTTAATAAAGAGATGATCGCGCCCTGTGGCCTGAACTGCGCAATCTGCAAAAGGGCACTTCAAGAAGTAAGTCCATGCCTGGGGTGCCATGGGCCGGATGAGGCAATTTCTGATTTTTGCCTCAATCGCTGTATGATCAGAAAGTGCGAGCGACTTCGGGAACTCAGAAGTGATTTTTGTGACGTGTGTCCGTCGTATCCGTGTGAGGATGTACTGGAGAAGGAAACGAGGTATACCGGAGCGTATCCGCTTTTCGAGTCCCCGATGGGCAATCTGGCGTATATCCGTCGGCATGGTATGGATGCGTTCCTTCAAAAAGAGCGCACCGGGTGGACATGCGGGGTTTGCGGCGAAGTCATTTGCGTGCATTCCGGCATTTGCAGCGGTTGCGGTAAAGAATATGGGGACCGGTCGAAGTACGGCAGTTGAGGGCTTGATGAAACACGCATAATTTCGAACTGCGTATCCCGATCCCTATTAGCAAAAAAGTACGGACAGGGGGATCCCCGTCCGTCTTATCATCTTGCTCTTTGCCACGGTGATCACCCGACAAGGGTATTCCGCCCTCCCGTGGGTTCTGTGCTATCCCAACAGAAATCCGATGTTATCTTTGATCGCGCCCGCGATCCGGGGCTTATTCATCGTATAGATGTGGATTCCGCCAAAGCCGTTACTGACCAGATCCAGGATCTGCTCGGAGGCGTGGAGGATGCCCGCCTGTTCCATAGAGTCGGGGTCGTCTCCCCAGCGGTCCAAAAGCGCTTGCATCCGCGGAGTCACCGAAGTTCCGGAAATCGCGATCATCCGCTGAAGCGACTTAGCCGATGAGACCGGCATCACGCCGACGATAAGCGGCACTTTGATCCCCGCCCCGCGCACCCGGTCGACAAACTCATAAAATTTTCCGTTGTCGAAAAAGAACTGCGTCACGAGAAAATCGACGCCGCGATCCACCTTTTCGCGAAGATGAATGATTTCTTCCTCTCGATCCACACGATCCGGGTGACCCTCCGGATGACACGCCGCCCCGATGCAGAAATCACCGAAAGCGCGGATGTCTCCGACCAACTCGACCGCATAACGATAATCGTGCGGGACGGGTGCGCCGGAATCGGGACTGGGCTGATCGCCGCGCAGGGCAAGGATATTATGGATTCCGTTATCACTCAATTCACCGAGGATGGACCGGATGTCCTGCTTGGTCGATGAAAGACACGTCAGATGCGCGAGCGCCGTTGTATGATGAAGTTTTTCGATATCCGTCGCGATGCGTACGGTATTCTTCGACGTTCCCCCGCCGGCTCCGTATGTAACGGACATATAGTCCGGAGAAAGAAACGACAGCGCGGCGATTGCCTGAGCGACCGACTCATAACGGTCTTCGGTCTTCGGCGGGAAAACTTCGAACGATAAGGTGATCGGTTTACTCTCAATAATATCGATAATTTTCAATGGTTTTGCCTCCGAATACATTCAATCGTTCATTATTTTATCACGGAACACATTAAAACACACATATAAGAAGACTCCGGGTGTTTCTGCCCGGAGCCTGATAAACACATGATATGTCTTGGCAGAAAACCATTACAACTTTCTGGAGATAATCGTAATCACCGCGGAAGGATCACCCCCGGAATATGAGGCAAAAAGGCTTGCACTCGTGGTGTTCTTGTTGTCTACCTTTACGATGGCTTCATTGCCGGATTGAGAAATAATCGTCACGCCCCAATCATTGAATAAAACCATACCGTCCGGAATATACAGAGTCAGATACTGTACCTGATTCGAGGTCGGAAAGGTAAGCCCGAGTCGATAATTGTATTGCGGATTGCCCCAACTGCTGATATCCTGGGTGTCAACCGAAGTGCCGGGATATGCCGGAGGAAGGGCCGCTGTAGTCGTCGCTTCCGTCGTAGTTGTCGCCGCCGTAGTCGTCGTTGCCGCGGTCGTGGTCGTCGCTTCGGTACCTCCGCCGGATGCCGTCGTTGTTGTTGCCGTTGCGTAGGTGCCTCCGGAACGAAGGGCATCAACCTGAGATTTCGCGGCATCGTAATTACCGATATAGTGCTCCTCTGTCTTTTCCTTGGCTGCGTTCGCACGACTGATGGATTGTACGATCGTAAGCGAAACCGCTCCGGTCAAAATCATGACAATCGCAACGACCACTGCCATCTCGACAAGAGTAAAACCTCTCTTCTTCGTCATATGAATCACCCCCCTTGAGGAACGAAAAGCAAAACCACGGATAGTGAAACTTCACAAGATGATTGTACTATAAATCGGGTGAAAATACACATTTCCGTGAAAATTATTCACATTGTTTTCACATTTGACCGTTCGGTTGACGGTTAACGGACGAACCGGCCGTAAAAAAGCAAGATGTCTCAATGGAAATTGATAAAAAACAAAACGGACGGCGGAATCGGCTGGATTCCTTGCCCGGGTAACCATCGGATGACCGGTCTTCTATCTTAGGTCGTCGACCTGAGATTTGGCCTCATCGTAATTATCACTGTAATGGGACTCGGCTTTTTCACTGGTTTGATTTGCCCGGTTGATGGCTTGAACGATGGCCAGGGAAATGATACCGCTCAATATAAGAATAATCGCGATAACAACCGCCATCTCAACCAATGTAAACCCTTTTTTGCACCGCATTCTGATCACTCCTTGTGTATCGGAAAAACTTTTCTCAGTCTTATTTTATCACGAAATCGAAAAAATGCTATACGACTGCAGTTTGTATGGACGCCTACCCGTCTTTTTCCGAATCGAAAGAGCCTTGCAATAATCGACTTTTTGCGTATCGGATCAGACACTCCCGCTCATTTGACAGCTCGCCCGCGATGACCTTTCCGAGGATTTCTTCGAGAAGACGCCCCATTTTCGGCCCCGGAGACATTCCCTCTTCCATCAGATCCGAGCCGTTAATCATAAGATTCCCTTTGGTGAAGCATTTTTTCAACAGAATGCATTCTCTTGCTCTTTCCTTCGACTCAAGGAGCGCGTCGATTCGACCCGAACACAGCCCCGACTGAGCTTTCGCATCGGCAATTTTAATGTCGATGAGTTGATTAAAGATCTCCGGGCCGTATTGATTGAGTCGTCTTCGGACGGTCATTTCGTCCGGAGAAACCGGAATACAATGGATGGCAACCAATTGTTTCACATCCGCCCGGGTCGCTGAATCACTTCGCATACGACCCAGTACATCGTATGCGATATTCGCCCCTTTGATTTCGTGCCCGTAAAAATGTCCGACCCCTTTTTCGTCCGAAGAGAATGTCCCGGGTTTTCCGATGTCATGAAAAAGTGCGGCCAGCCGGACGGTTTTTTCGGGCGGAACATTTTCGACGACACGAACCGTGTGCGTCCATACATCCAAGTGATGATACGGGTTATGCTGATGAAATCCCTTCATCGGCCGGATCTCCGGAATGATTTGGGCGATTACATCGTCGTAGTTTTCGAGAACCGGACCGACATTCCCGCCGCAAATCAACGGAATAAATTCCTCCCAAACCCGTTCGGCGGAGATTGATCCGAGAAGCACGGCACATGCGCGCAATGCGTCGGAAGTTTGGGGCTCGATCCGGAAACCGAGCGTCGAAGCAAACCGCAACGCACGCAAAACGCGCAGGGAATCCTCTCTGAATCGTTCCATCGGCTTCCCGACACACCGGATCAGCCCGTCCGACAGATCATCACACCCTCCGAACATGTCGATAAGAAGACCGTTTTCATTCATTGCAAGCGCGTTAATCGTGAAGTCACGACGTGTAAGATCGCTATTCAGACAGGAGGTAAACGTAACGAAGTCCGGTCGTCTGCCGTCCGAGTACGTACCTTCTTTTCGAAACGAAGTGATCTCCAGCGGATGCGCTCCGAAGAAAACGGTAATCGTTCCGTGCCTGATGCCCGTTGATAGTATACGACGGTCCGAAAATATCACGAGCATCCGATCGGGCGTCGCGTCGGTCGCGAGATCAAAATCCGTCGGTATTTTCCCCAGACAAAAATCCCGGACCGCGCCGCCGACAAGCCAGGCCTCGTGCCCCGCTTCCGACAGTTCCCTCATGCATTGAAGCACGTGATCCGGGATCATTTGGTGATAATGGGTCTGTTTTTTTTCGGTCATTTCCGCCTCACAGCCGGCGGATCAGCGGATGCTCATGTGCTTCTCGACGATTCGTGTCGTTGCCATAAAAAGCACCGCCAGGATGATCGGAAGAACGATATAGGTGCCGATTCCGATCAACCCCACTTCCGAAGCCGCGGCTCCGGTCGCGGATCTCTTCGTTTCCTCTAAGATCCATTCTATCATGTTCCGGGATACCAGTCGGTAGGAAAGCCCCTCATCAAGTCGAACCGTAACTTCCAGCGCAAGCGGGATGAGACCGAATGCAAGCATGCCGATCATTTGAAGCGAGATATACTCCACCAGATAAACAAGAATCGGTCCGCCGATCCCGAATTTATGAAATCTGGAGGTGCTTCCGAGCGTAACGGCAAAGAAGATGGACGTCAAACCGCCGAGGATGGAAAAAACCGTCACTACGATGATGAAAAGAATCGCGATCCCCTTATGATCGGAGAACCCCAGAAAATCCGTCATGACCTTGATCCCCTCAATGATGCCGGCGATTGAGGTATCTTTTCCCTTAATAATCACCAAAACGATAAGCGACATCCCCAACATCAACACCAACATGCTGAGTAAAACCCAAACAAAAGAGACCAGCATTTTTGAGAAATACAGAAGTCTCGGCTTGACCGGCAGGGTAAATGAAAGGTATGCTTCGTTCCCGCACATCGTCTTGTAGAATCGCCAAATCAAGAGCCCGTATGTCACGATGACTTCGGCAATCAGAGTAATAATCAAGAAGAAAAACGAAACTCCGATCAGCGCGTCGATATTCAGTAAAATTCCCGTAATCGTAATCAGACTCATGAAAATGGTGACCAGAAACACAAAAGGAATAATTCTTCCCGTCGCACGAAACTCGTGCTTTACAAGCTTACCAAACATGAAAACACCTCCCGAAATACTTCATCTACACTCTTTCCGTATTTCTCCCGGATCCGGTCGACCTCTTCGTTTATTTTGATCTCTCCGAATCCGAGGAAAATAACCTGATCAAAAATGCGTTCGACATCCGAGATCAGGTGCGTCGCGAAAACCATCAGAGAATCCTCACAATACTGCTTCAGCAGTGCATCCATAATTAAACTTCTCGTTGCCGGATCAACACCCGCGATCGGTTCGTCCAACAAATACACCTTCGCGTTCCGCGCCATCACAAGCGTCAATTGTAGCTTCTCCTGCATTCCTTTGGACATCGTTTTGATTTTCTGCTTCGGATTAAGCCTCAATTGCGTCAGCATTTCGTTTGCTTTCAAACGGTCAAAATCCGCGTAAAAATCGTTAAAATAATCAATCGCATCCACACTGCGCATCCAGTCACTCAAATATGTCTTTTCCGGAAGAAAGGATACGATGGCGCACGTATCGACCCCCGGCTCCGAACCTTCGATCAACACCTTGCCGGTGTAATCGCTCGTCAGACCGGCTAAGATTTTTAGAAGTGTCGTCTTGCCGGATCCGTTCGGCCCCACGAGTCCGACAATCCGACCGGAGCCGAGCTCCAGGTTCATGTCCTTCAAAACCACTGTGGAACCGTAATTCTTATTGAGATTTTTAATCGAAATCATGTTTTTCCTCTCCTTTTTCCCTCACACCCCTGTTGTCGGAAAACCGCTTCTCCCGGATGTATTCTTCGGTCATTTTCAGGATCACATCGGATCCGTATCCCAAACGGGACATTCGGTCCGCATATTCACGGATGCAAAGATTGGCCAAATGATCGCGAACGCCGCGGACCGTATCCTCGTCACTTGTGATAAACCGCCCGCTCGTTCGTTCCGAGAATACGAGCTTTTCGCGTTCAAGCTCCGCGAGTGCCCGTTGAACCGTGTTGGGGTTCACCCGGAACTGAACCGCCAGATCCCGAACCGTGTCCACACGTCCTCCGACCGGCCAGGTCCCGTTCGCGATCTTCTCCTTGAAAATGATGACCAGCTGTAAATATATCGGGGACTTATCGTCGAATGGATCGGTCAATGATCGCTCCTTTCCGCCGGTGATTCATGTCGAAGTCAAGTCGGGTCAAGAATGCCGGTGAATTCTATCTTGTATCAAGCGCTTAATACAATAATACGAAAATTGAGGGTTTTGTCAACCTAAATTTGTAAACAAACACTCCATTTATGACAAAAATGAAAATAATCACGATATTCTTATGGAATTCACCCCGAAAAACCGTGTATGATTCGTATATAAGTAATGAAGGGATATGCATAATGTCCCGGAAGGATGACGACGTGTTAAACGGTCAGCCGATATCGGAAGATGCGATATTGCTCGCTCAAAGTGGTGATGCGCGGGTTCGCGAGGATGTTATCGCCGAGAGTGTGCCCTGGATCAAGAAACTGGTGCGCAAGCATTCGTTTATGATCTCCGTGGACAACACCGACGAATTCAGTATCGCACTCGACGCCTTCAATACGGCGATCGACCGATTCTCGACCGAGAAACAGATTCCTTTTCGGACATATGCGGCCATCATCATTCGGAATCGTCTGATCGACTGGAACCGGCAAAGAACTTCGGTGCGCAGAGAGCAGAGCTTTTCCGACATGGATCGTGGACCGATTCCCTACGAGGAACGGTTGGAAGACACGAGAAGCGGCATTGCATATGCCGACATTGAATCCGAGGATTCGATGATCGAGGTCGAGTACAAGCTCTCGCTTTTCGGGTTAACGTTGGACGGATTGGTTGAGCACTTTCCGAAACAGCGGCAAACACTGATATTCTGCGTGAAAGCGGCCCGGATTCTTTCGGACGATTCGGAGCTTTTCGAAAAGACAATGGAGAACAGACGCCTGCCCGTATCCGAAATCGCCCGAAGGATGGACGAGACGGCAAAAAGAATCGACAAGCACCGCTCGTGCATACTGCTTTTGGCCATACTGCTGCAAAGCGACCTGTTTTTAATCAGATCCTACGTGGCGATACTTGAAAAGGAGGCAAACCTGTGAACCGCGGAGTTGTTTTATCCGTTGACAACGCTTCGATGGTTGTTTTCACTTCCGGGTGTCGACTCGAGAGAGTCCCCAGCCGGGCCGGGGTTGCTCCCGGACAGGAAATCATCATTGAATCGACCAAAACATCGCAAAAATCCAGAGGGACGGTTTTTCGTCCTCTGATGGCTTTTGCCGCGGCAATTTTCGCGATTGTCGCCGGTGTTATCATATCTCAGAGTATTCTTTCCTCGCGAACATACGCCGTTATTTCCGTTGACGTCAATCCGAGCATTCAATTCTCACTGAATGAGGATCTGATTGTCACGGACATCCAGGCTCTAAACGCCGACGCGGCGAAGCTTATGGTTAAAGAACAATATAAGGGACTGGCATGGCAGGATGCGGTCGATCGTTGGCTGATCTGCCTGGAAGAAAATGGCTATGAGGATATAAGCGACGTCTTGATTTCCGCCGTGATGCCCGCCAAGGACGAGGCGCTCAAGACACAATTGACGCTTCTGGAAGAAGGCGCCGAGGACTCAAAATACCGCATGCACGTTATCTACTCAAACGACGGCGGTGTGTCGGAAACCGCCCGCAAGAACGGTCTTTCCGTCGGAATGCAGATGTTGCTCAATCAGTCCGCCGCTCAGCAGGGACCTTGGACCGCCGAAAATATCAAAGCCGTTCCGCTCGGAGAAATCATTCGCATTTTGGCTCAATCCGGAGAAATGGATCAGACGCGGATTACGGTCAGCCATCCCGCCGGATCGCACACGAGTGCTGACCCGACCCAGCCGAGTACTCCTGCGGACACTCGTCCGACTGCCGACCCGACGAAACCGACAAAGCCCACCGCTCCTTCGAACTCGCATCAGAGCACCGAACCGACGGAAACGAGCACCGAACCGACGGAAACCTTTCCGACCGAAACGAGTGCCGAACCGACCGAAACGAGTGCCGAACCGACCGAAACGAGTGCCGAACCGACCGATACGAGTGCCGAGCCGACTACCTCACCCTCAACATCTTTCTCAATCCCGTCCAATCCGCACGGAGGGAAATAGACCCCACAGCATTTTTCGGATTCAGGAAAATATCGGAAAGCCGCCTCTCGGGGCGGCTTTTTCATGCCGGGCATTTCGGTCACCGTTCTCTCGTGATTATTCTTTCCGCTTCCGTCGATTTGGGTCAAAATCGCAAAATCAGTTGACGTTCCTCGGCATATTCTGAAATAATGGAAAAAGTAATTCGTTCGGTCGAACGCGTTTGTTTTATTCGCCGGACCGACTCGAAACGGGAGGTGGAATATGCGGTTTACAAACGGAACCTGGCTTTCAAAGGAGGGATACTCCGTTTACACGCCGAAGGAAATTTACGGCGTGGAACGAATCGACGGTTCCCTGATGGTTTACGCGCCTTATATCTCGCAAACGGATCGATTCGCGAGCATCGACAGCGGCATGATGACCGTTTGTATTTCTTCTCCGGCACTCAACATCATATCGGTCAAAGCATATAATCATCGCGGGACAAAACCCGGGGACGCGGCTTTTCGACTGAACACACGAAGCGTAACGCCGGTTTTTGCCGAAACCGAGGATGAATATGTTTTCGTTTCGGGCAGCACGGAAGCACGGGTTCCGAAATCCGGAGCCTTTTGTATTCGATTTCTTTACAACGGAAAGCTTTTGACTTCAACGGGTACGAACAACCTCGCGTATATCCGTGACCCGATGGGATCCGGCTATGTGAGGGAGCGTCTTGAATTGGAGGTCGGTGAATATATATACGGTCTCGGAGAGCGCTTCACTCCTTTTGTAAGAAACGGTCAGTCGGTTGATATATGGAACGAAGACGGCGGAACCGATTCCGATCAGGCTTACAAAAATATCCCGTTTTTTATCTCCGGTAAATCATACGGTGTGTTTGTCAACCACAGCGGAAGGGTTTCCTTCGAAATCGGAAGCGAATGTCCAAGCAAATCTCAGTTTTCGGTCGCCGGCGAAAGTCTCGAGTACATGATTCTCGGCGGCGAGTCCGTTAAGCATGTGCTGACCCTTTACTCCGAACTCGTCGGCAGACCATGTCTGCCTCCGTCCTGGTCCTTCGGACTGTGGCTCTCTACATCCTTTGTAACGGACTACAGCGAGGATACCGTCCTTGAATTCGTCGACGGAATGATTGATCGCGGAATTCCCCTTTCGGTTTTTCATTTTGACTGTTTTTGGATGAAAGGATTCGAATGGACCAGCTTCATCTGGGATCGGGAGCGATTCCCGGATCCGGCCGGATTGATACGCAAACTTCACGATCGCGGGATTCGCGTTTGTCTTTGGATTAATCCGTACATTGCTCAGAAATCCCCGCTTTTCAAGGAAGGTCTCGACGGAGGATATTTTGTAACGACCGGATCCGGCGATGTCTGGCAATGGGATCGTTGGCAGGCGGGAATGGCTCTGGTCGACTTTACCTATCCGGTTGCACGCGGCTGGTATCAGAAATACCTCGACGATTTGATTCGAATGGGCGTCGACTGCTTCAAGGCCGACTTCGGGGAACGGATTCCTGTGGCGGACTCCTTCTACGGCGCAAAGGCTGAGAAAGAAGGCATCGTATACCGAAATGCTCTGTCCGCGGAAAGCATGCATAATTTTTACTCCTATCTCTATCAGGAATCGATTTTCGAAGTGCTCGAAAAGCGCTTGGGATCCAACAAAGCCTGTATTTTCGCACGGGCCGCAACGGTCGGTTGTCAACAATTCCCGATTCACTGGGGCGGGGATTGTCCGTCCACATACCCGGGTATGGCCCAGACCCTTCGCGGCGGACTGTCACTTTCACTCGCCGGATTCGGCTTCTGGAGCCATGACATCGGCGGATTTCAGGACGGATGCGATCCCGATCTTTATATGCGATGGCTTCAGTTCGGACTGCTGAGCTCACACTCACGATTACACGGAAGCGGCCAATACAAGGTCCCGTGGATGTACGGAGAAGAAGCGGTGGAGGTTGCCGCACATTTTACCCGTCTGAAACTCGGGTTGATGCCGTATCTGTTTTCCGCCGCCGTCGAAGCGACCACACTCGGAATCCCGATTCTGCGCCCGATGTTTCTGGAGTTCCCGAACGACGAGGGATGCAAAACCTTGGAACGGCAATACATGCTCGGACCGTCTTTGCTGTGCGCGCCGATCATGAGCGATTCCGGAACCGTCCGCTATTATGTTCCGAAAGGAACCTGGACAAACATCATGACACGTGACCGGATTGAAGGACCCTGCTGGCGAAATGAAAAGCACGACTATTTCACTCTTCCGATCCTCGCTCGGGAAAATACCATTCTGGTCACGGGAAAGAGCGATGACACAACCGAATACGATTATCTGGATTCGGTTACGATTACGATTTTCGAACTCTCCGAGAATCGTCCCGCTTCCGCAAATCTCTTTTCCTCCGATGCGTCCCGATCCGGCGTGGTGCGCGCTATGCGCAAGGGCAATACGATTGTCGTCGAAACGGAAGGAATCAAGGGGACCTGCCGACTGATGCTGACCAACGTTTTCCGTATCAAACTCGCTTCTCAGGGGGTTCCCGAGGTGAATGAATGGGGAACGCTGTTTGTTTTTAACGCAGGAAAGATTCAAATCGAATTGCTTTGACCCCGTGCCCGCCGGAATCAGGTCCGGACGCGATTCCGAATTTTCCTCACGGTTCGTTTGCCGTGCTTGTCAAAGCCCTCGAGCCTTCAGGTTCTTTAGGATATCCACATAACACTCGCAGGCGTCAAAGCCGGGGATGTTTTTGCGCGTAAGATCAATCATGTCGCCGTGCGAAACTCCGCGCCTGCGCTTGGTTTCATAACTGCCGAGAAAGGCTCCCCACTTCGAGGACTCTACGGAAACAAAACCGTCATTTTCTCCGTCGGTGTAACGCAATAAAGCGTACCCCACATTCAGCGGGAAACCCGCGCTGAAAAAACTGCTCATTTTTGATGCGATGCTCGAGTAATATATGCCTTCCCGATCGAGCACCTCTTGATTAAACAAAGCGCATTGTTCGGTTGTCAGATCGCTGATTCCGCTCATCAAATCCGGCTCGGCGTCCCCGAGTTTTTTGTACATTGCATTATACCCCTTCGCTATTTTTTGCATCAGCAAATCGGGAATTTTTCGAACGATAATATCGACCAGGCGACAGCCGAGGTGCGGGGTTCCGACCGTGGTCAACGATGCGACATACGGTGCGGCGCCCGCCCGACTGATCGCATATCTGGCGTCGAGCCCTCCCTTGGAATGAGCGATGATATTCACTTTCTCGCATTGCTCCGCATCAAGGATGCGAAGAATCTGTGTTTTCAGTTCCGCCGCGCAAACGTTCATGGGTGCGGCCGACTGCTGGTTCCCGTAGTAAACGGTTGCTCCGTTTCGAATCAGTTCCTTGGATATTCGACCCCAATAATTGAAAATCTGCCAATCTCTCCAGAAAATACCGTGCACCATCAAAAGCGGGTATTTTGTTTTACAGATATCGGTATCCCTTCTGCTCTCGTTCAATTCTTTTTTGTAAAGCAAAAAGAGATATTCATGCCGGGCTACGCGACAAGCATGTCCGGAGACGATGATATTCATTAACGGAACCCACCAAGCAAAAAACAGCAACAGCTTCATGATCAGACTCAGTTGTGTGGAGGCAAAAATAATTCTGAGCACTCCGTTCAGCGCGACGATAAACAATAGTATCAGCGCTCCGAATAAGTTCAAAATAATGCCAGCCGGCTCGCTGATTATTTTCGGAAGAAAAAAGATGGCAAACACAAGATCGGCAATCGTCAGGAAAAATGCAAAAATAATCAGCTCGCGACCGTCCATCAGCACTTCTGCGCGCGAGTAAAATCGACATTTCCATCGAGGAGTAATGTTGAAAATAATAAAATACACGACGGATAAGCCGACAACAAGGACATGGATTACCGGGGAACAGTGAAGCGATAAGGGAATAACATACACATACGAAAAAACAAGCAGAAAAACCAGATGAAACAATCTTCGGATGATACTCATTCTTCCGTCTCGCTTTCTTTTCTTTCAGTACCCGAGCCGCTTGATGTTCATTACGATTTGAACATAGACATCACAGATATCACTTACGAAGCCCTCTTTCGATTTACTCGTAAATTTGCGTCTTCTCATATCCACCTCATCCGCATGGGAAATGCCCCGATTTGTGCAGCCTTTGAGAATTCCCTTAAAATCGCCCCACATTGCGGATCCGGGCGTAACCAGACCGTCATTTTCTCCCTCGATGCAACATACGACCCAGTGCGGAAAAAACATCAGCCCGTCACTCAGAGAATTCCTCATAACGCCCGCATAACTTTGGTAATATACTGCGTCCGAATCGACATTTTCTCTGTTGAACTCCTCCGCGTATCCGGTCGTGAATTGTCGGCAGACAAAATGAAAGTCCGGGTTTCGGTCTCCGAGCAGTTTAAACCATCGATTCGCAAAAAAGGCAGCCATTCCGAACATAAAACCGGGCAGTTTACAGGCAATATCCATTGTTTTCGACCCGTGATGCGGTGTGCTTATCGTGGTCAGACTCGCAATATAATCCGCCATCCCGAGTGTCGAAATCATATATCTTGCTTCCATGCCGCCTTTGGAATGAGCAATGATATTTACTTTCTTCGCTCCGGTTTCCGCAATGATTTCCCGTATGCGTGATTGTATCGTCATCGCATTGTTTTCGACGGTCGCCCAACTGTCCTGGTTGCCGTAATAAAGATCGCATCCCCGCGATTTCAGTTCGGTCGGGATCCGACCCCAATAATTAAACCATTTTCGATCCCGAAAACCCGTTCCGTGAACAAGCACGACGGGATATTTCGTAGCACAATCCAAACGGTTGGTGTCCATCTTCACTTCGATCCTCTGGCATGCGATTCTTTTCGTCAATGAATCGATTTTATCATATTTATTGTTGTTCGAGTCCGTAGAAAACAGCCCGAATGGGTCAAGTGGATAAAGCATTCGGAGAACGCAAATGTAATTTTGTGTACTTTTTTTCGCCGATTTGCATTGACTAAATCTCTTTTTCCTTCTAATCTTCATATGGACACTTTTATCAATCCCGTTATATAGAGGCTTCAAGCCAAAAGGAGGCATACTATGACCCATTCCCTGTTAATCACTAAAATTGTCGGCCGTGAGATTTTGGATTCCCGCGGCAACCCCACCGTCGAGGCGGACGTTTGCTTATCCGACGGTTCGTTCGGAAGAGCGGCCGTTCCTTCCGGTGCTTCCACCGGCGCCTTCGAGGCCGTTGAGCTTCGTGACGGCGATAAGAGCCGTTATCTCGGAAAAGGCGTTCGTAATGCGGTCGCCAACATAAACGGACCGATTGCCGATCTTTTGATGGGGATGAACGCCGTTGACCAAAAGGCGATCGATCGCGCGATGATCGAAGCGGACGGAACCCCGAATAAAGGAAACTTCGGTGCAAACGCAATTCTCGGCGTATCTTTGGCCGTCGCCAAGGCCGTCGCTTCCTCGATGGGCTTGTCTCTTTACCGTTATATCGGCGGTGCGAATGCCTTTACGCTTCCCGTTCCGATGATGAACATCTTAAACGGCGGCAAGCATGCGGACAGCAGCCTGAACATTCAGGAATTCATGGTTGTCCCGACCGGCGCAACCTCCTTCGCGGATGCGCTCGAGAAATGCTCAACCGTTTTCCACACGCTGAAAAAGCTTCTGAAGAATGACGGTTACGTCACCGCCGTCGGCGATGAGGGCGGCTTCGCCCCGAACTTCAAGGGCGACGAGGACGCGCTCGCATACATCGTAAAGGCCATTGAGGCCGCCGGTTATGTTCCCGGCAAGGATTTCTTCATCGCCATCGATGCCGCGGCAACCGAAATGTACGAGGAAGCCAAGAAGGCCGGTAAGGAAGGTCAATACCTATTCTGGAAGGCCGGAAAATTCCTGACCGTCGATGAAATGGTCGCCTTCTGGACAGACTTTGCAAACCGCTACCCGATTATCTCTTTGGAAGACGGTATGAGCGAAGAGGATTGGGAAGGATGGGCAAAACTCCGTAAGGCGCTCGGCGATCGAATTCAACTCGTCGGCGATGACCTGTTCGTAACCAATACCGAGCGCATCAAGACCGGTATCGAGAAGGATGTCTGTAACTCCGTCCTGATTAAACTCAATCAGATCGGCTCGCTGTCCGAGACCCTCGAGGCGATCGAGATGACGCACAAGGCCTCCTGGACCGCCGTCGTATCCCATCGTTCCGGCGAGACCGAGGACACTACGCTTGCGGATCTGGCCGTCGCAACCAACGCCGGACAGATCAAGACCGGTGCTCCTTCGAGAACCGACCGTGTCGCCAAGTATAACCAGCTGATTCGTATCGAAGAAGAGCTCGGATCTGCCGCGGTATATCCGGGACGCAACGCTTTCAAGGTCTGATTCATAACCATCTCAAATGGTGTTCGTGCGACCCCGGGGAACCGGGGTCGCTTTTACTTGTACAAACAGAAAGAAAAAACAGCCTGTTTCCGACCTTGTTTCACCGTCGACTCGCAAGATATTTTCATTCGCCGACCCTTGTTTTTCGGACATTTAGAGATGTTTTATTTATTTTGACCGCCCTATTGTAAAATATCAAATGACGTGATATTCTTACCCTAGGTCGTGGAACGGTATAGATTCTGGTTTGAATAGTGCTTCTTCGTTATGATTAGGTAGCTTTCAATGTCCTGCTTCACCCCGTCACCTACCTAATCCAGAAGAAGGAGGAACCACAACATGCCGGACAAGACATTATCTTGCAAGGACTGCGGAGCGGAATTTACGTTCACTGAAGGCGAGCAGGCTTTCTACGCAGAGAAGGGCTTCACCAATGAGCCCGTACGTTGCCCCGATTGCCGTCGCGCTCGCAAGCAGCAGCGCAACTCGGATCGCGGATACAGCGACAACAACAGATGGTAATCATCTGAATCTTCACTCACGAAGATCGGGAACCCCGGATAACCGGGGTTTCTTTTTTTCTTGTAAAGCGCTTCCCGAAAAGGTATATTATTATTCCGGAGGCTCGCATGCGCGGATTTATACGATATTTTAAACCCTATGTCGGATTATACATCGGTTTGATGCTGCTCCTTATCGTTCGGGCGCTCTCCGAGCTTTTTTTACCGAGCCTCAACAGAGATATTATCAACAACGGAATTCTTCTTCTTGACATTGACTACATATGGAAAACGGGCGGAATCATGTTGGCGGTCACTCTCATTCTGGGCGTCGTCAGCATCATCATCAATTATATGTCCGCCCGCATTTCGATGTCCTTCGGCCGGGATCTCCGCAGAGAAATTTTTACGAAGGTCGAAAGTTTT
This sequence comes from Clostridiaceae bacterium, assembly GCA_012729635.1. Taxonomy (GTDB): domain Bacteria; phylum Bacillota; class Clostridia; order Saccharofermentanales; family Saccharofermentanaceae; genus JAAYCT01. The sequence goes on along the minus strand of JAAYCT010000016.1, from coordinate 66,269 downwards.
TCCCTCAACGAGCTGGAGCAAATCGGCATCCCCTCCCTGATTACCCGGACGACAAACGACGTGCAACAAATACAGCAAACCGGATTCATGTTCTTGCGGATTATGGTTTCCGCACCGATCATGGCCGTCGGAGGGGTAATCCTGGCAATCCGTCAGGACGCGCCGCTTTCCCTTGCGCTGGCCGTAATTTTGCCCGTAATCATCGGCATCATCGCCGTTCTGATGAAAAAGGGATTCCCGCTTTTCAAACGGATGCAAAAGAAAACGGATCGGATGAACCTTGTTCTTCGCGAAAAACTGTCCGGCGTCCGTGTTATCCGTGCATTTGTAAAGAGTACTTACGAGGAGTCCCGTTTTGAGACGGTAAATCTGGATCTCACTCAAACGGCTCTTTCGGTCCATCGCATGATGGTTATTTTAATGCCGTCCATGATGCTCCTGATGAATGTTGCCGCCCTAATTATTTACTGGTTCGGTGCCCAAAGAATTGATGCGGGGGCGATGCCGATCGGAAATCTCACCGCGTTTCTTCAATATATTACCCTGATTCTTTTTGCAATCATGATGGCTTCCATGCTGTTCATCATGCTTCCGCGTGCGATGGCTTCCGCCGAGCGAATCGGAGCGGTCCTGAGTATGCAGACCTCCGTTACGGATCCCGAAGAATCGGAACGGAAGGAATTAACCACACCGTTTTCATCCCTTCGTTTCGAAAAAGTCTCTTTTCGATATCCGGGAGCCGAAGAAGCGATCCTTGAGGATATCTCCTTTGAGGTTCGCCCGGGGGAGACGGTTGCGATTCTCGGGAGCACGGGCTGCGGAAAATCTACGCTGATTCATTTGATTCCGCGCTTCTATGATGTTTCGGGCGGGTCGATTCGAATCAACGACATCGACATCCGGCATATCCGCCTGAAGACACTCTATGATTGGGTCGGATTTGTGCCGCAAAAAGCCTTTCTTTTCCGCGGAAGTATTGCGGATAATCTTCGGTTCGGGAAAGAAAACGCTTCGGACGAGGAGGTCCGGGAGGCACTGCGTATCGCACAGGCCGAGGATTTTGTTTCGGAAATGTCGGATCGGGAGCAGACCGAGATTACTCAAGGCGGCTCCAATGTCTCCGGCGGTCAACGTCAACGATTATCGATCGCACGGGCTCTGATCAAGAATCCCGCCGTGTATATTTTCGACGACAGTTTTTCCGCGCTTGATTATAAGACCGACGCGGCACTGCGCAACTCTCTTCGTGAAAAAACAAAGGATAGTGCCGTGCTGATCGTCGCTCAACGGGTCAGCACCGTTCTTCATGCCGATCGCATCATCGTCTTGGAAAACGGTCGGATTGCCGGCATCGGTAATCACAAGGACTTGATGAAATCCTGTCCGGTATATAAAGAAATCGTTCTCTCTCAGGTATCCCAAGAGGAAGTATCCTAGCTTCCTGTTAACGGGAGCACACGAAAAGCCCGGAGCAAACAGAGGAAAGAAATGAAGACAAACGAAAATCCCAAAAGTGAACCGTCTTTACGGGACGGAAATCCTGCCCGCGATAACACTTCCTCGACGAAGTCTTTGATCCATCCCGGCCTTCTTCGGGGACCTCGCGGACCCAGAGGCGGCGGTCATCCGGGTATGGGCGCGATGATGCCCGCCGAAAAACCGCTCGATTTCAAAGGAACCCTGCGCCGTCTTCTTCAGGTCCTGCTACCACACCGCGCTTCTTTACTGTTTGCATTGCTCGCATCGATGTTTACTACGGTTTTTCTGATTGTAACTCCGAAAATTCTGGGCCGGGCAATCGACATCATCGCCGTCGCCGTGCGATCCAGAATCGCCGGCGAATGGCAGGCCATTGATTACGAACAGCTTCTTATGATTCTTCTGATCGTAGGATCGATTTATTTGGTTTCTTCTTTCTTTACCTGGCTGAGCGGTTATGTGATGGCGGGTATTTCCCAAAAAGTTTCCTTTTCCATGCGCCAATCCATCGATCATAAACTGACACGTCTGCCGCTTCGGTATTTCGACTCGACGCCCAGAGGTGAAATCATCAGCCGGATGACCAATGACATGGATAATATTTCAATGACGCTACAGCAGGGGCTTTCGCAAATCATGTCATCCATAACCACATTGATCGGAATCCTGATCATGATGCTGACCATCAGCCCCCTTTTGACGCTGATCGGTCTTTTGACCATACCCTTGGCGGCTGTTTCGACCGCGATCATCGCCAAAAGATCCCAGAAACACTTTTCGGAAATGTGGGCATCAACGGGTCGTCTGAACGGACATGTCGAAGAAATGTACACCGGTCAGACGATCGTACGGTTGAATAACCGACAAAAGCAGTCCGAGGAGGACTTCGACCGGGAAAACAAACATCTTTTCCGGGCATCTTTCAAGGCCCAATTTGTATCGGGAATCGTGATGCCTGCGATGCACCTGATTGAGAATTTGAATTATGTTATTCTTTGTGTTGTCGGCGGTCTCCAAATCATCAGCGGGAACCTCACCTTGGGTGATATCACCGCTTTTATTACCTACTCGAAGCAATTCACCCAACCGATTACACAGACCGCAAGCATCATCAATACCATGCAGTCAACCATTGCTTCCGCGGAGCGGGTTTTCGAGCTTATGGATACCCCGGAAGAGATTCCGGACAAAGACCCGGCAAAAATGATCCCGGAGGTTCACGGTGAGATACGATTCGAGAATGTCCGTTTTCGCTACGAGGAAGATGCTCCGCTGATTGAAAATTTAAATCTTCACGTTCTGCCGGGGCAGACGGTCGCCATCGTCGGTCCGACCGGCGCCGGTAAAACAACACTCGTCAATCTTCTTATGCGTTTCTACGACATTCAGGAGGGGGAAATATCCATCGACGGTATCGATATCCGGGATATTCGGCGTGATGATCTCCGCGAAAATTTTGGTATGGTGCTTCAGGACACATGGCTCTTTTCGGGAACCATCCGGGACAATATCGCGTACGGAATCTCTTCACCCTCGGAAGCGGACACGGAAGGCATTCTCGCCGCATCCCGTGCGGCCTATGCCGATCATTTTATACGAACGTTTCCGGACGGTTATGATACCGTTCTTACGGATCAGGCGGAAAACTTATCGCAAGGTCAAAAACAGCTTCTGACGATCGCGCGGGCTTTTCTGTCCGATCCCCGAATACTGATTCTGGATGAAGCGACCAGTTCGGTCGACACACGTACCGAGCTTATGATCCAGAAGGCTATGAATCGCCTGACCTCCGGACGCACGAGCTTTGTCATCGCACACCGTCTCTCAACCATTCGCGATGCAGATATCATCCTGGTCATGGATCGGGGTAAAATCGTCGAGCAGGGCACTCATGAAGCTCTTCTTGCCGCCGGCGGCTTCTATCACGAGCTATACCACAGCCAATTCCGATCCGGGATCGGTGAGGCGGTTTAACTGAGCAGCGGCCTCATTCGTTCACGGTTTTTCGAAAAAAAACACTTTCTTGTTTTCGCATATTAAAATGAATCACCACCGGGCCGCAAATATGTTGCATATACCGGCCCGAAAGTGTAATCTTTTTATGTAGGTGTTTGTTATCAAATGCAAGGAGGGTGCTATGTCTACACAAAATAACTACCCCGCAAGAAGTGAAACCGTATCCATCGGAGATTGGATTATCACCTTTATCCTGAGCGGTCTTCCGGTAATCGGCTTTATTATGCTGATTGTTTGGGCTTTCGGCTCGGATGCTCCGCAATCCAAGAAAAACTGGGCACGGGCATCGCTGATTCTCGGACTGATCGGATTCGCGATTGTAATTTTGCTCTATGTGTTCGTTTTCGCGGCCATGATCGCCAGCGGTGCGTTCGAGGATGTCTTCTGAAAACCCGGACCCTAAATCCGAACATCGAATCAAAAAATCGCGCCGCAAAAACGGCGTGATTTTTTTCGGTAAGAATCGTGAATGCATGACAGGTTGACGCCCGCATTGCGCATTCAGCCTTATTGATGTACATTCAATTCAGGCGCCAAATTGCCGCATACGCCTTGCGGCCCGCCGATTCCGGCACAGATTGCGAGGTTAATGATGGTACGGATCCTAAAAAACATCACTTATCGAATTTTTCAATTTTGCTTTTATTACGGAAGCCGATTGCTTCCCTGGCGGGAGCCGCAAATACTCAAAGGCCCCGGATCCATCGCGAAGTTGCCGGAGATTCTTCACGCGGAAAAAATATCACCGGTTTTGGTTGTCACCGATCAACAGCTGATCAAGATCGGGCTGGCGGACCGTTTGTTAAAAACGCTGAATGAAGCGCACATCGCCTATCATGTTTTTGACGCCGTCGAGGCAAACCCGTCAACCGAAACGGTGGAGACGCTTCGAAACTTCTTTATTGAAAAATCATGTCGCGCTTTTGTGGCGATCGGCGGCGGCTCGGTCATGGACGCGGCCAAAGCCGCTGCGGCACGCATTGCCCGCCCCAAAAAATCCCTGGCCCGGCTCGGCGGTTTTCTTAAGGTTATTCGAAGGACGCCTACCGTTATCGCGATTCCGACAACGGCGGGAACCGGCTCCGAAGCGACGATTGTCGCCGTGGTTACCGATTCCGAAACGCACAGAAAATATGCCATTTCCGATCTTCCCCTTATTCCCCGATTTGCCGTTCTGGATCCGGAACTTACCGTCGGGTTACCGCCGAGTGTGACCGCCGCGACGGGTATGGATGCACTGACGCATGCCGTTGAGTCGTACCTGTGCCGCTTTGTTTCGACGAGGTGCAGGCGCTACTGCAAAGAAACGGTTGCGCTTATTTTTCAGAATCTTCCGGTTGTTTTTGAAAACGGAAATGACCTTGCCGCACGCCAAAACATGCTGACCGCTTCCTATTTGGCCGGGGTTGCGTTTACACGATCGGGGCTCAATTATATTCACCCGATCGCACACACGCTCGGCGGTCTTTACCGAATACCGCACGGGCTCGCAAATGCCGTCATCCTTCCCAAGGCGCTCGACTATTACGGAAAAATTGTACACAAAAAGCTTTCTGAGCTTGCCTGTGCCGCAGGCCTTGCCGTCGAAGGTCAAACCGATTCCGAAGCCGCTTCTGTATTTATCGAAGCGATTATACGTCTGAACCGGGCACTGAATATCCCCGATCGGATCACGGAAATCCGCGACGAGGATATTCCAAAGATGATCGACTGGGCACTTCGGGAAGCCAACCCCTTCTATCCCGTCCCGAAGATTTACGGATCGAAGGAACTCCGTGAGTTGATCGATCGAATTCGCGCTTAATGATTGCCGCTCACCGCTAAGGAGGTCTGACCCATGGATTTTAATAAAATCGTCTCCGCCCAACGCGAATATTTTTATACCGACGCGACCCGCGATGTCGCTTTTCGAAAAAAGGCACTCCGGAAGCTGTACGATGCGATCGTGCGAAAAGAATCGTCGATTTTCGAGGCACTTAAGAAAGATCTGAACAAATCCGACTTTGAGGCCTACATGAGCGAGGTCGGGATCGTGCGGGAGGAATGTCACCACGCGATCGCCCATCTCGGAAAATGGGCGCGCAAAAAGCGTGTCTCCTCCCCGATCTCTCAGTTCCCGTGCAGAAGCTTCGTCCTCAAGGAGCCCTACGGCGTCGCGTTGATCATGTCGCCGTGGAACTATCCGTTTCAACTGACCCTCTGTCCGCTCATCGGGGCGATCGCCGCGGGTAACTGCGCCGTCATTAAACCTTCCGCGTACTCACCCGCCACCTCGCAGGTCATTGCGGACCTGATCGCCGAGGTCTTCCCTCCGGAATACATCACCGTCGTTCAGGGCGGACGCAAGGAAAACGCCGGTCTTCTGGAGCAGACCTTTGACTATATCTTCTTTACGGGGAGCACGACCGTCGGCCGCCTCGTCATGGAAAAGGCATCCGCGAACCTCACGCCCGTCACGCTGGAACTCGGCGGAAAGAGCCCGGCGATCATTGATTCAACCGTCAATATGAAGCTCACCGCCAAACGCATTTGCTGGGGCAAGTTCCTGAATGCCGGCCAGACCTGTGTCGCGCCGGACTACGTCCTGGTCGAAGAGCGCGTCCGCGGCGCATTCCTTGACGCCTGCGTCGATGCGATCAAAGAGGCCTTCCCCGAGGGCGCGCTTACGGACCCCGAATACGTCCACATCATCAACGAAAAGCAATTCGCTCGGGTCACTCCCTACCTGTCCGACGGTACGCTCGTGATCGGCGGCGGAAGCGATCCGGCCGCGCGCGCGATCGAGCCGACGATCCTTTCCGACGTCACCTTCGATTCGCCGGTCATGCAGGAGGAGATATTCGGGCCGATCCTTCCGGTCATCTCGTTTACGGATATCGATGCAGTGGTCTCGGAATTGAAGCGACGCCCGAAGCCGCTCGCGCTTTATATTTTTTCGAAGGAAAAAACCTTTCAAGACAAGATCCTCCGCTCTGTTTCTTTCGGCGGCGGATGCATCAACGACACCGTCATCCATCTGGTCAACGAAAAACTCGGTTTCGGCGGCGTCGGTGAAAGCGGAATGGGCGCATACCACGGAAAACGCTCCTTCGACACCTTCACGCACGAAAAGAGCATCATCGACAAAAAGACCTGGCTTGATCTTCCGATGCGCTACCGGCCGTATAAGAAAGCGAATTTCGGATTACTGCGCTTTTTTCTGCGATAATTGCGACTGAAGAATATGCGAATAGGTTATTCGAAAGGGAATCAGACAAAAACCTTGCCAATCCTCGTGTGAACGATTTTGACGGACCGCAAATTCAGTCATCTGTATACAGCGCGTTAAATTGTTCCAGGAACTCCTCGGCGGAAAGCGGCTCTTCCGACTCGGATAAAATCTTTGATACCGTGTCGGATATTTTTTGCGACATTTCAAGTTCCTCGCGAACCTCATCGGATTCCATGGCGGCGATCAGAACCTCATCCCGATTGATCTCACGGGTAAGGATCTCCGCCGCTTTTCGAACATCCTCTTCGTCATCGCTTCTCATCACGAAAGCGCCGGTCTCGCTGTCAAACTCAAATTCACTTGTGTCCACATCATTGACTCGAAGAATATAGCGGACGATCGAATCCAGCATATATCCGGTACTTTGGCACTCATAGGATTCGAAAAAATCACTGCGAAAACCCGCCTCTGCGGTCAATGTATAATCTCCGTCGATTGTTAAGAGAGAAAAAGGATCATAACCCATGGCCGTACTCCCTTCATGGTCTTCGGTCATCGGCTCCGTTTCAAGGGTCTTTGCCTTCGCACTGCAGGATGAAAAGAGCAGACTTGCGGTCAGAGTCGCGATAAGGATCTGAAAGATTCTCTTCACGAGGCCCCTCTCTTTCGTTGCTTTTCTTTTTCTGACTACTTCAGTTTGCCCTTGGTGATCAAATTGATGACCGCCAGAACCACAACGGATCCCCCGGTCGCGACCAGAAAACTCTGAAGGTTAAATCCGCTGACCCCCGATCCGCCGAATTGCGACATGATAAATCCGCCGACAAACGCTCCGACGATCCCGACGATGATGTTCATCAGGACTGTCGTGCCCTTCTTCTTCATGATCAGGCTGGCGACCCATCCGGCCAATCCGCCCATGACCACCCACGCGATAATATCCCAAAGTCCCATAGTGCGCCTCCTTCAATGCCGTTTTCTCTTTCGACTTTATTCTTTTTCCGAAAATATTGCAAGCAAGAAAACCACTCGATTCCGCCGCTCGGGCTGTCAATAACGGGTGTGCTTTCTACGATTCGTTTGAAGGTGAAATCATCGCCGTTTGGTAGTACAGAGTTTAGGCTCTTCACCTGTTTCCGTGAAACACAGAATAATTGTTTTCTGCAACCGAAGCGATGAAGCGTGCGAAAGCGATATTCCGGCAACCGGAGCGATGATGCGTACGAAAGCGATATTCCGGCAACCGGAGCGATGATTCGTGCGAAACCCCGACGAGAGAAGAGTTCCGTAGTTTTGGCCTTTCGAGTCGATCACTACCGATCGAAAATCGTCAATCACGCCATTTTTGTGCATTAGAATGTGTTGCTTATACCGAGCAAGTAACAGCGCCATCGGTCAGCCATTCCGCATTGTGAACTTACTTCGAATTATTTAGGATTCCGGATCCTGACTACTGGGCCGCAGGAAAACGGCAACCGATTGATCACGGACCGGTTTTCTGTTCGCTTTTCACGGAAACAGGTGAAGAGCCCAGAGTTGAACATCATTGACAGACGCAATGCAAAACCATTAAAATAATATGGCCTGTGTTGTTCAAACTTGAAATCAATCATCATGTTTATTCGCGCTCTGTCGCGATCGATAATTTCGTGAAATCCAAGACAGGAAGAAAAGGAGTCCCCATGAATACAAACTATGAGAACCTGCTGAAGAATCGAATGAGTAGTGAGAGTTATGAGAAGTTGACTGCGCTCCAGAACGATAAGGTAATGGATTTTATCGGCTTCTTTATTGATCACTGTGACCCGAAGTCCGTATATATCTGCGATGACAGCGAGAAGGATATCCAGTATGTTCGCGATCAGGCACTTCGCCTCGGCGAGGAAGTGACGTTGGCCAACTCCAAACAGACGATCCACTGGGACGGTTACGGCGACCAGGCCAGAGACAAGCAGTCGACCCGATTCATGGTGTACAAAGAGAATCTGGAGAACATGAAATCGCTCAACTCGATCGAGTACGAAGCCGGATATGAAGAGATCATGGGTATTTCTAAGGGGATCATGAAGGGAAAAGATGCGGTGGTTCTCTTTTTCTCCGAAGGTCCGACCGAAAGTCCGTTCACCATTCCCTGCATTCAGTTCACGGACAGTTGGTATGTTGCGCACTCGGAGACCATCTTATATCGTTTGGCATACAATCACTTCATGAAGATGAAGGATTCGGAAAAAGGCGACTTCTTCCGTTTTATCCATTCGGCCGGAGAACTGGACGAGAACAACAATACGGTCAATCTCGACAAGCGTCGGATCTACATGGATACGCAGAACAACATCGTATATTCGATGAACAACCAATATGCCGGCAACTCGATCGGATTGAAGAAGCATTCGATGCGTCTCGCGATCAACAAAGCGGGGAAAGAGGGATGGCTTTGCGAGCACATGTTTGTTATGGCCGCGCTCAACGAAGAGAAGAATCGTAAGACCTACTTTTGCGGCGCGTACCCGTCCGCTTGCGGCAAAACCTCGACGGCGATGATCCCCGGCGAGCAAATCGTCGGTGACGATATTGCCTACTTCCGCAATATGAACGGGGAATTCCGGGCCGTTAACGTCGAGTTCGGGATGTTCGGGATCATTAAGGATGTTAACGCCGAGGATGACCCGGTGATTTTCGAGAATTTGAAAAAGAATCAGGAAGTGATCTTTTCCAATGTCCTGATGGGACCCGACGGGAACCCGTACTGGTTGGGCATGGGCGAGGAGGCTCCGAAGGAGGGACGCAACCATTTCGGAGCTTGGCACGAAGGCGTTAAGGACGCGAAGGGCAATACGGTCGGAATCGCGCACGGGAACGCGCGCTATACCATGCGACTGGATTATCTGGACAACATCGACAAAGAGGGCTTTGAGGCCAAGAACGGTGTCAAGGTCGAAGGGATCCTATACGGCGGACGCGACAGTGATATCTCCGTTCCGATCGAGGAGTCTCCGTCATGGAGAGACGGTATCCTCCTGAAGGCCGCGACACTGGAGTCCGAGACGACAAGCGCCACAATCGGTGCGGAAGGTGTACGCAAGCCGAGCCCGATGGCAAACCTCGACTTTGTCTCTTATCCGTTGGGCGAATATACGATGAATAACATCAAGTTTGGCGAAAGCGTTAAGGAAACGCCGAAGGTATTCAGTACGAACTACTTTATGCTCAGCGAAGAGGGCAAATTCATGACCAGTAAGCTCGCGAAGCGGGTTTGGTTGCACTGGGCGGAAGGCCGGATTCACGGAGAGTACGAGACGTACGATACCCCGACGGGCAAGATCCCGCACTACAAGGATCTCGCCGTTCTGTTCAAGAAGTACCTGAACGAAGACTTCAGCGAAGACAAGTACACCTATCTGTTTACGTTCCGTTGCACGAAGTGGATCGAAAAGCTCGAACGCACCAAAGCGTTTTACGAGAAAATGGATTCCAACACGCCGAAGGAAGTCTTTGATTACTGGGATGCCGAGATCGATCGAATCAAGGCCGCTCGCGAGAAGTACGGAGACCTGATCAAGCCGGGCGAATACAAGGTCTAAGGAACTTCGACAGGACTTCGTCACGCATGATGAGATTTCCCCCATGCCGGTCATCGGATCCGGCATGGGGGTTATTATATCGGGCGATCAACGCTGTCACTTCCGGGAAAAGATGCACCGGATAGTCGAAAGTGAAGTGTTTACGGGTCAACAACATTCCGCCGTTCGGTCTTGACAGAAAGGGGGACGCAAACGATAATAGAAAGGCAGTTTTTCGAAAGCTCCGGTTCAGCTCAATATTTAACGCATCATTGGCACCGGGCGTGATCGATTACCGTCAAGAGCACCGATTTGGGGGCGTAGCTCAGCTGGGAGAGCGTACGGTTCGCATCCGTAAGGTCGAGAGTTCGATCCTCTTCGTCTCCACCACAAATGAAAAGGACATTTTTCCGGCGTTCGGACAGGTCCTCGAACCGCAAATGCGGCTCTGCGGAACTCCGGCGGGAAAATGTCCTTTTCTTGGTTCTATGGCGGCCGATTTGCACAGAAGCTGTCCCCAAACTGTATCCGACAGAATAAGCAAGTTATTTCCGCAACCTTATTTTCCGGGTATAATAGACATAAAGATATCCGCCGTCGATTTCGTTCAATAAAGATCGGAGGTGTTGATTCATGAAGAAATGCGATCTGACCATCGTCGGCAGCGGTGCCGGCCTCATGTTGGTCGAACCGGCTTTACAGGCAGGACTTTCCGTCGCTTTCGTAGAAAAATCAAAATTCGGCGGAACATGCCTCACTCGCGGTTGTATTCCCTCGAAGATGCTCGTATATCCCGCGGATCTGATCCGCGAAGCCCAGCGCTCCGGACGAGTCGGCGTCCATCTCGACGCGCTGGGAATCGATTGGAACAAAATTGCGTCACGAATGTGGGCACAAATTGCTCACTCCGATCGCATTTCCGAAGGTCTTTCGGGCGTCGACGGACTGGACGTATATCGAGGAACCGGCGCGTTCACGGGACCGCACACGTTTCGCGTCACTTCGGAACGCCTTGAGGAGCACGTCGAATTTGAATCGGACCGATTCATTCTGGCACCCGGCGGGCGAACGTTGGTACCCTCGATCGAAGGTCTCGAACAGACCGGTTATGTCACTTCAGAGAGTTTTTTCGGGGAAAAATTTCCGGCCGCTCCGTGGAGAAAACTGGTGATTGTGGGAGCCGGAGCGGTCGGCGCGGAATTCGCGCATATTTTTTCTGCGTTCGGTTCTAAGGTCACGCTGGTCGAACGGCTTCCGATGATTCTTCCGACCGAGGATGAGGAAATCAGCATCGCGGTCCAAAAGGAGTTCGAACACAACGGCATCGAGGTTTTAACTCATCACCAGTTGGTTTTTGCGGGACGGGATGAAAAAGGTAAATATGTTCTTGTCGAAAATTCCAACGACCCGAGTCGGACCCGTATCGATACGGACGAAATATTCATCGCCTCCGGTTTACGACCCAACAGCGATTGGCTCGGAATCGAAAACGCAAATATCGAAACGGATGAGCGGGGATGGATCAAGACCGATGAATATTTGAAGACCAATCAGGATCACATCTGGGCAATCGGTGATATTAACGGGATCTATCCGTTCCGTCATAAAGCAAATTACGAAGCCGGGATACTTATTGGAAACCTTTTTGGCGCAGACGATCCGAAGCCGGTCCGATATCATTCCGTCCCGTGGACCATTTTCACCTGTCCTCAGGTAGCTCATGTCGGAATGACCGAAAAACAAGCTTTGGAGCGCGGGATTCGCGTCTTTGTCGGACGAAATCGCTTTTCCGACATTGCGGCCGGCTCAGCGATGGGAATATCCGAGAACGACTCGGACAATGGTTTTGTGAAAATCGTAATCGACGAGCAAGGGAAACTGATCGGTGCTCATGTCGTCGGCCATCAGGCTGCACTACTCGTTCAGCCTTTCGTCTATCTGATGAATACGGGTTATATGTGTGACTCCGAGGGCGAATCGGACCGAACTCGCCTCGAAAGACCCGAAATCCGGCCCATCCGAAGGATTTGTCGCCAGCTCGGCACGATCATGCCGGTCATGAATTCGATGGTCATCCATCCCTCCTTAAACGAATTGACGGCCTGGGCGCTTTCCAATCTTCACGCTCATGACTCCGAATAAAGGAGAATCGGGTGACCCATGCTGATTCGAAAACTTTTCGAAAAGGATCTTCCGGAAGCGCTCGAGCTGGTCTGGTCCGTTTTTTCGCGCTTTGAGGCTCCCGAATATACACAGGAAGGCATCCGGGTTTTTCGCGACTTCATCGATCCGGATCAAATCGCTCGCATGTTGGATTCCGGGGTGCTTCGCTTCTGGGGAGCGATTCGTCAAGGAAAAATCGTCGGTGTTATTGCCATTCGCGGTTCCTCGCACATTTCTTTATTGTTTGTCGATACCAATCACCAGCGAAAGGGGATCGCAAAATCTCTTGTTGCGAGGGTCGAGCAATTCGCTACGCTAATGAATTGTAATACGCTTACGGTCAACTCATCCCCGTACGCTGTCGCTTTTTATGAGCGACTTGAGTTTCGCGCCATATCCGGCGAGCAGGAAAAACAGGGCATCCGATTTACACCCATGCTCCGACAGATAAAAAAATCGGGGCCGTAGTCACGGCCCCGACCTGGCTTTTGCGAATCAGCGTTACGCTCCGGTACCCGTCTGTACGTTCTGCTGCATTTCTCTTTCCCGCATTTTATCCTGTCTTTTCAGCCATGCAAGTGTATCCGCAAGACTTTTATTGATATCCCGCGGTTTATAGGACAAGTCCTGATCCGCACGGGAATGCGAGTATTTTGCGTTCGGATATACCGTGAAAACCGCATAGGAATCGATGGGAGCCTTTCTCTTCAGGAAACGGTAAACCATTCGATTGATTCCCGCGGTACGCTGTGCGACCCACAAGGGCACGATTTTCTTGATCGGGGGATAACCGGTAATGTTCTGAAGTCCGTCCAGAAAATCCGCGGCGCTTACGTACTGATTGGAAAGAATATAGCACGACCCGCAGTTTCCTCTTTCCGCCGCGGATAAGACACCTTGCGCTACATCCCGAACGTCCGCAAAATCATATCCTCCGTTGATTACGGTCGTTAAATCCCCGGAAAGATATTCCCGAATCAGTTGAACGACCTCAGACTCTCCGTATTCATACGGACCGATAATTCCGGACGGGTGAACAATGACTGCGTTCAAACCGTTCAGCGTCACCTTATTGAGGATATATTGTGTCGCTTCCGCTTTTGATTTTGCGTAATCTCCTTGTACAAGATCTCTGTTGAAGTGCTCGATTTCGGCAATTTCATCTCCGTTCCCTGTTTCGGGGATCGCATGCGCGGAGCCGATATACACCAACCGGGCCACTCTTTTTTTCACGCAAATATCGGTCACATTCATCGTTCCCTGAACATTCACCCGATGGATCAGAGGATCGCGCATCTCCGTGACCGAACGTTTTTCCGCCGTATGAATCACGATACTTTCGCGAATATTCTCAATATCAAAGAAAGGCTTCATGGAATCCTTGACCAACACATCGCCATAAACGATATCAACCGGCAGACCTCTGAGGGCCGTCATATCGGTCTCCGGAGGAACCAGAACACGAACCGAACTCCCGTGGTCAAGAAGAAGCCGGGTGATTGCATTCCCCAGTTGCCCGATCGCGTCGGTAACAAGATACTGCTGTTTCATAACACCGCCTCCTGCATTTTTTTAATAATCAAACCCGCGAGACAGCGGATTTCCTATCTATATTATGCACGGTCAGCGCGCCTGAAAAGTAGACGAATTGAAAACAAAGCGTCGTTTTACTATATCAAATGTGAACAAATTGTTGCTAACAATCAAGAAAAAGGTATAATTGCAGTATATTGCTTAAATATAAGCGTTTGGTGCCATTATTTAGGGGATTTATATTCTCAACCTAATCGCAAATATGTGATATTTTAGAGTTCCATCCCCACGCGTAGAATCTCGAATGCTTTCTTCGGATCGGTAATGTTCAGGACCTGTTTTTCCATCGGGCAAATCCCGTCCCCTTTGCGATTGACGATGAAAGGAACTTTTTGTCCGAATGAATAAGATACCGGGTGTTCGGAAAGCACCGAAACCGCGTGCTCGCTGATTGTTTTGGCATGAAGATGGTCGACACCCGCGTAAATCAGGAGAAGAGCGGCCGCTTTTCCGATCACTTTGTCGGCGACAGACGCACCGCGAAGCGCCTCCGGCTCTGTCAGAAGAAGCGTCAGAATCGGAGCGATTCCCCGCTCATGCGATTCGATTATTCTGTCGTTATTTACGGCAACAAAGGTAGCGTCGGTTTCACTTAGTTTTCGGACGGCTTCTTGTAAATGATCCATTCGAGATTCCTCCCTTTTGAAGCGCGAAAATAATCGGCGGAATGATCACCAACTGGATAATAATCCCGATGATTCCGGTGGCGATCGCGATCGGAACGGAAGCCGGGTCCGCTTTCTCCATCCCGAAAAGCCGATTTGCGACAAGAAGAGCCATTGCATACACCGCTCGGCCAGCGATCATTGCAAGGATCAACGAAGTATACAGACCGAAAAAGCGTTCCGTGTTCGTCACTTCTTTTCCGGGGGCTTTCCCCTCTTTCAAGCTAAGGGGAAAGCGGAAGCGATTCAGCTTCAATGTATGATAGAAAAATCCTGCGACCATCCCGTATACTCCGAGTTCCACCACCATAAACGGCATGACCGCCGGAGGCGGCATCCCGGTCGCGACGGAGTTGATAAACGGAGTGATTGCCCCGATGGCGGCACCGTAGAACGGGCCCAGAAGAAGACCGCCGATCAATACTGGGATATGCATCGGAAGAAATGTTTTTCCGGCAGCCTGACCGCCCGGAGCGTGGAAAAGCATCGGCAATATGATACCGATCGCAATCAGCAATCCTCCGAATACCAACCCGCGAATCCAATTGCGATTCGATCCCGACGGATTTTTCAGTTTATTATTTTCGGTCACACCATCGACCTCCCGCTCCGAGATTTTACACGGATCCTTTATTAATGATTGTTTTTGAGGTGGGAAGCCACTCAGCGGATCGCTTTCTCGATTTCCGCCTGCAGTGTCTTCAGGTCCTCTATGATCGATAGCCCCTGAGGACAAGCCGCCTCACACTGACCGCACTCTACACATCGATCCGGCTTTGCGTCGGCGGGCAAAGCCTCGTTCCACGACCAACGGGTATGGTCGATATTTTCGAACATCCCGTACTCATTCCATATTTTAAAGTTCTCCGGGATGTTGACACCGGCCGGACACGGCATGCAGTATTTACATCCGGTGCAACCGTTTCGAATTCTTTTCCGGAATATTTCGGAAGCCTTTTGTATCGCGTCGTGCTCCCGGTCATTCAACGGTTCAAAACGCTCGAAAATCGAGCAGTTCTCGCGCACCTGTTCCGGCGCGGACATCCCGCTTAACACCACCTTAACGTTCGGCAGGCTTCCGACCCAACGAAGTGCCCATGATGACGGCGATGCGTCGGGATCCACCGCGCTCAGAACCGAGGAGACATCCTCGGGCAAACGCGCCAGCGAGCCGCCCTTGACGGGCTCCATAACCACAACGGGAATTCCGAGGCTCTCGGCAAGCTCGTATCCCTTCATGCCGGCCTGCTCTTCCGTATCCATGTAATTGAGCTGAATCTGACAGAAATCCCACGGATAGGCCTTGATGATCTTCTCGAAAACTTCGTACGAATCATGAAACGAGAAGCCCAGGTAACGAATCTTCCCTTCCTTTTTTAGCCGCTCACATTCTTCGATTACACCCAGGGAAAGTGTTTTTTCCCAGAATCCTTGATTGAGGGTGTGGATCAGATAAAAATCAACGTAGTCCTTTTTCAGTCGTGACAACTGAATGTCGAAAATTTCACGGACGTCCGAGGTCTTCTTCAACATCCAACTGGGAAACTTGGTCGCCAGATAGTAACTTTCCCTCGGAAGCTGCGCCAATACGTCTCCGATAAAACTTTCGCTTTCACTGTTATGGTAGGAATATGCGGTATCAAAATAGTTCACCCCGGAGCGGTAGGCATCCAAGAGCATGGCCTCCGATACCGGCCGGTTGATTTTTCCGCTTTCGTCCAGCGGAAAGCGCATACATCCGAACCCCAAAAGCGAGGTCGTTACATTCAGTTTTTTCATTCTTCGTTTTTCCATTTTCGGGTCCTCCCTCTTCCGTCTTTTCCTATTTTTCTATTTCTTTACTTGCATCATTTCGGTACGACACGGGACAGCCCGTCACTTCCGAATCATATTTCGCGAGGCACGCACCGAGATCAAACAACTTCCGTACCGGAATTTCCGAAGAAGCGTAATCTCCTTCGAATAAAGCCTCGATCAAGCCCGGAAGTTCCGTTGACAACAATATTTGCGCTCGCCGCACCTCCGGATAGATACCGCTGAAGTCACTGGAAAAAGACCTTTCGCATACGTCTCTTTGTCCTGAATGATCCGCATCGGACAAAATCGTTACCGGCCAGATACTCCGAAGTGATTTTCCGGAAACCAATCCGGTTTCCCGTATGGATTCAAAAAGCAAATATGCCGTTTCTTCCGACTTCCGGTCCCCTTCGTACATCCGGGAAAAATCGTCTGAATCGATCTTGGTTTCCCTTCCCGTCTTTTCCGCCTCTTTGGTTCGAATCGCCAGGGCAAATCCGGATGTCAAGACAGCAAAATCCACCCGCGCCGATCCCGCTTTGCTTGAAATGAGAAGATCATGAAAGATGATCATCGGTCTTTCGATTGCCGATAATACATCATATATTTTCTTATGAGCGGCCGTTTTCCCGCGAATCGACTCCAGTGCTTCCCGGAAAATATACTTCGACTGAGGCGGTGCAGCCTCTAATTTTGCCGCCAGCGCCTTTTGTTCCTCTTCTTTGGACGAGAACGGCTTGAGAAAAACCGGACCCTCCAAATCCCGGGTTCTCTCTTCCTTTCGTTTGGCCATTTCAGAAAATATCCCCATCGTTTCCTCCGATGTACTGATCGCGTATTGGATAAAAAGAAGGTGTCACGATTTTTCGCGGCACCCACTTATTATATCATTTTTCCACAAGCGTCGGTGTTTATCCGTCCTTATGCCGAAAGACGCTCGAACATTCTTTTCCCCGGAAACGCAAGAATCAATAACTCGACGGTAAATAATACCGCATACAAAAGTGTAATCGAGTATGCGGTCACAGTCATCGCGACTGTTCCGTCACCGCTCGAAAAGAAGAAAACAAAGTAGATGATAATCGGTAAGGAAGCCAAACCGAATCCGATCAGCATCGTAAGCAACACAGAAATGCTCTGCTTTAAAACCTGTGCCTCGTTTCTCCAATCCAGCTTCGGCATTAAAAGATTCAGTATCAATCCCCCTCCGGCAACCACCAAGTTTGTCCCGGCCGGCAGAAGCACCATAGCGATGCCGGGACCCGGATGCACACCGAGCCGAATCATCACGGCGGCGGAGCAAATAATTTGTGCGGGAACAAAAAGGAGTACATTCAGCATCAGCTTTGCCCGAAGAACCTCGAAAGCACGGACCGGCATGGAGCGAAGTATCCACAACCTTTTCCCTTCAAAGGAAATCGACGCGGGCGTCGTTGCCGTCATGGCCGCAAAAAACAGGAAAATGAGCGTAGCGATTGCGGCATAGTTCTCCGTGCTGATCACAAACGGCATTTCCTCCCCGGCAAACATAATCTTTTCGATGACATCGGGTCCCATAACCAGAAAAACGGTGGTCACGACGACCATCATCACTACTCCGAAGGAGGTGTTGATAACATAAAGCGTACTCGACACATATTTTTTCAGTTCAACGCTAAGCAAAGAAGCGAACATCGTGCGGGAGCGAAAAGAAAGCTTCCGGTTCCTGCCTTTTTTCTGATATGAGCCACGTCCGTAGCGGGCGGCATAGACGGCAACGGTCAATGCAAACGGAAGGAAAATCAGAAGGAGTGCAAAAATAGTGTTCAAAAGACGGCCCTCGGTAATGAAATAGGTCATTACCTTAATCGGCCAAAAGGCCTCAATGATTTGTTTGGCTTGTTCGGAGCCCATTTCGGCAAATCCTCGGTACGCACCGTTTGACTGCATATTCCAAAAAATATAGCCCATCAGAAGCGTCATGGCAAAAATCGAAACGATGATTCGCCCGCCCGGAATACGCTCGCGAATCATCGAAAACAAGGCCCCGATCACCATGGATATCGTCATCGCCAAAGTCGGAAGAAGAAGGGAAATGAATACGCCGCGAGCGAGCCCGGCCGCATCAAGCCCTCCGAACGCGAAGGTCGCAATGATCGTCGGAAGCAGCATGATAATAAGAATCGGTGCATCCAGCAGAAATTGTGTGGTAATTTTCGAAAGGACCACTATGCTTTTCCGGATCGGCATCGAGAGCAACAATTCCGCGTCCTTTGAGGTGGTTGCGGTCGTCGCTCTCATCATGCCGAAAAGGATGCTGATTGCAAAGGCGGTGGATAATCCCATGAAGACCGCCAACTGCGGAAGATTATATTCTACGACCAGTAAAAATGCGGTCGCGACCGCCTGCATGGACATGGAGCCGCCGAAAAAAACGATAAACGCAAGAATCATCAGTGCGGATACGATATATCGCCCTTTTTTCGCTTTTTGCATGGACCCGAGAAAGTTAAGAAAATTAACTTTGATCAGTGTAAAAAATGATTTCATGCCTCACCCTTCTCTTCCTCGGTCAGTTCAAGAAATACTTCCTCCAGGGACAAGTCTCCCTTGACGGTCCGGGTTTCACCGCTCGCAATCAACCTGCCGTTTTTGATGATCGCTATTTTGTTGCATATTTTCTCGGCAACCTCGAGAACATGGGTCGAAAAGAAAATAGCATTCCCCTTTTCACAAAACTCCTTCATGACCGTTTTTACCGAGAAGGCCGCGCGCGGATCCAGTCCGACAAACGGTTCGTCCAGAATCAGTAATTTGGGTGTATGTACAAACGCGGCGATGAAGGACAGTTTCTGTTTCATTCCGTGCGAATACGAAGAAACAGAGTCGTTCAAGCTGTCCGTCATCTCCAGCATCGTAGCGTATTGATTGATTTTGCTTGACCGCTCCCGTTTTGAAATTCCATAAATGTCGGAAACAAAATTGAGATACTGCATTCCGGTCAGATTGTCGTATAACTCCGGAGTATCCGGTATATAGGCAATCATCGACTTGCATCGTATCGGATCTTGCGTTACGGAGACCCCGTCGATTGTAATCTTTCCTTTTTCAAACGGCAGAAGACCGACCACGGATTTGATCGTTGTCGTTTTACCCGCCCCGTTGTGTCCGATGAATCCGTACAGATCTCCGTTTTCGACCGTAAGGCATACATCCTTTACCGCCGTGACCCCCCCCGGATACGACTTGGTCAAGTTTTCGATTGTAAGCATGTGTTGTTCCTTTCTTCATGAGCATTCACCGTGTGCCGATCGGTATTCCGGTGTCTGCTTTCAGCGTTTACTTATTATACTTCCGTCATTTTACTGTCGTAAAGACTCGTCTGTATTTTTTTCGCCATTTTCGATCTCTTTGATCCCATCGGTCAGGATGCGCACGATTTCGGGACTCGCGAATCCGTATTCCTTCATCTTTCGAATATACTCTCCGGTGACCCCGCCGGACAACTCCGAACGAATCGCGGCGATGATCCCCGGGTCGTCCGTAATATAATTTCCGGAACCGCGTTCGCTTATTATGATCCCCTCTTGTTCAAGCAACTGACAGGCTTTCTGAACCGTGTTGGGATTGATACCGAATAGATTTGCCAGTTCCCGAACGGCACAAAGTTTCTCTCCGGGCTTGACGACACCGATAATAATTTGTGTTTTTATTCTTTCGACGACCTGAAGATAGATCGGAAAATGATCCGAAAATATCTGCTTCAAATCCTTTCCCTTCTCAAATGACGTTAACCCCCCGTTTTTTTGCGCAAATTGCGAGTGATGAATCATCCTGCCCTCAATATTGTATTATTTAGATAGTACAATTTTATCCGCCTTCCTGTCAATCCTGTCAATCCTGTCTTTTCACACCCCCAAAAAGTATTTCGAAACGATTCATTCGGGATTCTCGATCTTCGGTCGTTATCAGGCTTGTCAAAGCCTCGCGCGCGTGTGATAATACTACGAGACGCCCTAAAGGCAGGTTTTTTCGCGCCCTGCGCGATCAGGGAGGATTTATGGCATCGGATCAAATCAACCGGATTCTCGATTCTGAAAAGGAGGCCGCCCGCATCGAAAAGGATGCTCGATCCCGTGCGGATGAGATTCTGGAAAAAGCTCGTCTTTCGGCTGCTGATTATCGCGAAAAGGCCTTGATGGAAGCGGAAAAGAAAGCGAGTTCCCTTCGAAGTGATTTTCAGAAGAAGAACCGGGCGTATATAACCTCGATAAAAGAGCAAACAGAGCTGAGTTGTGCGCAACTCAGAGAAGCCGCGATGTCAACGTTCGAATCCGCCGTTTCCGTGACCGTCGACTTCATTTCCGGAAAGGAATCGCGCTGATGGCCATCGTACCGATGAAGCACATCGAGATTATCGCCTTGCAAAGAGACGCAAAAAAAGTGGTCGAACTGCTCCAGCGTGAGGGCGTCGTCGATTTGAGCGAGCCGGAAACCGAGGCGGAAGGCGAGACGGATTCCGGGTCGGAGTTAATGATCATCCCGACCTCCTCGACCCTGACTCAATTGGACAGGAATCTGGAAATGATCCGCTCCGCAATCGCTTCCGTCGAAGAATATTCTCATACAAAAACCTCGATTCTCGCCGGTCTTTCCGGTCGAAAAGAATTGACTCTGGATCAATTCTCCGAGCACGCGGATCGGGTCGAACAATCCATGAAAATCGCTTACGATATCGACTCAGCGATACGGATTATTGAAAATGAGACACCGGCCATCATGCACGTGACCCATCAACTCAATCACTTGCTCCCCCTGGAAAAACCTCGATATCCCGATGATGTACGAGGGAACGCAGCGTGTTGCCTGTCGAATCGGATCCATTCAGGGCGCCTTCGGCGAGACATCCCTTCACGAGACCCTGAGCAAGGCCTTTGCGGAAACGCATCCGGCACCGAGTGACTCGGACGTGCCCGAACTCCCGAAATACGAGACGGATTTCGTTTCGGTTTCGAAGGAACTGACGTGCCTTTGCGTTTTCTGCCATCGAAATGATCTTGAGGTGATGGACGAAACCCTTCGCAAAATCGGCTTTATCATACCGTCCGACCCGACGCGGCATCCCCCGGCCAACCGGATTGAACGCCTGAAAAAAAGAATTCAGGATGCACAGGATGCGGTCGCAAATGCACGCGAGAAGATTGCGGCATATAAGCCGGATCTGCCCGGACTTTATTTTCTGTCGGATTACCTGCTGATGCGTAAGGATAAATACGAAGCGCTCGGGCGTCTGCTGTTTTCCCGAAAAGCCGTTATTCTGAAGGGCTTCGTTCCGTGCCGGGATGCCGACCGGCTTCTAAGCAAGCTCAACGAGAAATATATGCTCGCAATAGAATTACGCGACCCGAAGGAGGATGAAGAAGTCCCCGGCGATTTTTCAAACAACGCATTCGTGGCACCGGTCGAAGATATTGTTCAGTCGTACAGCCCGCCGACGTCACGGGACATCGATCCGAACCCTGTGATGAGTTTTTTCTACTATCTGTTTTTCGGCATGATGCTGTCGGATGCCGGTTACGGTCTGATTATGGTTCTCGGAACTCTGTTTGTAATCATCCGGCTGAAGCCGGAAGGCACGACACGAATGAACATGTACAAATTTTTATTCTGCGGGGTTTCTTCCGTCATATGGGGCCTGATGTTCGGCAGTTTTTTCGGAAATGTTGTCAATGCGGTCGGCACCGCTTTTTTCCATTCGAATGTTTCACTGGACGCCCTATGGTTCAATCCGGTCGAAAAACCGCTCGAGATGCTGATCCTCAGCTTGATTCTCGGTTTTATTCACCTGATGGCCGGACTTGCGCTGAAATTTGTCAACATGTGGAAACACAACGACAAGCTCGGGGCAATCTTTGATGTCGGTTCGTGGTGGATCGTTTTCACGGGTCTTGGGATGATGATTGTCAACATGGCCGTTCCGACCGGTCTGCCGCTTGAAAAAATCGGCCCGTGGGTCGCAATTGCGGGAGCGGCCATGCTGGTATTGACACAGGGGCGATCCAGTCCGAGTATACCGGGCAAGATTATGGGCGGTCTCGGAAGCCTGTACGGAATTTCGGGTTATTTCAGTGACACGCTTTCTTACTCGCGGTTAATGGCCCTCGGCCTCGTGACCGGAATCGTCGGGCAGGTCTTCAATACAATCGGAACCGTGATCGGATCCGGGATTGTCCGCATTTTCATCTTCATTCCGGTTTTTATTTTCGGACATGCCGTAAACTTGGGTATCAGCGCGCTCGGCGCGTATGTACATACCAACCGACTTCAATATGTCGAATTTTTCAGCAAATTCTATGAAGGCGGCGGGAAGGCATTTTCACCGTTTTCAACCCGAACCAGACACTTCAAATTCAAGGAGGACAAGTAAATGGATTTTTTAGGCATTATTCTTGCGGTGATCGGAGCGGCGTTATCGGTCACACTGGCCAGCATCGGTTCGTCTAAGGGCGTCGGCATGGTCGGTGAGGCCTCTACCCCGGTTCTTATTGATGATCCGAGCAAATTCTCCAGACTCCTGATTCTCCAACTGCTTCCCGGAACTCAGGGATTATACGGACTGGTCGTTACCGTGATGGTGATGTTAAACATCGGACTTCTGGGCGGAAACGCACCCACGCTTGATTTCAAAACGGGACTCCTGTACTTTTTTGCATGCCTGCCGGTCGCCTTCGGCGGAATGACCTCCGCAATCCTTCAGGCACGCGTCGCCGTGACCGGCGTAACCGTAGTCGCCAAGAAATACTCCGATTCGACCAAGGCGATTATTTCCGCTACGCTCGTCGAATTCTACGCTTTACTTTGCTTCATCGCCTCCCTTTTGATGGTCATGAACATTCCCGCCGTCACGGGTACATAACGGAAACGATCGGAGATTGCCATGTCGGGCCTTGATAGTATACTCGAAAAAATAATCGAAGACGCGAACGTCTCGGCAAAAACAAGAGTCCGTCGCGCCGAAGAAGAGGCGGCGGCTTATTCCGCCCGCAAAAAAATCGAAACCGAAGAGGAAGTCAACGAGCGGTTGGAGCGCGAAAAGGAAGCCATCTCGATACTGGAAAGCAAGAGCCGGTCCTCCGCCGAGTCGGAGGCAAAAAAACGACTCCTTCAAGAAAAAGTAGCGTTGATTGATGAAGTGTTGGCCGAGGCTCGCTCTCGAATCATAAGTCTTTCCGCAAAAGAAAACCGGGATATGATCGAACGATTCGTCACGTCACACGCCTCCGAATTGACCGGAGCGTGCGAGCTGATCGTAAATGCCCGGGATCGTGCCGCGGCGACGAAGGAATTTTCGGACCGGCTTTCCGAAATCATCCCCGGTACCCTTCAAATATCGGACGAGCCGGGCAACTTCGAAGCCGGATGTATTCTTCGGTGCGGTCCGATTGAATTTAACGGAACGGTCGACGCACTGATCAACGAAAAACTGGACGAAGTACGGGATCGAATCAACCGATCCTTGTTTCTTCCGTAGGGATTAGCATGCCCCGGAAGCACGGAAAGGATTTGAATTTGACCAAGAAAACGAACGAAACCCAATATGCATATGCGGTCTCCGCCGTGCGTGTGCGGCAGATCAAGGCGCTCGAGACATCCGATATCGATCGTATGATTGCGGCGCCCACCGATACTGCGGTACTTTCAATCCTCGAATCCAAGGGTTGGCATAGTACCGGGCGAATCTCGGATGTGAACGATATGCTCGAAAAAGAACTCTCGGAGACTTGGCGCTATCTGTCCGAGGTCGCTCCGGATCCTGCTTTGTTTATTCCCTTTATTTTAAAGAACGACTTTCATAATCTGAAGGCCGGGATTAAGTCCGTTCTGAGCGACTATGAAGCGGACGAGTATTTCGTTCTACCCTGCACGATTCCGTCCGATACAATGAAGAAAGCAGTCGAGGAAAATCGTTTTGATGATCTGCCGGCTCCTTTTGATCAGCTGGGGGAGGAAATGTACGATATCCTCGTTCGTACCGGAGACGGACAATGGTCGGATGTCATCGCCGACCGGGCCGCTCTGGATGAGACGTTACGGTGTGCCGAAAAAACCGGCGATGAGCTTATCTTCCGAATCTCCGAGTTGTTTGTCGCCGCCGCGAACATTAAAATCGCTTTTCGATCGGCAAGGTTCGGGAAAAAAGAAGAATTTCTCGAGCGTGCCGTCGGCTCCTGTACGTCTCTTGATCGGGACCGTATGATAAAGGCGGCGACGGAAGGTGTCTCCGCGCTTCTGGAGTATCTTTCAACCACGGAATATGCGGACGGAACCGCCCTTTTAAAAACCTCTCCTTCCGACTTTGAGCGTTGGTGTGACGACCGTGCGATGGGCATGCTCGAAAATGTACGTTACATCGCTCTGGGCACCGCGCCTCTGGTCGCTTATTATCTCGGAAAAGAGGCGGAAATACGCAACGTACGAATCATTTTGGCAGCCAAACAATCCGGATTGCCCGCACCTGCAATCCGATCCCGAATCAGGAGGCTTTATGTATAAAATCGCCGCCATGGGAGATCGGGACAGTATATACGGTTTTGCTTCTCTCGGAATGCATATATTCCCCGAGGATCGAATGGAGAACCCCGCGACAACGCTTCATCATCTTGCGGAGCAGGATTTCGCCGTGATTTTTATTACGGAATCTCTGGCTTCCCGAATTCAGGAAGACATCGATCGATATAAAGATCGTCCATTGCCTGTCATCGTTCCGATTCCCGGGGTTTCCGGAAACACCGGTGCGGGTATGCGCGCCATTGCCCAAGCAGTGGAACGGGCGGTCGGCAGTGATATTTTAAAAGACGCGTAAAGGAGACAAATCATGAGCAAAGGTTCCATCCGAAAAATATCGGGACCCCTGGTCATTGCGGAAGGGATGCGGGACGCCAACATGTTTGACGTCGTGCGCGTCAGCAACCAACGCCTTATCGGTGAGATTATCGAAATGCACGGAGACCGGGCCTCTATTCAGGTTTATGAGGAAACCTCCGGTCTGAAGCCGGGTGAACCGGTCGACTCCACCGGCGTACCCTTATCGGTCGAGCTGGGCCCCGGTTTGATCGGCGGAATATTCGACGGCATCCAACGTCCCCTGGAAGAAATTGTTCGCAGATCCGGAAATAATCTGGCTCGAGGAATCGAGGTTCCGTCATTAAACCGCGAAACTGTCTGGCCCTTTGTCGCATCGGTCCGCTCCGGTCAGACGGTCGCGGAAGGCGACATTCTCGGAGAGGTTCTGGAAACCCGGATCGTGTCCCACAAAATTCTGGTTCCGCCGGGGGTAAACGGAAAAATCCGATCCATCCATTCCGGAGATTATCGACTGGAAAGCCCGATCGGTGAACTTACAGACGAAACAGGGAATGTCATCCAACTGTTTCTCTACCAACGTTGGCCGGTACGCGTCGGCAGACCTTACAAGCAAAAGCATGCCCCGACAATGCCCCTGATTACGGGTCAGCGTGTCATTGACAGCCTGTTTCCATTAGCCAAAGGCGGCGTCGCCGCGATTCCCGGTCCCTTCGGCAGCGGAAAAACGGTTACCCAGCATCAGCTCGCCAAGTGGGCTCAGGCAGATATCATCGTCTATATCGGCTGCGGAGAACGCGGTAATGAAATGACGGACGTTTTAAACGAGTTCCCGGAGCTGATTGACCCCAATACCGGCGAGTCACTGATGAAGCGTACGGTACTTATCGCAAACACCTCTGATATGCCCGTCGCGGCCCGAGAGGCCTCAATATACACCGGCATTACCATCGCGGAATACTTCCGCGATATGGGCTATTCCGTCGCTTTGATGGCCGATTCGACATCCCGTTGGGCGGAAGCCTTGCGTGAAATGTCCGGGCGACTCGAAGAGATGCCCGGCGAGGAAGGCTATCCCGCTTACCTTGCAAGTCGATTGGCTCAGTTTTACGAACGTGCGGGACGCGTCACCGTCCTCGGAAGCGATAACCGGGAAGGATCTCTTTCCGCAATCGGAGCGGTTTCTCCTCCGGGCGGAGACATCTCCGAGCCGGTCTCTCAGGCGACCCTTCGTATTGTAAAGGTATTCTGGGGATTGGATGCGAGCCTTGCGTACAAACGTCATTTCCCGGCAATCAACTGGTTGACCAGCTATTCGCTGTATGCGGATTCGCTCGCTTCGTGGTTTTCCGAAAATGTATCCGACAACTGGAACGAATATCGCTCGCGTTTTCTGCACTTGCTACAGGAAGAGGCCGAACTCGAGGAAATCGTCCGATTGGTCGGAATGGACGCGCTTTCTGCGTCCGACCGTTTGAAAATGGAGGTCGCGCGCTCGATTCGTGAGGATTTTTTACACCAGCTCGCGTTCCACGAGGTCGATACCTACTCTTCTCTTCCCAAGCAGGACCTGATGATGAAGCTGATTCTCTTGTTCTGGGACAAAGCCTCTCATGCGCTCGGGCTCGGTGCGGATATTGAAAAAATCGTTTCCCTTCCCGTTCGGGAAAGGATCGGACGATTCAAATACATTTCGGGAAATGAAATCAATGACGAGGCAATGCAGATCGAATCCCGTCTCGCCCATGAAATTTCCGAGATTTTGGAGGAGGAAGACTGATGCCGAAAGAATACAGAACGATTCAGGAGGTCGCCGGTCCGTTGATGCTGGTTCGCGACGTTTCGGATGTCGCCTTTAACGAACTCGGCGAAATTGAATTGAGTAGCGGCGAGAAACGCCGTTGCCGGGTTCTTGAAATCAACGGAAGCGATGCCTTGGTCCAACTTTTCGAAAGCGGTGCCGGAATCAATCTTGCCGAAAGCAAGGTTCGTTTTCTCGGCCGCCAGCTGGAACTTCCCGTATCCGGGGATATGCTCGGCCGCATCTTTAACGGCATGGGCAATCCGATCGACGGCGGGCCGATGATTATTCCCGAAAAGCGCATGGACGTTAACGGCACCCCGATGAATCCGGCCGCAAGAAGCTACCCGATGGAATTTATTCAAACCGGTGTTTCTGCGATTGACGGCCTGAATACGCTGGTTCGCGGCCAGAAGCTTCCGATTTTTTCGGGAAGCGGACTGCCGCACGCCAACCTCGCCGCGCAAATCGCGCGACAGGCAAAGGTTCGCGGAACAAAAGAATCGTTCGCCGTCGTTTTTGCCGCAATCGGGATTACCTTTGAGGAAGCGAATTTTTTCATGGAGAGCTTCCGGGAGACCGGCGCAATCGATCGTACCGTTTTGTTTGTAAACCTTGCGAACGATCCCGCAATCGAACGAATCGCCACGCCGAGAATGGCCTTGACGGCGGCCGAATACCTCGCTTTTTCGATGGATATGCATGTTTTGGTCATCCTGACGGATATCACAAACTACGCCGACGCTCTGCGTGAGGTATCTGCGGCACGTAAGGAGGTTCCCGGTCGTCGCGGCTATCCGGGCTACATGTATACGGACCTCGCCACTTTATACGAGAGGGCCGGACGCCAGAGAGGAAAATCCGGAAGCATCACGCTGATTCCGATACTGTCGATGCCGGAGGATGATAAAACCCATCCGATCCCGGATCTGACCGGATACATCACGGAAGGACAAATCATCCTGAGCCGTGAGCTGTACCGCAAAGGAGTGACACCGCCGATCGATGTTTTGCCTTCCCTTTCCCGACTGAAGGACAAGGGTATCGGCGAAGGAAAAACCCGGGAAGACCATTCCAATACAATGAATCAGCTGTTTTCCGCATACGCCCGCGGTAAAGATGCCAAGGAACTCATGGTCATTTTGGGCGAGGCGGCACTTACGGAAATGGATAAGCTGTATGCCCGCTTCTCGGACGCCTTTGAAAAGGAGTACGTTTCGCAAGGCTTTTCGACCGACCGATCCATCGAAGAAACGCTTGATTTGGGTTGGAAATTACTTCGCATGTTGCCCCGAAGCGAGCACAAGCGAATCAGCGACAAAATTTTGGACCGTTACTATGACGAAGCAACCGAAGAACCGTCAACCGACGAGTAAATACTGAATCGAGCTCAGGAGAACAGAACCGATGGCCGGCACTCAAATCAATCCGACAAGAATGGAATTGACCCGTCTTAAGAAACGGCTGATCACCGCACGTCGCGGACATAAACTACTGAAGGATAAACGCGACGAGTTGATGCGCCAATTTCTCGAAATCGTTCGGGAAACGCGACGTCTGCGCCGGATGATCGAAGAAGCTCTGACCGAGACAAATCAACATATGTCGGTCGCCCGCTCGCTGATGAACGACGAATCCCTTGCGATTTCCATGCTTTATCACAAACAGGAGATTTCTCTGGCCGTCGAAGAGAAAAATATTATGAGCGTTCGCGTTCCGGTTTTCAAAACCAATTTCAGGACGGCGGATCCCGGCGATATTTACTCATACGGGTTCGCTTTTACCTCTTGTGAGCTCGACGAAGCCGTCCAAGCGCTTTCGGATTTAACGGATCCGCTGATCCGTCTCGCCGAAAAGGAGAAGGCCTGTCAGCTGTTGTCTTCGGAAATCGAAAAAACGCGACGAAGAGTCAATGCGCTGGAGCATGTTATGATCCCGAGGTATCTTTTCCAGATTCGGTTCATAACGATGAAACTGGACGAAAGCGAGCGAAGCTCGATTACACGTCTGATGAAGGTGAAGGACATGATGATCGAAAAAACAATCCGGGCTCGAAAAGCCTCCGATGAAGCTTAATCTCCCGAATCGTTTTCTTCGAAAATCTTCTCCACGATCTCATCGACGATTTGACTTGCTTTTTTCCCGCGCAAACGGATTTTGATATCGGCATACCGGCGATACAGGGGCAATCGCTCCCGGTATAAATCTTCAATCGTTTTCCCGGGCTCGGATACGATGCCGCGAGTATGAAAATTCCACAATCGTTTTCTGATTTTCCATAGATCCGCCTCCAGATATACAATCCTCGACGATTCGCGAAGCCGAATCATCGCTTCCGGCAACAAAACAACACTTCCGCCGGTCGCGATGACCGTTTTCTCGGTATGGAGATCCCGGATTACGGTTTCTTCCGCCTTTGAGAAATAATCGGTTCCTTTCACACGGATAATATCGATGAGGGACATTCCTTCCCTGTTCTGTATCAGAATATCGGTATCAACAAATCGCATGCACAGCGTTTTGGCCAGAAGCACGCCGATTGTGCTTTTTCCGCTCCCCGGCATTCCGATTAAAGCGATATTGCTTCTTGAGAACACAACCCGTCCTCCGTTTGTTGGAATAATAAAATCAGTATAGCATGCCGCGCTCTTCGTCGGGCGGCTCCGGACTCTTGTTCACGAATTTACAAAAAAGAAATCGATCTGCCCATCATTCCTAAAGAAAACGTGGCATTCTGAATGTATAACTTGCAAATTCGGAACCGGACACTTTTCTGGAAACGGAGTTTCTCTTACGCATTCCGCTCCTTTTCCTTTTCGGGAGGTACAGATATGGACATTCATTCAACCGTAACGTTGAATAACGGTGTGGAAATTCCCCGCCTCGGCCTCGGTGTATTTATGATGAGCGACGGTGAGGAAACAGAAAGCGCCGTACGCACGGCTCTAGAGGTAGGCTACCGTCATATCGACACGGCCAAGGCCTACGGAAATGAGGCGAGTGTCGGTAAGGCAATCCGTGAAAGCGGGATTCCGCGCGAGGATATTTTCGTAACGACCAAGCTCTGGAATGCCGCGATGCGGGAGGGTAACGAGGAAGAGGAGTTCTACGCCAGCCTTCGGCGTCTGGGGTTTGATTATGTCGATTTGTATCTGATTCACTGGCCGGTCAAAGAAGCGTATGTACGTGCGTGGTCGATCATGGAAAAACTCTACGACAAAGGCCTCATCCGGGCAATCGGGGTCAGTAATTTCAATCCGCACCATATGGAGACGCTGGAACGATCTGCGACAATCACGCCCGCGGCCAATCAGATTGAACTGCATCCTTTTCTCACCCAGGATACAGTCTGTGCTTATTTTCGGGGGAAGGGAATTGCGCTTGAATCCTGGAGTCCGCTCGGTCGCGGCGCATTGCTGAACGATCCCGTTATCGCGCGTATTGCCGACCGACTCAACCGAACGCCCGCACAGGTGATTTTACGTTGGCACCTGCAACAGGACTTCATCGTTTTTCCGAAGTCCGTCCGAAGAGACCGAATCATCGAAAATGCGGCACTTTTCGATTTTTCACTGGATGAAAAGCAAATGACGGAGATCAACGCACTCAACCGGAACGAGCGCTTCGGCGCCGACCCGGATACATTCACTTTCTGACCGGACCGAACGCATTTGAAAACAGCCGCCCGCACTTTGCCGATCGGCTGTTTTTTATGGTCCGGTCAAAGATCAAACTCCGTCATATTGTGCCAAAATCGCCTCGGCATCAGAGTCATCCGACACTTCGGATTCTCTCGCGCCTCGATCGCGATCGTCTGATAAAAACACTTCCACAGCGTCCGGTACGCCTTCTCCGGGTCCTCGATCGGCGGAAGCGTCATATCGCTCATCGAGGTCAATAACGTCCCCTCCGGCTTATGTACGAGCGCCATTTGATTCGTCTTGTCATAAATCAGAAACGTCTCGTCCGGATAGCGGTCGGCAAAATGATCCGCCAGAATCGGCAATACCTTGTTTTTGGGCGAGATACAGGCAACCATTACATTATCGTATAGAGTGAAACGGGTAAATCCCTTGAGCAGGTGCGCCTCACGGTGCAGATTGCGTACCGCTTTGGTCAGTGTGTTTACGGTATCATCCGTCAGGAAATCCATCACTTTCCGGCCCATCCGATATCCCATTCGAATAAACCGGTACATCAGAATCTCTTTTTCGGGGTGACGGGTTAAAAACGCGTCCCGGATAAAATCCTGCGACTCCAGACAGATTTTTTCCGCGAGAGATCCGTATACCTTGTCGGAATGGGCGGTATCCGTTCGGATCCACTCGGTCCGATCGAAAAACGTCGCCTGACTTTGCTCGCAACGAATCTCATCCGGCACCTGTCGGCGCGCATAACTCTCGTAGATACAGCATAGAAAACCCTCCAGGGTTCCGTCATACACATATACCAAATTCACTTCGCCGTTCATATTCTTCCGTGACCTCGTTTGTTGGGTTTAATAACAACACATCCTTTTTTGCTCCGTCGATTTCGCGCATCTCCGGAAGATCCTCGAATCGCATCTGTCCGCCTCGAGCCGCCGGAATAAGCGAAAGCTCCCGGGCAGAAAGGAGACTTCGCGCGATGATGTCGGGCGAAAAAACAACGCCGACGTCCACCTTCCCCCGACAGGTGATGAAATACCGCGCGCGCTTCATCACAATTCCGAGCTTATTCAGTCCTTCAAAATCAATGCTCCCGACTCGTCTTGCCTGAACGATCCGCCTCGCTCCGATTACACCGATGCCCGGCACGCGCAGCAGGGTCGCGTAGGAAGCGCGATTCACCTCGACCGGAAAATGATCGATATTTCGAAGTGCCCAAGCGCACTTGGGGTCGAGAATAAGACTCAGGTTCGGATGCTTCGGGGAAACGATTTCATCCGATGTAAACCCATAAAATCGCATCAGCCAATCCGCCTGATAGAGACGATGCTCGCGCATCAGCGGCGGCTCCGTCATCAGCGAAGGCAGGCTCGGATCCCGAACGACCGGCGTGTACGCGGAAAAATAGACGCGTTTCAGTTTATACTTTTGATAAAGACCTTCCGATAATCGCAGAATCCTCAGATCACTGTCGGGGCTGGCTCCGACGATCATCTGTGTGCTCTGTCCCGCGGGAACAAATTTCGGTGCATGCCGAAAGTGATCCCGGTCGGCGAGATTGGACCGGATTCCCTCGCTGATGCGCGCCATGGGTCCGATCACCGCTTCCGGCGTCTTTTGAGGCGCCAGACTTTGAAGACTCTTTTCGGTCGGAAGTTCAATATTGACGCTCATCCGGTCAACCCAAAGTCCCATCTCGTCAATCAGAGCCTGAGACGCGCCGGGAATCGCTTTTGTATGAATATACCCGTTGAATCGATGCTTCTCGCGAAGCAGACGAGCCGTCGAAATCATTCGTTCCATCGTGTAGTCCGGCGACTTCAGAACTCCGGAGGAAAGAAATAGTCCCTCGATGTAATTTCTGCGGTAGAACTGAATCGTCAGGTCAGATAGCTCCTCCGGGGTAAAGGAGGTACGCGGCGTGTCGGCAGAAACGCGGTTCACGCAATATTTACAGTCATAAATACACGCATTGCTCATCAGTACTTTGAGAAGCGAGATACATCTTCCGTCGGCGGCGAAGCTGTGACAAATACCGCAGGCGGCCGCGCTCCCGATCTTTCCGGATTGTCCGTTCCGACCGACGCCGCTCGACGAACAGGAAACATCATATTTTGCACTGTCCGCCAATATCGCAAGTTTTTCAAGAATATCCACCGGTAGCGCCCTCCATAACGAACGTATGTTCTTCCATGGACGTATTATAACGCCGAACATATGTTCTGTCCAGAGGCTTCCCTGATTTTCGAAAAAAAGGGATGAGGATACGGATCGGATGCGATCCGACGGATATTATCGGCTACGATAATCTTTGAATTTGAATTCTTTCCTCCTGCTTGAGGACAATCTCTTCCGTCAGGCACTCAAAGTGGTCGGACATGACCGACGCGGCAGCAAATGCAACCGAGCGCCTCAATAAGGTCTCATCGTCCGCACCCGAGGAAAGGCCGATCGCCAGGGCCGCAGTCATCGCGTCACCGGCTCCGACCGTATTCACGACCGAAACATCCGGTGCTTGCGCATACAGCACGGAAACCTTCCCGAAAAGCATCGCTCCCCGGTCGCCCATCGAAACGAGCACTTTCTGGTCTTCGCTTTTCCGAATCTCGCGTACGGCCGCGATGATCTCCTCCGGCGTCGTAAGGATTCTTCCGGCAAGTCTCGACAGTTCGTCGATGTTCGGTTTGATTGCGTCCGGAGACGAGCGAAGCCCTTCGCCGAGCGCTTCGTCATCGGCATCCAATACCGTTCCCGCATCCTGTTTTTTCATTTCATTCATCAGTCGCGCGTAAGCACCCGGCTCAATTCCCTCCGGAAGACTCCCGGAAAACACAACGACATCGCCTGCCTGAACCCGTTTTTTCAGGATTTTTTCCAAGTGCGTGAGATCTTTGGAACTCGCCGGCGGTCCCGATTCGTTAAGTTCGGTACAACTTCGGGAGCTTTCATCCGTGATTTTTATGTTCGTACGCGTCTCACCGGACGTATACACAAACGCGCAACGGATACCCTGATCGGCAAGCCCGGCCTCCGCCCCTCTGCCCGCATTTCCGGACATAAAACCGGTTGCCAGACAAGGGACACCCATTCTGTGTAAGACCGAAGCGACATTATTTCCTTTTCCGCCCGAAAAGCTTCGCGAATACAACACACGATTCAGCCCGCCGGGAGAAAAATCCCGAACGGTTATAAAGCGGTCTACGGCAGGATTGAGAGAAACCGTTATGATCATACGTTGCTCCGATTCAAAAGCAGTTCGTTCAAAAGAAATATCTGTGTGCTTACCGTTGATCCGGTGCCCGAAATCATCATCCGGATTAATAGCCCAGTTCCTTCACGACATGATTCACTTTTTCAATCACAGGAGTCGAAAGCCCTTTGGTCATTATGGTGATCACCGATCGACCGTTCATGATCAGGACCGCATAGGTTCCTTCCCCCGTGCCGTCATTTTCGGCGTACTTCAAATCCGCAACACACTTGGTGTATTTATTATTCCCGGTCTCCACGCATTGACCCTCGGTTCCCGAGGTCAGAGACAGATCAACCAGTGTTTTTTTCATGTCGTCGTAGTAGATTTTCGCATCCTCGACGGTTTCGCACTGATAAAGAAAAAAATAAATCTCCTGATCCATCCCCGAGCCGAATATGATTTCGCTCGGATCCTCATCATCCGGCGATTTAATAACACTCGCTCCTACTTCGTTGTCCTTAAGAATGGAAATAAACCGGTCCGAATCCATTTCCGATTTACACGCGGACAGGATAAATAAAAAAATACCCAGCAAGAGTACAAAAGAAATCACCCGGAACGATTTGGTCATGGTTCTTCCTCCGAAAGCAACAGAATAAATACCAAATAATTATAGCATAGTTTGACGCAACCCGCCGCTTCATTCAATACAGATATATGTCTCAACAAAAAAGAAGCCCGTCCGCCGATCAAATCGGCGGGCGGGCTTCTTGATATTTTTAATGAATCGGAATCAATCAGTAACCGAGTTTCTTGATGATATCGTCGATTTGCTTGATATCGCTCTTTTTCGTACTGTCGGTCATGGCCGTAATGATCATGTCTTTGGATCGAATCACAACGATGTATATATCGTTTCCGTCCTCATCCTCGCCGTTTGCGACCAACTTCTTGTATGATCCGGAGCCGCTCTTCTTGAAATCGCCGTCGAACCGGTCCTTCTTGATATCTTTTTCGATTTCATCGATCATATCCTCGATCTGTTCCTCGGCATCCTCTTCGTCATCGAAAAGCGTGTATGTTACGGTATACTCATAATCCTCGTCCATTGCGTAGTAGCTCTTGTCCACACCCTTGTCGGCGGACATCTTGGTCACTTCAAAATCGAACTCGTCCTCCATAATGTCCTTGAAATCTTTGTAGTCGATCGGCTTTTTCGAGCATGCAGCCAACGACAGAATCATGGCAAAGGCCAATACCAGTACAATAATCTTTTTTGTCTTTTTCAATTCACAACACCCCTTCTCTTTATACTTTTCGGTTACCAACATACTACGATTATAGCATGAATTTGATAAATTCCTAGCCGCGAATCGAAAAAGGCGTCCGTCCAAAAATCAATATCCGAGCTCCTTAAGTACTTCCTCGACCTCTTCGATGTCCCTTTTATCGTTATCCGTTGCACCGACGACAATAATAATATCTTCGATCCGGTATATGACCGCATATATATTTCCCTCCGGGAACTCATTCACCTCGTCGTCAAAATCACCGTTTACAATCAGCTTATTATAATTTCCGGAACCCGATTTTTTGATCTTGCCTTCAAAATCCTCATCATCTTTGGCATCCATCACATCGTCAAGAATATCTTCATACTCTTCTATCGCATCTTCCTCATCGTCAAACTCAACATAGAACGCAAAAAAGTCATCACTGTCGTACGCATTGATTCGACGATCCATGCCCTTGGGCAATCCATCAACATACTTATTGATATCATAATCAAGATCATCCATTATGTCTTCGAAATCATCATCATTGATTGTCTTTCGGTTACATGAGGCCGAAAACAAAGCGGTCATCAGGAGTGCCGCCAAAAGAATGTACACGATTGATTTTTTCATACAAAAACACCTTCCTCTCCGATTATCCGGTCAAGACGAATACATATACTAAGGATAAATTTATCACTTTTTCTTCGTTAATTCAATGCATTCGAAGAGGGGCCGGACGAGAACCCCGAACCGCTACCGTACATTTTTGCGTAGAGACCGTCTCTTTGGACCAGTTCCCGATGGCTACCCTGCTCGACGATCGCGCCGTTTTTCATCACCAGAATCAGGTCCGCATTTCGTATGGTCGTAAGCCGATGGGCGATGACAAAGCCGGTCCGACCCTTCATCAGGCGATCAAATGCGTCCCGAATCCGTTTTTCGGTCCAGGAGTCGACCGAACTGGTCGCTTCATCCAGGATCAGCATCGGCGGATCGGCAAGCATCACGCGCGTGATGGCCAACAACTGCCGCTGACCCTCGGAGAGATTTTCCGCGTTTTCGGAAAGCATCGTGTCATATCCGTCCGGAAGTCTTCGGATGAAACCGTCCGCATGCACTTCCTTCGCTGCCGCAATCATTTCGTCATCCGTCGCGTCGGGCTTCCCGAAAAGCAGGTTTTCGCGTACCGATCCTTCAAATAACCATGTGTCCTGTAAAACCATTCCGAACATGGATCGAAGCGTATCCTTGTTCACGTCCGAGATATCTTTGCCGTCGATTCGAATTTGTCCGCGCTCGATTTCATAGAAACGCATGAGCAAATTGATTAACGTCGTCTTTCCTGCTCCGGTCGGTCCGACTATGGCCACAGTATCCCCCGGTCGTGCGATAAAAGAGAGGTTTTCGATTAACTTCTTTTCCTCGGAGTACGAGAAAAAGACGTTTTCAAATTGTACCTCTCCCTCAATCTGGTCCGGATCCGCCTTAACTCCGTTTTCTGCGTTTCGGGAGGAAGGAAGATCCAGAATTTCAAAGACACGGTCGGCGGAAGCGAATGCGGCCATCACTTGAGCGGTGATATTGGTCAGATCGTTAACCGGGCGCGTAAAATTCGTCCAATACAAAATGTACGCGGAAATATTCCCGACCGATAACCCTCCGACGAAAAATCCGAGAACGGCGATGAGAATATATGCAAAATGGTTGATAAAGCGGGTGGTCGGATTGGGCAA
The DNA here is from genome assembly GCA_012729635.1 of Clostridiaceae bacterium. Taxonomy (GTDB): domain Bacteria; phylum Bacillota; class Clostridia; order Saccharofermentanales; family Saccharofermentanaceae; genus JAAYCT01. The sequence continues at coordinate 29,293 of JAAYCT010000016.1, read as the reverse complement.
AGAAGACAAAAACTGTGCCCGCTTCGCCGCCCGGAACAATGCGCCGCTGATCTCTTCAAATCGACTTTGCGCTCTTTTCCCGTATACAAAAGCCTTAACCTCCCGCTGTCCCGAAATCACCTCTTCCGTAAGTTCGTTCATCTTACCGACCAACTCTTGCTGTTTGGCGAATTGACCGGCGGTCATGCGGGCAATTTGTATCGCGACCGTCACCGTAAGGACCGCAATCGGAATGATGAACAGCGTCATTCGAATACTCATCACAGCCATGAAAACAAGGGTACCGACAATCGTCACCGCCGCCTGAAAGAGTTGCGCGAGACCCTGTGTCAATCCATCCGAAATCACATCGATATCATAGACAAATCGCGTCTCGATATCTCCGTCCGACGATCGGTCATAAAAGGATAGGGGAAGCCGATCGATCTTTCGATAGAGGGATCTGCGAAGTCCCGCGGCGGTTCGTGCCGCGACCATTCCGGAAAAAAACTGCATCAGCCAAAGCAAGGTCGACCCGATGACGTACAGCAGAACAAGAATTCCGATCCGCTTGAGAATTTCTTGAAAATCAGTCGTTCCGTCCGTCATCGTCCGGTCGATCGTCTCGCCGACAAAAAAAGGGGCGATTACAAACATCGCTCCGCCCAATATGCCGAATATGATCACCATCCACAAATCGGCTCGCTTTTCTCCGGCAAAGGACAGGACCCGCGTCAATTTCGACAAAGAAGGACGGACCCGCGTTTGGGAAAGTGTTTTCCCGTCCGGAGCCAGATTGGCCATACCCTGCAACACGGATCGCTCACCGGCCATTCAGACTGCCCCCCTTCCGAAATGCTGTGATTCTGCAATGGCTTTATATTCCGCACAATCCCGGATCAACCGCTCGTGCGGCCCGAATCCGGCGACCTGCCCGTCATCCAGGACCAAAATGTTTTGAGCGAATCGAATCGCCGCAATCCGCTGTGAAACAATAACCAGCGTTCTTCCGGTTTTGCGTTTGTCTTTCTCCAGCGCCCGGTACAGTTTCGCCTCTGTGATATAATCCAGCGCCGATGCACAATCATCCAGAATCAGCACCTCCGACTCTTTAACAAGGGCTCGCGCGATGGCCAGACGTTGACGCTGACCGCCCGAAAAATTTCTCCCGTTTCGTTCCACGCGCGCGTTCAATCCCTCGGGAAGCTCCGCGACAAAATCCCATGCCTGCGCGACCCTGCACGCTTCCTTCAAGGATTCTTCATCCGCCCCTTCGTTTCCCCAACGCAGGTTTTCCGCAATTGTTCCGGAAAAAAGCCTCGGCGCCTGGTGGACGACGGACAGGACGGAGCGAAGCTCGGACAGAGGTAAAGAACGGATGTCGGATCCGTTGACGCGGATATGACCGTCTGTCACTTCCTCTGTACGAAACAGCAAGCGAATCAAGGTGGATTTCCCCGAACCGGTCGTCCCGGTAACGGCCATCGTTTCGCCGCGTCGCACCCCGAACGAAAGATTCATTAGGGAAGCCCGCTTTGATAATTCACCGTGCTCGTTTGTATACCGAAAAGTAACGTTTTCAAACTCCAGGGCAAAGGCATCGGGATTGCAGATCATCTCACTTTCTCCGTCCGCTCTCTTCCAATTCATTTTGTCAATCGTTCCGGGTTCCGGCAACAGTGCAAACACTTCGCGGACCCGTCCGGCCGAAGCGGCCGCCCGGGTGAAAATAACAGCCAGGTTTGCCACCAGCATCAGTGCCACCAAAATCTGTAGGATATAGTTGATCAATGCGACAATCTGTCCGGAGGTCAATTCACCGCTGTTTATGCGATACGAACCAAACCATAACACGGCACAGATTGCGCAATTCATAATGAATTGGGTTGACGGTTGCATGAACGAGGATACCTTCGCTGCCCGGACCGCACTGCGTTCATGCTCACCTACGGCATGATCCAATCGTTCGCTGCGCGCTTCTCTTTTTCGAAACGCGCGAATGACGCGGGCACCCAGAAAACTCTCTCTGACCACTCGGCCGATTCGATCCAGACGGCCTTGCATTTCGGCATAAAGAGGAAAAACCGTCAGTATGATAACGGCCGACACGATAATAAACGCAATCGATCCGATAAGAATCACCGCTGAAAGCGGTGCATCAACCGATACGGATGCCAGGATGGCTCCGACGGTTACAAAGGGGATCCTGGAGCCGAGGCGAACCAGCATAGAAACACCGAGCTGAAGTCGCTCGACGTCCGCGCTCACCCGATTCATCAATGATTCCGTACCCACCTTCCGCTGTTCGGAATCGGAAAGACGATTGATATGACGAAACAATGCGGTTCGAAGCCGTTCGCCGAAACCCTGAGCCGCGACGGCCGCGCAATACTGACAGATGACCGCAAACCCCAATGCGATAACGACAATCAGGAGCATCCACAGACCGTTTCGGATCACATAGGAAACATTTTTCGGGAGGATGCCGTAATCAATGATCCGCGAAAGAAAAATCGGGAGCGTCAGCTCAAGCGCCGCCTCCATCAGTTTCATAAAAAGACCGATCGACGTGACCCGATAATACGGTCGCAGAAAAGATACCAGTGACTGTTTCATGAAAACTCCCGATGATCCTGCGGAAACCGTGCAAACGAATGACGGGTACTCCCGACTCGATTTTACGGATACACCGCCTCATATGATACCATCTTTAGGAGCAATCTCCAATCCTTCGAAAACGCTGGTAACGAGACTCGAGTGCCTTGTCCGGGTCCTTGGAAAACGCCTTCGCGTGTCGGTCGACGGCACCGAGAAGATAGGTTTTAAGCGTAGCCGCCATGCGCTCGGCACCGGAATGGGCACCGCCGTCCGGCTCCGCAAGAATCGTATCGCAAATGGATAAATCTTTAAGGTCATAGGCCGTGATGTGCGCCGTATCGGCCGCCTCGTTTTCACGGGACGGATCCTTCCAGAGCAGGGACGCAAAGCCGCGCGGAGAAATGACCGAATAGATTGCGTTTGACGTCATGGCAAGCTCGTCGCATACCGCGATTCCCAAGGCTCCGCCACTGCCGCCTTCTCCGATTACGATACTGATGATCGGCGTACGAGCCGGCATAATCTCCGTAAGGTTTCGGGCAATCGCTTCGCCCTGTCCGCGCTCTTCCGCGGCAACACCGCAATACGCTCCGGGCGTATCGATGATCGTTATAACCGGACGTGCAAATTTTTCAGCCTGACGAATCGCGCGCAGTGCTTTTCGATACCCCTCCGGGTGCGGCATTCCGAAATTACATTCCTGATTCTCTAAAAGCGTTTTCCCTTTCCGATGGCCGATAATCGTGACCGGACGACCGTTCAGTCGACCGATTCCGGTGAACATCGCGCGGTCGTCCGCAAAATACCGGTCGCCGTGCATCTCGTGAATATCGGTAAAAATCATCGGAAGATAATCATTCAGCGTAGGGCGTTCCCGATTCCTTATGATCGACAAACACTCGGAACCGGTGCTCCGATGCTTCGGAAGCGCGGGAAGACGACCTCTCGGCGCGTCGGTATCGGGGCCGGGAACCTTTTTACCGGAGTGAAGCGCGAGAAGTTCCGTGAGCTCACGACGCATCTCATCACGAGTGACGATTCGATCAAGAAAGCCGTGCTTCAGGATGAATTCCGATCGCTGGAAATCCTCCGGAAGAGCTTGCGCAATGGTCCCTTCGATGACCCTTCTGCCGGCAAATCCGATCAGAGTATCCGGCTCGGAGAGAATAATGTCGCCCAAAGAGGCAAAACTCGCCGTCACGCCCCCGGTCGTCGGATCAGTCATCACGCAGATATAGAGCAAGCCCGCTCGATGGTGTCGTTCGACCGCGCCCGCAGTCTTGGCCATCTGCATCAGCGATACGATGCCTTCCTGCATTCTGGCTCCGCCCGAGGCGGTAAATAAAACAACGGGGAGTTTTTTTTCGGTAGCGGTCTCAAACAGTCTGGTAATTTTTTCACCGACGGCCGACCCCATCGAGCCCATCAGGAAATTCGAATCCATCGCACCGATCATCAGAGGATACCCGCCGATTTTCGCGCTTCCGACAATGACCGCCTCGGTCATGCCCGTCTTTTCACGAAGCTTGCCCAAACGATGTCCGTATCTCGGAAAGGAAATCGGATCTTTGCCGTACAGGGTTTCCCAGAGCTCCTCAAAGGACCCTTCGTCCACCGTCATCGCCAGTCGTTCGTGTGCGTTCACCCGGAAACAGTGCCCGCAATGAAGACACACACTTCGGTTTTCCTCAAAATCCTCGCGAAGCATAACGCCTTGACATGAGGAGCAACGCACCCAGAGGTCATCGGGAATCGGCATCAGATAACTGAATCGATCCTTGACTCCGGTTTGTCCGACCTCGCCGCGCACACTGCTCTTTTCAGCGGCCTCTTTTTCTTCCCAGTATTTCCGGTTCGCCTCAAGGCGGGACCGGATCGTCGAAAACGAATCATCCATGATTCATGCTCCTTTTCGCTGGTCCCGATTACGCGTTACTCCGCGCAAAGAAGGATCTCTCTTTTTCGGCCCAGATATGTATTATCGTAGTGACCGCGAATAAAATCCGGCTCGCGAAGAATCGCGAGATGAAAATCAATATTTGTCGTAACGCCCGTGATGACAAACTCCGTGAGCGCACGTCGCATCCGTGCAATCGCTTCTTCCCGTGTAGGTGCGTGAACGATTACCTTCGCGAGAAGCGAATCATAGTACGGCGGAATCGTATACCCCGGATAGGCGGCCGAATCGATACGAACGCCGGGTCCTCCGGGTAAATACAGGGTTCGGATGGTACCGGGGCACGGTCGAAAATCATTTTCGGGATCTTCCGCGTTGATTCGACACTCCATCGAATGTCCGTGAAAAACGATATCTCTTTGCGAGTAACGGAGCAACTCACCGGCGGCACTGCGGATTTGCTCCTGAATCAGATTTACGCCGGTGATTGCCTCACTGATCGGATGCTCGACCTGAATGCGTGTGTTCATTTCCATAAAATAGAAATTCCGGTCGCGGTCGACAAGAAATTCAATCGTGCCGACACCGGTATACCCGATTTTTCTTGCCAGACAAACCGCGGCACCGCCCATTCGAATTCTCAGTTCATCGCTCATGAACGGCGATGAGGCTTCCTCAAGAATTTTTTGGTTTCGGCGTTGAACGGAGCAATCCCGATCACCCAAATGAATCGCATGCCCGTATTCATCGCAAAGCAACTGTATTTCGATGTGCCGGGGTTCAATGATCAGTTTTTCAAGATAAACCTCATCATTTCCGAAACACGCCTTCGCCTCTGCTTTGGCCATTTGATAGGCGGACTGAAGATCCGCCTCCGAGTTGGCAATCCGCATACCGCGGCCTCCGCCCCCGGACGATGCCTTGACCAACACCGGATATCCGATTCGCGCCGCATCCCGGATGGCACTGCCCAAATCCGATACGGAGCCGGAAGATCCGGGAACAATCGGAAGCCCGGCCTGTTCCGCCGTTCGACGCGCGTTGGATTTATTACCCATCATATCCATGACCTGTGCGGTCGGCCCGATAAAACGGATACCGCACTTCTCGCAAAGACGGGCAAAGACCGGGTTCTCGGATAAAAACCCAAACCCCGGATGAATTGCTTCCGCACCGGTCGTCAGACAAGCGGACAGGATGGCCTGCATATTCAGGTAACTGCCCTTCGAGGCGGCGGGCCCGATACAAACACATTCGTCCGCGAGTTGCGAATGCAACGCTTCCCGGTCCGCTTCGGAACAAACCGCTACGCTTAGGATTCCCATTTCGCGACAGGCTCGAATGATCGTTACGGCGATTTCTCCCCGGTTTGCAATCAAAATTTTTCGAAACATTTCTTTCCCTCGCTCAATCCTTTTTTGCGTCGCCGACGGCAAACATGATTTCCGCGGACGCGCAAAGCGAATCTCCGACATAGGCTTTGCCTTCGCCGAATCCGATCGGTCCGCGTTGGCGTGTCATCCGGACCTCCAGTCGCATCGTATCTCCGGGGAACACACTCTTTTTAAAACGAACCTTGTCGATCCCCGCGAAAAAAGCGATTTTCCCTTTGTTTTCGGGCTTTTTAAGTGCGACAATCGCGCCTGCCTGTGCCATGGATTCAACAATCAGCACCCCCGGCATGACCGGCATTTCGGGGAAATGGCCTTGAAAATAATATTCGTCGGCGCGGACGAATTTATGCGCGACAATATGCTCATCATCCATTTCCGTCACCTCGTCGACCAAGATGAACGGTTCTCTGTGCGGAATGATCGCTTCGATGTCGGATCGGTTCATAATCGGCATTTCACTCATTCTCGGACTCCTTTTTGTCGCTCGGATCAATCACAAACAACTCCTGACCGAATTCGACCCGACTGGCTTGTAACACAAGGATTTCCTTGATCGTGCCGGTGACCGGGCTGGTCACTTCGTTCATCAGCTTCATCGCCTCGATAATACAAAGAACGTCCCCCTTATTGACGAAGGACCCGACCTCCACATAAGGCGGTTGCTCGGGAGCGGGCGTATCATAGAATACCCCGACAACCGGTGACGTGACGATGTGTCCGGTCCGTTTTGATTCCGCTGATTTCGGTTCCCCGTCACGGTTATGATTTGACGGGCACCGCTCGGATATAACGAATCGGGAATCGCTTTCCGCAGATATCATTTTCGAGCTCGATTTTCTTTTGATTCTCAGACGGTTTTCGCCCTCGTCCATTCGAAAATCAGTAATTCCCTCTTGATTCATCAGGGACATGATTTCCTTGATTTGACAAAATGACAGTCCCGATGAACCGATTCGATCGTTTCCGTCGTTTGCTTTTTTCATTTCCGGAGTCATATTTCGTTCCCTGCCTTTCTTAACAAAAGCGTTCCGTTTTGTCCGCCGAATCCTAATGAATTGGACAATACAACTCGAATTTCTTTTTGTTTCTGCCGAAGCGGCGTATAGTCCAAATCGCAATCCGGATCCGGTTCCGAGAGGCCGACGGTCGGCGGAATGACGCCGTTTTGAATCGCCATAACGGAAGCGATGGCTTCGACTCCGCCGGCCGCCCCCAGGAGGTGTCCGGTAACCGACTTTGTGGAGCTGATCGATACCTTGGAAGCAATTTTTTCACCCAATGCGAACTTAATCGCCAGTGTTTCGAATTTGTCGTTCAGGGGAGTACCCGTCCCGTGCGCGTTAATGTAATCGATTTCCTCGGGAGAGACACCTGCCTCGCGCATGGCGAGCTTCATTGCCGTTCCCGCACCCACGCCTTCGGGGTCCGGACTGGTTATGTGATACGCATCGGCGGTGGCCCCGTATCCCGCAATCTCCGCCAAAATTCGGGCACCGCGGCTCATTGCGTTCTCCATCGTTTCCAGGATCAGAATTCCCGCACCTTCGGCGATGACAAATCCGCCTCTGCGCGAGTCGAAGGGAAGCGAAGAAAGATCCGGATCATCGGTCATGCACAACGCTTTCATATTCGCAAAACCGGCCAGTGCCACGCGAGTTATCGGCGCTTCCGCGCCTCCGGTGACCGCCGCCTTCAGATAACCGAGCTTAATCTTATGAAAAGCTTCGCCGATCGCGTGTGTTCCGGATGCACAAGCTGTGGTTACACAATAGTTTGCACCCTTGATTCCGTAAATCATCGATATTTTCCCGGCTGCGATGTTGCTGATCATCATCGGAATAAAAAGCGGTGAAATCCGATCGGGTCCGCCGCGCACCAACAACTCTTCAAATTGATCCTGAAGTGTTGACAGTCCGCCGACGCCGGATCCGATAATCACTCCGGTATCAAACGGGTCCATTGCCGAAAAGTCGATCCCGGACATTTCGATCGCTTCTTTTGCCGCCGCAATCGCAAACTGACAATATCGATCGGTTCTTCGAACCTCTTTTCGATCCAGGTACTGCGTCGGGTCGAAATTTTTGACCTCGGCGGCGGTATGGACCCGCACACCCGGGTAGATTTCCTTGTCGATTTTTCCGATGCCGTGCCGACCCTCGACCAGAGAATTCCAAAACTCATCCGTGTTTTTTCCGACCGGAGAAATAACACCGGTGCCGGTAACAACGACGCGCGGCCTTCCGGCATGATCATTGAAATCAAAATTGGATGGGGGGGATTGCGACATATTCTCCTCCTGTTGATGTGTATTCTGCTGATCCCGTCCGGTTCACACCTAAGTCGGGAGCGACGCTAAAGAACCAATCCGCCGGACACCTCGACAACCTGTCCGGTGATGTACGACGCTTCATCGGACGCGAGAAAAACGACCAGTTCGGCGACATCCGAAGGTTTCCCGAAACGTTTGAGCGGAATCCGCTCGATCGCCGCTTCCTTGACTTTGTCCGGAAGCGAGTCGGTCATTTGCGTTTCAATGAAACCCGGAGCGACGGCGTTGACCGTAATCCCTCTTCCGCCCATCTCCTTGGCAAGGCTTTTCGTAAGACCGATCAGCCCCGCCTTGGATGCCGAGTAATTCGCCTGACCGGCATTCCCGTAAATTCCGGAAACAGAGGACATATTAATAATCCTTCCGCTCTTTTGCCGGACCATCATCGGAAGGCAAAGAGAGGAAAGCATGAATGCCCCGGTCAGATTGGTATCGATAACCGCCGAAAAGGAATCGCGATCCATTCGCATCGCCAAGCCGTCCTTGGTCCTTCCCGCGTTGTTGACCAGGACATCCACTCTGCCGAAGGTCTCCTTGGTCGCCTCAACCGCGTGTTTACAGTCTTCTTCCAATGAAATATCCGCCGCGAGCAGGATCACCCGGCAATCCTTTTGGATGGCGACGCATTCCTTTTTTACGCTCTCCAGTTCCTCGGACAGCCGTAAATCCACGAGTGCGATGTGATATCCTTTCAACGCAAGCGTACGCGCAATTTCCGCGCCGATTCCGCGTGCGGCTCCGGTCACGATAGCCACTTTCTTTTCCGAAAGTACTTCCATCATACTAACCCTCCCTGAATCATTCATTTTTTGTATTCAGTAAACATTGACCGCTGCTGCGGAGTTTGCTTCCGAACCCCGGGTCATCCCGCCTTGAATCAACGGATATCGGGTCCCCGGAATGCAGTTCATATTCGTTTTCATCGTATTCTTTCACCCGTCAATACACACAGGCGCATGCGCCGTAAGTCAAACCGCCGCCGAACCCGGTGAGAATCAGGTTCTGCCCGCGGCGGATGCGGCCGGAACGTATCTCCTGATCCAGACAAATCGGTATGGAAGCCGAGGATGTATTCCCGGTCTCCGCGATATTCGAGAGCATTTTTTCCGGGTCGAGTCCGATACGCTTCGCCGCGGCCTGCAAAATACGGTCGTTCGCCTGATGCGGGACGACATAATCGATTTCATCCAGTGCGATTCCCGCGTTTTCCAGCACGGTTTCGATCGCCATAGGCATTGCCGTGGTCGCAAATCGATACACCTCCTGACCCTTCATCGAAAGAAAGATACCCGTTTCGTGATCGAATCGATCCTCGCGATGCGGCTTATCCGTACTGCGAAAAGGGTGGCTCGCGGCTTCAAACGCTTTCCCGGTCATATATCCGCCTCCGGTTCCGTCCGCCCCGAAAAATGATTCGTAGACGCGACCGGACACGATTCGATCGCCGTTTGCCTCCCGATTGGAGAGAACGACGGCACCCGCGCCGTCACCGAACAAAACACAGGTTCGCCGATCGCTGAAATCGACGAGCTTCGAGAGACTTTCCGCGGCGACAATTAATGCGGTGAAGGGAGTATCCCGGTTCATGATATATTGCATCGCAACATCAAACGCCTGAATAAAGCCGGTACACGCCGCGTTCAGATCGAAACAAAACGCTTTTTCGGCGCCCATTTCGGCCTGAATGATCGTCGCCATGTTCGGGGTCGTGTAGTCCGGCGTAATCGTCGTCACGATAATCATGTTGATGGATTCGGGAGAAATCCCGGCATCCGAAAGTGCGATCGAGGCGGCCTTTACGGCAATCTCCCAGGTCGTTTCACCGTCGCACAGATGACGACGGGCAATGCCCGTACGGGAGGTAATCCACTCGTCGCTGGTATCAATGATTTTGGCATACATTTCGTTATCCACCGTAAGTTCGGGCAGATAGGAGCCGGTGCCGAGAATTTTGTAGGACGTATTCACAATATGGTCTCCTTCGTTTGGTGTCGGGAATTCATTTCTCGAGCACCTCTTGAAATTCTTTTGAAAATCAATTATTTTGATAATCAAAGATTCAGGGTCATTCTACTCTCTTTGTTCTCCTGCGTCAACTATCGGAGGTACGCGAAATGAAATCCTATTTGTTCCCCGGACAGGGCACTCAAACCGAAAGTATGGCCGATGAAATCATCGCGGAGTTCCCCAAAGCACGGGCGTATTATGAAACCGCACGCGACGTACTCGGAGTCGATCTGACCTCGCTTTCACGGGAGCAACTGGAAAACACACGATTCGCACAACTCGCGATTGTCGTACACAGTGTCGCCTCGCTCGAAAAACGAATATCTTCCCTGAAGGAAGCGGAAGACGCGGTTGCGGCGGGCTTTTCGCTCGGGGAATATACCGCCCTGTACGCGGCCGGAATCATCGGATTCATTGATCTGATCCGGCTTGTAAACGAGCGGGCCCGTCTGATGCAGGAAGCATCGAAAAGAAATCCCGGCTCCATGTTCGCAATCATCGGTCTTCCGGACGAAAAAGTGGAGGAAATCGTCGCACGCTACAAAAACGTCTACGCAGTCAACTACAACTGCCCCGGTCAACTGGTCATCGCCGGAGAAGCGATCGAAACGGAGAATGCGGCGGAAGCGCTTCTGTCGGAGGGTGCCCGTCGGGCACACCGATTGGCGGTCAACGGTGCTTTTCACACCCCGCTGATGGGCGAGGCGGCCGCGGAACTTAAAAGATACGCGGAAAGCATTTCTTTTCGCGTCCCTCAAATCCCGGTCTACTCCAACTTTTCCGCAGACCGGATTCCCGCTTCGGTTCTTTTCCCCGAATATTTGGAAATGCAGATGATTTCACCCGTCCGGTTCACCGAGGAAATCAAAAAAATTCGCGAGGACGGCTATCCCGAGCACATAGAGATCGGTCCCGGTCGGGTCCTTTCCGGACTGACCAAAAAAATCTGATCCGTCCGCATATATGATATGATTAGTTGTGGATTAACCGTTGACGGCGAATCGTTCACGGGATTCGCGATTTTATGTCGACTAAAGCCATTGCAATCCGGTGGACATGATGCAAACAACCTCACTGGCGGTCACAAAAAAGAATCGGAAAGCGACTGTCGCCGTATATTTCGGTGTATATTTGATCACGATTTCGGCGATATGTTTTCCCTTGTTTCGCGGCTCCCTCTTTTTCAGCCATGATATCCTCTTCCACTTCGGCCGATTCGCAGGCATTGTCGACGGACTCAAGAACGGAGTCTTTCCGGTTCGGATGAACTATACGTTTTTCGTCGGCAGCGGGTACGGGAACTCTTTGTTCTATCCGGATTTTTTTATGTACCCGTTTGCCGCTCTCGGCGCATTGGGACTCGGGGTCATCCCGGCGCTCAACCTGTTCCTTTTTTCCGTCACATCTGCGGTCTTTTTTGTCTCCGCGTATTCCTTTAAAGGAATTTGCAAGTCCGACTTCGGAGCTTTAATCGGGGCGGTAATCTACACTTCCGCGAATTATTACATCGACCTGATGTATACTCGCGCCTCCTTCGGAGAGCTTTTAATCTTCATCTTTCTGCCCCTGCTCGCGTACGCCCTTTATAACCTGTTCGAGGAAAACTTTGATAAGCCCCTGCTCCTGTACCTCTCTTTGACCGGAATGATTCTCAGTCATTTGATTTTCTTTGTGCTTAGCGTTCTTGTTTGTCTGGTCCTGTTGATTGTCCGCTCCCCCTTTCTGCTGAAAAATCGTTCGATTCTGAATCGTTTACTCCTTTATCTGGGGCTTGCGGTTCTGAGCACCTCTTTCTTTTGGCTTCCGTTTCTTGAACAACTCGCGTCCGCACCGTTTTTTTCACTCAACGCCTACGGTGCGGATCCCGCAAACGAAACGGTACCGCTCCTCGAGATGTTTTTTTCTCCGTACTATCGAAGCTTCGGTTTCCGTATTATCGTCTTTCTTCTGATTCGACTGTACTTTCTGAAGAAAAAACCCGCTGATTATCGCCGATTACGGATTGCGGATTCTTTCGCGGTCACCGGTTTTTTTCTTTTGTTTATGTCTTCTTCCCTCTTTCCCTGGACATTCGTTCCGAGTTTTTTTGATTTCATCCAGTTTCCGTGGAGACTTTATCTCCCGGCTGTCTTTTTCTTTTCCGCGGCCGTTTGTCTCTTGTTTTCAATGATTGAATTGTTTCCGGCGGTCTCCTCCCGAAAGGCGCGAATCGCCGTCATCGTTATAATCCCTCAAATCGTTCTGGCCGCTTTTCTGACCCTGAATGTTTTCTTGCCGACGGACCCTCCGAAGGAATGGCTTGAGAACGGAAACGCGCTTTATCCGCGGACCGGTTTTGAATACTTGCGAAGCGATCGTGACATGCTAAACACCTTCGTTTTTTCTGCAGTCCGTTCGGTTACGGATTCGGAGGGAGAGGTTCTTCCTGCCGAAAAGGAATACGGTATTTTCCGGGTAACGCTCGACCGAAAAACCGATTCGATTCTCGTCCCTTTTATCCACTACAAGGGCTACGGTGCAAGATACTCCGTTCCGGGTCAAGCAAAAACGGATCTCCCGACCGGCTGTGACGACAACATGCAGATCGTTCGGATTGACACCTCGGCTTTGGAACCGGGCGGAACAATAACCGTTCGGTACGAAGGGACTTTTTTGCAGCATATTTCCGCTGCGGTCAGCCTTCTTACGGTACTGAGCATGACCGCTTTCCGGGTGGTTTTCTTCGTTCGCAATAAGTCCGCCCGACGCTCGTAATTGGACAATCCCGCTTTGTTCTGTTACCATTTCATTCGTTACAGTAATTTGTACGATGCAGCACCTTCACTGCTACAGCATTTGAGCGATGAGTATCCGGAGCGTTTCGGACCGTAATGATTGCTCCTTTCTGTTCATGCTTGCCGCCCTGCGTATTCCAATCCCTTTTCGGTTGATTGTTTTTCCGGCGTTGATCATGCTTTGTGTTGCCCGGGCATTTTTATGTGACGAAAGCGACACGCGATGCCTGCGGTCAAAACGAAAGGATAACGCCTATGAACACCGGAATACTGGAAACCCGAACCAAGCTCGAAAATCGTCGTCTGGACGATCAGGCCTATGCAAACTGGGTCGATTGGAAATGGCAGATCGCCCATCGTATAAGGGACATTTCCACCATCGAAAAGATATTGAACATTCGCTTCGATGACGATGAACGGAAGCGAATTCAGGAAACGATCGATATTTTCCCGATGTCAATCACTCCGTACTACCTGTCTCTCGTCGATCCCGAGGATTACAGAAACGACCCGATTTTCAAACAGGCCTTTCCGGATCGGAGAGAACTGCACGTTACAAAACATGACATGACCGACCCGCTCGCGGAGGACAAAAACAGCCCCGCACCGGGAATTACGCACCGGTACCCGGATCGGGTTCTTTTTTGTGTCAGCAACGTCTGCGCCATGTACTGCAGACACTGCACACGCAAGCGCCGCGTCGGCGACGTTGATTGCGTGCCGGATCAAGACCAGCTCGAGCGGGGTCTGGATTATATTCGAAAAACACCGGTCATCCGTGACGTCCTGCTGTCCGGCGGCGACCCGTTTCTGCTCTCCGACAAAAAAATCAAGTGGTTGCTCGACGAGCTCAACAAGATCGAGCATATCGAAGTAATCCGCATCGGAACCCGTACGCCGGTCGTATTGTCGTATCGGATTACCGCCGAGTTGGTCGAGCTTTTAAAATCAAGTGAAAAACCGATCTGGATTAACACGCATTTCAATCATCCGCAGGAGATGACCTCCAGTGCGAAAAGGGCTTTGAAAATGCTTGCCAGCGCCGGAATCCCGCTCGGGAATCAATCGGTCCTGCTCGCCGACGTCAACGACTGTCCGCGGATTATGAAACGTCTGGTTCACAAGCTGGTTATCAACCGAGTGCGGCCTTACTACCTGTACCAATGCGATCTTTCCGAAGGACTGGAGCACTTCCGCACCTCCGTCGGAAAGGGAATCGAGATCATGGAGAGCCTGCGCGGCCATACCAGCGGCTTCTGTGTGCCGACCTACGTGATCGACGCGCCCGGCGGCGGCGGGAAAATTCCGGTCGCTCCCAATTATCTAATCTCATGGTCGACCAACAAAGTCATCCTCCGAAATTACGAGGGTGTGATTACCACCTACCAGGAGCCGGATTGCTATCGCCATAACGCGTGTGATTTAAAGTGCGACACCTGCAATCTGCACCTGAAGTTGGATGAAGCAGAGGAGAAGAGCGTTGTCGGAATTTCCCGACTTCTTGCCGATTACGATAACACAATCACATTAACACCGGCGGAAGACGAGATGATCGATCCGGTGAGCCCGAAAAACAAGTTTGATCATCCGGACGAGAGTAACGTATGACCGAGCAACGGGACAGAATTGAAAAATTGGGTGCTTCCGTCATACATCACGGGAAGCAGAGCGACCGCATTTATCTGATGCGCTTTGATGCCGCGGATATGCCGGATCTGCCGGTTCGGTTGATCAAACGGGCCGAGCGCGACCAATACTCCAAAATCATTTGCAAGATCCCGGCGCCCTATGAGCAGGAGTTCGCGGTGTACGGCTTTTCGAAAGAGGCCGAAATCCCGGGCTATTACAACGGTCGGGACGATTGCGTATTTGTCTCGCTTTTCACAAAGTCCTCCCGGAAATACCCGACCGAAGGCAAGAAAATCAAAGAAATTCTCGACCGCGCCTTATATCGATCAAAGCAAGAAAAGGTGCCGCCTGTTTTGCCGGACGGTTTTTCCGCCGGGATCCTAAGCGAAAAGCACGCGGATGAGATCGCCGCGGTGTATCGCGAAGTCTTTGAAAGCTACCCCTTCCCGATCACGGAAGCGGAGTACATCCGAGGCACGATGCGCGACAATGTCATCTACTTCGGTATCCGTCATCACGATCGACCGGTCGCGCTGTCCTCGATCGAGGCATCATACCATGCGGAAAACGGCGAGATGACCGATTTCGCGACATTGCCGGACTACCGCGGGCGCGGGCTTGCCGGGCATCTTCTCCATGCGATGGATGATCATTTTCGAGAAATCGGCCTGAAGACCGCATACACGATCGCGCGCGCCGTATCTCCCGGCATGAATTTGACATTCGCCGGGCGCGGCTACCGCTTCGGCGGAACGCTGATCAATAACACCCAGATCGCCGGCTCGCTCGAGAGCATGAATATCTGGTATAAAAAAATCGGATCATAAGAAATTCCCCCCCGAGACGACAAAAGCGCGGCACTTCGATGCCGCGTTTTTCGATTGCACAAATCAGGATCGGTATTTAAGCGCGCGAATCAGGATCGGCAGTCGACGCGAATCACCCGCGGACCAGCCGATGAAAAATCTTCTTGCCCTTCTTGATGATCGCCTCACCGTCCGTAAAATCCTCTTCCGTGATCGCATAGAACGGATCCGTCACGGCCTGCCCGTTCAGGTACACGCCGTTCTGCGCGATCATTCTACGCCCCTCGCCTTTACTTTTCATCAGGCCCGTCTCCAGAAGCAAATCCAGAATCGCAACCCCGTCGGCAAGGCGCGCGGAAGAAATCTCGGTCGTCGGCATATCCTCGGATACGCCCGCCCCCTCAAAAAGCGCCTCGGCCTGAGCCTTCGCCGCCCCGGCGGCCGCCGCGCCGTGAACGATACTTGTTACCTCGTACGCCAGCCGCTTCTTCGCCTCGTTGATCTCGGCATCTTTCAGTTTTCCGTATTCCGCGATCTCCTCCAGGGAAATAAACGTCAGAAGCTTCATGCACTTCATGACGTCGGCATCGTCGACGTTTCTCCAATATTGATAGAACTCAAACGGACTGGTCTTGTTCGGATCGAGCCAGACAGCGCCGCGCGCGGTCTTGCCCATCTTATTGCCTTCGCTGTTGGTCAAAAGCGTAAACGTCAGCCCGAATGCCTCGCCCTGCTCTTTTCGACGGATCAACTCGACGCCGCCCAGGATATTCGACCACTGGTCGTCTCCTCCGAGCTGTAATGTGCAGTTATGCTTCTTATAGAGGTACAGAAAATCATAGCTTTGCATCAGCATGTAATTGAACTCGAGAAACGTCAGGCCCTTTTCCATCCTCTGCTTGTAACAGTCGGCGGTGAGCATTCGGTTCACCGAAAAATGCGGCCCGATATCCCGGATAAACTCAACATAATTCAAATCCAGAAGCCAGTCGGCGTTATTGACGATCATTGCCTTGCCGTCGCTGAAATCGACGACCGTGCCCATCTGCTTCAAAAAACACGCGACATTATGGGCGATATCCTCTTCACTAAGCATCTGACGCATATCCGTCCGTCCGCTCGGATCACCGATCATCGCGGTCCCGCCGCCCATCAGCGCGATCGGCCGGTGCCCGGCCTTCTGCATGTGGCTCATTACCATCATCTGTACGAAATGCCCGACATGAAGACTGTCGGCCGTCGGATCGAAGCCGATATAGAAGGTCACGCCGGGCTTACCGAGGAGCTCATAGATCTCCTCCTTATGCGTCGCCTGCGAAATATATCCGCGCGCCTCCAGAATATCGTAAACATTCTCGGCCATAATCGTCTCCTCCGGGCATTTTTTCGTTCTCGAAAAGCATCCGAGACCGCCGAATTATTCTACCTTTGCGGAGCGGAAAAGTCAATTTGCGCAAGCAGGTGCCGGAACTGAATCATCTTCCATTTAGTCGGTATTCGGGCGGCGCGCGGTCTCGTTTTTAATTAATGATTACCGACTATACTACGCTTTTCGGTGGTTTAGTCGGTATCCGCGGCCTCTGCGACCCTCCGCCGTTTGCGAACCTATCGCCCACAGTGGCAGATTCATTAAAAGTGCATCAAAAATCGTTCTAACCGGCGATGTGTGATTCCTTATGTCGGCAAGCCCGCCCCGTCACGTATGAATACGACTTGTTTAACGGGGTACTGTGTTACGTTCAAATAGAAATCAGATTCCTCCAAATAATCTTTCTCATCTCCGACATAAAGCCATGATATCCATTCCATTTGATAGGGTAGATGAAGAATCATTTCGGTCTCAGGGCGAATGCTGAAGCCATAGGGATCTTCACCGAGATGCGGATACATTGCACCCACCAACTCTGAGTTCACCGTGAGCCGATCGTCTGTAGATGCGAGGTATGTTGATATGAAAGGAACACCACCCTTTCCGTCCGTGCCTCCCGAATTATAGAATCTGATCTCCAGATCAAAGACATACTCAGCACGCCATTTTGTCGTCGGATCGGTCTCAATCCCCATTTTCTCTAAATACGCATCATACTCGTAGACTTTTGCCGATAAGACCTCCAGACTGTATCCATCCATAATTTCTGATGAATATTCGAAGTAATTATTTCCGTAATAAACGCGTTCACCGACTTGATAAACTTCATTTTGAGGCTTTTCAGCCACGGCATTGAGTCGAATCACACCGACGAGCCATGCACCGAAAAGGATGACAGAAACAGAGGTGATTATAATCCATTTCTTCTTCATCGCGCTTCTCCCACTTCTTCGCCGGCCACAATGATCCCACTTTCTATCTTGTATGTAATATCCGACAACTCCTTCAATATAAGCATGTCGTGACAAGACAAGACAACGAGTGCGCCACGATTCTTTTGTTCTCTGATGACGCCTTTGAGCATATCGACCCCGTCTGTGTCCAATGAATTGGTTGGTTCGTCCATAATAACGATATCGGGCTTCTCGACAATTGCTGCTGCAATGCCCAAACGTTGCTTCATGCCTAAAGAGTATTTACGGTACTTTTTCTTATCGTCCGGATCGAGTCCGACCAGAGAAATCGCATTTCTAATGTCTTCAGCGGTTGCTCGCCCTCGGACCGAGGTCAGCAACTCAAGGTTTCCGTAGCCGGAGTATGAATCGATAAATGCCGGATTTTCAAGCAACAAACCACAACTGTCCGGAAACGAAATATCCTTATGTAATTCTTTTCCGTCAATGATCACCGAGCCCTCTGTCGGCCGGATCAGTCCGGTCATCAGACGCATCAGCATCGTTTTCCCCGAGCCGTTGATGCCCATCAAACCGGTCACCTTGTCTGAAGTCAATTTCAGCGAAACATCATTCACAACCGTGCTTTTCCGAATCGTTTTTGTCACATTGATCATCTCAATGGTATGTTCCACAAGACACCTCCAATAAATATTATAATGCACATTCATTCATCTCTGAGCGGTTGGCTCAAAACATCCGTTCGGTTAAATGCAATCATACCCAGGACAATTGAAAAAACAGCCATGCAAAGCGAAAGCAATACACCGTTTTTGATGTCCATTCCGTTTGAAACAACTAAATTGCTTCTCTGTGTCATGCAATGATTTCCGATCAGAAAGGGATTCATGTAATATGCCGAAGAAATCAGTATTCCGACGGAAATGATGAAACTATATATGGGCGACACGATCAAAGAAAGCATCATTTGAAACAAAGCGAGTGCGACCATCGATATAACCGGCAGTACGAACAATTGAAGATCCATCCGTCCCATAAACTCAACAAGATGTCCTTCGCCGTTGAGCATCGGATTGTAACCTTTCATCGCCACCATTTCGTGCGTTTCACCGGATATCTGTGTCGACAACGGAATTCTCATTACAATGCAAAACACGGCTGTGACCGCATAGATAATCAAAAAATACGTCATTATATAAACCGCCGTCCACGCGCATTTGGAGAGCCACCACGTGCGCCTGCGACCCACTTGGATCAATACATTTTTCCCGAATCCCAACAAATCATAAAACGGATAGTACAAGACAAAAAACATCGGCAATACCAACAAAAGCACCCAGAGCGCGGGAAATAGAAACGGTTGGTCCGGCGAGAATGTATACTCCGACATACCCGAGAAGGCGAAGAATATAATGTCCCCAAACGAAGCCTCCGACAAACTCGAAAAATGCGACGTATACTCCCACCTAAATTGAATGCAAAAAGCAACACTAATGGCGACGACGATCAATAGTTTCTTATAATCGGAAATCAAGCCTTTTCGTATGTCATATCGAAGAAGTCTACAAAACATCTTTCTTCCTTCCTCTTAATCCGATAAACGCAATGGTCAAAAAACTCAAGAAAAGTGCCTCGCCGATAACAATGGGTGTCACGACATAGTAGACATTTCCGGAGCCCAGAAACCGTAAAGGCGATATCTCGTATGGGACTTGAAATAGTGTGTAACTGTAATTCAGGAGCAAAAAGAAAAGCATCGGCGTGAAAAGAATGACAAATCGATTTCTCGAAAAGAAAGTCACCGCCATACTGACCGTTGCCGCCACACCGCCATACCAAAAAATAACGGCAACTCGTATCATTAAGTAGAGCCACGGTATCTCATAATATAATTTGGACCCAAACGAAAACGCCTTAACGGTAGTGTATATGTCATAATTCAGATCCGGAGCATGCGCCGGAAAATATAAAGCGATAATCATAATGTTCAAGACGACGGGAACGGCAATCACCAGGCCACCCGAGAGAAAAACGGCAACGTATTTATTTAATAGATAGCGAGCGCGAGTTTCTCGCAGTACCATCTGTCCCATGTATCCCGACCGCCTCTCCTGATATAAGGAAAGCCCGTACGGAATCGCCGCACATAAAGGAAAAACGAAAAAAAACAGAGTCGAAAAAGGGGTCATCCACTCTGCCCCAATCCAATTGCTGTAAAGCGATTTGACCGACAGCATCGGATTGCTTTCAAGATCGACGACCTTTCGTACAATTCGCGTCGATGCCTCCAAATCCGAATGGATAATGAATAGCGCAGAGTATATCGTCATGCCGCACAATATCAGGAGCGTAAGCCAAAACGGCCATCCGGAAAGAGATTTACGTATTTCTGTCTTCACTAGTCCCCCTATTCGGCAATCGCCGCAACGATTGCCTCTTCGCCGTCAGAAAAAGTCATTCGCATATCAGAAGGTTCAATTGAATCATCGACGAGGTAAACTAATCTACAATCATATGTATCGCCAACATTGGGGAAATTAGAAAAGTATAAATTTTTCACGCCCGGAAGTTTTGACGCATCCGGTTGAACATAGCCGATTATTTCGGAACCTACCAATTCGCCCTTGTCATCGATGATTATGGCCCCGGACAACGAAAACCGTTCCAATTGTTCGGAAGTTTTAATATATTCGTTCGGCACACCATTGGCCAACTTTATGACTTCTACATCGATAACCAAAAGCTTCCGTCCGCCCTGAACGACACCTGCCGAATCAACGAAGCTGCCGGTTACCAAGTAATCCGCAACGAATTCCCAAGCGACTTCTGCCTCCCCGAGACCCGAATAAACCTTTGATCCTTGTATTCGCACTTCATGCGATTTTCCGGTTTCACTATCCGTGAAGGGAATCGGATCGCCGAGTGCAATCATGTTATCCAGTTGTTCAATAATCGCACTGTTTTCATTGCTGACCGGAACTGAAGACTCTGCCGGTTGCATATCCGGCACATTCCCCTGCGGACGCCCGAACGGATTACAAGCAGTAAGCACTACGCATAAAAGAATGGCGAGAACAACCGGATAAATAGTTTTTTTAAGCATAGTCTCCCTCTCGACACCGCTAGAGGAGCAAAGGGACGACCCCTTGCTCCTTTGCATGCTATATTAAAATATTTATCATTGCTTCTAGTATACAAAAAAAAACGAGGCCGTCAAGTTCGCTTAATATTTTGTCGTCTCCTGAGAGTTTTCACTTTTTCATATGCAATAGATTATCAACGCTGACGTTGGTTCGATTGGCATGTCTAAATCTTTCCCAATATAAGGATAGCCTGGTCAAGTCCTATTTTATCTGTACATTCAAATACCTGCCAACCCCACCTTTTCAGTGCTTTTCGCAGGCAATTTTCCTTTCTCCCGACCCGACACATGTCAAAGCCGGCACGAAAAACGACCCATGATCGATTCTCATCCATCATGGGTCGTATTCATCCGATTTCCGGAACGGACAGATTACTCATACGTCCGACCGCATTCAATTGCTAAGCAGACGTATTATCCATCCGCCCGAATCCCGCACATGCGATGCGGACAGACTATTCCTCCATCCGTCTCCCGTTTACTTACGAGCCTGATAACAGTCCTTGCAATAAACCGGTTTGTCGGGATTGGGCTTGAACGGCACCATGGTCTCTTTGCCGCATTCCGCACATATTGCGGGAAACATCTCACGTTCTCCGCGTGGTCCGGAACTGTTTCTGGCCATCTTCTTGGCACGTCTGCAATCGGGGCATCTCTGCGGTTCGTTCTCGAACCCCTTCTCCCTGTAAAAATCCTGCTCCGCTTCGGTAAAAACAAATGTTGATCCGCAATCTTTGCATTCCAGTGTCTTGTCCGCCATGTTCTTTCTCCTTAATAATCCGTATCGGCAAGATGGTTCATCAAAATGCCGGCATCTCCGGTAGCCGCTTTTCGAAGGTTATCTTGAGGATACGATCTTCGAGGTTGGCGATGAGTAAAACTCAATTGAGTATATTCTCTTTTCGCCCATTCTTCAAATGAAATCTTCAACAGACGGTAATTTTTCTGTTTTTCACCGGATTTCCCCGCTTTTTACGCTTTTTTTTACCGCATCAAATTCCGGGGTGCAAACTAAAGATACTCTTCTTTGTAGAACGCCGATTTCAGAAGAAGGAGACTCTCGATCAATTCCTGCCTTATGGAGTCCATATGCGGCAAGGCCTCCTCCGGTGTCATGTGCCGGTAGAGCTCATAGTACCGGTTGAAGATCCCCTCGGTGCAAGCCAGAAGAAGATCGACCGCCCGCTCCTTGCTGACCGAGGGCTTGAATTTGCTCTCGTCCACGAGAAGGAGCACCTGCGCTCTTTGTTCGGTATAGGTGTTTCGGAAGCTCCGCTTCATCTCCTCGGAAAGCTCGTCCGGCGTCGCCAGAAAAGCCTCATAAATCAGACGATAGCCCTCCGGCATCTCCGCTCCGACGCGCATTTTCGCCAGCGAAGTCGCGGTGATCAGATCGAAAAGGTCCGTCTTCTCCCGACCGACGTACTCATAGAGCCTCCGGGTCATCTCCTTCATCACATCGTCCAGAAGGTACAGGTACAGCGCCTTCTTACTGCCGAAATAATGGAAGAGAAGGCCCTTGGAGATCCCGGCCTTCTCGCAGATCGTGTTGGTATTGGCTTTATGGTAGCCGCGTTCGGAAAATTCGGACAGCGCGGCTTGAAGGATTACCCTCTGTTTCTCGGCGCTGATCGCCAGGAACTTCTCACACATGCCGACTGCTCTCCTCTTGTTGATTGTCGAAAAACTGCGTCCTCACCGGGCGTGCTTTTCGAGTATCCACACTGCTCCCGTACCGATTTTCGAAAAGCGGCTCGCCACCCGATTGTTTCTCGAAAACCGCTCGCCACCCGATCGTCTCTAAAAAACCGTCGCTTGCTTACCGCGTTCCTCGCGACTCCCGATCTCCTCCCCGGACCTTACGTGAAGTCTTTTCGCGTATACAGGATTCCGGTCAGGCCCGGGCCGATGACGATGATCGCGATCGCAACCGCAAGATACGCCGGCGGGAAGCCGTTTTCGAGGACCTCGATTCCGTCGAACCAGTGATACGGCGTGATGTGCAGCATCGCCTCGACATCCTCGCTGATCTTGCCCATGATATCCAAAAAGAAAAAGACGAAGACGATCCCGAGCGCGAACGGCAGTCTGCGGGCCGGCTTCACAATAAAGTGCCCGAGCAAGAGACCGACCGACGCAAAAAGGAACATGAAAAGCACGATTCCGACGCACAGAAGGATCAGTCCGTTAAAATCATATTCGTCCGCTACGATCTCCAGAATCCCCCACGTTCCCAGAAAAAACAGGACCGCGGTGACGGTCATCTGCGCGAAAAGCGCGGCGATCTTACTTGCGGCGATATGCCCGCGGGTCACCGGTTGGGCGTACAGGAAGTCGATCGTACGGTCCGACTCCTCCTTGGAAATGATGTTGCCCCCGGTAAGTATCGCGAGCGAGCCCATCGCGATCAGAAAATACTGGAACATATAGCAGATGTAGTCCATCGGGTTCGTAAAATCGATCACGTCAAAGCGGAATGCCTTGACCATCTCCGGCGAAAAACCCGCCATCATATCGTCGAGGGAGCTGCCCATATCCGCAAAGGAGGGAAACATCGACATCGCGAACACCATGAAACCGACGATGCAAATATTCCATACCAGAAGCGACTTCCAGGCGCTTTTCATTTCAAAAGCAAAAAGTCTCATTTCTCTTCCTCCCGATAATAGTGCATGAACACCTCTTCCAAGTCCGGCTCGGTCACGGAGAAATCCGCGATCTCGTTACTCGCCAGAAGCCTTGTCAGATCCCCGGCATTCCCCTGATAGATAAAACGCACCTCGCCGCTTTTTTCGGTCAATTCCGTCAACTCGGCCTCACCCGGCCGGAACGGCGTGCCGTTGATCAGTTTGATAAAGACCTTCTTATACTGCGTCTGACGAAGCTCTTTAACGTCCTTTTCGTCGATCAGCCGGCCCTCTTTGATGATACCGACCCGATCACACAGGCGCTGAACTTCCGAAAGGATATGCGACGAGAAAAACACCGTCGCCCCGCGCGACTTTTCTTTGCGAAGCAGGTCATAGAAGTGATTTTGCATCAGCGGATCCAGGCCGACCGTCGGCTCGTCGAGGACCAGGAGTTCCGGCTCGTGCATCATCGAAAGGACAATACCGACCTTCTTCTTATTCCCGAAGGACAAGTCTTCGATCAGGCGGCTCGTATCCAGAGCGAGGATCTCGCACAACTCCCGGATCTTCCCCGAGCAATCCTTCTTCCGATATCCGGCCGCGTACTCGAAAAGCTCTTTCACGCGCAACCGGTCGTAGTAGTGGTTTTCCGACGGCAAATATCCGATGCGGTCTTTGACCTCCGAAAGATTCCGGTCGGTGCACGGACGCCCGAAAATAGAAAGCTCCCCCGAGGTCGGCCGGAGCATACCCAAAAGCGACCGGATCGTCGTCGACTTGCCGGCGCCGTTCGGCCCGACAAAGCCGTAGATCTCCCCGGCCTTCACATGAAGCGTCAAGTCCTCGACGCCCCGGTTCTTCCCGTAGTATTTTTTGAAATTCACCGTTTGGATCATGAGATCACCTCAATTCAACTCGCGCGTGTCTGTGTCGCGTCTCCCGGAACGTCAGAGGCGACGCTTTTCGCCCCGATGTGGTGAATATATCACAGATTGACCCGCGGGTCAATCATTCAAACAATCGCTCTCTCTACTCTTTTGAAAAAACCAATTCACACATCTCTGCGTATTGTTTAATTTTAGCTCGGTTTATTGCTTTTTTCGAATATATACCATTACACTTTGACTTTTCACAAGGCTTTTCCCCTCCACAATAGGGAAAATCATAGCAATTGATACATTTCTCCGGTAGTTTTTCAATGAATGGAACCGTAAAGTGCTGATTTGAAAATCCATCACTTTTCGGAATAGCATCGCATAAGACTCTTTGACCATTTGAGTAAAATTTGCATGAAAGCACATTTTGACCGAAACAATGCCTTCCGATTCCACTTTTAGGCAAAATATCTGTTTCGTATCCGAATCTATGTAGAATTGAAATATACTCATTAACATATTTTTCTTCGAAACGATCATCGGATAAGGAATTCATAAAGTAGGTTTGTCCCTCATTTATCAAGTTTTGAACCTCAATTTCACACACAATTGAATAGTGACTAAATAACTCCAAAAATTTATCCAGATCATTTTGATTACCGGAATGCACATTATATCTTATTGATAAATGATAGTTCTCCTCAAGGAAAACATCCTTGATTTCCAGAAGTTTCTTTATCACATCGTTATAGGAATTACTTCTCAGAGCATTATGATCCTCCGGCATCGACAAAGCGGTGCATATTTCCAGATTGGGAAAAGAGCGGATAAACCTCTCATCTATTAGCGTCAAGTTGGTATCCATTCGAAAATTAAACTCAATTTTTGAATACGCTCGCATCTCTCTGATTTGAAGAATTTCTTGGGTTAGTTCTTCAATTAATCTTCTCTCACAAAGTGGTTCTCCACCAATAAAATGAATATCCAGCTGAGCCTTCTTGTTTCTAAACGTTTCTACAACAAAATAGACATAATCTATGAGCATGTTCTTATATGTGCTCTTATCAATTGAATCATTTTTATTCCAATTTTTCTGGTAACAGTATGAGCAATCTAAATTACACGATTCTGTAACACTAATAGTAATATGAACATCATCAGATATGAAGGTTCCTTCGTTCAATTTTTTAATCTCAGCCCTTATCAAATCCTCTGAATCAAAGAATCCATAATTCTTAAGAAAATCACACTCCGATTGATTGATCCCGCGCAAGAAGTACGAATCGTCTGTAAAAACAACACTATCTTCATTGAAACTGACAATAGATCCGTTCATTTTGTTGAATAGAATATAGTCATTCTTATTTTTTACGACTTCAATATATTTAGAAATATAATAATCAGTTCTTTCTTTACTATCCTTATCATGCACTATTCGTGTTCTCCTTTGAAAGAATATTATGGCTTTTCACGTTTACTATCATTGATAATGATTTCTATCCTTCAGGAGAGAACCACTCCCTGTTCTGTAAGTTCAAGGATGCTATCAAATTCGGATGCGAGTTCTTCTTCGATTTGGTGTGATATATAAACGATCGTCTTGTTATCCCATTTCAGAAGTCTCCTCATGATGTCATTACGTGAATCTTTATCCAGATTGGAAAAGCTTTCATCAAACAACATCACATCACTCTGATAAAGATACATTCGAGCCAGAGCGATCCGTTGTTTTTCTCCTCCGGACAGATTGACGCCGTTTTCCCCGATTATAAAATCCAAAAGATCATAGGATCCGTTACGTTTATCAAGAGATAAGGAAAGACCGGCAAATTGAACGGCTTCAGTTAATTGTTCCGTGGTGAAGGAATCCTGAAATATTGTAATGTTATCTCGTAGGGAGGCGTTGAACAGGAACAGATTCTGTGAATTGATAGAGATGATTTTTACATAGTCTTCCTTTGAGATCTGCGAAATGTCCGTTTCGTCAATCAATATTCTTCCCGACGTTGGTTGTATTTCTCGTGTTATGAGTTTCAGAATCGTTGATTTCCCTATACCACTTGCACCCCTTAGTAGGTATTTTCTGTTTTTATGCATCTTAAAGCGAATGTCCCGTATTATTGATTTGTCGCCATATGAGAAACATACATCATCAAAAATAAAACAATCTTCCAGAGATCTTTTCTGAATGGAATGAGTTTGATCATCAGAACCAACCTTCAAACGGACCAATTTTCGAATGATTTCTTTCGCCGATCTGAACTCAGCGAGGTCGTCATTCAGACTAATAAGCGGATAGGTAATATATACGATCAGCTGAGACGCGGCGATCATCATAGGCAAAGTCATTTGACCGAAAATGATCAAAATCGCACCGAAAAAATAGGTTCCGACATAAAGAATCTGGCCGAATGTAAAGGATAGCAAATTGATCAGCGCCGAGAAAAAGTTAGAATGAAATTGGCGTTCTTCCATGGATTTACTGCTGTGATTCACTTTTTCAAACACATTCGCTGTCAGATGAAAAGATTTTAGCAAGTCAAAGGCATGCAATTTCTCGGAGGCTTCAACAGT
This sequence comes from Clostridiaceae bacterium, assembly GCA_012729635.1. Classification (GTDB taxonomy): domain Bacteria; phylum Bacillota; class Clostridia; order Saccharofermentanales; family Saccharofermentanaceae; genus JAAYCT01. The sequence continues at coordinate 2,376 of JAAYCT010000016.1, read as the reverse complement.
GAAAGCAGAAACCGCATCAGATAGGAGTTTTTTCTTCATTCCGAGTTTGGGACCCATAATTTTGGGGATCAGCAATTGAACCAGACCGATCACAAAAATAAACAAACACAAATATGGCGAGATGATCATCATTAGCACGATACTGATCGAAAACTGCAGAATGTTCGTAAATAGATTAAAGAATGATTTGAAATATGAGCTTTCGATAATATCGATATCTTTAATCAGAATGGAAATCCACTCTCCGACATTTTTCCGGTGAAACTGCGTAGTACTTAATTTGCATATATCACGCAAGACATCTCTTCTCAGTTCCATTCGCGCTCGCCGCAGTAACCCTAACCGCGATTTCTGTGTAAAAAAATCAATCGCAAAAAAAGTCACAACATAGGCGAGAAAACCGACAATGTAATATTTCGCATCCGATAAATCTCCATTCAGAGCATAATCGACAGATAGCATCATAATGTATGCCAATCCAACTTCAAATATCGTAAAGAAGAGACATAGCATTATGTGAAGAAAAAAACGTAATCGGTTTTCTTTATACAGATAAGGGATCATAGGCCTTCCTTCAGTATTAGCATGTAAACAAACATTGATCTTCTGTCTTGATTTCTTTGTATTTTATCATATAATCAAAATAATTACAGATTTTGGAAGTCCAGCGGTAATTAGTCAATAGACTATTTACATATATGCACCTAGAAAATTGAATAGTTTCGAATCGGACGCGAGAAAAGAGGACAATGCAAACAAACCCTGCCTCAACGATACAAAGACCGGGTTACTTGCGGAAGGCTATATTCTAGTCTTCCCGAGGGATGTAAATGCGGTTGTCACGCAGCAGGGCGTAGACAACGCGGACAAATTTTCTGGCAGATAAGACGAGTGCGCGTTTCCCTTTGGTTTTGGCGGTCTCCTTGTACTTCAGAGCATAGAAGCGCCGTAGTTCGGGATCGTGCTTCCGAACCGAATTCGTGGCCTCTATGAGGTAATAACGGAGATAGCGGTTTCCGGAATGGATCAAGTGCGTTTGCTCGGCTTCAAATTTGCCGGACTGGTGTCGAGACCAGGAAAGACCGGCATAGTTTGCAAGAGCCGCCTGATCCTTGAAGCGGGTAACATCGCCCACCTCGGCGATAATCCCTGCCGCATAGACCGGACCAATGCCTTTGACCGATGTAAGGGTGTTGGGGATACCGGTCATGTAATCTTGAATCAACTTGTCGTACTCCCGAAGTTGTTGCTCGTAGAAACGGATGGTTTGTGTCTGCATGGCCAGAACCTGATTGACGGAATCCGCGACCGCCTTGGGCAGACGATAGGAAGAGCGCGCTGCCTTTTGAATTTCATTGGCTAAGCTTTCCGGATCAACGAAGTGACCTTTGCCGTGTTGATTTAGGAAGATCGCCAGGTCTTCGATGGATGTATAGGCAATCTGATCAACGCTTTCAAACGCAGTGATCAACTGCAAAGCAGTCTCACCGAAGTTGTTTGAGAAGGGCGAGTCCTGAGCCATTGCGGAGAATTTGAGAAAAAGAGATTGCAGATAGCGATTCTTCTCGCCGGACAGGTCTTTGGCAACCTGAAAGCGAGAACGTGTCAGTTTTTGTAGTGCCAGATACTTTTCTTCCACAACGGTACCCTTTAAGCCCATACGGCCAAATCTGAGGCTGTCGGCGATAACAAAAGCATCGATGTCATCGGTCTTCGGAAGCTCCGCATAGGAGCCCTTAAATCGATGGACTTGCCGGGGGTTGAGTATTCGCACAGACTTGCAGGCTCGCGGAATCAAATCCGTTTCCCGCAAGAATATGGAGAGCAGGTCGCCGTAGCAACCGGTGGCTTCCAGCCCAAAACTCAAAAATGCGGCATCCTCTTTCTTTTGCGTTTCCAACAATCGATCCATGAATTCGTGACTGCCGTCCAAGGAATTGTAAAAGGTCTGATGCCACAACTTGCTCCCGGACGAGTTCATGACATGAACGGTGTTTGTTGTCTGGCTTACATCAATGCCGACGAAAATTGTGTCTTTCAAATGTTTCACCTCCCTTCACATAAAATTGAAGGTCGATTGAAAGCAAACGCCCTGAGACACTTACGCGTCGACACCCTCGCCATGAGAATATACATCTGTTGCCGACTGCACGATAACCTCCTGCCAAAGGAACACGGTAACAGACAAACAACCAGCGGTTCGAAGCTAAACATAAGGCCAGGGGAACGGACTTTGTTAGAAGTAATCCGCAGGGATCCTACTAGGAGAAACAGAACTAGTCCTCAAACGGCCTTCAAGACCATTTTCTAACAGGACGTTTGCAAAATCAACCGGTCCGGAAAGACAGTTTTCCGGACTTAAAAAGAATTATACGA
>JAAYCT010000015.1 GCA_012729635.1 Clostridiaceae bacterium | reverse complement strand
TTAGTCGGTAATCATTAATCAAAAACGAGACCGCGCGCCGCTCGAGCTCAAGTCGGCTTCACACACGTGCGAAACCCCGACGAGGATCCGTTTCGTAGTTTCGCCTTTTCGAGCCGATCACTACCGATTGAAATTCGTCAATCACGCTATTTTGCGTGTAATAGAATGTGTTACCCATAACAAGCAAACAGCAACGCCATCGGACGGGCATTCCGCTTCGCGAATTTCTTTGAATATATACGGGGACCTCGCTTCGCGGGCTTGCTTCAACTGTTTTAGGATTCCGGATGTTGATTTGTTTGACCGCAGGAAAACGGCGGGCGCGTGAGCGACCGATCGCAACGAATTCCGGATCATGACCCGGTTGACCGAAGGAAAACAGCAACGGAGTGATCCCGGGGCGGCTTCCTGCTCACTTTTCACGGGAGCGGGTGAAGATTCTTGAATTACAGAGGTCGCATCGGCATCCCGCATCATGCTATAATTTTCATCAAGAATTGAGGGAGGTCGATATGCCGGCGGGAGCGCCGCGGATCCCCTTACGCGGAGAAATCGCTCGTGAAGAGCTTCCTTTTAAAGGAAGCAGAACGGAGATGGTTTATATGACACCGGAAGAGAAAATGGCGGAGGTCTTACGGCTCGCCGAGGAGGCGTTGCTTCAGGGCGAACTGCCGATCGCCGCAATCATTTTTCACGGGGATCGGGTGGTCTCGAGGGCGTTCACGAGCGAAAAGCACGACGGTCGATTTCTCGTGCACGCGGAAATGAAGGCGCTTCAGGAGATGGACCGGGAGAAGAATTCGATGAAGGAGCGTCGCGAGATGCAGTTGTTCACGAATCTTGAGCCCTGCATGATGTGCTTCGGAGCGGCGGTCCATTCTTTTGTCGGCTCGGTCTTCTACGCGCTCGGGTCGCCGACGGACGGCGCCGCGAAATGGGTGGTCGACCGGTGGACCGAGGACCATGTCGACTCGGTGTTTTCTTTACCCGAGGTCTTTGGCGGGCTCCTCAGCGCCGGGAGCCGGGCGCTTTTCGAGCGGTATCTGGCGGCAAACCCGTCGGGTGGATTGGCGGACTGGGTACGGACGCTGGTGTAGGGTTTATTTACAGAGACGGTCTCGCGAGCGAGGCGCCGGAGCCGTGTTCGAGTTTCTTGCATCTGAAATACGAAGGAGTGATATTCGTTCACCCTCATGATTCCGTCGGAATCAGCTCCTCGATCTCCCTCAAGTGAAGTTCAAAATGCCGAAGGTAATCGAGGATCATCACCCGGAGACTGACGCGCTCGCCGAGGGCGTCGATCCATTCGTTATCGAGTTTACTCGGGTCAACGTTGCGGATGACGTGAACCAGATGCAGGTTCGCGTACTGAAAGAGGCGGATCAGATTCCCCGCATCCTCATCGCGGTAGTTCTGCGCGGCGATAAAGCGGTCGTTATTTCCTCTTTGCGCGTAGTCGGGGAAAAGAAGCGGGCTCTTTTCGAGTTGGAGCCAGATGATCCGCTGGGTGTTATTGGCAGCAGAGTCGACCATGTGGCCGATGATCTTTTGGGCGGTTCTTCCCGGACTGTTGGTCCGCGCGGAAAGCTCCTCTTCGGAAAGCGCCAGCAGGCGCGGTACCCAGAGATCCAAGAGGCGCAGTATTTCCAAGTTATTGGCTTCGAATTCGTTCATGGGCGGACACTCCTTTTCCTCGAAAAGCAATGCTTGAATTATATCATGCGGCGGGGGCGGATCGGTCCGGCAAATGCCTTTATTCGAGTTATTCCTCTAAAAAGCTGACCCGTGTAATCACATCGTTCCATTCCGGTCGATACGTATCTCCGTTGTCCCATAAAAATTCTTTGATCCGTAATTCCGGATTCGCGACGGCCAAATCAACGGAGAGCACTCCCTCGTAGAATAGGGCATTATCCCGGCATCCCTGGATCAGGATTTCCTGCATGAGTTGGCCGTGATATAGCTCGTTCAAGGGGTCCGGAGGTGAATTCTGAAGAATATATTCCGACCCCCTGTAACGGTAATCATACCTCAAGTCATTATTACGGTACTCATAACTAATGACCCATATCTCATCATCACAAAAGAAAATGTCCGAAAAACCATAGTATGCATATTCTTCGCTTCGGCTGATCATCCGTTTATTCATCTCCTTGTCGTAGGCGTAAGTCCAGTTGAATTGATCCACCGAACGCTCGACTATTTCAATCTCCCCGGTCCGTTCATTCTCCCGAAGAGCCAGAGCAAGATCCATGCCGGGTTTGTTTTCGTCAATATTCTGAACCTCCAAAAGGATCGATCCCATCGGACACGTTGAGTTCGGCTCCAGAATTTCCGGCTTAATTTGGCCGCTGTCGCTGTGATAAACGAGGATCGGGTCACGCGCGGTTTTTGTCTTGATATCGTAGAATGTCGCATACAAGTCTGTTTTGTTTTCGACAGTGATCAGGACAACAAAACGCTCGTCTTGAGTCGCGTAGATCCCGTATACCGCTGAGTTCCCGGAAGGCCCCGTAAAGGAATACGGAAGAACGTTTTCAAGTCCTGGATAAAATGCTATTCCACTGTTGTATGTTTCCTTCGTGATTTCGTCAAATGCCCATATTCCGGACTGTACCGTGTATTCGATCGGAACACCTCTTCTCGCATTGTAATCGTCGTCATCGCCCAAGTTTTCAAAAAATGAATTTGGAAGCGTGAAATAGGTGTAGCCGTCGATAACTACGGGATAGAAGATATAATAACCGTAAGATTGCTCGAGATCATCGGGATCGGGATCTTCTTCGACAGCGGAGTTGTTTATGATGAAAGTGTTATCCGGGAAACGCCATTCATCTTTTTCGTAACTGCTGCCCACCCAAGACTTTTCTACGCCGGCACGTCGAGAAATATGAATATGTACTTCCATCCGGCCCGCATCCGGATTAGTCGTATCTATTAAAACCTTTTCTGCCTCCGGTCCGTCTGAAAAGCCAACGAGCATATTGCTTGTCACCTTGTCGGAGCCCGCCACGGATTCGAAAACCATACCGAGCTTCATATCCGCCAGACAGGAGGGATTCCCATGGATCGTTTTCAAGTCCATCCCGGCGCGATGCTTGCACGAGTCTATAAAGATCCACCCGGCGATCGCGAGGCCGGCAATAAGTGCAACCAAGATCAATTGAATCGGTAATTTGAGTTTCATGGCATCAATCCTCTTTATCTTTCCGCAAATCCTGAAGCAGCTTGCCGACGCGACCTTCGTCATGCTGATATACGGATCTCATCCACGAGATCAGATCAATCCCCTCGTTTTCAAGATCTTCGATGGTCTTGTCCCCGACGATTTTCGTCTTGTGAATCAGGACTACGCGTCCCACAAAATGCTTGATTTCTTCAATGAGATGGGTAGAAATGATGAGGCATTCGGTCGGCTCCAGGATCCCGAGCAGTAACTTGTAGAAATCTTCGCGGTTGAAAATATCGTTTCCGGCGAACGGCTCGTCGAGAAGAACATAGTCCGCGCCCTGTGACAACGCCAGAATCGTCTCGAGCTGATTCTTATGTCCCGTTGAAAAGGACCGGTACGGAAGATTCTCGGGCAGGTCGAAAAATTTCATCAAAAACTCGTATCGCTCATCGTTGAAACGCGGGAAAAAAGTTTTGAAGAAATCCCGGTGCTCACGAGCCGTGAATTGCGGGAATAAAGTGTGTTCACTGCTTGCGATCGATATGCGGGTCATGTCTTTTCTTGTAATTTTTTTGCCGTCCAAAGTGATCTTCCCGCCGGACAACGGCACATAACCGAGGATCGCGTTCATCAGAGTCGTTTTTCCCGCGCCGTTTTCGCCGAAAAGGCCGACGATCTCTCCCGGTCGAAAATCGACCGTAGCCTCACGAATACCGGCATTGATGCCGTACGATACTCTTGCGTCTTTGATTTCCAACACTTCCTTATTCCCCCTTACGTGATCTTGATTTTATTGATGTGCCATATACCTGTTAAGAAGACCGTTATTGTCATCAGAGGAGTCAACCAAAACGAAACCGGCAATTCCAGAAAGTAGATGATCGCGGTGAGGATGCCTCCGCCTGCGATGATGCCGGATATTATGCCGCGCATTCCGCTTTTTACCGCGAAAACGGACAGGATGACCACCGCGGGGATCAGAATCGTAAATGTGAGCGCGGCGGGAAGACGCACCGGATCGTAAAAAGGGTAGAGCAGATTGATCGGGAACGATTTCCACATCGTGATGTACGCATCGGAGGGGCGCAGTTCTTTAGGATAAAGCCCCATGTAATGATTTACCATAACATAAAGCATCAGGAGCTGAATGATCCAGTAAAAGGCAATGCCAAGTAGCGCCGGAAGCAGTTTATCCAAGTAGTACCAGGTTGGGGATACGGGTAGTCTCATGATCGTTCGGATGCTTCGGGTCATGTGATAGTCTTTAAGAATCCAGAATGCAGGCAAGATACTGAAAATGAGAAAAGAAATACCCATCCACTGAATGAAGCCCGCTTGAATCAACAGGCTGTTGATCTCGGGCAGTTTTACGTTCGGGTTTAAACTCTCGATCGGATATTTATCCTCTCCTACAATGACCCATTGTGTTGTATACCAATTCGTCTTGCCTTTATCTGCAAGATTGACGAAAGTCGCAAGAAAGATCAGAAGGCAGAAGAGTATCAGACCGATACTCACGATCAACGCGGGAATTTTTTGTTTAGCAAACCAAAGAACTTTCATTTTGAACTCCATACCCGTTTATTTATTTTTTAAAATAAGAGGTCAAAGCATCATGATCATCGCTCCGGACCATGGGTTGTAAAAACAAACCACGAATCATACCCCAAAGAACAAGAACAATCATAATGAACACCATGACGTCATCCATGATCGAAGGAGCATTGGGAAACAGAGAAATCCTTAAAAAATAGTACACAATTATCAATATCCACCAGCCTATAAATGCAACGACGAATTTTATGGCCGGGATTTTTTGAACCGCATCCGATAAGAAAACCGGCAGAAGTATCAGGAACAAAAAGCCCGGAATGGAAAGCAGCAGATATTCGGCGGTTGTAATCGGGTATAAGACGGAAATCAAACCGGGAGGAGCAAATACCGTGAACAGCTGAATGTCGATATTGACGTCGGACGGTGCACTGCTGCGGTATATAAGGAATCCGGCGATCAATATCAGGAACTGAACCAGCCAAACGGATACGAACACGATGAAGGAGTGCCCGATCCGATACAAAATTTGCACATTAAGATTGACCGGGATTCGAATAAGGAATTTTGAAGACGGATGATTTTTGAGCGAGTTGAATGTCAGAACGAGGAACAGGATCAGTATGACCGCAAACACCGGGAGGATATATTCCAGCCGGATCGACTCCAGAGCGCCGCGATATCCCGTCGGCCAGAAATTTCTGTTTTCTTCGTCTTTGAAAAACAGATAGCGGTAGCCGCCATTGATGTAAAACGTCAGAAGCCCGAGCTCCAAAACCGCCATGCCGGCGATCAGGCCCAGAAACCACTTCCAAGTCAATTTCCAGTACAGATTCAGAAATGCGAAAAATCCCGGATTTTTAATCATATTGCCTCCCTAATACTTTTCCCAGAATTCCCGGATCAAGGTACATGTTTTGTCCCGATCGTAGCCCATTTTCTTGACTTCGGAGATGAATGCCGAGAGTTCCCCGCGGAGAAGATCCTCCCGGATCATTTCGACGGTCGGGTCGTCGAATTGAAGAATGCTTTTCGAGCCGAGATAGGTCACAATAAATCCCTCCTCCTCCATGATGCGATAGGCTTTCTGGATCGTGTTCGGATTGACACCCAGGGTCGCCGAAAGAATCCGCCGCGAGGGAAGCTCCTCGCCGTTGGCGACATCTTTTCGCAAGATACGTATTTTCACGTATCGGACGATCTGCGTGTAGATCGGAGACAGATCATTCATTTGAAGATCGCTGAAATCCAGAATAGCCGTACCCTCCGCAGTGGCTCGTGAATCGGTGAACCGTATCACTCGTATAATACGGTGGATTTACTGTATCATGCCACTAGTACGGTTGTCAAGATGTTTAAAGCGCGAGTTTTGGAGAACTTAAGGGTCGAGTACGGCCATCCCGGGAAATGATTATGAAAATGAAGATCAGTGCCGGTGTCGCGAGCGCAAAAAGGTAAGGACGTTGAAATAGAAATCCACAAATATATTATCGGTAAGCAGAGATCCTGATCGGATATCAATAGTTTTTGTGCGCGTTGATTTATAGTAATATTGTTTCATAGAGAATGACGGTTATCGTGGCACCCCGAGGGGTGCGTTGGGGAGGGGCAGATGAACAGGAAGAATATCGCACGCGTACTTTGTCCTTTGTTGATTATCGTCCTTGTTTCCGGGTGTGTGAAGATTATCAAGCCGGATCAGACCGAACCGACTCCCGGGACGAGCGCTCCAACCGAACAAACAACGACAGCCGCGACCCTGACGGTTGAGACGACGGAACCCGAAGCGACGGTACCGCCTCCGCCGATCCGACTCGGAGTGAATCTGGAAGGCGCGTCGGACTGGAATTCGGGCTGGCCGACCAATGACATTATGAAATGTTCGAGATCGTTTTTTACGCAAAATACGGAATGGGTCGAAGGCGGAAAGAACGAATGGGATACCGGTTACATCGAGCGCATTCCGATGGGCGATCACGGATATCCTCTTGAACTCCCGGCGATAATCAAAGGCGCGGAAGCTCCGCAAATGATCACGACCGTGTGGGCCAATACGAGCGCCATGCCCGAAGGGGATTATCAAGTCTATTATGACGGGATCGGGGAGATCGGATTCGGCATGGACGCAACCGGGGAAGTCACGGGCGACGGTCGGATGGTCATGCACCTGACGCACCGGGATAACATCGCTTCGATGTTTATCTTAGAATCCTCCGCGGGGGATCCGATCCGCAACATCCGGATTCTCCTGCCCGGCGCGGATCCGGAGGAACTTTTCAATCGGGTTTTTCTCGAAAAATGCGAGCCTTTCGCGGCGATCCGGTTTATGGATTGGGGACAGACCAACAATTCGCCGCTCGTAAACTGGGACGACCGAGCCAAGCCGGAGGACAGCACCTTCACGGCTGGCAAGGGTTTTCCCTACGAATATATGATTGAGCTTGCGAACACGCTTCATAAAGATATCTGGGTCTGTATCCCGCACAAGGCGAATGACGAATACATCAGCGGGATGGCAAAGCTTTTCGGGGACGGGCTTGATCCGGAGTTGACGCTCTATGTGGAATATTCGAACGAGGTATGGAACTGGATGTTTGATCAGGCGCACTACCTCCTGGATGAAGGTGATCAGGGAGTCGACTGGCCGGAGCGATGTGTTCCGATCATCGAGAACGCGCTCGATGTCTTTTCTGAAAACTGGACGGGCGATCCTTTGCGGTTGAAACGGGTTCTCGGCATTCAGATCGGTTATTATGACGTCAGCGAGCGGATCGCTCGGAACATGCGACCCGGCAGTTTCGATCTGATTGCGCCGACCGCGTATTTCGGATTTAGTGAGTCGGCGATCCGCGAACTGGAGAACGCCGGGAGCGGTGCGGACATGGATCTCCTGCGGCGGCTGGCTGAAGAGGCGGTCGTTGAAATGGGGAATGAGATACGAAACATCGCGGAGCTCTGTGACCGTTTGGGTGTTGGGATGGCATATTACGAAGCCGGCCAGCATTTGACGCCCGAGCCGTTCGGGAGCGAGCAGGACTACAATCCGGCTTTGGTCGCGTTTCAACACGATCCGGCGATGTACGACATCTATATGCAAATGTTTGAGAAACTCGAGGGGATCAAGGTCGACAAAAACGGCGACACGACGCTTTGCATGCTCTTCAGCCTGACGAGCGCGGACAGCGGTCAGTACGGATCATGGGGTCTTTTGACGGATATTTTCGGGGAGATCGATTTGGAGGATGTCCCGAAATACCGGGCGGTTCTGGATTATATGAACGGAATGACCGAATCTTTTGAAGGATAATCGAGCGTTCGATTTCCGTGAAAAGTGAACAGGAAACCGGGCCGGGATCGCTCCGTTGCCGTTTTCCTGCGGCCAATCGGTCCATGATCCGGAATTCTTCAAATACTCGAAGTGCGTACACGAAGCGAGTGCACGGCCGATGGATTTGTTGCATGCCTGTTATTGGCAGAACATTCTATTGCACGCAAAATGGCCCGATTGACGAATTTCAATCCGTAGTGATCGGCACGAAAGGACGAAATTTCGAAACGCTTCTCTCGTCGGGGGTTGGTACGTGTGTGAAGCCGTCTCAAGCAGTCAAACGAGATGAAACTACGGACGAAATCAATCGAAAAGCCGTGTTTTTTCGGTACACGAAACTGTCTCGAGTTCGGGCGGCGTGCGGTCTCGTTTTTGATCAATGATTACCTACTAAACGAAGTATATCGGCGATTGAGTCGGTATTCGTTGCCGGATGATCGCTATTCGTACGCATCATCGCTCTCGTTGCAGAAAAGCACTGATTCTGTGTCTCACGGAAACAGGTGAAGAGTCATATGTGAATAAGTGTTGACACGCTTGATTTGACAATGTAAAATGTGAGCAGATGGAAAAGTTTCACCCTACGGATTATTATCGGAGGTACAAAATGAAAAAGGCACTATTGCTCACGGCACTGATTATGACGATCGTCGCCGCGATGGTATCCGGAACACTCGCTGTATATTCTCAGGATTTAACTCCGTACGACACGAATGTAGTCGCCAAAGAGTTTATTCTTCTGTCCGAGGGAACCCAGGGATTTGACGCCGACGTACTGATCGCACCGACGGAAACGGTAACGCTTGTTTTCACGGTCCAGAACTTTGACGGAGCCGTTCGTACGGAAGTTCCGATCGACGTGGAGATTGAAGTTGCATTTGCGGCAGCCTCCGGAAAATCCGTGATTGAACCCCTGACCGCGACACTGACCGGAGGAAGCGCTTCTGCCGCCATTTCCGGTTCGCTGACCGACGGTGTGGGTACGTTTACGATTACGGATGCGCTTTCCGACACCGCGGATGAGACACTGACATTTGAAATCGAGATCGAATGGCCGGACACGGCGGACGATATTGATTTTGCCGGTCACGACTTTGCGACCAATGTTCAGGTATCCGTTTCCGGAACACAGCAGATCTAATGGATGAAGCGCAAAGGGCTTCCGGTCCATCGGGGGCCCTTAGCATTTTTTCGAAAAACAAGCGATTTTGTAACGCAAGCAGATCGGATTTGCAGGGCTTTTTATGGCGAACAATGAACAGATGACGCCCCGGGAGCTTTTGGAGAAGCTTGAAAACGACACGTACGATGCGTCGAAAACGCCTGAGAATGCCGGTGTAAAAACCGGCATTTCTGTCCGAACGGTACTGAAACGGGCGCGAGACGTCGGATATGTTCTGATCGTACTGATTCTTATTTTCATACTGGTGTCCGTGCTCGGTGCGCGAAGTAGAGGTCAGACACCCGAGGTTTTCGGGTTTCGTCTGTATTCGATCGAATCCGGAAGCATGGATCCGACGCTTGAGATCGGCAGTATTATTCTGGTTCGTCGACCTTCCGACAGCTCTGCGCTTGAAATCAATGATATTATTACCTACAGAGTGACCGAAACGGCGGTCGTCACCCATCGGATCATCGATATCATTCTTCTTGAAGACCAAACCGTCGCATATCAAACCAAGGGTGACAATCCGATGAACAGCCCGGATCGAAATCCGGTTCTCCCGGAACAGATCGAAGGCGTGTTTATTCTGAAAGTACCGTTAACGTAACCGGATAAGAAAGAAGAGGACGATATGATCGTCGATGTGAAGACGGGGAAAGATAACATCAAGAAAGCCGTCACCCTTACGAATATCTGTTCTTCGGAACACTACGCAAGGGACGGTGAAGGCGATGTTCGACGGCTGATCGAAAATCTTTCGTTGGAGGTTTTTGTCGGTGAAGGGGTCGGCGTTTCCGCGCAGAACCCGACGGAAGCACGTCTTCTGATGGAGATCATCGCGAATATCCGGCCATACTACAGCGGACGATGCGTGCTGGCCGAAATGGGCATGATGCAACATAAGCGCCGGATTCTGCCGCATGTTTTTTTCGTCGATACGGCCGAAATGCTTTACAACAACATGAGTGTGCTTGAGTTTTTGGTCTTTGCGACCGACCGGCAAAATGTCGATTCCGTGACGCGACAAAAGCACTTTCTGAAAGTGTTGATCGACATGGATTTTGAGACGTTGGCTTTTTCGCGCATCTCAACGCTTTCCGACACCGAGAAGATATTGATCGAGATGATCATCGCCGCCGAATCCAAAAGCCTTCTGGTCATCGCAAGCGTTCCGGATTATCTTTTCTCGGTTAAAGAGATCCGTGCGCTGAACGTACTTTTCAAAATCATTAAAGAACACGGAAGCATCATCGTCGGCACATCACAGGCCAGCCTCATCGGTATTTGCTGTGAAAAAGTAGCGTTTCTCATCGACGGCCGGATCGAATTTTTCGGGTCCGTATCCGACCTGTGTAAATCATGGGATAAGGTCCTCTACCGGATCAGCGATACGGATCCGGAAAGCACAGCGAAAAAACTGTCGGAAATATACGATGAATATACGTATCGCATCGACGGCTCGGGCATATTGGTCTACAACTACTCGGAAAAACCGTTAAGCGACGCGGAGTTCATGCGAAGGATGCTTGAAAACGGTATCCGGCCGGACTACATCAAAATCAATAAAGGAAGGGTGGGCAATTCTTTTGAAGAATTGAGAAGAATGCATGGAGTATAAATCCGGTTTTTTCTTCAAAGAATTTCGTCAGGCGTACAGCGAGTATAAGATCAGCTTATCCCGCATGATCCTGTTCGGCGCGTTTTTGGGCCTGCTCGCTTTTTCTTTTCATTTCCTTCTGCAGACGGTATACGATTCGGTGCTGACGAGATCCGTGCCGGAATTGATGCTGCCGAGCTATTTTTCCGTGCTTTTCGCGTACATCAACATCGCGTACATTTTTTTTCTTATTTACTTCCTGGCGTCGTATAAGTATCTGACGTTTTCGGAGATAAGGGACAACAGCTGGTATCTTTTGGTAAAGATGGGCTACGATCCCCTCAAAATGATAATGATTAAGCTTTCGGTGCGCGTGCTTTCGGTTTTGATCACGTTCTCGGTCGGATTCGGAATCGCTTTACTGCTGACGGTATTTTTGAAGTATCCGTTTGTTCCGGATTATTTTCTGCCGCTTTTTGTCGCCGGATTCTTCGATATCCTGATCATCGTTATGGTGACGATGACATCTTCTTTGTTTATCGCTCTGTTTGACAGCGCGCGCCTCGTCATCGTCGCGTCGGCCCTCATTCTTTTCTTTATTAAGATTTTTTCGGGATATTATTCCGTGGTTTCGAATCGAACATTGATGCGCGATCCGCTGAACCTGATTCGGGTGAATCGGTCCGCCTACTTCCTGATTTTCGTAGTCTTTATTCTTTCTTGTCTGGCCGTCTGTATTTATCGCGCACGGTTTTTGTCCCAGTATTACCATACGGAGACGAATCGGTATGATGAATTCGCCCTGCAGGACTATAAAACCGATGCGATTAAAGAGCCCGTCTCCCGATCCGCGCCCCGTATCAGCCGGAAAATCAATATCGCGGTCATGATCGGTCTTACCGTTTTGGTCTCCATCAGCATTGTGATTAATCTGTTTGTGCTCTTTGTCGGCGCGATGTCTCCGGACAAAGAATTTGACGTAATGGGACATATTCCGTATATCTTTCGATCCTCGCTGATGCAACCGAGTATCGAAAAAAATGACCTGGTGTTTTTCCGCCGCGTCGATCCCGTTTCCGTGGATCCGAGTTATGTCCCGGAGGTCGATACCATCGTGTTGTTTCGACACAACAATGCACCGCATATTGAAAGAATTATAGAAATCAACGAGGACGGCACGCTTCTTGTCGATATCGACTATTATCCGCCGATGTCTCAAAAAGATGCGCTTCGCATGCGAATCGAGACGGAACAGATATACGGGCAGTATTCGGGAAGAAGTCGTTGGTTGGGCGCAATCGTCCTGTTTGCCAATTCCTTTTTCGGCCGATTGCTTCTGCTCCTCATTCCGGCGATATTGATCTTCTTCTATAAGCCGATTATCCGCTTTTTCGGCCTGTTCTCGAAAACGGAGAAAGCTTGATCCGAAACGGAAGGAGGTGACGGATTTGAAAAGATTGTTGATTCTGCTTCTGGTTCTGGCGATTGTTGTGTCGCTGGCCTCCATAACGTTTGCCGTTTACATGAAATCCGTTTCCGTTCCGGTCATGAATGTCGGCAATAAAGTCTTCAATGTTTTCGCGCAGCCCGCGTATTCGGTCACCGAACCCCGTGCGGCCGTTCATGTTCCCGAATGGCAATTTACGGTGTTTAATTCCGTTACCTACTCCCGACCTTCGGATCTGAGCATCACCGTTACGTTCAACACCGCTTCCACCTCAGGATTGGTTGTCGACGTGTTAATCGGCGGTACCGTGATCGGCAGTTCCAACTTCGACGGCTACAGTTCGGTCACCCTCCTGTTCCCCGGATACATCGGCGCGGGCAGTACGATCCGTCAAAACCTGACGCTTCGCTTCAGCTATAACGGTATGCTGATCAGTCCGTCGAACCATCCCTTCGGCGGGACGACCGCGTACTATTCCGTTCTGGTCTCGGCACAGCCGCAAGAGGATTTGATCGAAAAAGTACGGGGCAATCGATGGGTCCGGATGGAGGCAAGTCCGGGCACAGGAAATCGCGTGAATTTCATCGCGACGTTGTTTGACCCGCCCGACTCCGCGTCCGCGAGTCCGAACAATACCCGGACCGGTACGATTCGACTGGAGTATTCCGCGGCGGACGGTAGCTTTACGATACGAAGAAATTCCGGCGCTCTCTTTACCTTTACCGGGATTGACCCCGGTAGCGTAATCACGCCGACCGGCATTGTGATTTACGGCTCGGATTTTTCGTACGGAAAAACGCTGACCATATCCGGCGTTACGATCAACGGAGCCCCCGTTTCGGGCAGTTTTCTCTTCGACAGTGCAGAAGATGCGCACCTTTTTACCGGACTGACACCGGATGCCGACGGAAGCTTCTACATCTCTTTTGATTACGCCTATGCAAACGGAGGCTATACCGGCAGCCCGTATTTCGGCATCTACCTCGGGTATACCTGACCGGTTTTTGTGTCGCTGTGATCGGAGCCGCTACGTGCTGTCCCGCCTCGCCGGATCAATGATAAAATGGTCGTAACGAACTTCTGACACTTCACCTATGCGGATCTTCCGCGGGAGGAAATCAAGATGGATACGACCGATCTTTCCCTTCTCCGGGAGCAGAAAAACGAGATTACCTCACATCGGATCTACGCTAAACTCGCCTCCAAGACGCGTGACGGCAAGAACGCCGATGTCTTGAGGCGGATGAGCGAGGATGAGCTCCGGCACTATAACGAGCTCAAAGAAATCACCGGCCGGGAGGTGAAGCCGTCGAGATTTTCGATCGTCTTCTTCTATCTGATCAGCCGTCTTTTCGGGCTGACCTTCGGCCTCAAGCTTCTCGAAAAAGAGGAGGACGATGCGGTCGAAACCTACGGCGCGATGGTCGATCAATACCCTCAGCTCAAAGAATTTGTCGAGGACGAGCAGACCCACGAGCTCCTGCTGATCGATATGATCGGGGAGGAGAAACTGAATTATATGGGCTCGGTCGTACTGGGCTTAAACGACGCGCTCGTCGAATTGACCGGCGCTCTGGCGGGCTTCACGTTCGCGTTTCAAAACACGCGCCTGATCGCGATGACCGGCCTCATCACCGGCATCAGCGCTTCCTTTTCGATGGCGGCGAGCGAATACCTCTCGACGCGCCAGGAGAAGGGCGAAAAAGGCGAAGCGATCAAGGCGGCGGTCTATACCGGGATCGCGTATGTCTTTACCGTCGCGGTGCTGATCCTGCCGTACCTGATTTTCAATAATCCCTTCATCTGCCTCAGCGTCAGCCTTTTTCTGGCGGTCGCGGTGATCTTCGTGTTCAATTACTATATCTCGGTCGTCAAAGACGCACCGTTCCGCCGCCGCTTCCTCGAGATGGCCGCGATCAGCCTCGGCGTGGCGGGGCTCTCGTTTCTGATCGGTATGTTGGTCAAGAGCGTTTTCGGGATTGAGGTGTAGGGGCCGGATTGATCGGGATCAACGGATCAATACTCCCCGATCTCGCCCTCATAACTGTCTGCGGCCTCCGGGAGTCGCCCCTTCGCGCCCATCGTAAACGCGATGTCGCTGCTGCGGATCGAAAGAAGCCTCATCCCGATCCGTAGGTCCAGAAAGGACATCATCTCCGGGGTCAGCCGGATCACGCCTTCCTTTTCGATCGGGAGCCAGCAATAGGAGCGGCCTTTATAACGAACGAAATCGCCCGGCGCAATTGAATAATCGAAAAGCTCCGGATTTTCGGTGAGGATCATTCTGAGTTTGGATGGCGCCAAAAGGCCCATGCGCGTGACACAAAAACCGCCGGTCGACTTGCTTCCGGTCATCAGATAGACCCGTTGATCTGCGGTGATCTTGTACTCGTCGACCGCCTGCGGCGGAAAGCGCACCGATAAATCATCCCGAATCCGGGACCGCCCGAAAACAAATTTTCCGCCCTTGGTGATCTGTGGCATATGTGTTGCCCTCCTTATATTGAAAACGGAAGCGGACCGATTATGGAATAGGAGTTTGAAAATTATCACAATACGCTTATTGCGTCAAGTGGCATTGGGAAGCCGGCTCTTCACTTATTATCGCGAAAAGTGAACAGGAAACCGGGCCGGGATCGCTCCGTTGCCGTTTTCCTGCGGCCACTCGGGTCATGATCCTGAATTCTAAATCATTCGAAGAAAGTCGCGAAGTCGAGTGCCGTATATATTCGAAGTGCGTTCGCGCAGCGGAGTGCCCGGCCGATGGAGTTGCTGCGTGCTTGGGTGTTTGCAACGCAGTCTAATGCATACAAAGAGCGCGATTGACGGATTTCTACCGGTAGTAATCGGCACGAAAGGGCGAAACGACGAAACGTTTCTCTCGTCGGGGTTTCGCACGTGTGTGAAGCTGTTTCAATCTCTCAAACGAGGCGAAACTACGGACGAAACCACTCGAAAAGCCTTGTTTCGTCCGCACACGAAGCCGTCTCGAGCTCGGGCGGCGCGCGGTCTCGATTTTGATCAATGATTACCGACTAACCGAGCACTTTCGGCGATTTAGTCGGTATGCGCCTCCGGATGATCGCTTTTCGTAAATATCATCGCTCTCGTTTAAGAAAAACACTGATTCTATGTTTCACGGAAACAGGTGAAGAGCCTTTAAGATTCGATCCGTTGACCCGGGACTACATCGAATCCAGAACTTCAACGACAGCCGCACCGAATTCTTTTGCCGCGGACGGGCCGTTTCCCGTTACCGCGTTGCCGTCGATCGTGACCGCCTGTCCGGAATTCTCACAGCCCGCTTCACTCATGGCGGCGTTCGTGTTCGGCCCGTTGTACCAACTGGCGGATTTTCCGACGAGCACGCCCGCGTTACCGAGCACCCCCGGCCCCGCGCAGATGCCGGCGACCAGAAGTCCCTGTTCGTTTGCGCCCCGAACCAGCTCGAGTAACACTTCGTCATTCCAAATATCGACGACCCCGGTGCCGCCTGCGATGACAATGCCGAGACCGACGTCCTCAATCTCGTCGATTGCGATGTCGATCTCGACACGACCGCCGCCCATTCCTTTGGCGGTGCCGGTTTGGGTACTGGTGATCACCGCGCGGTATCCGGCCTCATCCAAAGCGTCGGTGATGCCCGCGAGCTCACCCTCGTGGTAGTTTGTAAACGCGACGAAAACCGTCACCCAATCCGGCATCGGCGTCGGTGAGGGAGTCGGTGACGGCGTTGGTGTTGTGGTCGGAGTCGGAGCCGCGGTCGGAGTCGGAGAAACGCTTTCGCTCGCGGGAGTCGCAGATGTGTCGATCACCGGATCTTTACCGGAGGAAGAAGGCTCGACCGAGCACGCCGCCGAGGCGGCAATACAAAGAGAGACGAAGAGAAGAAAGATGAGCTTTTTCAAGGGCGGGGTCCTTTCTGATTTTCGATCTTTATGGTCCGGGGGCCGGCTCGATAATCGCCGGATTGAAAAGAAACGAAACCGAACCGGAAGAATTGGTTTGTCGAAAACCGACAACTAAGAAAAATGCTGGACCCAGTAATATACTCCGTCATAGAGATAACAGGAAACGCCGATCTTCGTATAGGACGCATTCATGATATTCGCCCGATGACCGGCGGAGCTCATCCAGGATGACATCACACCGGATGCGGAGGATTGGCCTTTGGCCATGTTTTCGGCCAACTGCATCCCGGGCGGCGCCGTGTACCAGGCGGATCCGTCCGGACGTGTATGCGATGCATTCCAGCAAACCACGATTTCCGGGGAACGGACATCGGCCGAGGAAGTCAGATTACTGTTTTTTGAAAGGGGATCCAGTCCTTCGGCGGCGCGCTCTTCATTGACGATCGTAATAACGGCGTCCGCCATGGACGTCTGATAAGTGCCCGTTGTCGGAACCGGAAGGGGTGTCGGAGTCGGCGTCGGCGTTATCGTCGGAGCCGGTGTCACGGTGGGTGTGCGTGTCGGTGTCGGAGTCGGCGTTATCGTGGGAGTCGGCGTGGCGGTGGGAGTGCGTGTGGGGGTAGGATGCGGAGTCGCGGTCGGCGCGCGTGTAGGTGTCGGAGCCGGCGTCGGTGTGTTCTCTGTTGACAACGAGACTTGCGTAGCAGAAGATTCGACGGTCGCTCCCACAGAAGCCTCCGTAGCAAATGGGTCGGATGTTGATATCGCGGAAGTCGCCGTCGTCACGTCTTCGGGAAGTTGTCCGGTTGAAGTTTCGGAAGACGATTCAAAGATAGAATCCGTTACGGGCGTCGCCCCTTTTTGTTCGTTATCCGAAAGCAGACGCAAATCCGACAAGCCGGATAAAAACTGACAGCCCGATGTTGCCAAGATGATCGCGACGCAGAAGGATACGAACACACGAAACAACCGCCTTCGACCAGCGATACGCGGGGTTTGGTTTATGTTTCCGGACGATTTTTTCATCGGCGTGCTCCGTTGAAAACGTATCTGATTCGGCAGATTGTACATTCATTATAGACGAATATTTAATGAGAGAAAACCGGCCGGAGACTCAGTTGTTTTCGATTCCCGATCCGGCGACCGACATGCAGATCAGGATCGACCCGTCCTGCCCGTAATGCTGGTACTCAAATCCGCCGGACAGTAGGAAACTGCCGGACGGCATATATTCGGTATAGATCCGCCGGTAGGTATCATGGATCGTCTCGACCGGGCCGATGTGCTCGAAGGCGAGCACGCGCATGGCGGGGATTTCTCTCGAAAAGAACAGCATCTCCTGTGTCGCGGCCGGGTCGGTCCGTACGGCACAGTGGATCCAGAAACCCTCGTCCTCGGAGGCCGCCGCGTCGTCCCAGCCGGAGAACTGGAAGGAATCCGCGCCGATCACGGAACGGAGCTTATCTTTGTTTTTCATGAAGATGCGCCACGGACGATGGTAGCCCTTTTCGTTCATCCCCATAAAAAAGACCATTCCGGAGACATGGATCGCGTCGGTCTCAATGACGCGCGGCTCCGGAAATTCGGGGCTTAAGTGTTTCGGCAAAGTCGGATGGGCGCGCGTCGCGTAGCGGATGTTGCGGGCGTCGAGATCCCGGAGCGCTCCGGGGCTGACGCCGAATTCTTTTCGAACGGCACGGCTGAACGCGGAGTAATCCTCCCAGCCGAAAAGCGGATATACCTCCGACGGCTTTGCTTTCCCCTCGCGAACGGAGGAGACGGCGGAAGAAAGCCTTCTTCGCAAGATGTAGCGTCCCAGGCTCTCTCCGCAAAGCGCTTGAAAAAGGCTTCCGAGATAGTGCGTGCTGTAGCCGACCTTCCCCGCGAGCTCGGAGGCCGATCGGATCGGCGCTCCCGACAGGAGCGAATCCTCAAACAAATCGATCGCTTTTTGGACATAATCGTAGTTGGTCATCATAGGACCAGAATACAACAACGTCAGCCGAAGGTAAATTCACTCTCCCAGTCAAATTCGCCCGACTCCTCGCGGCTCTGCGGCCAATGCGCGCACCAGTCCGGCATTTGGACCCCGGCAATCCGATCCTCGCTCGGGTGGTAGGGCTTAATATCGACGACCGGGCTTTGGTCCTCCGCGTCGATCCAGTCGAGAACGATCAAGCCCTCTTCTTCGTCGACGGAAAGGATCCGGCTCGTGCTGACCGCGATCGGATTCGGGCGAAAAGGCGACCGCGTCGCGAAAAGCCCGATGTCGTGGTCAAGCGTGCGGTACGGGGGCGGGACGACCAGCGTTTTCCCGTCCCACTGGATCTGATCGAATATCCACAGGATCTTCACGTGCGAAAAATCTCCGAGTCCCTTGAGGCCTTCCCGGTAGTCCTTGTTGATGCGGACGGCGAAGCCGTTTTCGCAGGAGACCGAGCCGATGACCATCATTGAAAATTCTTTTTCCATATCTCTTACCTCCGATTCGTTCTGCCTTGATTATCGGCGACGACCCGGAGGGGCGACAGTGCATAATCGGGGTAGGAAGGTGTGCAAGAAGGGCGGAGGTGGCTCAATAATCCTTTTTCGCAAACAGGAGAAACGATAGTAGGAGGAGAATTCCGACCGAGGTGATATACATGATAACGGATGTAGACAGGGTCAAGCCGCTGATGATCGTGTCGCTGGTAAAGAATTGACTGAAATCAAAGCTTGCGAACGGTACAAAAATAAGTTGCCTGATCCGAAACTGAACGGACAGATATCGCAAAACGGGTCGGGATATGAGTATCGGTACCGTGACCAGGATCAGAGAGATGGCGGGAGTCTTGATCAGCAACGACAGGAAAACGGAAAGGATCGAATAGGCGATGGTTTCAATGAGTGAAAAAGCGCATAATACCAGAAAATAAAGAAGGAAATCCATGGAAAAAATGGAACCGTTCAGGCTGATGACCGCTTGAGCCGGGTATTTACCGTATGCTACCGCGCCTGCGGCTGCGGCAGAAATGTAAAAGATCACATGCAGACCGATTCCGCACAAAAGGATCGATACAATCTTTGCACTCAATACCTTAAATCGCCGATACGGAAAGCTTAAGAGATTTTGGATCGTTCCATATGTAAACTCGTTTGAAACGCACAAAGACGAAATCAACACGACGGATAGAGTAAGGATCACGCGTACTGAGAATACCGCGCTCAAGTAACCGGAAAAAGAGTTAACCGGTTCTTTCGGGAGATCGTGCTGAATTCGATACAGCATTTCTTGAATGGTCGTTTCCAAACTTTCTATTTCATTGGGCATCAAATGGTATTCCGGATTTGCTCCGAAAAACTCGTGTCCGAGTAAAGCTGATTTTTTGGATTGCAGTTCGATCAATATTTCCCTTCGCCAGGCGTCTTCTGGGGTTCCCGTAAAATAGACTCTTTTGAGATCCAATAACTCAATGTTCAGTCGTGCATTTTGATAACCGTAAGAATTTTCTTCGTAAAAGGCCATCTCTTCCCGGATCGCTTTTTCTTCGAGGTCGCAATTTGCCTTAAAATCGTTTTCAAGAATAATCCTTTCGATTTCTCGCGCGGCCGAAGATTCCTGCCCGCCATTACTTTCTTCATCAAAGCGCAGGAGGATCAGTTGACTGACGAGTAATTGTCTCCAATCATCAGGCGCGATGTCGTGATCCAGCTTGTACTGTTTGATTTCGATATCGATCATATATCCGAGAATATTGCTTCTGTCGAAGTTTGGCTGATCCATCTCGTCTTGCAGGCGCGATATTTCCGAGGCCAACTCAACCTTCCAGTTGCTGTGAGTCTCCTCGGAATAATCGTTCTGTTGAACATGAAGAAAAGCATAAATACAACAAAGTACAATGATAAGCGACGCGATTCCGAGGAACAGAGGCCGCTTGAATATTTTAACGAGTTCATTTTTACACAGGCTCTTCATTTATACCTCCGGTCGTTTTGGACAGGCGAATATATTCGTCTTCAAAGCTGTCCTTACTCTTTGCCTCCGGCTGTGAAGTGCGGTCGGTAAAGGAATAATCTGCAACGATTTTTCCGCGATTGATCACTGCGGCACGGGTACAAATTCTCTCAATTTCAGAAAGTATGTGGCTTGAAAAAATAACGGAGACTCCGTTTTCCTTATTGATTGTATGAATCAGGTCTCGAAATTCAAGAACAGCGTCAACATCCAGCCCGTTCGTCGGCTCATCCAGTAGTAATATTTCAGGAGAACCGATCATTGCATTGCAAAGGGCGAGCCGTTGTTTCATGCCCATAGAATACTGACTTACATGATCCTTAATTCGTTTGGTCAAGCCGAAAACTTCAATAAAGTGCTCTACGTTTTTCCAGTCTGCCGTCGGATACATGCGAAATGTAATCTTCAGGTTATCCAGAGCAGACAGATACGGGTAGAATTTCGGAGTTTCCACGATTCCCCGGACCGGAAGGATTGCGCGTTCGAAGTTTTCCCGAAGACTCAAACCGTTTATGGATATGCTGCCCGAAGCCGGTCGGATTAAACCGAGAATCAGTTTCATGGTCGTGGTTTTCCCGGATCCGTTCGGACCGACTAAACCGAGGATCTCTCCCCGGTTTAAAGACAAAGAAATCCCGTCAAGGGCTCTTATTTCGTCGAATTCCTTAGTTAAATTTTCAATCGCTAATACGGGAGTACCCATTCTTGCTACACCATCGCCGGTCGATAATTGTAAGAAACAACGATCCAGTTACCTGACGAGTCCTTCTCGAATCCTACTTTTTCATAAGAATATATTGTTTTTACATAACCATATTGTTCTTCGATCTTTACGTATAGTTCCACAGATGCCGTGTCCTCGAAAATCTTCACATCCAGAGTTTTCTCATTCGTTACTTGAGTGCCCAGAATATCTAATTGACCGGAAAGCTGATCATCAATTAAGAGGTACATTACATCAATGAATCGTTTTTCCAGATCTGATCCTTCGGCAACAAACTGAAGGCATAATTCTCTTTTTTGCGCTACGAACGAGTCAATCTGTTCTTGAGTGACCGCTGCCGGGTTTTTCCGGTATTCCTCCGGAAGAACATAGGCGGTGTGTTGCGCCTGAAGAAATTCCTCGGCCATGGTCACTAGTTTCGTTTTTTCGGGCAGATAAATAAAGAAGTAATTCAAAGATGCCCCAATGGCAACGATTGCAGCGAAAAGAATCAGACCGATTAAAACTTTTTTGCGGGTGCGCTTTTTCATCTTATTCCCCTTCGCGGATGTCTGTGTCGGGACAAACAATAAGGCACAATCTGTGCTACACCTTATTATTGCACATAAACTGCGAGTTAATTAATCGACATCAAGAATATAGTATTTAGTATTTGCCTTTTGATCGGCAGTCATGTAAGGTTCAAGGGTCCAAATGACGTTTTTCCTGTTTGAAGTGTGTTGACAAACATTGGATTGAAGACTTCCTGCACTTCCCGAAACTGTTGTTAATACCGAAGTATGGTCAACCGTTCCGTCTCCCTCCCAGTCAAGAAATACCAGTTCGCCGATGCAAAGATACGATGAATATTGCGGCGGCGGATTAGTGGCTCCCGCTTTCCTTGAGTATATTTTTGAAACGTAGCCATTACCACTGGTTCCAAGCCATGACTTGAGATTGGGTGCTTTGCTCCAACTGTTTGTAATATCCCAAAAATAGTTGTATATCGTATACCAGTTTTTGTAACAGTGCCAAGAAGACGTGGTCTGTATTCCGCCGGCTTTGATGCTTTGCGATGCAAAATTGGTACAGTCTCCTCCTGACCAATATGGATAAGAAGACGTATTCGGACTTAGCGCGTACCTCTGTGCATAAGTTGACGTGCTACTTGGTGAGTACGCGACCAGGCCTTGCATGGGCAATACCAGTGCAGTCAGAATCAGAGCATGACGCTACGCCGTGCATCGGAATAAGACCCCGGGTCAGTGTGTCGTCAAGGATAACACGGCTAGGGTCATTTCTTCGCAAATATGGGCAGACGTGATTATTTTTTTGCTTCCCGCGATACTATTACAACGTGCCCGGGGAGAAAAAGAACCCGATCGACCGTCAATTTCCGAAGCCCATACCGGAGATGAGTGAGCGGACCGACACCTTAGTTCCCGGTCGTCCGGGCTTTCCGATACCGGATCGAAGCCTTCGGGCAGACGTCGGTACAGCGAGTGCATTGGTGGCAGAGGGCGGTCGTGATGACCGCCTTTTTGCTGTCGGGGGAGACGGCGATCGCTCCGGAAGGGCAGACCTTTTCGCAAAGTTTACAGCCGATACAGGTATCGGGGTCGACCTTTTTCGAAAAGAACGCGAAACGGCCGAATACCTTTTGCAGGGCGCCGAATGGGCAGACGAGGTTGTGGAAGACCTCCGGCTTATAGCGGAGCGTCAGGAGGACCGACAAGGCCAGCCAGATCGGGAGGACCGGAATATTCATATGAAACATGCGCTTCCCGACGATCATCGCCGCGATCGAGACGCCGAGGGAGATCCATGTGAAATAGCCGCCCTTGAGCCACTTGGGCGTCGCTGCGGTTTGGATCCTGAGCTTTTTACCGAGCCATTCGACGGGGATCATCAGCGTGTTCATCGGGCAGACGTATCCGCAGTACAGCCGCCCGAAAACGACCGCGACCAGGAGGCTTACTCCGAACAGTGCCAGCCAGATAAAGATGTTTCCCTTGATCAGGAGGAAGACGAACAGGGCCAGGAACAGTATGCGGATGATGGGAGCGATGTATTTCATGATGCTTTCTCCTTTTCGGTTAAGAGGATCGCTTTGGCGGGGCATTTTTCGACAGAGTTTCGGAGGGCCGGCAAATCGGCCTTGGTTTCCGGAGATTTACGGACGACGGCCTTGTCGCCTTCCATTTCATAATACTCCGGTAAAAGCTTCGCGCACAGTTCACAACCGATGCAATACTCGCGGTTGATCGTGAGTTCTTCGGCTTGACGGGAATCTGTTGGCAAATCCTTCTTCTTTACGATCTTAGCGGTGATAAATGCCATCAGAAAGATCGCGATGACGGTGAGCACCCAACGGACCGCCATAAAGGGAACGCCCAGAAATTTGGCCTCGTTGGCGAGCATCGGCACTTTTACGACTGCCCAAGCACTTAAAATGATCACGATGTTGGATATGCCGGCTCCTTTTTTCAAAAGGGTCTTGCTGATCGGGAATGCGGCGTAGATCGGACCGGCCGAGAGACTTCCGAGCAGAAGCGCCAGGATGTTGCCCTTAATGCCGGAGTTTTCGCCGAAACTGCGCAGGATGACTTCCCTGGGAACAAGGACTTCGATCGCGACGATCAAGAGAAAAACGACCGGCATGATCTGAAGCATTTCGATCACGTAATACATGCTGTTTTTCAAGGAAAGGATCGCTTGGTCCGGCGCGAAAAGCAGGATCGCGAGATATGCGAGCGCTACGATAATGATCAGTTTATTCTTTTTGACGATCGACAGAACATTCATAAGATCACCCCCATCGTCAGTGCGATCACGATCGCGAAACCGAAACTCAGAGCGTTTCGGGTCAGGGCAAACTTCGTACCGAACTCCTTTTTTTCGAGCGGGAAGGTGACGATCCCGACCATTGTCAAGGTCGTCAGAAAAGCGACTGCCGGAACGATGCTCGCGCCGACGTCGACCAGAGACCCGACCAGCGGGAAAGCGACAAAGGCCGGTATCAGGGTAATGCTTCCGACCAGCGCCGAAATCGAAGTCGAGAGCAGGGTATTTGCCGAGCCCATGACCGACTTGATGGTCTCCGGGGGAATGAAGGTCAGGACGATACCGATCAGAAAAATGATCGCGATGATGTCCCCGACCATACTGCTCATCATCGTTTTTGCCTGTTTCATTGCGCCCAGGGTTTTCTTTTTGCTTTTTATAAACGAAATGACGGTCAGGATGATTGCGACCACCCAAAACCCAACGCTGAAAATATCCACGGATGTCCTCCTCGTATCGCTTGATGTTTCCCCATTCTACAGGTATAGTGGGAATAATGGTGTTACCAAGGTAACAGTTATACGCGAGGCGATTTTCGCGAGCAAAAGGGGGCCGGAGCATGGATCAACACCGGGAACAGATCGCGAAAAACACGCTTCTTCGCTCCCTGCCGCGCGGGGAAATCGAGGCGTACCTTCGGGACGGAAGCTTCAGGATCCGTTCTTTCGGCAAAAACAACACGGTCCACTTCGCGTCCGAGGTGTGCTCCACGCTCGAGATCATCCTGTCGGGACACGTCGCCGTCGAGCGAATCGACGAGGCGGGCAACCTTTTAACGATCGCGGAATTTATAAGTGACGACATCCTGGGCGGTAACCTCCTGTTCTCGAAAACCCCCCACTACCCGATGACGATCACCGCGAAGCAGGAGACGGTGATCCTGTCGATCGAAAAGGATCGGCTGTTCGGGCTGTTCTCGGACAATCATGCCTTCCTGCGAAGTTACCTGGAATTTGTATCCGACCACACGACGATCCTCGGCGACCGGATTCGCCACTATGTCCAACGGACCATTCGTGAAATCGTCCTGAGCTACCTTGAAACCGAGCGCCGCAAGCAAAACTCCGACCGGATCCTTCTTCCGATCAGCAAAAAGGCGCTCGCGGAACGAATCGGGGTCTCCCGAACGTCGCTATCGCGCGAGCTTCAGAAGATGCGAGAGGACGGGCTGATCCTTTTCGATCGGGATTCGATCACGATATTGGAGAAGTAAAAAGCAAGAACATGATATACAAGATCATGTTCTTGCTGAAAAACACAGTTTCCGGATATTGAAAAGGTTATTCTACTCGTTATAAGTCATAATGAGTCCACATACTTACAATGACAATGATTTTTTCTTCTTCGACGACTTTGTACACCAACCGGTGTTGCCGATTGATCCTTCTGGAGTAAAGGCCTTTCAGATCCCCGACCAATGACTCGTAAGGCGGCGGATTTTGAAAGGGATTCTCCCTCATTATGGAAAGAAGATTGTCAACATTGGACTTCAGGGCAGGATACTGTAATATCTTTGCCTTATCCTTTTCCGCTTGTTTCAGGATGCGGATCTTGTATCTCACCATTTGAACTCCGTGCTATCCTTCTCAGACGCCGCCAGACCTTTTTCAAGGCGCTCCTTCATACCGGGGATCGAACACAGGTAGAGTGTTTCCATCATCCCGTTGTATTCCTGTTCGCTCAGTATCACCGCATTCCCCTTTTTTGTATTAACGTTGATCACGTCGTTAAACTCAATGGCTGAATTTAAATACTCAAAGAGGTTTTTTCTTAAATTTGTTGCATTTGTGTTTGTCATAAAAATCAACTCCTTTGCGTACATTATTGCGTACGTTATGAAGGTTTGTCAATTCCCTTCATTCGGGATTCGATCAAGATACGATAAACAGCAGGAACACGATCTTGCAAACGTGTTCCTGCCGCTCGGATGTCATCCGCGTCGACTTGGAGGAGTGCCCTTGCGGAAGGCCCGCCAGGGGTTATTGATACACTCAGTGTCGATCGACCTTTTCGTTCATCCGGCGGATTTTTACTTTCCAGAACATATACTGGGTGATCCAGATGATGATAAAGACCCCGATAAAGATCCCGAAGTAGAAGAGAAAACCGCCGAACGAATGCTCCATCCAATTCGCGAAATAGGCGATCGGCAGCATTCCGAGGGCGGTGATCGTGAAATAGACGCCGGTCTGCTTGGCGATGCTCCAGTTCTCGATTTCCCAGATCAAGGAGCTCGCTGCGAATAACGAACCGAGTATGCCGCTCAGAAACGCCTGAAGAGCGACCGCCCCGATCTCGCTTCCGATCGTTTTGACCAAAGCCGGAACGCACGGAGAAAAATCGCTTTCGCCCATCGCGAATCCGATGATAATGGTTATGATATAGCCGAATGCGATTCCGAGCGGGAAGCCCAGAAGTCCTCGAATTATGATTTGCTTTTTCATATTACTCACCTCATATTCCCAATACTTTTTTGATTTCCGCCACGTATCGACGGGACACGTAGCTTTTCGAGGAGTCGGAAAACGTCACGCAGATCGTGCCCGCGAAATTCAAGTTGAAGTTTTTAACTTTCCGAAGATTGATGATCTCGGAAACGGATACGCGCACGAAGTCGGATTTTGCGAGTCGGTCCTCGGCCTCGTAGAGACGGAGCCGCAGAGTGTACTCGCCGTCGCGCGTCGCGGCAAATACTTTCCCGGCGGAAGAATAGATTCGAATGACCTCTGACGGGTCGAGAAGTTCGATCGCATTATCCCGAAAGCCGGACAATAATTTTGGCGTCTCATCGGACAAACGCTTGACCAGCGCATGGACTTCGTCGTTTACTTCGTCGGTGTAAATAACAACTTTGATCTGTTTGTATGAAGGATCCGTAATGATTTCAATCTGCATTTCGTTTCCCCTCCTTCTGTGTTAAGAGTACAAAAACCAGGAAGATCTTGCCACAGGTTTTCGATGGTCGGTTGTTTTTCGGGGATAGGTGGTCGGAGAGCCCGGGACGGGGCGGTCCTTCTTGCGTGGAAAAAATACGCAAACCATGACGAGTACCGGGCGCCGACGCTTTTCGCGCTGACGGTGACGATCGACTGCTTTTGCAAGATATCGACGTGGCTTTTCGGGAAATGAATCGCATCTTGCGGCCGAACGGTGCGGAAATCACCGACACCCTGAAACGGCCGGGTTTTCGGGTCATCGACTCCGATCAGGCATTGTCCTGAAGGGACTCAAAGCGGCACATCTATTTCTATTCCAACACTCCGTCCCGAATCCGTACAATCCGGTCACAACTTTTCGCGACCGCGGCATCGTGCGTAACGAGAAAAATGGTGTGTCCTTTTTCGTGAAGGGTTTTCAAGAGCGCTACGACGTTCTCTCCGGTCGCCTCGTCCAGCGCGCCCGTCGGTTCGTCCGCAAGGATCAGTTCCGGGTTCCGGATCAGCGCGCGGGCAATCGCTACCCGCTGTTTTTCGCCGCCCGACAGTGTGGTCGGATACT
>JAAYCT010000014.1 GCA_012729635.1 Clostridiaceae bacterium | reverse complement strand
GATTCATCTGCCGCTCCTAGTGCAAGGTTTTTCTAAGATTTCGAGCTTTTCTCATGCACTAATTTTACCATTAATTTCCCTGTAACGTCCTGTTTTTAACGCTTTTCAGGTTGCGCAGTAGTCCCTATATTATCTGGGTGTTTCACCGGAACTGTCGCAAACGACCGATGTTTTTTTTCATTTGACGACGGAAGAAGAGATGGCGCCTCCGGCCCTTGATTTGGAGGCCGCGAAAGCGCTTTTAATCAAAACTGCAGAAATATTATCCGAAAAAGGGGTCGTTTTATGAAGGAGAAAAGTATCATTGTGGTCGGCGGCGGTATCGCAGGATTAACCGCCGCATTGACCCTGGCGAAGTCGGGCAAAGAGGTGCTTCTTCTCGAAAAGAATGAGAAGTGCGGCGGCCTCATGAGCACCTTTACCAAGGACGGGTTCCGTTTTGAAGCCGGTGCACGTGCGCTCGTCAACGCAGGCCTGATCAAGCCGTTGATCAAGGAATTCGATCTGGATATCGAGGTGCTGCCCAACCCGATCACTTTGGGGATCGAGGACAATCTGCTCCGGATTGAGGGCGAGGAAAGCCTTCTGCGATATGCCGATTTATTAAAGGACCTGTATCCCGGGAGTCGGCCCGAGGTGGACCGTATCATCGAGTCCATCCAAAACATCATTGAGAACATGAAGGTCCTCTACGGCGCGAACAATCCGCTTTTTGCAAAGAAAAAGAACTATCTCCTGCTCCTGCCTTCCATGATCTGCTGGATGGCGAAGTTGATGCGAACGCTGTACCGGATTCAAAAGATGGACACGCCTTTTGAGGAGCACCTGGATCTTCTTTCAGAAAACCAGTCCCTCAAAGATATGATCGGCCAACACTTTTTCAAAAAGACGCCGGTATTTTTCGCCCTCAGTTATTTTGCGCTGTACAACGATTACCTTTATCCCAAAGGCGGGGTCGGCGCATTTATTCAAAAACTGGTCGAAGCCTTCGAAAAACGCGGCGGCGAGATCCGCTATCAGACGGAAATAACCCGTGTCGACGCGCACAATAAGCGATTGTGTGATTCAGAAGGAAATGAGTACGAGTATCAGAAAATGATCTGGACAGGGGACCTGAAAACCCTTTATGACATTGCGGACGACGAAGGCCTTGAAAAAGATTCTCTTCTCAAATTCCGGGAAAAGAGACAGGCAATCCTTTCTCATAAAGGAGCGGAGTCGGTCTTTTCGGCCTTTCTTGCCGTGGATTTGCCGCCCGAGTATTTTCGGGAGAAAGCAAGCGCTCACCTGTTTTATACGCCGGACCGGAAGGGGCTCGGGACCATTCATACCCTGGAGCTTCAGGAACTGCTGAATCGTTGGGACAGTGTTACCAGAGAGGATCTTTTTTCATGGCTGGAGCGATTCTGCCGGCTTAACACTTTTGAGATCTCCATCCCGGTTCTTCGTGACGCGGATGCGGCGCCGTCGGGAAAAACGGGAATGATCATCAGCGTTCTTTTTGATTACGAACTGATCCGCTGTATACGCGACCGGGGCTGGTATGATGAATTCACTAAGGAATTCGAAGCTCAAGTCATCCATGCCGTTTCCTCGGGTATCTATCCCGACATGCGGGAAAAGGTGCTGTTCCGTTTCTCCACTACCCCCATATCTATTTATGATCGAGTAGGCAGTTCAGAGGGTTCTATTGTTGGCTGGTCATTTGAAGAAAAAATCCCTGCGGTTACCAATATGTTTAAAATGGCCGATTCGGTAAAAACCGAACTACCGGATGTTTACGCTGCAGGAAAGTGGGTCTATAGCCCTGCCGGCGGCCCGACTGCGATCATGACCGGAAGAATTGCCGCGAAGAAGTGCAAATGAGTTCGTCCGCGAGAATCGAAAACATTCTGAATAACTCCCCCCATCTTGTCCGCGAGGGCGGAACGTAACACAATGTCGGGTTCAAGGACAGGAAACAGCGGGATGTCGGGGAGGCGAAACATGAGCATTACGGTTCATCTTTTCTATACCGGAACAAACGGAAATGCGCGTCGATTTGCCGATGAAATGGAAAAGAGCGGAACGGCTTCGGCGATTCGCGATGAAAAGGGAAATCTGGGGTATGCGTACTACTTTCCGATGGATGATCCGGAGACGGTTCTGCTGATCGACCATTGGGAAAATCAGGAGGCGATCGATCTTCATCACGCCTCGGCGATGATGAAAACGATCATAGATCTGCGTGAGAAATATAATTTGCATATGCGGGTGGAACGGTTGAGACCGGATGAGGGCGGTGTACCGGATGAGGATTCAAAGTATATCAGAGAGTAAAGCTCGATAGGGGTTATAAGTAAAGAAGCGATTGCGGGATTAAAACCTAAATAGTTAATTTGCATCTTGACAGCTAACGCTTGTTATCCTATTATCAGGATAACAAGCGTTAGCCTGATGAGGAGATGCAAATGGATCAAATAAAGACCGTTTCAACCAAAGAGATTATTTTCAACGTCGCCGTGGACTTGTTTTCGGAGAAGGGCTACAGCAATGTGTCCATGCGGGAGATCGCGCATGCAGTCGGAATCAAGGCGAGTTCCCTTTACAAGCATTACGAAAGCAAAGAAGACTTGCTGGAAAGCATTTTCGCGTTTTTCAGAAGTGTTTTGGATCAAACCAATTTTCCGGCCGCGGGCCTGGAGGAATATCTCAAGAACGTCACACCGGAAGAGTACCTGAACCAATCTTTCCTTTTGTTCGAGCAGGTCATGTGGAATCCTGCGATCATGAAGATCGCGAAGATCATCAATATGGAACAGCAGCGAAATCAGTCCGTCAGACAGTTTTTCACGGAAGAATTTATCGAAAAACCTTTTCAGATCACCAAATACGGATTTGACATCATGCTCGAAAACGGCCTTATTGCGACGGTCGACACGGCCGCCGCCGCCGAAGAATACAACGCGTACATCATCTATTTGTACTTCGAACAGAATTTTCTGAAGGATGAACCGGATATGGAGGAGATCGAGAAAAGGATGCTCCGGCATAACCGGTTTTTTGCAGATCACATCTTAAGGAAAGAGGGCAAGTAATATGAAAGTACTGGCGATTATCGGAAGTCCGCGCAAAAAAGGCAATACCTGGAAGGTCGTCGAAAAAGTGAAAGCGCACTTGTTGGCGATGAATCCGGATATCGATTTTGAGACGCTGTTCGTTTCTGAATGCAATATTCAGATATGTACGGGTTGCTTTACGTGTTTTTCGAGAGGCAAAGAAAAGTGCCTGCTCAAGGATGACCGGGACATGATCGAAGCCAAGATGCTCGAAGCGGACGGCATTATCGTGGCAGCGCCGACGTATGCCATGGGCGTGCCCGCGGTGATGAAGAACCTGATCGACCGGGTCGCCTATACATGCCATCGACCGTTCCTTTTCGGGAAAGCCGTCCTTCTGGTATCTACGGTCGGCGGGTTCATGGGGCTCAAGGAAACACTCAACCAATTGACCATGCTGGTGTCCGGATGTACGTCCATAAAGAAAGTAGGCGTTCCTTGTCCGCCGGTCTCGATGCCCGGCTTCGAAAAAAGGGCGGAGAAAAATATCCGGAAGGCCTCGAATGCTTTCCTTAAAGATATGAGCAACCCCGGGCTGAAAGCACCCGGTCTTGGGGATTGGGCCTGGTTCGCGTCGTTTAAGTCCTTCACGGATTATAAATCATATCAAAAGTTCGCCCCCGCGGATTACGAGTACTATAAGGACAAAGAATTCTTCTATCCGATCCGGGAGTATCCGTTCAGCCGGTTTTCGGGTAAAATCATGAAAAGCCTGATGAAATTCAGCATGCGTTTTATGATTAAAGAGTAGGATGTGAAGAGTCCGGAGGTACACGTATGAATGCGTTGGTCATCAATTGCAGTCCCGTAAGAAACGGTGCGACCGCGGAAATAGTCAACATCGTATCCGACCAATTGAAGGGTAAATATACCGTAAAAACAAGCTGCATTGATGATTATTCTTTCAGCTTCTGTACAGGATGCAGAAGTTGTCATACCACGGCAAAATGCGTTCTTCATGACGACGTGGATTTAATCATGGATGAAATGGAACGGGCGGATGTGATTGTATCGGTCGCTCCCTCGTATTGGGCGGATATACCGGGTCAGTTTAAAGCCTTCATCGATCGATGCACCCCCTGGTGCAACACGCATGAACCGCATGCCGCTTTGCGTAAGGGAAAGAAGGGCTATACGATCGCTCTTAGAACGGGTCCGAGTATGAGAGAGTGTGACAAAGTCATCGGGAGCATCGAACATTTCTACGGTCATCTGGAGATCGAGTGCTGTAATCACCTGGGCTTGTGCTCTGTGGAAAACAAAGAAGCTATAGCGCCCAGAAGAAAAGAGATTATCGATTTCTGCAGGTCTGTATAAGTAGACGGAGCGGTTGAGCTAGGCTTACTAAAAGTGCCCGCGCCTGTCCGGTCATCTCAATATCCGCCAAATAGTTTTCAAAATGATGTTTACATATAAACGCATCGGTTTAACCATCCTGAAAATATCCGGGACAACAAATTAAGCGATTTCATCTGACTGAACAGGAGTCAATCAACATGTCAGTATTGGATCGAATTGTATATCTTCAGGGGAAAAGAGACGTGGTTCGCAAGTCCATAAACAATGTGTGCTTTCGTGTGTCGGGTTCTGATCAGGCGTTCGTCGCTGCTGAAAAATTTGGAGTGATGGAGACCTGATTTTCAGTAGAATGTTGACGTCCATTATAGAACGCTATACAATTATAGTGAAAAAGGAGTCCACATGGAGACCTGATTTTCAACAGAAAGAGGACCGATGATGGAAAGACCGTTATATTTGGATGCACTGATTCGAAAGAAAAATAATGGCATGGTTAAAATCATCACCGGTATTCGGAGATGCGGTAAATCCTATTTGTTATTTAAACTGTTTTACCGTTACCTTTTGGATACTGGGGTAGCGGAAGATCATATTATAAGGATTGCGCTTGATGACAGAAGGAATAAAGAATATCGGGATCCCGATGCCCTTTACCGGTTTGTTCACAGTAAAATTGCAGATAATGATATGGTATACATTCTCCTTGATGAAGTGCAGCTTGTGCGGGAGTTTGAGGATGTTCTGAACAGTTTTTTGCATATCGGAAATGCGGACACTTATGTAACGGGCAGTAATGCCAAATTTCTTTCCAAAGATATCATTACCGAATTCAGAGGCCGAGGGGATCAGGTTCATCTTTTCCCTCTTTCGTTTTCGGAATTCATGAGTGCGTTTCCCGGGGATAAGCGCGAAGGTTGGCAGTACTATTCACTTTATGGCGGTCTTCCGGGGCTGCTGAAAATCGAAAACATCCAGGATAAGGCGGATTACCTCAAGGACATCATCCGTGAAACATATATAAAAGATATTCTCGATCGAAATATTGTCAGGAATCCGTCCGAACTGGAAGAATTATTGGATTATCTTGCGTCTACGATCGGAGGCTTGACAAATCCCAAGAAACTGGCAGATACATTTATGACACTTAAGAATGTTTCCATTCATCCGGATACGGTCAAGAATTATCTGGATTATTTTGAAGACTCGTTTCTTGTGAGCAAAGCCAAACGGTACGATGTTAAGGGAAAAAAATACATTAGTACACCGGTTAAATTCTACTTCACGGATCTGGGAATCAGAAATGCGCGCCTCAATTTCAGGCAATACGAAGAAACGCACATTATGGAAAATGTGATTTTCAACGAGTTGCTAATCAGAGGGTATAACGTCGACGTCGGTGTAGTCGAGTTCAGTTTATATGATAATGACAGAAAACGCATACAGAGACAGGCAGAAGTTGATTTTGTCTGTAATCAAGGTTCGCGAAGATTGTACATACAATCGGCATTATCTTTAGGAACCCGTGAAAAGGAGCTTCGGGAAGAGAATTCACTGATCCGAATCACTGATTCATTCAAAAAAATCATAATCGTAAAGGATGAGCCTACCCGATATAACAATGAGGGAATCCTTATACTCAATCTCTTTGACTTCCTGTTGGATCCGGATAGTGTGAACAGGTAATAAAAAAGCGGGGAGCAATCAATTTTGAATCGTTCCTATACTGCGTTGGGAAATACATCCTGTTGACTCAAAAGAGATAAATCAAGTTCGCTATCCTGCATACTCTCATGAATCATATTCTTCGCAACCAAAAACAAACGAAAAATGCCCCTCCGGCTGTATAATGAAAAGGTCATGGACCCGGCACCCAATCATTCGACTCAAACGGAGGTATACATCAATATGGCAAGGACGATCACGGTCAAAGGGATCGGCAAGGCTTCGGCAAAGCCCGATCAGGTGGTGCTCCATATCACGTTGGAATCCCGGGACATGAATTATCAGGCGGCGGTCGGGAACTCCGCCGATCAGCTTGAGAAGCTCGGGAAAAGTCTGACCGGCATCGGGTTTGAAAAAGATTCCGTCAAGACCACCTATTTCAACGTCCGTACGGATTACACGCAGGTCCGGGACGAAAAGGGCATGTTTCAGAATGTTTTTAGCGGTTATGTCGTAAGTCACGCGCTGAAGTTGGCATTCGATTTTGATCCCGGACGGCTGTCGGAAACACTCGGTACCGTGGCGGGGAGCCTGGCGGATCCTCAACTCTCGATCGAGTTTACCGTTAAGGATCCCGCGGCAATCAACGGGGAGATGCTCCGTTCCGCGACGGTCAACGCGAAAAGCAAAGCGGAGACACTGTGCGCGGCTTCGGGCGTAAAGATGGGCGAGCTTCTGTCCATCGATTACAGTTGGGGCGACCGAGCCCTCCGCTCGAACACGAGGTTTGACATGGCGGAAGAAAGCATGCCGATGATGGCGATGGGCAAGTCGATCGATATCGCACCGGAAGATATTGAGGTCACGGATACCGCGACATTTGTGTGGGAGATATTGTAGGGAGGACTTGCGATGAGTCGGCTCGAAAAGGTCCGCGAATACGTAAATGACGTGCTCCGGCGCGTGCCGGATCCCGATTTTCGAGTGTGCGGATATTCGCATTTGTACGGCGTTTCGCTGATGTGTGTGCTGATCGCAAATAAAAGAGGCGAAAACGTCGAACTTCTGGCAATCGCCGGCATGCTTCACGACATTTACACGTTCTCCGCGATGGATTCCAAGGGCCACGCGCGAAAAGGCGCCGTGATGGCGCGGGAAATCCTTACGTCGATGGGCATTTTCAGCGAGGATGAAATCGAGATGATTTGCGGCGCGATCCACAATCACGGCGATAAGGGCGGGAAACACTCGCCGTTTGACGAGGTGTTGATCGATGCCGATGTCCTTCATCATTGTTTCTATGATCCGGAAGCGGGTGTTTTCGATCGCGAAAAGGAGCGGTTTGAGGCGCTGAAAAAAGAGTTCGGGCTGATTTGAAAAACAGGATTAGTGAGAGGCAAGTATTTGAAGGAGGAACAAATATGACGCGGCAAATAGACGGATTACGAACGAACGTTTATCGAAAAGCCCCCCCGGCACACATCCTGCTTTGCATTTTCATCTGCCTGACCCTCGTCCTGTTGCTCGCGGGTTGCGGAGGCGGTTCCCCGGAAACAAAGGCTGCAACGACGGAGAAAGTCATGACGACAACCGCTGAGCCGACTCCGTTGCCGCCGACGGAAACGACCGACGGACAGAGCCCGGAAACTACGGTCGGCCCCTTAACGGGCGAACTGGAAATAACGCTGAACTATAAGCACATCGACGATATCGCGTCCAATCAATACGCCGTTTGGATTGAGGACAGTGACGGAAACATGGTACGGACGTTGTATGTCACTTCCTTTACCGCCGACGGAGGCTGGGAATTCCGCGAGGATTCACTGACGGTTTGGGTCGAGAGAGCCGGGATGGGAAGCGACGACGCTCCGGATATCGACGCTTTTTCGGGCGCGACGCCAAAGTCCGGACCGCAGAGTTATAGATGGGATTGTACGGATGAAGAAGGGCAACCGGTCCCCGCCGGAGAGTATCACTTCTTTGTAGACGCGACGATCTTCTGGGAGGACGCGGCGCTTTTCGAGGGCACGATCGAGTTGGGCGACGAAGAGGTCACAGCCGTGGCCGAACCGGCTTTTACGAATGATGAAGCGGCGGCAAGCGACATGATCACCGATGTCGTCGCCGTGTATCGACCGTGACCGGACTTTATCAGATAAACAAATTCACCGCGGACTCTTCGGCATCCCCGAGATAGTAGCCCACTCCGCCGACCTTGACGCCGTCGATGAGCTCTTCGAGCTTTAGACCCAGAAGGTCCATCGACATCTGGCAGGCGACCAGTTCCACGCCGTTCTTCTGCGCCTGGGTCATCAGGGACTCCAGGGAATCGACATTTTTGTCCTTCATGATCTTTTTGATCATCGCGGGGCCCATGCCCGCCAGGTTCATTTTCGAAAGGCCGAGCTTCCTTGTGCCTCTTGGCATCATCCGCCCGAAAAGCGCCTCGATCAAGGTCTTCTTCACCTTGACCGGTTCCGGCTTCCGTAAGACATTGATGCCCCAAAAGGTAAAGAACATCGTGACCTTGCCGCCCATCGCCGCGGCGCCGTTCGCGATGATAAAGGAGGCGATCGCCTTGTCGAGGTCTCCCGAAAAGACGACCAGGGTCTTGTTCTTTTGGGTGGCATCGGCAGGTACGGAAGCGGACGGAGCGGCCGACACCGCCGCGGCTCCGCCTTTTTTCAGCTGAACGTCCACGAGGCCGCCGGACTTTTGAAGCGAGAGGATCTCGGCGCCCGTTCGGCGTGCCCAGGCCTGTACGTCCGGATAGAATCCGGGATCGGACGCTTTGATGTGAAGGATGTCTCCCGGAGCGATCGTATCCATATTTTCTTTTAGTTTCATCAGCGGGCCGGGGCAGGACAATCCGCAGGCGTCCACTTCGATGACCCGGGCCGGTGTCTCCGCGGTCTTTTCCGGAAGGATCTGAGTGCCGTCTTCATGGGTGACCGGAATCGCTTCTTTTTGCATATGACCTCCATGGATCGTTTCGGTAACTTTGCCCAGCGCCTGCAAACGAATGCCGCCGCCGATATTATTTACGTTATAGCCGTTCTGAAGAAGGATGCGGGCCGCGGTATAACCGCGCAGGCCGACCGCGCAGTAAGTCCAGATCTGCTTGTCCTTCGGAATCTCGTTCAGTCGTTCCCGGAGTTGATCCAGAGGGATATTTACAGCTCCCGGCAATGCCTCGTTCTCGAATTCCAACGTTTCGCGGACGTCGAGAAGAATGTCGGTTTCCGGATCGAATTCGGCTTCGAACTGAGTAAAAGTTTTGTGCTTTACAAGTCCG
Source organism: Clostridiaceae bacterium (assembly GCA_012729635.1). GTDB lineage: Bacteria > Bacillota > Clostridia > Saccharofermentanales > Saccharofermentanaceae > JAAYCT01. The sequence goes on along the minus strand of JAAYCT010000014.1, from coordinate 92,085 downwards.
TCGCGTTCGTTCTGCGCCACGAAACCGATCATATTCGCCGGCGATTTTGCCGAGCCGAAAGGCGGCGCGTAAGAAAGATCCAGTTCGGCCAGATCGTCGATCGTGCCGCCGAGGGATATCACGGTCGCGAAAACATCCGTGAGTTTGTCCGCTCCGTCGTAGCCGGCGACCTGCGCGCCCAGAAGGCGACCGTCCTCTCCGGTGAGGATCTTTGCCGTCATCTGCATCGCGCCGGGATAGTAGCCGGCGTGAGACTGAGGGTGAATATAGTAGACATGATGATGGGTTCCCGCGCGGATCAGTTGTCGTTCGTTGTGGCCGGTGGATCCGGTAACCAGATCGAAAACCTTGAGGATCGAGGTCCCCTGCACGCCTTTGTATTTGCGTTTTATGCCGCAGATATTGTCCGCGATGATTCGTGCCTGGCGATTGGCCGGTCCGGCCAAAGCCATGGTGGCCGGCTCGCCCGTGATCGAGTCAAGGGTCTCCACCGCGTCTCCCGCCGCCCAAACGTGATCGACGGAGGTCTTCATATAGGCGTCGGTTTTGATATACCCGCGATCGTTCAGCGCGATCCCGGAATCTTTAAGGAACGCCGTGTCCGGACAAACGCCGATGGCCAGTACCGCCAGATCGGCATCCACGTATCTGCCGGAAGCCGTCTTTGTGCGGATGTTCCCGTCCATTTCGGTAAAGGATTCCACTCCGTCCTCCAAAATGAGCTCAACGCCGTTGTCGCGAAGCTCCTTTTCGCAGATCATGCTGATCTCGGTGTCCAGAGAGGCCATGACGTGCGGCGCAGCTTCCACCAAGGTCACTTCGACGCCGCGGTGCACCAGGTTCTCGGCGACCTCAATGCCGATGAATCCGCCGCCGATGACCGTACAGCTGTGAATACCGCCGTCTACGGCGGCCTTGATTTGATCCATGTCCGGGATGCTTCTAAGGCTCATCACCCGGGGAAGGTCGATACCCGGGATGGGCGGAGTCAGCGGCATCGCTCCGGGAGAAAGGATCAATTCGTCGTAGCTCTCCCGGTACCCGGTACCGTCCTTCTTGCGGACCGATACCTCTTTACTTTCGGTATGCACGGCCGTGACTTCGGATTCCGTGCGGACGTCGATGCGATATCGATCCCGGAAGGTTTCCTTCGTGGTTACGATAAGACTGCTTCTTTCCCGGATCACTTCTCCGATATGGTACGGCAGACCGCAGTTGGCAAAACTGATAAACTCACCGCGCTCAAAAAGGATGATCCGGGCTTCCTCGTCGAGTCTTCTTAATCGGGTCGCGACCGTGGCTCCGCCGGCTACTCCGCCGACGATCAAAATCTTCTTTTTCATTTTTCGCTCACTCCTGCCCGGATCAATAGTTGTACGATCTTTTTGTCTTTCAACCGGTAATATATTTCAGTTCCCCTGCGCACTGTCTCGACCGCACCGATGTCCCGCAATACCGAAAGATGGGTCGAAATCGTGGATTGCGGCAGATCCAGTCCGCATTTCATGGTCGTCACGTTGCACTCTTTCTTCCGGCTCAAGTTCATGATGATACAGATCCGAACCGGGTGCGCGATGCTTTTCAAAAAAGTCGCCGTCTCTTCATATTGACGGTAGTTGTTTTTCACGCGGATCGCTCCTTGTCTATATATCGTAAAACCTCGATATTTCCACTCATGATTCTACCGCATTTTCAAAAATAATAAAATAGCCGTGGGGCGCTTTTCGAAAATAGAAACGATAAAACATCGATTCCAATGATCCGTCGATTCGCGTATCGGCGATTTTTCGTGTTAAAGGTCATATCATTTACATGAGACTTTGGATATTGGCATCCCCGATAAGCGGTTCTTTAGCTTTTTTACGTGAATCATTCATTCATAAATCGCCCGGTGGGATCGCCCGCTTGATGTTACCAATACATCCCGGTACATGCAAAATGCGCGATTGACGACTATCTATCGGTAGTGATCGATTCGAAAGGGCGAAACTACGAAACGGCTCTCTCCTCAAGATTTAGTACTTGTGTGAAGCCGTCTCGAGCTCCCAAACGAGATGAAACTACGGATGAAACGGTTGTCTCCCCGGGGTTTCGTATGTGGGATCTCTGAATCAGCCGCATGAGCCGAAAACTACATGCGAATCGGCTCTCTCCTCAAGATTTCGTACATATCATAGCCCCTGTTTCAGTCGATTCATCCCAACTTCGAATATCCGAAGTTGTTGACGAGTGCGTCGATCTTTCGGCCGGCCGCGCATTCCGGACAATCCGACATATCGTGCGTCTCATATCCCGGTAAATCATTCGCAGTAAAAAGCGCATTGATCGTATAGCCCTCGACCTTGTCGACCGCGCTGAAGATCGCGCAGATCCCGGTGACTTTTCCTCCGTAGTACCGGATATAATCGATCGCCTGTTCCAGAGTCTTTCCCGTACTTGCCTGTGCGGCCAGGATCACGACATTCTTTCCCCAGACCAGATTCTGCGTATTGTCGCGAAGGATCAACTGCCCGGCCGAATTGGTCTCGGGCGTGACGATCGCAATGTCGGAACCCGCGTTAACGGCATATCGGTCAATATTGCTCAGAGCCTCTGCCATAAACGCGGCAACCACTTCGCCGCCGTCGAGGCAGACGATGGTGTCGACCGCGGTATTCGAAGAATACTGGGAAGCGAAGGCTTTGCCGGCGGCAAACGCTTTTTTCTGATGACTGATCACATCGGTCAGGTCGATGAAATAATTAATGTGTGAGTGACGCGTCGCGAAGTGTCCCGGAATGATCCTTACGCTGATGTCGGGGAATTTTTTCGCCTTGATTTCGCGGGTGCGGGTTTCCATAATCGCTCCTCCTCGTTCTTTAAGTGTCCGGAAGGGGTTTTCCGGACTTATCGATTCTACGGAAAATTTTCCGATCCCAATCGAAAAGAAAAAAATCGAATAGAGTACAATCCGTACGGTGCGCCTGCTATGATCTATCTTGAGTTTAGAGCGATTTGCAACTTTCGTCAAACGATTTTTAGATTTTCGAAAAGAAGGTCGGAGTCGATCAATAGAGTATCCTTTTGCAGCCTGTTTTACCGCATCGGTTCGAAAACGCTCTGCGTTGCTTTGATGGGCTCTCACAGGACATGCAGCAGACGAACCCGGAACTTCGGAGGAAAACAACAACGGAGGGAAAAGCGCGGGTAAAAAGCATTTTAATCAGAAAATCATAAATCGAAACAGTCCGCAAACCGGTTTCGGGTTCGCAAAAAAGAAAGTTTGCGTGTAAAATGGAATGACAAAGAATGGAATACAAATAATGAAAGAGGTGAAAATTATGCCGGATTTTGGACAGCCCTTTTCGGGACTCGCAAAGGACAAAAAGTTAACGGATGCGGAATTGATTCGGTCGATCCGATTTATGATTGCCGCGGAATACGAAGCGATTCAGCTTTACATGCAGTTGGCGGAGTCGACGGATAACGAGTTGGCGATCGAAGTACTAAAGGATATTGCGGATGAAGAAAGGGTTCATGCGGGCGAGTTCCTGAGATTGCTGAAAGAACTTGATCCCGAGGAAGAAAAGTTCTACGCGGAAGGCGCCGAAGAAGTAGAGGAAGAGATAGAGAAGATGGGGAAATAGCCTCACCCGTTTGATAAAGAAACCGGGCACTTTGCGTTTGAAATCGCAGGTGCCTTTTTTATTGTTGATATTTATCCGGCGCATCATTTTCAATCAGCTTTACCTACGGAGACAGTATGCGGATTCTTGAGAAAAACAACGCGGTTGCCGTCCAAACAAAGGAAAAGCTTCTTCGGACGCTTCGGGAATACGAAGGAACGCTCGAGGACTTCATGAGCGAGATCGTCGAAAAGTGTCATTACATCGAAGTTCAGCTGTGGGAGGATCAGTACGTTCTTTTTGTACCATACCCGGATGTCCGGTAACCGGAAGGCAGGAATCTATTTCCCGATATTCAATATATATTGATTTTGGGAAATAGAATGTTACAATGGGGGCGGAGGGTAAAACAATGAAATGGATCGAGCGAAAGTATTATCTTGATCAGTTGAAGAGGGTTCGGGGAACACCGGACATTAAGGTGATCACCGGCGTCAGACGAAGCGGAAAGTCTCGTCTGGTCGAATCATTTGTTGATTTTATTCGAAGCACCGATCAAACGGCCAATGTTACGTATATCGATTTAACTGACCTTTCTTTCGAGAGGCTTCTCGATTATCACCGACTGAACGATTATATCGAGGATAGATACGAGCGGGGCAAGTCGAATTATCTTTTCGTTGATGAAGTGCAATTGTGCCCGAAATTCGAGCTTACGATCAACAGTCTTCATTCTTCCGGAAAATATGACATTTATATCACCGGATCCAACGCTTTTTTATTGGGCAGCGATTTGGCGACACTTTTTACGGGCAGAACCTTCGAAATCGAGGTATTTCCGTTTTCGTTACCGGAATTCATGGACTACTATTCGCTTAGTGATCCGTATGAAGCATATGAGCGTTTTTTGATTGAGGGGGGCATGGCGGGATCCTACGCTTATACCTCGACAGACGAGAAGTATCAATACATCGCTGATGTATTTGATACTCTGATCATCCGCGATATTCGACAGAAGTACAAAATCAGGAATATCGCCTTGATGGACCGGGTCACAGATTTTTTGTTGGATAACATTTCAAATCTATCGTCAGCGAGAAGTATAGCGGACTCGCTGACCGGCAACCGGGATGCGGTGAACCATAAGACAGTCAGTGCATATATGGCATATCTTTGTAATGCCTTTGCATTTTACATAGTGAGAAGATATGACATCAGGGGAAAGAAATACTTATCCTCAAATCATAAATACTATCTGAGCGATCACGCTTTTCGATATGCTAAACTCGGGACTAAAAATCTCGATTACGGACGAATGATCGAAAATATAATCGCGATCGACTTGTTGCGCCGGGGATATGAATTGTACGCCGGGATCTTGTATAGAAGAGAAATTGATTTTGTTGCCATCCGGCGGGATGAGAAACTTTACATACAGGTTTCGGACAATATCAGCGACCCGAAAACCTTTGCACGGGAAGTGGATCCGCTCCTGCAAATCAAAGATGCTTACCCGAAAATTATTATTGCAAGAACAAGACATGAATCGTACCAATACGAAGGGATTAAAATCGTAGATGTCTCGAACTGGCTGATCGGGTGAGAGGGAAACTGTGTGATCGATCTATAAACGGAAAGACTAACGAAAATCGTGAAACGTCAACCTCCAAACCGGGAATAAATGAGCGATAAGGATGTAAACCATGGCCTACAACGAGCGCATCAAGAGTTTTGAGCGAATCCGTGAATACATGAGGGAGTTCTACGTGTACGGCTTTAAGAGCCGGGAGCAGTTCTCACAAAAAAGCGCGCGCTCTTATGACGACGAGAAGCGGCGGGTCGAGAGCTGGCTCGGCGATTATATGGGCTTCAGCCAGACTCCGGACGGGAAAAATTGCTTCCTGTCGATCGACAGCCGTGCGTGCCCGCACAACCCGCTTTTCAGAGCCTGGAAAACCAGCAGTTTTACCGACGGCGACATTACTCTTCACTTCATCCTGTTTGACATCCTCCACTCGCCGGACGTCGCGATGACCGTATCGGAGATCATGGACGAGATGAATAACCGGTATTTGTCGTTTTTCGAAGAGCCGATATCCGTCGACGATTCGACCCTGCGAAAAAAACTCAAGGAATACACCGAAGCGGGTCTTCTTCAAGCGGAAAAAGAGGGAAGGCAGGTCCTGTATCGAAGAGCGGAGGATACCGATCTTTCGGAGCACACGGATCTGCTCGACTTCTTCTCGGAGATCGCGCCGTGCGGGGTGATCGGGTCTTTTCTTCTCGATAAAGGGCGGGGAGCGCCGGAAGCATTTACCTTTAAGCACCATTACATCACTCACGCGCTCGACAGCGAAGCGCTGTGCGACCTTTTTCTCGCGATGCGCGAAAAGCGTGAGGTCACACTTGAAAATCAAAGCCGGAGGGGGGGCTTAACCCGGGATCGCGTCGTTCCTTTGCGGATTTATATCAGCGCTCAGAGCGGTCGACAGTACGTTCTCGTGTTTTGCTTACGAATGAAGAAAATCCGGGTGTTCCGGACGGATTACTTGCGAAGCGTAGAGATCGGCGAACAGAATAACCGATTTAACGAACTTCGTGAAAAGCTCGACCGCATGTGTCAACACATGTGGGGCGTGATGACCCGAAAAAACGAATCGCGCACTCAGAGGGTTCTTTTCGACGTTCATATCGATGACGGAGAAGAGTATATTATTCAGCGCCTGGAACGTGAGAAGCGCTGCGGGACGGTTGAGCGACTGGACGAACACACATTGCGATTCACGGCGGATGTCTATGATCCGACCGAACTGAATCCGTGGATTCGATCCTATTTATGCAGGATCGTGAACCTAGAATTCTCGGATCGCGAACAGGAAGAGCAGTTTCGGGCGGATTTTCGCGCGATGGCACAGATGTATGGTATGGAGACGGAGTCAAAGGCGGATGGAGGATATGCGACGTGATTTTCAGTGAGATGTACGGCGCGTACTACCAGACGGTCGCGAAAATTTTGGAAGCGGCCGTAAACGGAAATCTTTCGGAAAAAGATCTCCGGGAGATCACGGACGAACATGCCTTTTCCGAGAGTGTATTGACGATCGTTCCGGCTCTTAAAGAAGCGCGATGGCAGTTGCTCGGGCATGATCTGAAGACCCCGATACGCCATGCGCCGACGATGCCGCTTGCGACGATCCAGAAGCGTTGGCTGAAGGCAGTCTCGCTCGATCCGCGCGTGGCGCTTTTCGGGGTGGAATTCCAAGGACTCGATGATGTCGATCCGCTGTTTACTCCGGAGGACTATGTGGTTTTCGACCGGTACGGGGACGGAGATGATTATTCGGATGAGACATATATCCGCAATTTCCGTGTGATCCTAAGCGCGATCCGAGACAAGACGCCTTTGGGCATTCGCATCCTGAACCGTTATGGGAAATCCATGTTTATGAAGGTTCTGCCGGATCATCTGGAGTATTCGGAGAAGGACGATAAGTTCCGGTTGATCTCGACCGGGTGCCGGTATGCGGGTACGATCAACTTATCAAAAATCATCTCCTGTAATCCTTACCCCGGCGAGCAGCTAGATCACGGAAAGTCACGCATTGGGAAAACCTGTTCTCTGACCCTGGAATTGATCGACCGAAGAAACGCGATGGAGCGACTGTTCTTGCACTTCGCTCATTTTGAAAAAAGAGCGGAACGGATCGCGGAGGACCGTTATCGGGTGGCGCTTCGTTATGATCAGACCGACGAGACCGAGATCCTGATCCGCGTACTCTCCTTCGGACCCTTTGTAAGGGTGGTTGAGCCGGAGAGCTTTATCGAGCTGATCCGTTACCGGCTTCAAAAACAGATGGAGCTGTATCCGCTCTGATTTGAATGATTCCCGCCGCTTCTTTTTCCGCTCGAAAACAATCCGCAAAACGACATCCCGGACTTGATCCGGGATTTTTCAACGAAGTTCGCAGGTTTTTTTCCGTGAACCGATGATTCTCCTTTGGCATGATGAGTATGCAAGGTGCCGTTGCGCGTGTTTCAAAGACACGGCGGTGCGCGAGGAGGTTCCGAAGCGTATGCCACACGGGGACTTGTGCATGGTTGTCACAGCCGTAAAAGGGTAAGTGACCCACAAGGTGTTAGTCAGGTTCGATTCCTGCGCGTGTTGTAAAAACATGGTTTGGTGAACCGCTGTCGTAGAGGCAGCCGCGCCGATGTAAAATTCGGCCAATTTGGAAGCGATTGTCCCGTCTTTCGCGAAAAGGAATGCTTCGGCAGTATCCGAACCCGAAAGACAGTGTGTCGGAAGCCTTGATCGGGATCGGATACCGGGGCAAAGAGAGAGTAAGTCATACTTCAGCGTCCCGCTTATGACTCTTTCTCCTGAAGATTCCGGCCGCGGCCGGTGCACGGGCAATCGCCAACGCTATAAAACCTGAAGGAGGGTATGAATATGAAAACAGTAATTAAAGAGAACGAGAGAGGCCTTCTTTTCAAGAACGGCAAGTATGTGAAGATGTTGCGCGCAGGGAAGTACTCTTTTTTGAGCGACGTACAGATCGAGTTGCAAAGTCTGGATCGGATGGTTGCGTCGAAGAACGCTTCTCTGGAGATCCTTCTCGACGACCCGGCGATTCTCGCATCGGTTGAAGTGATCGATGTTGCCGACTGCAAACTGGCCTTGCATTTTGTTGACGGGAGATTCCGTCAGGTGTTGAGTCAGGGCAAGTATGCCTTCTGGTCTGTTTACTCGAAGCAAACATTCCAGCTTGTAGACATCACGACTCCGGAGGTCTCTGAAGATGTGCCCGGTTACCTCTTTTCGAAGATCCCTGAGGCATACTTCGTGAAGTATGAGGTAGCCGGGTTCCAGAAAGGGCGGTTGAGCTTTAACCGCAATTTCGTCCGCGTCCTTGAGCCCGGAACGTACTACTTCTGGAAGAACGACGTGAAGGTGGAGGTCAGCCTCGTCGACACGCGGTTGACGAAGATGGAGATTTCCGGGCAGGAGATCCTTTCTCAGGACAAGGTCGCTTTACGGATCAACTTCGTGTGCACTTACAGAGTCGTTGACTGCGTGCGGATCGACAGCGAGATCGACGACTATCGGGAACAGCTCCACGTCGCAGCTCAGTTGGCGCTCCGTGAGTACGTCGGAAAGTACAGAATCGATGAGATCCTCGAAAATAAAGAGGAAATGTCGCGTTATGTTTTCGAACGTTTGAAGATGAACGAAAATTCTCTCTTCATTCAGATTGCTTCAGCCGGGGTCAAGGACATCATCCTTCCGGGCGAGATCCGCGATATCATGAACACTGTGCTTGTCGCCGAGAAGCGTGCGCAGGCCAATGTCATCACGCGGCGTGAGGAGGTTGCCTCCACGCGGTCGCTTCTGAACACGGCCAAACTGATGGACGAGAACCGGACGCTCTTAAAACTCAAGGAGTTGGAGTACGTCGAGCGGATCTGTGAGAATGTCGGGAGTATTAACCTCGGCGGAAACGGAGATGTTCTCACGCAGTTGACATCGATCCTGAGGGGCAAAGATAATTAAGTACAAGTGTTGTTTCCCGCGCGGGGATGACCCCGCGCGGGGAGCACTGAACTGGAAAGGCGGCAAGAAAATGATCGAAGTCAAGGGATTTCACAATCAGGCGGTCTGTTTTTGTTCGCGATTGGATCAGTCCGCCGAAGAACAGATCCGCGGAGTTTGCAACCGGGAGGAATTTTCGTCCTCCAAAATCCGGATCATGCCGGACGTGCACGCCGGTATGGGATGCACGATCGGAACGACGATGACCGTCACCGACAAAATCGTTCCCGGTATGGTGGGTGTCGATATCGGATGCGGCATGGAGACTGTTTGTCTCGGGGATCATGATATTGAGTTGGATCAACTCGATTTTTTGATCCGCCGTGAGATTCCGAGCGGTTTTTCGATCCGTAACAGCCCGCATCCGTTACACGAAGAGATCGATCTGCAGGCTTTGCGTTGTGCCGGGTTTGTGAACATCGAGCGGGCGCGAAACAGCATCGGTACCTTGGGCGGCGGTAACCATTTTATCGAGGTCGACCGGGATGAAGACGGATGTCTTTTCCTGGTGATCCACTCCGGCAGTCGCCACATCGGAAACGAAGTCGCCAAGTACTACCAGAATGAAGCAGCAAAATCGATGAAGGGTCATGCGAACTACCAGATCGATGACGTGATCGAAAAGCTTAAAAGTGAAGGGCGCGAACAGGAGATATTCGAAACGGTCCGGTCGATGAAGGGCAAACATGATTTACCGATCGATATCCCCAAGGATCTGGCGTATCTGGAGGGACGGCTTTTCGAGGATTACATCCACGATATGAAAATCATCCAGCGGTTCGCGGTGCTGAATCGAAAAGCGATGACGGAAGTGGTTCTTTCCGGGCTTAACCTGAACGAGTGTGATCGGTTTACTACGATCCACAACTATGTCGATACCGACGAGATGATCCTCAGAAAAGGCGCCGTGTCGGCCCATAAGGGTGAGCGGCTCCTGATTCCGATCAACATGCGCGACGGCAGTTTGATCTGCGTCGGCAAAGGAAATGAGGATTGGAACAACTCCGCGCCGCATGGGGCGGGACGTCTGATGAGTCGAAAAGAGGCCTTTTCCAAATTGTCGCTCGACGAGTTTCGGGAGCAGATGGAGGGAATATACTCGACTTGCGTGACGAGTAGAACGCTCGATGAATCGCCAATGGCATACAAGAGCCTGGATGATATCGTCGCTCAGATCCGTCCGACCGTCGACGTGGAGAAACGCATCGTTCCGATCTATAACTTTAAGGCATAGAGGGAGAAAGCAGGCTGCCGGGTGACCGGGGATTGACAGCACTGCCGGGAAACCGTCGCATTACAGCCTTTTTTCAGAATTGGGTATAATTGATGTCAGGCGGGAAAGCGGGTGACTAATGTTGTTTTTTAAGCGCAAACAAGTTCCATTCTTCTCATCGCGCCTGGACGGCTTCATCGAAGACTTGAACGCCGGCCATTTGTGGGCGATTCCGTGCATTTTCTCTGTTCTTGCAGAGAATATACCCATGTATACAAAAAAGGCGGCACAAACCCTCGCCGCCTTCTTAAGGCGTTCAACGTTTGACCAAATCGTAGAAGCTGGGGCGCATATGCGTCAACCCCATTATTCATGCTCTGCAATTTGGAAGGCGGAGATGATTACTGATTTCATCACCTCCGGGATGTCTCCAGAGGAAAAGCGAGCCGCAGTCATTTTTTCGACCTTTAGTTCGAACGGCTATATACGTCAAAGAGCGGTAGAATATCTTGGTAAATTTGAAGCGACTTTGCCGTTTGTGATCCCCAGGCTGAACGATTGGGTGGGAGAAGTTCGGCAGACGGCGTTTGATTCATTTTCGGAAGGATTGAAAGTGGCTTCTGAGCAGGAACTGCTTCAATCCATATCATTGATAGACAGATTAAGAAGAAGTACAAGGTGTGCGTATCCCGAAATCGCCCATCTTTTTGACACAGTCATCAATGACCCGGCGAATATACATATCGTCGAAGATGGCTTGTTTGATTCAAACTCCGGAATCCGAAATGCTTGTCTTCGAATCCTGCTGAGGTCTCCGGAGAAGAACCGGGAGATACTGCGAAAATACATTTTGCGGGGAAAGGATCCGCTTTCGCGTAAAACGGCGTTTGAATCGCTCATTAAGACCGATTTGGATGTATCCGACCTGGCTGATGCGCTTCTTACGGATAAATATTCCGGTGTTCGATATGCCGCGCTGAAGTATCTTGACGATTTGGATCGGAAAGATATTTTTCGGAAAGCGGAGTCGTTGTTGACCGATAAGAACGCGTTTGTTCGAGAGTTTTCAAGAAGCCTTATCACAAAAACAGATCCCGGGTTTGATTTTTTGAATTTTTACATGGAAAGACAAAACCCTCACACTGCCGTCGCTATCCTCGGTCTGGGTGAAGTCGGATCACCGGCGATTTGCGAAATGATCGAGCCTTACCTTAAAAGTGACAGGGTCGACGTGATTCGCGCGTCGATGATTTCTCTGATGCGGTTGGATCCCCGCCGATACGGCGCGGTCATTCCGGAAATGCTTTTGTCCGGGCATGGGGGAATTGTAAAAACCGCGAAAGAATTAATCCAAAAGTACCGGATCCACGATTATGATCGGATCGAGGAGATTTTCAGCATGACCCCATACGGAAGTACGAAAATGAAGTGTGCGGCGCTGTTGTTCTCTGCCGGTAAATGGCAGCGAATGATATATATTTTGCGGTTCATGTCCGATAAGCATGAGCCTTTGCGGAACATGTGCAGGACACAATTTATCCGCTGGTTCGGAACTTATAATCGCTCGTTTTCGGCCCCGACGGAGGAACAAAAAACGACGATTCTGAAACTTTTGAGAGAGCAAGAATCATATCTCAGCGAAAGTGCTCTTGCCCATCTGCGGTTGGTGCTCACTCTCTGACGAAGCGATCCGGAGAATAGTATCGACTGATGGAATTACCGTGTGGTATGCACTCGTTTCGATTTTCGCACACGCCTACACCGGTTCCTTCTTTTTCCTGCCGCAAACGAAATAGAGAATGAGCGCTCCGATACCGTAGCCCGTCAGGTAAAGAACGATGTCTCCGACATCCGCATATCCGCGACCGGAGAAGTGTTGAAGAATCTCCAGAAGCAGGAATCCGGGAACGACAAAAAAAACGCTCACCTTCCATTTGTTCCAATGAAGAAGGGGCTTGAGCGGTATGAACAGGCAAAGATTGATCAGGTGTATAAAGATGGAAGACGAATCATTCCGCAAGTCGGAAATAAAACTGATCGGATTTAAAGAGATCCGTCGTGTGTGTGCGGGCCGTAGAAACAGGCCCGCGATCACCAGAAGGAGGTAGGCGACAAGTAGAATACGGCGCTCGAACACGTTAAGTTTTCGAAAAACGACAAGTTGGATCAAGATGTATATGCTAAATGCGCAGATCGCCCAGAAAAGAAAGCCGGAGATTATTGACGTATCGATACCGATTCGAGTTGCCCATTCCGATACGAAAATCGCATTGAAGAAGAATCCCGTCACGATCGCAGCAATGAGGCTGATTGTCTTGATCATCGGGACTTTGTGCTTCATTCGGTTTTCCTCCGGGGGGACATGATCGTGTCTGCGGCCGACTGAAAACGGCTCGGGCACATGACAGATTATAACCATATGACTTTTCTGTGTCGACTGACTTTCTTGTTGCCCGAAAAGAAAATCAACAAACGATCCGGTTTTCGCGCGCCCGCTTGACAGACGGCGCGCTTCTGCTATACTACTGTTATACATAAGCAACACAGCATAGAGGGTGAGCGATGGATTTTCGAACGGATATGCCGATTTACCTCCAGATCGCAAATCATATCAAAGAGCGGATCATGAGCGGAGCTTTGCCTTACGGCGAGAAGTTGCCGTCCGTGCGTGAGTATTCCCTGGAATACGAAGTCTCGCCGCTTACGATCCAACGCGCGATGACGGAGCTGGATTCGGAGGGAATCATTAAGTCCAAGCGCGGGGTCGGAAGTTTTGTCCTCGTCGACTGTAAGGACAATCTGGAGGAGCGCATGGTAGATCGGCAAATCGAGGATTTTATCGCGAAAATGCGCAATGTTGGGCTATCCGACACAGCGATACTCAATAAGGTGAAGGGAGCTTTAGAGGATGAGTGATCTGGTTTCCATGAAAGGAGTATCAAAGAAAGTACGGGGGACCTCCGTGATCCGGGATCTCACGCTGTCGATTCCCTCGGGGCGGATCATCGGCCTTCTGGGCGATAACGGGATCGGGAAGACGACGTTACTGCGGTTGATCGGCAATTTCATGCTTCCGGATCAAGGCGAGATCCGCATCGCGGATGTGCCGGTTTCCTCCGTGACCAGAAAAAGCACCTCCTTTCTGCTTGCCCCGGAGCAGCTTTTCGATTGGATGAACGTTCGCGATGCCATTGCGTATTATCGCGACTTCTTTCCGGACTTTGATGAGCAAAAAGCGCGCCGGATCTCTGGCGAGTTCGGTATCGATCCGCAAGGTAAAATCAAGGACCTCTCGAAAGGCAACAAGGAGAAGGTTTGTCTGATGCTCGCCTTTTCGAGAAATGTGAAACTGTATTTATTGGATGAACCGATGGGCGGGATCGACCCGACGATGAAAAGGGACGTCAAGAGATTTATCCTCGAGAACATTCCGGAGGACGCGACGGTGATCCTGTCGACGCATCTGATCAAGGACATGGAGGTGCTTTTCGATCAGCTTCTGATTATGAAAGATCATTCGGTCCTGAGCGTGGATGCCGAAGAAGTGCGGGCGAAGCGCAATATGTCCGTCGATGATTATTATGCGGAGGTGATGTCAAATGGCGGCGACGATTAAGTGGGAATTTATTAAGACGTTTCATCGCCTGAGAGGACTCTTTGTTTTTCTCGTTGCGCTCTTTGGCGTGATCTGGATCTTGCCGAGCGGGTGGGCGGACGTATGGGGGAATCCGTTCGAAGTGTTAATCATGCTTCTCTGGGTTACCACTTCTGTGTGTTTATTGATCCTTTTTCTTTATCCGATGTACAACGTGATCCATGATTTTCGCGAAAAGACATACGCCCTGGAGCGGGGGACCGGATCTTCCTTCCGAAATGTCGTTGTTGCTAAAATCATTGTCAATCTTTTGGTCGTGGGCGTAACGGGCGTTTGTGTCGTTGCGGCGAGTCTCCTGTTTGAAAAATTCAATACGGAAAGCGTTCATTATTTCTCGATCAGTTCGAATCATGTAATTACGCTGTCGCTGGTCGATGCTTGGCTTATGTCTCCGACGATCTTGTTGTTTGCATATATTGTCGCGTCGAGCGGAAGAGTGTTTCGGGAGGCTCGTTTCATTGGGACGGTTTTCATCGGTGCGCCCCTCGCGTTTATGAATTTGATCACTTCCAATCCCGGTGTAGTCGCCATCGCGGACGAAATACTTGTCGCCAAACTACTCGTTGCGGCACTCCTTCTCGTCGTCATCGTGAAACTGGGAGAGCGCAAATACGAACAACACATTTCCAATGCCTGAATTCGAGATGTATTTTGGCCTTTCAAAGCATCAAAACGGGTTCGGAGAAGTTTGGATTCCGGTCCGGAAGTAATAAATTTTGTGCCGGACAGAATTCGCTGTTGACAATCTGTAAATTCGGAGTAAAATTAAACATGATTAAAACACGTTCAAACCAAGGCGGCGAATATGAGCAAAGAAGAGGCAAACGCAAAAGAAAAAATATTTCAGGCCGCGATGGAATTGGTGGCTGAGGGAAAAAACGAACAGCAGATCACGACGCGAGAGATTGCGTCAAAAGCAGGCGTGAATCTTGCGCTGGTTAATTACTATTACCGATCCAAAGAAAATTTACTCAACCGGGTCGTGGCGACGATGATGAGTCAGATTATTGAGAAGTCCGACCCGGAAAGCCGCGAAAATGAGAAGTCGGACGCAAACAGCCAAGTCAAACCCGATGCACGGGAACGGCTTCGAAATATGCTGATCACTACCGCGAATACTGCATTTAAGTACCACAATATCTGCAAAATCGCGATTTCGATCGAGCTCAAGTCCGGCTGCCGCAATTCCTGCAAAATGGCTACGCCCTTGTTGCGAGAGATATTTACTGTCTGTGATGAAACAGAATTGAATATTATCGCGATGCAGCTCATGATTCCCTTTCACCATATCGTTATGAATCCGGAGTTTTATAACACGTATCTGGATACAGACTTTTTTGATGAAGAAAAGAGGACACAAACGATCGATCGCATGATCGATCACGCATTGACCGAACGAGTCGGGGAGGAACAATAATGATACGCGAAAATCCGGAAAGTACGATTCCGGGCACCGTCAATCGGGCGATCCATACGATCGTTTCCACGCTCGGAATCATTTTCGGAATAGGCGGTATCGCGCACGGCTTTTTTGAAACACTGCAAGGCAATACGGCAACGAATGGTTTTTTTATCGAAGCCATCGGAGAGGCAGATCGGATGTGGCTTCACGGAAACGAGCCGGCCTTTACCATCATCCCGAATTTTCTGATCACCGGAATAGCCGCGATGTCGGTGGGTGTTATCGTCGTCATCTGGTCGGCGGGGTTCATGCACAAAAAGCACGCTTCTTCCATATTTCTGGCGCTGTTTATCCTGTTATTTCTCGTCGGAGGCGGAGTCGCTCAGGTGATCTTCTTTACGGTCGGATGGGCGATGTCGACACAGATCCGCAAGCCGCTTCGATGGTGGAGAAGGGTGTTGCCGGCAGGCATGCGCCGATTAATGTCCAAGCTGTGGCGCCCTTTCCTGATCGTCGGTTCCGTGAGTGTTTTTTTCGCACTGCAAGTAGCAATATTTGGGTTTGTTCCCGGCATATCCGATCCGGACGTCATCAGCCCGGTCATGGTTTCTGCCGTGAGCCTCGGACTGCTGTTTTTCATTCTTGCGTTCGTATCCGGATGCGCTTATGACATTGAAAAAGGAGGAATAACCAATGGATAAGAAAATACTGGTGGTATACGGTTCCAAGAAAGGATCGACGGCGGAAATAGCCGAAAAAATCGGTGATACACTTCGTCGAAAGGGATCATCGGTGGATGTGATGGATGCCGGCACGGTGCATGATCTGACTCCTTATGAAAAAATCATCATCGGCAGTTCAGTTTATATGGGGCTTTGGCACAAGAATGTGACGCGATTTATGAAAAAGAATATCGAGTCATTGGAAAAATTGCCTGTCTGGCTCTTTATCAGCGGCCCGACGGGTCCCGGAAATCCAATTGAACAATTGGACGGACGGTTATATCTGGATTCTCTCCGGCCGGTCATCGAAAAAATACATGCCCGGAATATTACCTGTTTCGGAGGAAAAATGGATCCCAAAATGCTGAGCCCCTTTGAAAAATGGGTCATGAAACGAGTAGATGCGCCCGAAGGCGACTTCCGCAATTGGAAGGATATCAAAATCTGGGCGGAATCAATTTGCGGAGAATCCTGAGAAAATCGGGACTACGGAACCGACGTCGGCCACGGAGACTACGGAACCAATGGAAGCGACACAGAGCGTTCCTGACGATGTATTGACCGAGGCGGCTTAACGTGGCCGAAAAGCAGTGTAATCTTGGCGTACGGCATTTTTTGCGCATATTTGCGCATAATAATCATTTATTTTGAGAAAAAATGCTACTATTATATGGGTAAACATTAATTATTCTTTTGTGCACCGACCGTGCGTGATTTTCGAGTGACGCATATCGATAAGGAGAATGAAGATGAGTGATCACCCTGTTCCGAACAATCCACCCAAGCCGGGGGTGGCCGTTGTCGCATTGTATCTGGGTATCGGAAGCTTAGTCGTTCTTGTCGCGTCTGTTTTATTGGGATGGTTTGTCGAGTCGATCGGAATCGTTAACTTTTTGGGTGCCGTATATTTACTCGCATTATTTGCGATCGTTTGTGGAATCATAGCGCTCAAAAGGACCGGCGCGGAGAAGCAAGCAGGGAAAAAAGCCGCGGTTGCGGGAATCGTCATGGGCGCCGCGGCGGTGATTCTTGCGCTGGGCATTCAAGTGGCGGTATTCATACTCTTTATTCCCTGGCTGGGCGCGTAGGGGTCGGATCCGAGGATACGGATCTGCTCAGCATTTCATCAATAAATCCACAGAGGCTTGGCATGAGAAGAAACGACATTGACAATCTGAGATCACTTTGTATCCTGATGCTTTTTGTTTATCATACGTTCATGATCTATAACCATTACGGGGAAAGTTTTTACGTGCGCGGGGACTCAATGCCGCTTCTGGGCGGGTTTCTCGTTGCGACGTCTCCGTGGTTTATGCCTCTTCTTTTTGCGATCTCCGGCATCAGTACACGCTACGCGCTGAAAAAGCGATCGGTCAAGCTTTATATCGTCGAACGGGTAAAGCGCCTTTTTGTGCCTTTGATTTTCGGTATCCTCGTTCTCATTCCGATCCAGACCTATTATGCGGAGCGGTTTCACAACGGATATTCCGGAGGATATTTTGAACAATATCTTTTGTTTTTCACCAAATGGACGGATCTGACCGGGTACGAGGGCGGTTTCACGCCCGGGCATCTCTGGTTCATCCTGTATTTGTTCGTGATTTCGTTGGCGGCGATCCCTATAATCCTTCTTGCCCGGAAGTACTCGCTGACATCGAAAATAAATAACCTGAACATGCCCGCTTTGCTGACTTTCGCGGCCATACTGTGGTTGTTCGCGCCGATATTGGTCATCGGGGGCAAGGGTTTGGGCGAGAACTTTGCCCTCTTCATGCTCGGGTATTTCGTGTTGGCCGAAGAAAAAGTTCAGGAGCGGATCGAAAAGTACTGGCCGATTCTGACAGGCGCTTTAGTGGCGATGCTTGCTCTTCATCTGATCTTGGTTGACCGGGTAGATTATCAGGCGATTCCGTATGAATTGTATCGCCGTGTCGTCACATGGGTCGGCATCTTGGCCCTTCTCGGCTTGGGCCGACGGTTTCTGAATTTCCGAACCCGCATAACGGCGTACTTTGCCGCGGCGGCTTTCCCGGTCTATCTACTGCACCAATCGGTACTTGTGGCGGTCGCTTTTTATGTCACTCAATGGGTTTCCGATGAATACGCCCAGGCGGGTTTGATTATCCTCTTGTCTTTTGTCGTGACGATGTCGGTATATGAAATGATCCGAAGGGTTCCCGGCTTGCGTTTCTGTTTCGGGATCAAGAAACGCCCGATCGAGTAAAGCCGGAATCAGAAGAGGATACCCTTGGGAAAATATCAAATATTTCTGTAATTTATTCCGGGAATGTGTTAGAATAATAGTAATAAGTCCTAATAAGGAAAGAGATGGGTGGATCTGTCCCTTGAAAACGATCTTGCTGACCGTTCTGGGATTTCTCTTTTTGGTTTTCGGAGCAATCGGGATATTGATTCCCGTATGGTCGACAACTCCGTTTGTTTTGGCGGCGGTCGCCTGCTTATCGTCGGCGCCCCGGATCCGTGCGAGGATCGTGGCGATTCCCTTTTTTCGCGAGCATATCGAGAATTATGAGCATCGCAGGGGCCTTACAAGAAAGACGTTCATCATCAGTATGGCTTGGTTGTGGGGAATGCTGATTCTGTCCGGCGCCCTGATCCGCAGTATGTGGAGTTTGCTTCTGTTATCTGTCATCGGGATTACCGTGACGATCCATCTTCTTTGGATGGCCAAAGCCCGGAAGGAGGATGGAATGATATGAAGCGTGTATTCGGACGGGTGGAAGCAGTTTTCGATATCCTTTATCTTGCCGCAGCGACGATCATAGGGGTGGTTCTCCTTGTAGGTGCCCCGGGAAATCCGCCGCGATTTTGGGCGGGCGTTATGGCCCTGTTACTGGTAGGCGGAGACGCGTTTCACCTGATCCCGCGCATCAGAGTGATCCTTTCGGGTGACGAGGAGTCAAACAGAAGGGCGCTCGGCCGCGGAAAGCAAATTACCTCGATCACGATGACCCTTTTCTACGTCATTTTGTATCATATCGGGACGCTCATTTTCGCGATCCCGAACGCAGAAGTCTGGGCGTTTTCCGTCTGTCTCCTTGCGATGGTTCGCATCGCGTTATGCTTTCTTCCGCAGAACCGATGGACAAAACGGTATCCGCCCGTCCGCTGGGGCATTTTGCGGAATGTTCCGTTTTTCGCGCTGGGGGCGACGGTCGCCGCGATGTTCTTTGTTTTTCGAAAAGCTTCGCCGGGTCTCGGTTTGGTCTGGCTTGCACTCATTCTCAGTTTTGCTTTCTATCTGCCCGTCGTCCTTTGGGCGAACCGAAATCCAAAGATCGGCATGCTGATGTTACCGAAAACCGCGGTTTATGTCTGGCTTCTGATTATGTGTCTTTCTTTGTAACACGACAAACCGAACGATTCAAACCACCGAAAGGAGAAAAAACCATGGACGAGTACAAAAAACTGACCAACGAGGTCGGCGCACCGGTCGCCGACAATGAAAACGCGATTACCGCCGGTCCGCGCGGTCCCGTCGTCATGCAGGATGTTTGGCTGATGGAAAAGATGGCACACTTCAACCGCGAGGTGATTCCGGAACGCCGGATGCACGCCAAGGGTTGGGGCGCGTACGGCAAACTTACGGTAACACACGACATCTCAAAGTATACGAAGGCGAAGGTGCTCGCGCCCGGGGCGGAAACCGAGTTATTTATCCGCTTCTCGACCGTGGCAGGGGAGCGCGGTGCCGCCGACTGCGAGCGGGATATCCGCGGCGTAGCTGTCAAGTTCTATACCGAAGAGGGGAACTGGGATATGGTCGGTAACAACACCCCGACGTTCTTTATCCGGGATGTGCATAATTTCTCCGATTTGAACCGTGCCGTCAAACGCGACCCGCACACCGGTCGCCGCTCGGCACAGAACAACTGGGATTTCTGGACGCTTTTGCCCGAATGTTTCCATCAGATCACCGTCGTCATGAGCGACCGCGGCATTCCCGCGTCGTTCCGGAACATGCACTTTTACGGCGAGCACACATATTCCTTCTATAACGACAAGAACGAGCGCGTCTGGTGCAAGTTTCATTTCAGGACACAACAGGGGATTAAGAACCTCAGTAACGAAGAGGCCGCGAAAATCAACGGCATGGACCGCGAGTATCACGGCAAGGATCTTTTCGAGTCGATCGAGCGGGGCAACTTCCCCAAATGGACGATGTACGTGCAAATTATGACTGAGGAACAGGCCAAAAATCATTATGAGAATCCCTTTGATATCACTAAAATCTGGCGACACGCGGAATACCCGCTGATCGAAGTGGGCGTTCTGGAGCTCAACCGCAACCCGGAGAATTTCTTCGCCGAGGTGGAGCAGGCCGCTTTTACCCCCGCGCACGTCGTTCCCGGTATCGGCTTCAGCCCGGACCGCTTTCTTCAGGGAAGACTCTTTTCGTACGGAGATGCGCACCGGTATCGTCTGGGCATCAACTATAATCAGATCCCCGTAAACCGCGCGAAGGTCCCCGTCAATGATTATCACCGCGATGGGGCGATGCGCGTCGACGGTAATTACGGACGAGCCCCGGCGTATACACCGAACAGCTATGGCGTATGGACCGCTCAGCCGGAGGTCATGGAACCGCCGATGGATTTGGACGGGGCGATGTACCGATTTGATCCCAAGGATGACCCGACCGACGACTGCTTCCGCGCCGGAGGAAACCTGTGGCGGGTGATGACCGAAGATCAGAAGCAGCTCCTTATTGAAAACACCGCCGCAGACATGGCCTGTGTTACGAAAAATATCAAGTACCGCCATGCCGCGCACTGCTGTCTTGCGGATCCCGAATACGGCGAGCGCTTTTCAAAGGCGGCCGGGCTCTGTTTCGATAAAGTCAGGGAGCTCTCAAGACTCAGGAATTCAGAGTTGAATCAAGCGACGCTTTCCGGAATGATGGAGTAGACAAAAGGAGTGAGTGAATCTTGAAACAGCGCAGTACCAGACAGCGACGATTGGTTCTGGACGCGGTCCGGGCGCGTTGCGATCATCCGAGCGCAGATCAGATTTATACGGACGTTCGTGCCGTCGACGATAAAATCAGCCGCGGCACCGTCTACCGTAATTTGAATGTGCTCGAGCAGACGGGGGAAATTCTCCATGTGAAGCTTCCGGTCACCGACCGTTACGAGGTTCGCGCGGATCGGCACGATCACTTGATCTGTTCCCGGTGTCACACGGTTTGCGATGTGCCGATCCCATACGATGGAGCATTGGATGAGCGCGTAATCGAGGAAACCGGCTATCTGGTCTTTCGGCATCGGCTGGTTTTCGAAGGGTTGTGTCCGGACTGCCGGAAAAAGATCGATAAGGCAGACCTGCACGGTGAGTGAAAATCAGCGCAAGGTACACAGAAAGTAAAAGCATTGCCTTGTTCGCTTCATCAGTGAGCGAGACGGGAGAACACCTGACATTTTCGTGCATCAACTGCAAGGATTCGTAAGCTCCGAAAGATTATGATGGTCTCATCAGGGAGGGAAAGTCAATGGATTGGCCGGAAAGAATGAATCAGGCGATGGACTACATCGAGTCCAATCTGACCGGGGAGATCTCGTACGACAAAGTCGCGCAGATCGCTTGCTGTTCCACGTATCACTTTCAGCGGATGTTCTCGTTTATAACGGATGTCCCGCTGTCGGAGTACATCCGGAGAAGGCGCCTGACGATGGCCGCCTTCGAACTGCAGACAAGCGATACGAAAGTAATCGACGTGGCATTGAAGTACGGATACGAATCGCCGGAAGCATTCAGTCGGGCGTACAGGAATCTGCACGGCGTCATGCCGGCGGCCTCGCGCAATTCGGGCGTCTCGCTCAAAGCCTATCCGAGGATGACCTTCTCAATATCAATTAAAGGAGACCAAGAAATGAACTATCGTATTGAACAAAGAGAGGCTTTCCGGGTATTCGGTGTTTTCGAAAAGATCAGCACGGACCATGAGACGGCATTCCTTCAGGTGCCGCAGTTTTGCAGAAAATGCGGCGAAGACGGAACCGCCGAGGAGATGAACCGCCTGCTGGGGCGATTCGGCGACAACTTCACGATCGCCGCGCTCTATGATTTCACGGAAACCGATTTCAAGTACATGCTGTGCCAGTACCTGCCCGAAGGATTGACTTTGCCATCGCGTTTTTCGACCCTCGACGTCCCGTCCGCAACCTGGGCGATCTTCGACGCGCCGGGATGTGAAGTGCAGGGCGTGTGGAGGCGGATCTGGTCGGAGTGGTTTCCGTCCTCCGAGTACGAGACGGCGGAAGGTCCGCAGTTCGAGATGTACTACGGCCTGGGGAAGCACCAGAACGGGTTCGGAGAGATTTGGGTTCCGGTACGAAAGAAATAGACCGGAAAGCGTAACCTCGGAAAGGCCGTCGGAGACTTGGTTTCCGGCGGCTTTTTTGATATAATCGCCTCGTGAAAAATAACGACTATCAAATTATTTGTTAATCAAAGTAATTATTGCGCCTGCATTCCTTTTGTACTATACTCAACCATATGGTTTGACTATCAATATAATTATGGATCGCGGAAATATGTTCGCAATAAGGAGATACGAAAATGAATTACTTTCTGACCGAAGAACAAACGATGATCAAAGAACTGGCGGCCCAGATCGCGGACGAGAAAATCAGACCGCTGGCGATCCAATATGACGAAGAAGGAACATTTCCCCACGATATCATGAAGATTCTGGCCGACTCGGACCTTTGCGGTGTATATATCGAGGAGAAGTACGGCGGGCTCGGCGGCGGGATATTTGAGATGGCGCTGGTCGTCGAAGAGTTGAGCCGGGGTTGCGGCGGAATATCTTTATCCTACGCGGCGACCGGTCTCGGCGCGTTTCCGATCATCCTTTTCGGAAGTGACGAGCAGAAGCAGAAATATCTTCCGGATATCGCGGCGGGTAAGAAAATGGCCGCTTTCGGCCTGACGGAAGCCGGTGCCGGGAGCGACGCGTCCGGCATCCGAACGACCGCGACGCCGGACGGAGACGAATATGTCCTCAACGGGACCAAGCAATGGATCACGAACGGCGGTGAGGCGGAGATCTATACCGTCATTGCCTGTACGGACAGAACAAGGGGTTCCAGGGGGTTTTCGGCATTTATTGTCGAGAAAGACACGCCCGGCTTTACGTTCGGCAAGAAAGAAAATAAGATGGGCATTCGGGCTTCCTGCACACGGGAGCTGGTGTTCGATCACTGCAGAGTCCCCAAGGAGAACTTGCTGTCCAAGGAAGGCGCCGGCTTCATCGTCGCGATGAAGACACTCGACCGGACGCGCCCCGGTGTCGCGGCGCAGGCGATCGGTATCGCGACCGGCGCGATGAACGAAGCGGTGAAGTATTCCAAGGAAAGAGAACAGTTCGGTGCGACGATCTCTACGTTTCAGGCCGTTCAGCATATCCTCGCCGACATGGCGATCCAGATCGAAGCGGCGAGATCTCTGGTTTACGCGACGTGCCGGTTTATCGATTCCGGCGCGAAAAACATCTCCAAGGACTCTGCGATGTGCAAAGTCATGGCGTCGGATACCGCGATGAAGGTGACGACGGATGCCGTGCAGATCCTGGGCGGCTACGGCTATATGAAGGAATACCCGGTCGAAAAAATGATGCGGGACGCGAAGATCACCCAGATCTACGAGGGCACCAACCAGATCCAGAGAAATATCATCGCCCTGAATCTACTGAAGGAGTTTTCGGCGAATCATTAAGATGAGTCGCCGGGTCCGCCGGCTTTTCGAAAATCATTCTCACGTTAAGGAGTATCAACGTTGAACATTATCGCCTGTGTCAAGCAAGTTCCGGCTACAACGGAAGTCAAAATGAACAAGGAAACCAACACGATCATCCGTGAGGGAGTCGAATCCGTAATTAATCCGTTCGATACGTACGCGGTCGAGGAAGGGCTTCGGATCAAAGACCGGACCGGAGGCAAAGTGACCGTATTAAGCATGGGGATCCCCGCCGTCGCGGGAATGCTCCGGGAAACCGTCGCCCTCGGCGTCGACGAATGTGTATTACTGAGCGATCGCGCGTTTGCCGGCGCGGACACACTGGCCACGGCATACGCTCTTTCGATGGGTATTCGAAAAATCGGAGCATACGACCTGATCATTTGCGGCAAACAGGCGACCGACGGCGATACCGCCCAGGTCGGACCGAGTCTTGCCGAAAAGCTCGGGATCCCGCACGCGACGTATGTGCGGAAAATAACCGAAATCGGCGACGGGCGGATCCGATGCCAACGGCTGACCGACGACGGGTATGACGATATCGAACTGACCCTTCCCGCGTTGATCACCGTAGTGAAAGAGATCAACGAACCCCGCCTTCCTTCCCTGAAGGGTATGATGCGTGCCAAAAAGACGGAAGTCGCCGTATGGACCGCCGACGATGTCGGCGCCGACAAGACGCAGTGCGGCCTTCAGGGCTCGCCGACTCAGGTCATCCGGACTTTTGTGCCGGTCCATGACGTCCAAAGCGAGATGTTTGAGGGAACCCCGGAGGAGCAGGCCCGAAAGCTTACCGACCGGCTTCTGTCGATGCATTTCATGAAGGCGGGGGAATAAAGAAGATGGCAAGCATTCGAATCATTCCCGAAAAATGTGTCGGTTGTAAAATTTGTGTCGGCTCGTGCCCTTTCGGCGCGATCCAAATCACGGACAGAAAAGCAGTGATTCAAGATAACTGCACCTTGTGCGGCGCTTGTGTATCCTCCTGTAAGTTTTTCGCGATCGATTTTACCAAAGACGAAGTGGCTCCTGCCGCGGATCTTTCCGCCTACAAAGGGGTCTGGATTTTCGCCGAACAGAAGGACGGCATCGCCTCAAACGTCGCGCTTGAACTTTTAGGCGAAGGAAGAAAACTTGCCGATCAGCTCGGAGTCGAGCTCTCCGCGGTCCTGATCGGCGAGAAGCCGGACGCCGCGGCGGAGGTCCTGATCGCTCACGGCGCGGATAACGTATATGTTGTCGATGATCCGACGCTTCGGGATTTTAACGATGAATCGTATACCGACGTTTTCGCACAATTGATCCGGTCCTATAAGCCGGAAATCGTCCTAATGGGCGCGACGGCGTACGGCCGATCCCTGGCGCCGAGAGTCGCGTCCCGGATCGGAACCGGTTTGACCGCCGACTGTACGAGCCTCAAAATCGACGACGAAAAGAAGATCCTGATGCAAACGCGACCCGCATTCGGGGGAAACCTGATGGCGACCATCATTTGCCCGAACCACAGACCGCAAATGTCCTCGGTACGCCCGAAGGTCATGAAGCCGATCCCCGCGGATCCGACCCGAAAAGGAAAGATCATCCGCCCCGCCGTCTCCGTTCCGCCGGTCCCGTCCACAAAGGTCTCGCCGGTTGCGGACCATAACGGGAGAATGGTCAATCTGGCCGAGGCGGACATCATCGTATCGTGCGGCCGGGGAATGGGCGATCCGAAGAATCTGAAACTCGTCGAAGAACTGGCGGAGGTTCTGGGCGCCGGTATCGGTGCGAGCCGCGCGGTCGTCGACTCCGGATGGATCGAATACAATCATCAGGTCGGTCAGACCGGAAAAACCGTCGGCCCGAAGGTCTACTTCGCGTGCGGCATCTCGGGCGCCGTCCAGCACCTGGCCGGAATGTCCTCTTCCGATACCATCATCGCGATCAATAAAGACCCCGACGCGCCGATCTTCAAGATCGCGACGTTCGGGATCGTCGGGGACGTGCTCGAGGTTTTACCCGCACTGATCAAGGAGTTCAGGGAGCGACTTTAGGAAGAGTAAAAAAACCCGGTAAGGGACTCGCGCTCGTAAGTCAACAATAAACGTCATTATATGATCCCGCAATACAAATAGCCTCCGTATCAATTGTAAATAAAGTTAAATATATTTTATAAGATATTTAACGTAAATCCATTCGGTTTTTATTGAGATTATTTATCATCGATGGTATAATACGCAATGTTTGATATATTTTCATGCTATAGAGGGGAAAAATATGAAAGTTTACCTGGACCACACCCGGTGTATCAAGACCGGAATCGCGCTCGGTTTGATGGCGGTTATCATGATTATGTGTACGGCTTGTCCGCTCGATCCGACACCGACGACCACGAGTTCTACAACATCCCCGACAACGACCTCCGTAACGGTCCCAACAGAGACTACGGAAACCCTGTTGATTCTTCCTTTGGATACCGAAGTTCATGAAGGCGGGATTTATCAACTAACGCTTTCGGGAGCATCCGGCAGTGAATTGGCATGGACCAGTAGCGATGTGAGTATCGCAACGATAGATACCTCCGGTATGCTGACCGCACTGTTACCCGGCGAGACCACAATCACTGTAACGGAGGCGGAATCCGGGCGATCCGACAGTCTGCAAATCACAGTCCTCCCAAGAGAGCAGGTTATCGATAAGGGGGATCTGATTTATGAATACGATTTGCTCGGTCGCCTGATTCGTGTGACCTATCCGGACGGAAGCACCGTTTCATACGAATATGATGCGAACGGAAATATCCTTTCCGTAATGACAGAGTAACTTAGCAGCAAACCATTTCGACATCCATAATTTCGTGTTTTTTGAGGGGGTTCCAAATGAATATTCCGACCAAGCATCGTTTCTCCACTAGACTTTTCGCGATTATTCTTTCGTTTTGTATGCTTCCGATCGGCGATTTTTACCCGATAATCGGTGCAGAGACAAACGTGGCGGAAGCTGTGGCGGCCTCTCAAAAAGCCGGTGTCCGATTGGATCCGACCGAGGCGGACGGAATAAAAACGACACTGTACGTGGACAAGGGCGATATTGTGATCGGTCAGGATACAATCAGCGCATACGATGGGGTCGGAAATTTGATTTCCGATGCGGACCCGGACGGATATATCATTACGCAAACAGACCGTTCGGAGGCATCTCCCAATACCGTACTTGTGTCCGGCGGAACGCATAACATCTCACTTTCTTCTGTCAATATCCAATACGATCAATCATTAGCTCCTTACGGTTGCTTCATTTTAGAGTCCGGCGCAATGGTCAATTTGGACCTGATCGGATTCAATTCGATCGTTAGCGGACCCTACTATGCAGGAATACGGGTCCCTTCGGGAGCGACGCTTACCGTATCGAGTGACACGGACGGTGAATTGAGCTCGACAGGGGGCGTAGGCGGCGCCGGGATCGGCGGCGATAATGATTATCCGGATGCCGGAAGCATTACGATCAATAGCGGAATCGTTACGGCGATTGGTTCTTCATACTACGGAGCGGGTATCGGCGGTGGCTATAGTATCGACACCGGAATCGGAGGCTCCTGCGGCCTGGTTGATATTAACGAAGGAACGGTAACGGCAAGTTCCGCCGGAGGCGGTGCGGGTATCGGTAGCGGATATAACGGCGGTGGCGGATCAATCCGGATTACCGGAGGGAATATTACAGCAAGATCCGAATTTTACGGTGCAGGTATCGGAGGCGGATATCGTTCGAAAACCGTTTCGGTTGCGATTGAAGGCGGAACGATCAACGCTTCAAGCAAAGGAAGCGGAGCCGGAATCGGCGGAGGGTATGAAGGAAGCGGCGCATCCGTCGATATTTCCGGAGGAGAAATCACCGCCGTATCTGAAGCCGGAAACGGTGCGGGTATCGGCGACGGCTACGAGGGCGGTGGCGGATCCATAAGGATCACCGGAGGAGACATCACGGCAAGATCCGATATGAACGGAGCGGGCATCGGCGGCGGTTCTTATTCAGAGGGTTTTTCGATCACGATCGAAGACGGAGTGATTGATGCGACGAGTTTGGGGCACGGATCCGGAATAGGAACCGGAATGCAAGGAGAACTCCAATCGATAACGATAAGCGGCGGAACCGTCACAGCCGTTGGCGGGACAAATGCCGCGGGAATCGGCCGGGCGGATAACGGGAGTACAAGTATTTCAAATTCGGAATGCACCATCACCATAAATGGCGGTGAAATCACTGCAACAGGCGGGGTAAATGGTGCCGGTATCGGAGCCGGATTCGGTCCGTCTCCGGACATTTTCATCAACGGAGGAAACATCACCGGTTTTGGCGGAGATCGCGCGGCCGGTATCGGCGGAAGTCCTTACTATGATATGATCGGTACAATCACGATTACCGGCGGAGTTATTCATGCGTATGGTAATAATGGCGGCGCCGGCATCGGTGCGGGTCAGCAACGGAACGCATCCGAAATACTGATCGAAGGCGGATCAGTCTATGCCTTTGGCAGTACCTGTCTCGATGAATATTATAATGCTGATTTTCCGGACGATTCGGATGGAATCCAGAGCGCGGGTATCGGCGGCGGAGCGGTTGAACATTATATAGATACAACAGAACCGGTCGCGAGCAAAATCACAATATCGGGCGGAACGATATTCGAAGTCGATGATCGCGCAGCGGAGGAACCCGGTGATCCATCGGAGCCGGTAATCGTTCCCGTAACGATCGGATCCGGGGAACATGCCGAGGAACCCGCGATCATTACGATCGACGGAGGCTCCATTCATCCTCTGACGTCTACGTATACTTATAATTCGCAGGGGATTGAGGTTTTCAGAACGATCATTCCGTTAACCGACGCGGTCGGTCTGCCGGTGACCGAACTGACGCTGACGCAGAACGGAACGGAGTATCCGTACGGGATCAAGGATATAGTCACGGATGAACTGCAAAACATCTGCGTCTATATTCCCGGGATCGAGGAATACCATTGTTCCGCTGTGTGCGATGAAATGACCTTTGAACAGGATTTCATCCCCGGCGGCGCGACACTGATGAAGTTGGATCAGACGAATTTTCGTTTCGAGGAAAGCAACATATCAGTTGAATACGGCACGCCGGATTTTTCGATCGAAGCCATCGGAGGCTTGGGAACAGGCGCCGTGACATATGAACTGATGAGCGGGGAAAATGTCGTTTCTCTCACCGCGAATACCGTTTCTCTCCTTGATTTGGGCACGGCGGAGATCAGAGCTTATATCGAAGCGGATGAAAATCATAAAGAAGCCCGTACCACACTTCTCATTGAAGTGATCAAGGGAGTCCCGGTCATTTATTCGATCCCGGAAGTTCGGGATATCGATTTGGGCGAAGCGTTGAGCGATATTTTCAATTTTTACGTCGTTGATGCAAGCGTGGACGGCAGAGCCCAGTGGGTCGATCCTTCGATCGTTCCAACAGAATCGGGCTCTTTCGAGGCACTGTTTGTTCCGACCGAACACGGTCGTTATGAGAGCGTTTCGATTATGATCCCGGTCACGGTCAGAGCGCCGACGCCGACACCGACTCCGTCCCCGACACCGTCACCGACGCCAACAGCAACGCCGAGTCCGACACCGACGCCGACTTCAACCCCGACCCCTACGCCTACCCCCACGGCAACGCCGACACCGAGTCCGACTCCGACGGCGACCCCTACGCCCAGTCCGACTCCGTATGTTTATGATTACGATCTTGAAAAAAAGGATGTCAGTATACTTTGTGTTTATCCGAGCGATAAACGCATGGAAAATTCAATTATTAACTATCTCCTGTCTCATTCGTTGCCGAACGGGCTAAGTTTAACGATTGACTCGGTATACCTGAACACATTCAACGCCAATCCTGATCTGTATCTCTTCGATGAGGAAGGGAATTATAAATACGATTTGGTAACGGTCGGCTTTTCCGATGCAAACTCCAACAAAGATATCAGCGGAGTTGCCCGGGAAGCACTATCCGAGTACATCCGACAAGGATACGGATTTCTGATCGGTCATGACACAATTTGCTATCATGATACCGGCGAAAGCCCGGTTCCGGCGGGCGAAGGGGTATACGCTCCGACATCAACATCGACGCCCACTTCCGGAACCCATTGGAACATGGATGCCTTGATTCTCGATAGCGCGAAGATCCTTACAAAATCACAGAACTTCGTAGGAAATGACGGAACGTCGAACTCCGTATTTACCGATTTTTTGAGAATTCGAAAAGAAGGACAGGTGGTTCAGTATCCGTTCAACCTGATGAACGGCGAAAAGAAAAACATCGACGGAGGCAGCTTTTATACGCTGAACTCGTATGCGACGCACAGCAATGCTCAGTTCTGCTACGGGGATGTATGGGTGGATTTTGCAGAGTCCGCGGGCAGAACCCAGAATATTATTACCGAATTTAACGGATTTACCGGAACCAATAACTTTTATCTGACGACGACCGGCAATGTCGGAATGTCCCAGATGGGACATCGACCATACCTGAGTGATGATGAAGTCGCGCTGATCATCAATACGATTTTCTATCTGTCTCAGGCGCAAACATGCGAAATATGCGGTGTCGGAAGAGCTCAAGTAATAAGGGATTCCGAAAATCTGATAACAAGAATCGAACAGAATCCGGATGGATGCTTCGTCTTGGGAAGCAATATCACGCTTCCTTCCGATTGGGAGCCGATCACGGGATTCACCGGGCATTTCAATACGAATCATTTTACGGTTTCGTACGATGAAGGTCTGGCGGAGTCCAAACGTAGGATTTTTGCGGATTCCGCACGCATGGAAGGTATTGTCACGGACGTCGGAAATAATCCTCTGAGTTTTGTTCCCGTTTGTATCAGTGACGGAATCAATGAATATGAGGGCATTACCGATATTGACGGCAGATATTCGATTTCCGGTATCCCGGCGGGATCCTATTCCGTCTCCGCAAACGGAGAGGAACTGATCCCCGTATATCTGATCAGCGATACGGAATACAAATTGCCCATTATACAGGACTTTTCCGTTACTATGGAAAGCTTTTCCGTAACGTACGCTCCGAACCTTGAAGGAGTATCCGGAGAAGCGCCAAGGGATATCCATACCCTTTTGGGTGCTACCGTTACGGTGGCCGAGAATCGTTTCACGCGTGAAGAATTCGAGTTCATCGAGTGGAATGACGGAGCTATGGCATATCAGCCCGGTGATTCATACACCGTTCAAGGCAATGTGGTTTTCTCCGCAGTGTGGAAGGACAACCGGGATTTGACCAACCCGTTGGTGACCGGAATTACTCCGGACGGAGGCCGGATCGGGAAGTCGGTTAAACTGACCGTTACCGCTACGGATAATGTGTCCGTCGCGTCGGTTTCCGCCTATTATCAAGCGGAAGGATCGGAAGAGACGATCCTGATCGGAGAAGTACCGACGAATAACGGAGTTGGAAGCATTGTTTGGAACACGGAATCGCTGAGCGGGAATTACACGGTTTTCGCGATCGCTACGGATACCAGCGGCAACGACAGCACGAATGCGTGTTCCACGGTTTTCGCGGTGGATACGGTCGGTATTCCAAAGATCGAGATCGAGACCGCCGAGGCTTTTTCCGCGTATGCGGAACTGACATGGGCTGACGTTACCGATGAAGATTTCTCCTATTTTCAGATCGAGCAGTTAATAGGCGGTGAGTACGAAGCCGTCGGCAAGGAAAAGAATTATACGGGCTTCTATGTGCAGAATCTTCTGCCGGATACGGAGTATTCATTCCGGGTGGTCGGGTATGACGATCTCGGAAACCGCGGAGAGCCTTCGGATGTGGTCACGCTGACAACATCGTCCGACACGATCGGTCCGAAGATTACCGAAGTGGGTCCGATCCAGTCCAATTACAGTAATCAGATCGCTCTGACCGCGACCGTGACGGATAATGTGGGCAGTTCATCGCTTTCATTAAGCTACCGGAGAACGGTTGATGATGCGTGGACGGATCTTGCCACGCTCACTCCGTCCGGCATCAAAGCAGAATATAAGTATTCGTACAACTGGGATGTCAGCGCTTTGCCGGAAGGCCGGATTTTCGTGAAGTTCACGGCGCTGGACGCTGCCGGAAACGAGAATGTAACTTCAGACGGGCTTGCGATTGTTTGTGAGTACGCGATCGACAGAACAGCTCCTTCAGTCGTCGAAAATGTTCAGGCCGACGGAACGAAAGGAATGGTCAGCCTTTTCTGGGACCTTCCCGAAGAGACAGATATCGCTTCTTACATGATCTATCGGGCAGCCGCGGGTTCGGATCACTTTACACAGATCGCCGACTGCGAGACGCTGAACTTCTACGATACCGGCGTAAACTACGGTTCGGCTTACCGTTACCGTGTGGCGGCGAAAGATATCGCCGGGAACGTGGGCGAAATATCCTCAATCGCGGAAGTGACGGTATCGCCGGACACAGAGGCACCGATTATTCGAAGCGTCAGCCCGAAAAGCGGAGACAACGCGGGAGCGAACCAGACCATCAAGGTTTTGGCAATGGACAACGCGAAGCTCGCTTCCGTTTCTCTGGAGTACTCTCCCGCGGGGACGGACGATTGGCAAACATTGGCATCTGAGACGACCAACGAGCAGTATTATGTTTTGACTGTAGTCTGGAACACAACCGGACTTTCGGACGGCATGTACGATTTCCGCGCAAGCACAACGGATTCCAACGGTAACACCAGTGAGATCTACTCATTCTCGTATCGATTGGACACGGTAGCGCCGCAAGCGCCTGTCGTTAACCTGATTCAGGAGAACTGGCAGATCGATTTGGAATGGGGAGTATCTCCCGAGGTCGACTTCTCGCATTATGAACTTTTCCGCAAGTCGGAAACCGACTCACAATTCATCTTCATCAAGAAACTTACCGGTGGCTATTATACGGATTTGAATGTCACACCGGAAGTCAATTACAGTTATATGCTTCGGAGCTATGACAAGTGCGGAAATGTCTCCGAAAGCGCTGTCGTCACCGGTTACGCATACCGGATCGATACCGTCGCTCCCGTTGCGATTACTACTGAAAATGTCATGACAATCGCGGGCAGTACGTTTACACTGGACGCGACTGCCTCCTATGACAATGTCGGGATTGTTTCTTATACCTGGGATATGGACGACGGAAGCGTTCTGAACGGCTCCCAAATTACCTATTCGTACGCCAGAACCGGTAATTACTGGGTAAAACTGACGGTTCGTGATGAATACGGAAACGAAGACATCTGTTATTGCACCGTGACGGTCTACGGGGCGGAGGAAACCGGTATCGTGACCTTACAGGTGGTCAACAGTAAAGGTACTCCAATCAGGTTCGCGTCGATCTTCGTAATGATGAATCAGAACGAATCCAAAAACTTTAGGGCAGACAAGAATGGTCAAATCGTTATTAACATGAAGCCCAACATGTATCTGGCGGCAGCATACGCAAATGGATATCTCCCGCAGGAGAAGGTCTTCTCCGTGGCGGCCGGATCCAGCAAAACCGAAAAGATCGTGTTGTCCGAGGGGACTCTAGTCTCCGGTCAATTGACTTCTCATCGGATGAGTCTGGATGAAATGATCCTTGCCGGTATTGACTTCGACGATCCTGACAATATGGAAACGTTTACATTTAGCATGAGACTTACTTTTATGCAAAGCCCTCTACCTACCACCTATGCATTTGTTTATGGTGGCAGAGAAATTCGTCCGATCGTAGAAGATAAAGAAGACGAACGTTGGAATTGGGTGCTCGTTGGGGGGAGAGGTGTAAGTCTTGAGCCGGAAGATGCGATTTTTGGCTATGTTTATACAAGGCAAAGCGTTTCCTGGCTAAAAAACATGTACAACGTAACGCTTGGTGTCATCAACAACGCAGATCCTGAATTCTATCTCTCGGACTGTAAGGCATCCCTTCAACTATCCTCACCTGTTTCGCTGGCGGCAACGGAAGCAAAACAGTCTTTGGAGCAGGATATGTATAATATCTACGGACAGGAAGAATCCAACGTGTCTTGGTTTGTTAAGTCCGACATTCCGGGGACCCATGCAATTGATGCAGCGTTTGAGGGAACACTATATCCCTTTGATGCGCCGGTCTCTGCCAAATTCCACACAACGCAGGATTTTGAGACTGAGGGAGAAGGAATTCGTATCACACTCATGCCGGAAGAGACCGCGAATGTGGGAGAGGAGTATTATGTCTACTTTGCGGTTACGAATACATCAGATTCACCTATTGTAAGTCTGACTACGACATTCGGGCCTTTTGAAGATCCCGGACTTAAACAGAGGATCGTAGTAATTGATTCCGTAACGGGAAAACAGGAGATAATAAATTGTGACGGTGAAGGGCCCAGGTTCAGCGGAGAGTTCTCCTCGGAAGCAGACCACTATGACCTCTCACTATCCAAGGGAGCTTCCGTATCTTTTGATGCGATCATGCCAGGTCAGACCATTTTCGGGACATATCATGAGACTTTTGACGCTTCAGGAAACCAGAATGAAGTTTACTATTATCTGATCGACTCTCTGGTGACTGTTTTGGAAGGACAAAATACGGGCGTCACTGTCTCGGTTGAACCGATTTCGAGTCATATTTCTCATTACAATTATATGTATAATTCTTTTCTAACGGTAATTTGCGATCCGGTAGATTATATGACCGGAGCGTATCTGGATCTGATTGAAACATTATCCGTTCAAGGATCGACCAATCTTTCACTGGATCTTGAGTACAATTCTCTTTTGACTGAAGCGGAAGGCGAAGTCGGTTACGGATGGAGTCACGGTTATGAAAACGAGATTCGAATGGAAGACGGACAAGTGCGTTTTTACTGGACTCCGACTAATTATCTGGCATTCGTTACAACCAATTCCATTGAAGGGATCGTTTACGGCACGGTTGAAGACGGCGTGATTCACCTTCAGGCGAATCCTTCTCTTGCGGAAGAATACACATGCATCAGCTACGGGATGAGAGACTACAAGCTCTCGAGAGATGAATCCGGAGCGTATTTGATGACTTCTCCAGCCGGGGATTCTTACGAGTTTAACGCGGACGGAAAACTTACAAAGATTCGGGAGAGCAACGGACGCACCGTAACGCTTACTCACGAGGACATGAAAACCACGGTAACCGATCCTGCGTCCGGGAAGTTTTTTTGTATTCATTACGACGAGGATGGTCACATCGCATCGGCAACGGACAATATCGGAAGGACCGTTTCCTTCACGTATTCGGACGGATATTTAACATCATATACCAACGCGCTCGGAGAGACGCTCTCCTATTCCTATGACGAGGCTGGAAAACTATACTCGGCAACAAGTAATACGGGAGACGTACTCGTTACGAATACTTATGACGAAGAAGGGCGGGTGCTGACTCAGGACGACGGTAATCCGAACACTCCGCTTACGATCTTCTCCTATACAGAGGACCCTGAAACGGGAGTTCTTCTCGTTGAAATCACGGATCGAAACGGTGGGAAAATTCAGGCGAAGTCTAACAATTTAGGGCAAATGCTCAGTACTTCCGACCAAAACGGAAACGGAAATGTCTATACCTACAATGCGATCGGTCAACTCATTTCCGAAACCAATGCCGGCGGGTATACGATGTACTATGATTATGATTCCGCCGGAAATCGCACAGTCGTTCGTGATTATTACGGCGATGAAACGCATTTTTCTTATGATGACAGTGGCAATGTAACCGGAATAGCCTCTCAAGGAGGAGCTACTCGCACATATGCCTACAATGACCGGAATCTCATGATTACCGAAACAGATGAAGTCGGTGTGCGTACTTTTTACAGTTACGATGACGAGGCTCAGCTTATTTCAAAAACCGTCGAAGGAAAAGGAACCGAGACGTATGAATACGAAAACGGATGTCTGACTTCCGTGATAGATTTTATGGGCAATACGACTCGTTTCGAATACGATGCGGTCGGTAATCTGATTTCCATCACCGACAGGGAAGGCGCTAAAACGACTTTTGCGTACGACCTGCTCGGAAGGGTGGTGCAAAAGACGGACGCACTCGGAGGGAAAACAACCTACAAATATGACGAAATCGGTAAAACGACATCAGTAACGGATGCAAACGGCAATACGACAGTTTTCGAGTATTCGTACAGGCAACTCGTCAAACAGATTTTTGCGGACGACACGTATCTGGCGTACCGGTATGACAGTGAGGGGCGTGTGACGCAACGCGTTGATCCGGACGGTAAAGTGACGAATACAGAGTTCGATCCGGCAGGGAACGCGATTCGGACCTCTGTTGAGGGTGTTTCAGAATCGTATACCTATGATGCAAACAATTTTCTTCAGACATCAACGGACGCAAACGGAGAAACGACGAGTTACTTCTATTATCCAAACGGACAGCTATATAAGGTTGTTTATCCGGATGGAAGCCAAATGCTGAAAAACTACAACTCGAGTTGGCAGATAATCAACGTCACGGACGTGAATAATCATGTCACCTCGTACGAGTACGACATAGCGGGCAATACCACGTGTATTCGGGACACTCTCGGCAACGAAACCCGAATGGAATACGATTTGTTCGGCAATCTGATTCGGGTGACGGATCCAAACGGCAACGAGACCAACTATGCATATGATGTTATGGGGAATTGCACGTCAATGACTGACGCACTCGGCCAGACGTACCATTTCACGTACGACAAAGAGAATCGTTTGATTCGGACTTGGACGGAGACCTCAATCGGGATTGTATCGGAATGCTTAAAACACGATGCACTCGGAAGGGTCATTGAGACCACGGACGTGAACGGCAACAGCAGGTTCGTCTCCTATGACAGTATCGGAAACGTCATCCGTATGACCGATGCGCTCGGTAATGTCATTGAGCAAAACAACTATAACAATATGAATCAACTGATTGAATCGACCGATGCGCTCGGCGGTATCACGAAAATCAGTTATAACGATGCCGGTGCGATCCAAAGCTTGGTTGAGAACCTGAACACTTCATCACAGACGACTACATCGCTTGAGTACGATGAGTTCGGAAGGATGGTCAGTGTCGTTGATCCTTTGAACGGTATTTCCGGCTGTACTTATGACAATTCCGGAAACGTTATCAGCCAAACTGATCCGAACGGCGGCACAACCTCTTTCACATACGACTCCATGGGTCGCATCACGGCCGTTGTCAACGCAATCGGAAGTGAATCCGAATATACGTACAACGCGGCCGGATTGCTCGCAGAATCGGAAAACGGTCGGGATCAAAAAGCAACCTATACCTATGATGACATCGGTCGGATCACCTCCATGACGGATGAAGCCGGTACAATCCAATATACGTACGACAATAACGGAAATCTCCTGAGGGTTCAGGATGAGAGCGGAACAATCTCCAGACAGTACGACGAGCTGAACCGGGTGACGGCCTATACGGACCACAACGGCAAGACGGTCCAATACGCATACGATGAGTTGGGCAATCGGATATCGCTGACGTACCCGGGCGGAGAAATTGTCCGATACAGCTATAATCTTGACAGCAGTCTGCATTCGGTCACCGACTGGGACGGGCGTGAAACGATTTACGGGTATGACGCCAACGGTCGGCTGACATCGGTGGTCCGGCCGGACGGAAGTTATGAGATATATGGATACGACGCCAAAGGCAGAATAATCTCACAGGATGACTATGTCGGAAGCGTATCCATCAACAGTTATCGTTTCGAATATGACGCCGCCGGAAACATCACGGGCATAACCGATTCGGAGAGCATAGACCCGGAAGGCCTCGAGAATGTCACTATGACCTATGATGAGGCAAATCGATTAATCACATATAACGGACAAGATGTTCTCTATGATGCCGACGGAAATATGACATACGGTCCGTTGAACGGGATCATGACGGAATTCGAATATGATGCCAGAAACCGGCTGATCCGGGCCGGAGAAACGACCTATGAGTACAATGCCGAAAACCGGCGCATAGCGGTCAATGAAAAATCTAGACGTATTGAATACATTATGGATCCGGTCGCTACACTCTCGAATATCCTTGTATCTACAGTCTATGAGTCGACCGGCGACGGACAATATTCCTCAACGGGATCAGAAACGCTCTATGTATATGGCATCGGATTAATCGGCGAAAAGAGTTCAGACAGAGGATACCTGATCTACCACTTTAATCAAATCGGAAGCACGACAGCAATCACGAACGAAGCGGGTGCTATTACTAATACTTTCTCGTATGGCCCGTATGGCGAGCTTCTCAGCGGGGCCAGCGAAGGGTTCCAGTTCCTCTATAACGGGCAATATGGTATTGTCACCGACACCAACGGACTCTACCAGATGCGTGCCCGCTATTACAACGCGGATATCAAACGATTCATCAATCAGGATGTAATAATTGGAAACGTCTCTGAGAGCCAAAGCATGAAC
This sequence comes from Clostridiaceae bacterium, assembly GCA_012729635.1. Classification (GTDB taxonomy): domain Bacteria; phylum Bacillota; class Clostridia; order Saccharofermentanales; family Saccharofermentanaceae; genus JAAYCT01. The sequence continues at coordinate 53,654 of JAAYCT010000014.1, read as the reverse complement.
CGGTACTCTTATGTTCAGGGTAATCCGATTAATGCACTTGACCCATTTGGCCTCTTCTTTATGAAAATAACCAAAGAGGATATGGGCCATTTTGCTCTGGATGTTCTCGGCTACCTTCCTGTCATCGGCTGCATTGCCGATTTTGCCAATGCTCTCTGGTATTTGGGAGAAGGACTTTTGGAGGGTGGATTGAGTACTGAGAAGGGAAGAAAGAATTTATTCGATAGTGCATGCTCTTTCTTTTCGGCTCTTCCGGGTATCGGATCAATAATCGGAAATAGTGCGAAGGCTTATTTCAAAGGTACTAAATTTGCTGATAAGGCAATTGTCATTGGACAGATGTGTAAGGTGATCGGCTATACCGGGTCGCTGACTATGAAACCCTTTGAAATCGGAGACAGCATCGGGAATATACAAAACGCCCAGGCTGAAGGAAAACGTGTCGACCTTAGAGATGTGCTTAGTATTTGTTGGGATGTGATAAGCATCTGTGCTACCGGAAAAGATATATACGATGATTTGCGTCCCTTAGATGAAGTTTACATTAGGGAAGTCAAGCTTGCTGCCGATTCTGATGTAGGGATGGGTGGTAACAGATTTCGGGATGCGGACTTGCCACTTCAGAGGGATCGAGCTCTTGGCATTATTTATAAAAGAGAAGCAGACGGAAATCTCATCACAACTGAAAGAATAGAGTCCCTTTCCGGAACCGCAACTTACAGAGTGCCTAATGGGGTTTGGCACGATCAAAAAATTGTGTATCATAGAATGAATGATAATTACATATACAATTCAGCTCAAATAAAAGATTATAGCTATTGGGCAAAAGATCGTGGGTATACATTTATTCTTGAAGTGAATCCCGGAGCAGAGGTATCCAAACCTTTACTGGAGTCAGAATTGTTTGGTTCTGTAATCATTGTTACGCGGTAAACGGGGACAAGAATAAGAGAATCCGGATATTAACCGGCAACAAAGATGGGGACTATTATTGTGTAGTATTATGGACCGGCATGAAAAGATATGGGACACCCCGAATATCTATCGGGTAATCTTTCTCCCCCTCAAGATCCCGATCCCCGTCACCACCAAATACAGCGATACAATGACCGATCCGACGATGTCGAACCAGTAGGCGGCCGGCGAGGCGGGGGCGATCGCGACGACAAGGAGCGAGATCATGACGCAGGTGTCGACGAGGGACTTGGCGCGATAGAGGCCGACCTGCGCGGCGAGGATCGCGTTGGGGTGCGCGCGATCGAGTTTCCGGTAGCGGAAAAAGAACCAGGTGTTGGTCGTTACACCGAGGATCGCGATGACAAGGCCGGGGATCACGTTGCCTTTTTCCCCGGAAGGGAAAAGGAGCGCGACCAGCAGCATCGCCAGGCCGCTCACGCACATCGCGATGCCGACACTGCGGTTGGCCAGTTTTTCGAGGCGAAGTTTGCGGGCCGGGTCGAAGGCCTCGTCCTTATGCGTGATCCGGTAAATGATGAAAGAGACAAGGATCGCGAGGAGCTCGGCGGTACGGCGGATGAAGTCCGCCAGTTGGGTGGATGACTTGCCGAGGAAAAGGCCGATCCCGACGACGAGGGGGCCGGGCGAACTTAAGATGAGGGAGGCCAGAAGCGTTCGCGCTCCGGACTTTGTGTGATTCGGCTCGGGCGCCGTGTTTTCGGGAGAATCTTTCAAAGACATTGTTTTCGCCCCTTAATGTTCACTTTCAAAGCCACGCGGTCCCCGGCACAGGGCATTGAGGATCGCGAACATCGTAAACACCGGGAAGAGACGGTTCTTGATCTCTCCGCCTCTGCGCTCAGTGAGTAAAGCGGAATAGCCCGACCATCTCTCGGCGACAGAAAGGATCGGGTAGACGGCAGCGACAAACAAAAGCGCCGCAAGAGAAGCCGTCCACCAGTTGGGGAAGGCGTAGAGCCATACAAACAGAGAACAAAGAAGGATCGTGTGAAGGATTTTACGGAAGACCTCCGTCGGGATCCGGATCAGGCGGCGTATGAGAAGTGCCGCGGATGCGCAGACGATAAAGTATCCGGCAAGAATTCCGAAGCCTTTGATAAATTCTGTCATTTCTTCGACTCCCATTCGTCCAGGTTACGGTGGACGACTCCGAGGAAACGGTCGAAACCGGAAAACTCCGATTTGTCGATCCCGGTTAAAGCGATGTCATATACCTTCCGGTATGCATCATCAATTGGTTTGCCGATTTTTCGTGCTTTCGGTGTCAGAGCGACACGATATGCGCGTGAGTCTTCCGGCAGGCGCGCTCGACGGATGAAGCCTTTTGATTCGAGTGATCCGACGGTGCGTGAGATGGCGGCTTTGCCGATGTCCAGACGTTCGGCGAGTGTTTCTTGCGAAATGCCGTCGTTTGCGGAAAGAAGATGAAAGAGGATGTCTCCTTCGGAGTGGCTCAGATCCAAAGACTCCAACTCAGAATGGACGATTTGACGGGCAGAGCGGAGGATCGCATTCATCCGTATCCAGATATCTCTCTCGTCCGGCATCGGCGGAACCCTCCAAATTTGATGTTATTGAATACAGAGTATCAGGGAATGGTTGACACGTCAACCATTATCGCGTTTTCATGACATTTCCCGAAACATTTCGCTTTTCGTATAGCCATAACCGGAAAGGATCGGGCGGAGAAAATCCCTTGAAAACAGATTGCCGTCACTTTATCCGGCAAAGGCTTTTTGTTGATGCAAAAAGAAAACGGAAGTATATTGGTTTATATCGAATGAATCACAACAAATAGGTATGAGGTGCGAAACATGAATATCGGGATTATCGTCTATTCACAGACCGGAAATACGTTGTCGGTGGCGGAACGGGTGGAAAAGGTTCTGAAGGAGGCCGGACATACGGCTCGCGTTGAAAAAATCGAGGTCGAGGGAGAAGGATATGCGGTCAGGCTTACATCTGCTCCGGATGTCGCCCCTTACGATGCGGTGATTTTCGCGACGCCGGTTCATGGGTTCTCGATCTCGCCCCCGATGAAGGTATACCTTTCCGCGATTTCCGATCTTTCCGGGAAAAAGGTGTACTGTTTCGTTACCCAACAGTTGAAAAAAGACTGGATGGGCGGAAATCGATCGATCAAACAAATTCGCGCGGCTTGCCGGAAAAAAGGAGCGGATATCATAAACAGCGGCATTGTCCATTGGTCCGACGATTTGCGCGAAAAGCAGATCGAAGACGTCGTCCGTATTTTCAGTGCGATCAGATGAAAGATCCGATGGAATATCTTATGAATCATGCGTGCCCGTCGATCCGCCTTCGCCTCAGCAAAGCACGCGCACACATATTTTACGAATTGGGATACCTACGGCGGCCTGGCGCTGGAGGTGAACTGGAGAAATTGGGAACGCTATTTGTGCGACCTCTGTTTCCGGTCGCTTTTGATCCGGTACGGTGGGAAGACGCGCTCAACGGGTAAGCCCGGGCGGGACCGTTTTTTGAATGGGAGAGAATCATAAGAATGCGGCAACGGGAAATATTTGACTATGGTGTGAGAAAGGATCAAAAATGGACAGCGGTGAGCAATGGAAAACGATATGGGCCGAGGAGGAGCGAAAAAGCTTCGAGGGTTGGGACTTTTCGTATATTGACGGACGCTATCGCAGCGGAGCGCTTCCGTGGGATTACCAGGAGATCGTGATGTCCCATCTTCGGCCGCACCATCGGCTGCTCGATCTCGGGACAGGTGGCGGAGAGGCGCTCCTTTCGTTCGGTCACCCCTTCGAAAAGACCTCCGTGACCGAATCGTATCCGCCGAACATCGCGCTTTGCCGGGAAAGGCTTGAGCCGCTCGGCATTACTGTCGAGGGCACACCGGACGATTCGCATCTTCCGTTCGAAGACGCGTCATTTGACGTCATCACCAATCGGCACGAATCATTTGTCGCGTCCGAGATCAAGAGGCTTCTTGTGCCCGGCGGACTCTTCATCACCCAGCAGGTCGGAGGCCGGAATAATGAAGATCTTTCGCCCTTGGTCATCCCGGACTATCGACCGCAATGTCCGGAGCATACGCTTTTCGCGAATACCGAAAGCTTGAAGCGAGAGGGATTCGAGATTCTTTTGGCCGGGGAGGCTTTTCCGAAGATTCGGTTTGATGACATCGGAGCGCTTGTCTATTTTGCGAAAATCATCGAGTGGGAGTTCCCGGGTTTTTCGGTCGAAAAGCACTTCGACGCCCTTTGCGGCCTTCAGAGGAGACTCGAAAAGGACGGCTTTATCGAAGGAACGGAGCATCGCTTTCTCATCGGCGCAAGAAAGCCGGAGTAAGCGATAACACATTGAAGAAGGAACGAAGCCGTTGAGCATGTGCTTTATTTTGTCATCTTGTTGATCAGGTTTGCCATCATGTCGATGGACTTGACCGGCATCAGGCGATAGAGTTTATCCATCATCTTGGAGTCACCGCCGACAAATATCTTGAGTTTTCCCTTTTCGATACCCTTGATGATGATACCCGCGGCAACATCGGCCGGTGTGGTCTTGTGCTTGGCGGCGGAATCGCTCGGGGCGGAAGATTCCTTGGGCTTGTCTTCCATTGAGTTTGCAGAAATATTAGTGGCGATCGCGCCCGGGAAGATAACGGATACATGAACCGAGGTGCCCTTCATTTCCGCGTAAAGCGCTTCGGTGAAAAGCTTCACTGCCGCTTTGCTGGCACCGTAAATGCCCTGACCCGGCACGGGAAGAAAACCGCCCATCGAGGATACGTTGGCGATGAAGGTATCGGTCGTGGCATCCAGTTCAAGTGCGACCGCGCGCGTTAAATTAATCACGCCGTAAAAATTAATGTTCATGACCCGGTCAATCGACTTCTCGCTTAAGTCCATGAACTTTACAAAAGGCTGGATAATTCCGGCATTGTTGATGATGCCGTGCAGATTGCCGAAATCCGACTTCACCTTCTTGGGGAATTCAGTCACCTTCGCGGAATCGGAAACATCGAGCACATAGGTCTTAATCAGTGCCGGATCGGATACGAGCGTCTTAGTTTCCGCCAGCGTTTCTTCGTTGATATCGCAGGCCGCAACCTTTACCCCTTTACGGGCCAGCTGAAGGGTGAGCTCTCTACCCATTCCGCTGCCTGCACCGGTAACGATCATCACTTTATCTTTCAAGTCATACATGGTATCACCTGCCTTTCTCAATTGAAATTTTATAGGATAACCATTCAAAGTACAACAGGAGTTGCCATGAAAAACAAAGAAGCTTACGAGAATACACGATTATTCCGAAATCTGACCGCACTTCGGGAGATTCTTTCGGAAAATGAGCGGGAGGATCGGGATACATACGTTGTTATCGGAATGCGTGCCATCGCATTGGGTTCGATCCTGAACCCTTTCGATCCGAGCTTCGATCACGACACTTTTTTCTCGCGCAGATGAGTTAAATATTTCTTTACATCAGGGATGAAGAAACGGTAATAAATAATGGCTTTTACGCGATCGTATCCGGATCGCGTTCCGAGAAAATATAATGCTTTGAACGGAAAAGAGAGAATGACAAACGGGACGTATAAGAGTAGGGCCCAATCTTTGCCGAGCAGGATCATGCCGGACAACAGCGCATCCAGCATGAAAAAAATACCGATTCCGATCGTGAAGGGTAATGTATCCGAACCGCCTGTTTTATAAAGAAGAAACCCAAAGATACCCAAAGCAACGATCATGATAACGGATAGGTTTCTGGATGCGCTCGCGTATGCGAACAGGTCGGAACTAATGTAACGGAGCGGGATGTCTTTTCTCTTGAAAAGCGTAAAGCGCGGTTTCGTTTTCTTTTTGGGGTCGACGTCTACCGCGACAAAGTCGCTCCCTATTAAAGAAACGATTTCATCGGGGGTGTAGTCGGTGTCCGAATTATCATGATAACAATTCGGACATTTTGATCCTCGTGATATGTTATAACCGCATTTATCGCAAATCATTTTTCTGCCTTCGTCATCGGAAAATATGCGTGTTTACATACCATTGTATCATACGACCGGAACAGAAATGACAGACCGTATGATAAAATTGAGGAGACACAAAGGATAAGAGAAAGAAAATGAAAGGGGCCGGATTTGACCGATACAAAAGAAGACAGGAACCCGGATGAACGGGACGTGAGTAACGATGACGGAAAGAATAGCCCTTATATGGGCTTGCGTCGAATGGTTTTGGGGCTTCGTCGGAATGATTTTGAGGCGTATATGCGGGAGCATAACGTTCACGCGGTGCTGATCGATACGAATATGGACGGTATCGTTTATTCCGTAGCTTGTATCGTTGACGGTACGATCAGTCTTTATTATGAAACCGGGGGCGGAGTTCTGGGGATGGGACAAAAATATCCGGATCTGGCAATGGCGACGCGAGCATTTGTATACAGCACCGATCGGGTCCTTTCAAAACTCGGTGTGGCCGACCACACACTTCTGCCCGAAGCGGACGAACGGGCTTTCTATCTGATTACACAGGACAAAATATACAAAGCGGTATCCCGAAAATCGACAATCAGTGAGGAGTCGCCCGAAGTTCAAATGCTCAATTATCTGTCGGAAAAGGTCATGTCTTTGTTTCTGTCTCTATACAACGCAAAGGATGTTTCGGACGAAAATATAGCGGATCAGAGAAACGTTTAACCTTATCACATCTATCCGCAAAACCATTAAACACGGAGCGATAGCAGGGATGAATATGAATATACAAGACCTCATCAGTCCGGACTTCAGCGGTATCGTCTCGGTCACGGTCGACGGGCGGAATGTTTTTCGGGGAGAATACGGATTCGCCGACAAGGCCAATAAGATACCGAACCGGGTCGATACGCGGTTCGGAACGGCGTCCGCCGGAAAAGTCTTTGTCGCGACCGCGATCCTCGGCCTGATCGAAAAGGGCGCGATCCGCTTCGACTCGACGATCGGAAGAATCCTGAAATTCGACCTGAAGGCCATTGATCCGGGGATCACGGTGCGTCAGCTTCTCAATCATACCTCGGGCATCCCGGATTATTTTGATGAGTCCGTGATGACCGAATATGAGGAGCTCTGGCATGATTTTCCGAACTATCGGATTCGGAAATCGGCCGACCTGATCCCGCTATTCATTGATAAGCCGATGATGTACGAAAAGGGCGCGCGTTTCCAATATAACAATACCGGGTATGTCGTTCTGGGATTGATCATCGAGGAGATCACCGGAGATCCCTTTGACGTGTACCTGAAGAAGGCGATTTTCGATCCGGCGGGCATGACGGATACCGGCTACTACGAACTCGACCGGTTGCCGGCGCGGTGCGCGTCGTCGTATATTTTCGATGAGGAGCGGAAGGAGTACCGGACGAATATCTTTTCGATCGATGCCAAAGGGACCGGAGCGGGCGGCGCATTCACGACGGCGCCCGATGTCGAAAAATTCTGGGCGGCTCTCCTCGGCGGATCGTTAATCGGAAAAGATCTCGTTGAGGAGATGTGTAAGCCGCAATCGGACGAAGGCGTGTACGGTTACGGTTTATGGATCCCGGATGACGGTGTTCCGTCCTTTCTGGGATGTGACCCGGGCGCGAACTTCATTACGTCATATGACCGGAAAAATCGCCGGAGCATTACGATTTTAAGTAACATCGATTATAACGTCGAGGAACTGCATGAGAAGATCCGTGAGGGAGCAGTATGAACGAAGAAGATCTGATCGCCCCTTGCGGGATGAACTGCCGGCTTTGTGTCGCTTATCAGGCGCGGGAATTGGACATCAATCAAAAAGGCTTCCACCGGACCTATTGCCCCGGATGCATCCCGCGCGGAGAGCATTGTCTCCATATGGCCGATATATGTGAAAAGGTCGGCAAAGGCCGGGTGCGCTTCTGCACCGAATGCGGGGACTATCCCTGCAAGCGATTGAAGTCTCTCGACAAGCGCTATCGTAGTAAATACCATATGAGTATGATCGCGAATTTGAATTCGATCCGCGAAAACGGGACGGAAGAATTTGTGCGCCAACAGGAAGAGAAATGGCGTTGCCCGACCTGCGGGGGGACGATCTGTTGTCATAACGGACTGTGCCTTGCCTGCGATATGGATCGTTGGCTTAGAAACCGGAAGTACCGGTGGGGTGAGGAAGATAAATGAGCGATCGGGATCCTCTCCCGATCTGAGTCAATTCGTCGAATGGGTTATAAACAATGCCATCAATGGAATTAAGCATGATTAATACGAAAAACACAAATGGGCATAGAATTAAAATATATTAATTCTATGTTTACATATCTCTTTCATTCTGCTATTCTTAAAACAGGATATGCCCGGAGGAAAGATGAGATGGTAAAAAGAGAAACTTATTTGCGCCGAATCCGGCCCTTTTATCACTCCGAAATGATCAAAGTGCTTACCGGGATCAGGCGGTGCGGTAAGTCGACCATCCTGCGCCAAATCATTCAGGAACTCTCGGAAGAAGGAATTTCGGAAGAGCGGATCATATTTGTCAATTTTGAGGATTATTCGTATCGGGATATGCTTGATTCCGATACTCTTTACCGGTACATCCTGGAACGAATCGGTAAGGAGGGAAAGTTTTACCTGTTTTTCGATGAGATTCAGAGTGTGGATCGCTTTGAAGTGGTCATCAATTCTTTTCGGGCAACGCACGATGTCAGCATTTTTCTTACCGGTTCCAATTCAAAATTGCTGTCCGGGGAGTTAGCGACACATCTTGGCGGAAGAACGCTTTCTTTTCGAATCATGCCTTTTTCTTTTGGCGAATTCATGGAGTTTCGAGCGGATTTACAGAATTCGATGAATCCGGACGAGATGCTCGATGAATACCTGAAATGGGGCGGTTTTCCGCTTGTTTGCAGGGAAGACGATGCGATCATCAAGGAAGTAATCTTGTCTAATATTTACGATTCCGTTGTGCTGAAGGACATCGTCATTCGGAATAATGTTTCATCGACAGCGGCGCTTGATAAAATCCTTGACTATGTAATCGCAAACTCATCTCTTACAATATCCGGAAACGCTGTCGCGGCGTCGATCTCGGAAGGCCCCTCGAGTGTTTCGGCACCGACGGTGTACGATTATCTTCGCTATATCGAGGAAGCGTGTATCTGTGACAAGATTTCGCGTTATGACGTGCGTGGCAAAAGTATCCTGGCATTTCAGGAAAAAATCTATGTGTGTGATCCGGGTTTTTTCAGGTTGAAGAAGAACAGGATCAAAGACGAATACGGTCATATCATCGAGACCGTCTGTTACAACGAACTGATTTCAAGGGGATATAAGGTGTTTATCGGGAAAACCCAAAAAGGAGAGGTCGACTTCATCGCGGAGAAGGGGCAGGAGAAGTTTTATCTGCAAGTGGCATATCTGTTGAGCGATGAGCGCGTGGTCGAACGTGAGTTCGGAGCGTATTCGGAAATCCGCGATAACTATCCGAAGTATGTTGTGACACGGGACCGAACGACCGTTTCGCGGGATGGAATCATTCACATGAAACTTGTCGATTTTTTGCTGGGTAAGTAGCCGTGATGTCAACAGACGAGAAATGCGCTGTGCGACATACAAAGGCGAGGAATAGAAGGGGGAATGATCATGTACTCGTTGAATGACGATATCCGTGAATACACCGAACGACTCAAAGAAGGTGCGGTCCCGAGGGCATACCGCGGGATCCTGTCCTTTATGTCGGAACTCCTGCGCCGTATGAGCGCGTCGCACCCCGGCCATGCGCTGAGCGCCCTTTACGCGGGCTTCATGGACATGACGTACTTTGCGATCACACCGGCCGAACTGAAGGGCAGAAACCTCAAGGTCGCCCTGGTGTATCTTCATGAAGAGAACCGGTTCGAGGTCTGGCTCGGCGGCGGGAATCGAAAGATTCAGGCCGAATATATCGGGCGGTTGAGCGGCGCGGACATCGGATCGTATACGCTTTCGAAGGTCAGCCCCGGAGTTGATTCCATCATCGAAAAGCGCCTGGTCGAGCGCCCGGATTTCGAGGATAAGGAAGCGCTGATCCGGCGGCTCGAGGAGGACGTGACCGCCTTTATCGGCGATATGATCGAAATACTGAGATAAGGACGACGGGATGGAGACAGAAAGACTTTTGATTCGCAGGTTTATGCCGGGGGACGCCGGGGGGCTTTTCGAGTATTTGTCGAGGGAAGCCGTGGTCCGGTATGAGCCCTACAGCGTGTTCACGCGTGAACAGGCAGAGGTGGAGGCGATGCGTCGCGCCGGGGATCCGAATTTCCTGGCGGTGTGCCTCCGGGATTCGGGGCGGCTGATCGGAAACCTATATCTCGCGCCCGGGGAGTTTGATACGTGGGAACTCGGCTATGTATTCCATGACGGGTATCAGGGGAAAGGCTACGCGACGGAGGCGGCGCGGGCGGTGACGGACGAGCTTTTCGAGAGCGGGAAGGCCCGCCGGATCGTCGCGATGTGCAATCCCGAAAACACCGCGTCGTGGCGGATTCTCGAGCGCCTCGGCATGCGCAGGGAGGGACATTTTCGCGAAAAGGTATGGTTTCGCAAAGATAGCGACGGGTTTCCGATCTGGCAGGACACGTACGCATACGCAATACTTAGAAGTGAGTGGGAAAAGAATCGAAGTCCGGCGCAGGATTGACCTACGCCGAACTCCGCTGTCAGGATTATAGAAATCATTTTGCCAACGTTCTTACCGGACGCCCCTCGATGTAACCGCGGTAGCCTTCCGGCGAAAGCTGGATCCGGGGCGCGTCGTCATCCGCCCATTCGAAGCCGTAGATCTTCGGATCGTATTTCTTCATCACTTCCCAGAGATCCTCGATCGCCTCGTTGAATTTCTCGTCCTCGAAAGGTTCGCCCTGAAAAATCATCATCTTACAAGGCGGGAGGTCGATGATCTCGAAGCCCTCGGGGATCTCTCCGGCGTAATCGAGCGGGACTTCGACGCCCTGGATATACTTCGACGTTCCCGGGGGGATCAGCCGATCGGGCATCCAACAGCCGACCGGCTCGTAGATCGCTTCCTTGATACTGCAAAGGATCCCCCAAATATCACAGCCGACCTCCTCGCAGAATTCGAAATAATGGGTCGCCTTGATCCCGCGCTTCAGGATCATCTTGCGGGCGGGTCGTTCGACTACCTGGACAAAAACGGTATTCGGATTTTTCTTTTCACTCATGGTTTTCTCTCCTTTTTGTAATGTGAAATAATAGTCCCGGATTCGCGGGGGCATGAAAAGCTTGATCGGGACGGGGTGCGTGCTGTACTTTTTCGGCGATACGCCGAATTCCCGGGCAAACGCTCTCGTGAAGCCTTCGTGGGAGTCAAATACAAAATCGAAAGCGACATCGACGACCCGCGGGTGGCCATTCCGCAATTCTTCGGCGGCTTTGCTGAGCCGTAGCGCCCGGATGTACTCGAAGGGGGTCTTTCCGATGAGCTCCTTGAAAAGCCGCGCGGAGTGCCACTGCGAGTAGCCGGCGGCCTTCGCGAGGTCGCGAAGTGTGATCGGCGATCGGATGTTCGCGTCGATATGATTTTGCATTCGTTGTACAGCGTCGATGATTTCCCGGTGCTCCATCGTTCCTCCTTTTCGAGATCAGAATATCAGTGAGCGAAGCTTATTTCTTGACCTGGCTTGCTCGAAAACCAGTCGGCAAGCTTACGGTGTGTGAATGAATTAGATATAAACATTCTATCAAGCGAAAGCGGATTCGGCTTGCTTTTCATTGTTCCTTTGAAGGAATATCATAGGTATATGCAGAAATCGGATAATGGATATACCGTTTTGGGACAAAACAACTTTGGAACGGAGAAAAACGAAATGAGCATTCAAAACGAAATGAGCATTCAAGAGGTAAAGAAATTTTACGACGATAATCCTCACGCGGAATGGGATCGACTGGAGGAGCATCCGTTTGAATTCGTCTTTACGACCCATATGATCGATCCGTATATCCGTGAGGGAGACAGTATCCTGGATATCGGAGGCGGACCCGGGAGATATTCAGTTTATTACGCGCGGAAAAAATGCGATGTTACACTGATCGACTTATCCGACGGCAACATCGCGTTGGCTGAGCAGAAATCGATCGAAAACGATGTATCGTTCAGAAAAATCCGGGGGAATTGTCTGGACCTGGACTCCATGGAGCTCGGTAGTTATGACCATGTATTCCTGATGGGACCGCTTTATCATCTTCTCGACAAAAACGATCGGATCCGTTCGGTCGAGCTTGCACTCAAGAGGCTGAAACCGGGCGGAATTCTTTATTGTTCGTTTATTCTGGATTTTTCCGGGATCATCTATTGCCTGAAAAGTGGCCCCGGATGTTTACCGGTAGTCCTTACCGATCCAACCCAGAAACAACTGATCGAATCTGTCGTCTCCGGTACCGAATACACCGGACCCGCGTTTACGTCCGCCTGTTTTGTCAATCAAAAACAGATCGAACCGTTCATGGAGCATTTCGGACTGACAAAACTTCATTTATTCGGACAAGAGGGCATACTGGCTCTGAATGAAAATCAAGTCAAAGAGTTTCCTCCGGAAGAATATGAGTTATGGATCGAACTCGCGAAGAAATTTCTGGAACTGCCGGAATATTTGGCGCTTTCGGAGCACGCCATGTATGTCGGTCGAAAACCGAAGCAATGATCGGGACCGGTCCGAGAGAAGGCGGCGACCGATTATCCACCTAAATCTACCGGAGATTGTTGGCATTCTGTCATCGATTTACACCGGACATCAACCATGATAGAATGACCTCCATATACGATCTTGAAAATCGGGAATCGTTCTTCTGTATATCCTGCCGAAAGCGCAAGAGCACGAGTCCCCTCATAAAGAAAACAATGACTGAGAAGAGTAACAGGGGAGTTCGTTGTTATAGAGAGAAGACGGTCGGTGAAAGTCTTCACACGGACCTTTGTGAAGTGGCTCAAGAGTGCGGAAAGAATGCGAAGTAGAATCCGCCGGTGATGTTCACCGTTATCAACGAAAGAGATCACGGCTTTTGCCGTGAATTTAGGTGGTACCGCGGATTTTCGCCCTAAGGATTTAATTCTTAGGGCGTTTTTTTATTGGGGAGGGCCAAGATGAAAGAGTTTGCTAAAAGGTACGACGGCTTAACGGCCGAAAAAGAAATACAGCGTTATTGGGACGAACACAAGGTGTACCGGTTCGCCCCGGATCCGTCACGACCGATATACTCGATCGATACGCCGCCGGCAACCGTCAACGGCAGTCTTCACATCGGTCATATTTTCAGTTATACACAGGCGGAGATCGTCGCCCGGTATCGTCGGATGCAGGGGTATAACGTCTTTTATCCTTTTGGGTTTGACGACAACGGCCTTCCTTCCGAGCGGCTCGTTGAAAAGGAGGCCGGGATCAAAGCCAGAGATATTCCACGCAGTCTGTTTTGCGAAAAATGCACGCAGACCACCGAAAAATATGAGGCGGAATTCCGCGAGCTGTGGAAATCGATGGGCTTTTCGTGCGACTGGGAGCTCGAATATACGACGATCAGTCCCAGGGTTCAAAAACTGTCCCAGGAGTCTTTTATTGAACTGGCCCGATCGGGGGCCGCGTATATGAAGCAGTCGCCGGTCCTGTGGTGCACGGAGTGCCGGACATCCATCGCCCAGGCCGAACTGGAGTCGACGGACGCGGACTCGCAATTTTGTTATATTCCCTTCACCATCGAAGGGGAGGTCATTGAAATCGCGACGACCCGGCCGGAGCTGTTGTACGGGGTCGTTTGCGTTTTCGTAAATCCGGAGGATGAGCGATACACCGACCGGATCGGGAAAAGCGTCCGGGTGCCGCTTTACGAATTCGAGGTCCCGCTCATCGCCGATCCGAAGGTCGCGGTCGATAAGGGCACCGGAGCCGTCATGTGCGCGACGTTCGGCGACACGACCGATGTCGAGTGGTTTACCGAGTATCAGCTACCCTACAAGAAGGTCATCCTCACAAATGGCAGGATCGACGATTCGGTCCCGTTGATCGGCGGGCTCCAGGTCCTTGCGGCGCGAAAAGAGATCGTCCGGATCCTTACGGAGAAGAAACTCCTCTTCCGGCTCGAAAAGCTGACGCACCCGGTATCGGTCCATGAGCGATGCGGTACGGAGGTCGAGATCATCCCCTCCATGCAGTGGTATATTGATGTCCTTTCACAAAAGGATGCTCTGCTGGTAGCCGGGGACAAGATCAAATGGCATCCGCCTTCCATGAAAAACAGGTACACGATCTGGGTCGAAAATCTGAAATGGGATTGGTGTATCTCACGGCAGAGATATTTCGGAGTTCCGTTCCCGGTCTGGTACTGCTCCGCGTGCGGAAAGCCGCATTTCGCGGAGCTCGACCAGCTCCCCGTGAACCCTCCGGAGACAACGTTTACCGGAGTCTGCTCGTGCGGTAACGAGCGCTTCGTTCCGGAGCATGCCGTCATGGATACGTGGGCGACCTCATCGATCACGCCGCTGATCAACCGGGACACCGCTGCCGGGCATGGCATCGGTGAAGATTTCATGCCGATGAGCATGAGGACGCAGGCCCATGAGATCATCCGCACCTGGGCTTTCTATACGATCGTTAAGAGCCTCTATCATACCGGAGATATCCCGTGGAAAGACACGATGATCTGTGGTTTCGTCCTGGCCAAGCCAGGAGAAAAAATCAGCAAGTCCAAGGGCAATTCGGCCATGTCGCCGCAGGAACTGGTCGATACCTATTCCGCAGACTATCTCCGGTATTGGTCCGCGGGGGCGAAGCTGGGTACCGACACGTACTTCGATGCGGACGACATGAGGGACAACTCGAGCCGTCTGATCACCAAGCTCTGGAACTCCTCAAAATTTGCGCTTTCGCATCTCCATGATTTTGATCCGGCTTATGTGCCCTCGCAAATCAAACCGATCGATCGCTTTATGATCGAACGGACCAACGAAACCATCCTCGAGGCCGCAAAATGGCTGGATTCATACGAGATCGGACTGGCCAGAAAAGCAATCGACGACTTGTTTTGGAAGGATTTCTGCGACAACTATATCGAGATCGTCAAGGAGCGACTCTATCAGCCGGATGTTCACGGCATCGAGGGGCGAAAGTCGGGGCAGTACGCAGTTTTCTCTTGCCTTCTGAACATCCTGAAGATGTACGCGATCTATATCCCTCACCTTGTCGAAACGATCTTCCTGAAGGGCTTTAAGGATTTCGTCGGAGCGGTGTCGATTCACACGCTTCTGTGGGAAAAGCCGCAAATTATCGACGCGGACATCCTTGTTTTCGGGGAGGAGTTCAAATCCGCCCTCGCAGAAGCGCGGAAATTTAAAACCGAAAACGGCCTGTCGATGAAGGCGGAATTGGAGTCCTTGACCGTCGTGTGCGCTGAGGACCATATAGACTTTTTTTCGGATTCCGAGAAGGATTTGGTTGCCTGTACGCACGCAAAAGAAATACAATACATTAGAAAAGAAGAATAATTGATAAAGGGCATCGCGTCGGTTTATTGTTTCAGGAACGAAGCGCTCGACGGAGGAGAAAATGGAAAAGCCGGTCAAGACCAACGCGATCCGAATGCTCGAAAAGGCGGGCCTTGCTTTTCGCGTAGTCACCTACGAGGTCGATGAAGAGGATCTGTCCGGCGTCCACGTCGCGCAGACTCTGGGCCTTCCGGTCGAACAGGTCGTAAAGACGCTCGTCCTTAAGGGGGACAAGACGGGCTATCTGGTCGCCTGCATCCCGGTGGAGACGGAACTGGACCTGAAAGCGCTCGCCACGGCCTCGGGCAATAAGACATGCGAAATGATCGCCGTCCGGGAACTTCTACCGCTGACCGGGTATATTCGCGGAGGCTGCTCGCCGGTCGGGATGAAAAAGCCCTTTCCGACCTTCTTTGACGAAGCGGTCACGCTCTTCGACTGGATCTCTGTAAGTGCGGGCATGCGGGGCGCTCAGATCCTCATTGACCCGCTGGCGCTGGTCGAGTTTATCGGCGCGGAGATCGCGGATATCGCGAGATAGGAAAGGATCGGGATGGATCATACGGCAGAGAATCGCATGCGGACTCTACGAAGCGTCGATTGTGAAAGAACAGCCGCTCGGCTAAGATACCGGAGGAGGGATGCGACATGGACTACCGGAAAATCGGCGGGCTGATCCTCAGCCTGAGAAAAGAAAAAGGTCTTACCCAGCGTCAATTGGCCGAATGCCTCAATGTCAGCGACAAAGCGATCTCCAAGTGGGAGCGCGGGATGGGCTGTCCGGATGTGTCGCTTCTCCCGAGTATCGCAGAAATTTTCGGCGTTGATCTGGAAAGTATCCTCAAAGGAACGCTTTCGGAAAACGCGATCGAGGGAGGAAACATGAAGAAACTGAAATTTTACGTTTGCCCGACGTGCGGGAATTTTATAACCGGCATCTCGGAAGCGAGCATTTCCTGCTGCGGAAAAAAACTCGCGCCGTTGGTCGCAAAGAAGGCACAGGAGAGCGAAAAGCTTTCCGTCGAACATATTGAAAACGATTACTTCATCTCAAGCGACCACCCGATGACCAAGGAGCATTACATCTCCTTTGTCGCGCTCTTGACCGGGGACAGCGTCATGATTCGAAAGCAGTATCCCGAGTGGGATCTCTCGACAAGGATCCCGCGCTTCGGGCACGGCATCCTGTACTGGCACTGCGTCGATCACGGGCTGTTCTATCAGCCGGTGTAGGAAAGAATCGCCGACTTAATTATCCGAACGGAAGGATGGTAAATCGCTATTTAGCGGATCCGAAGAAGCTCCATTTTCCGATGGATCTTCCTTCCTTTAGCGCTTGAGCACATTTATAGGCATCCATACAAATCAGGACAAATACGGGAAGCGCGGACAATCCGATCGTGAACACAGCGAAAGCGATATGGCAGAAAAGAATGACAAGGCCTTTCGCAACCTGTCCGTTAATCATTTGACCGAGTCCGGCGAGAAGAAATGTCAAGACGACGGCAACCGCCGGTTCGACTACCAGCTTATCGGGTGTGACGACATTGGGGTTTGTCGACCGGTATTCTTCATAATGGGAATACCCGCTCGAGTAACCGCCGGTGCTTGAAGACGTAATCCGCCTATCGGGCGGCAAAAATGTCGGCGGAGCGGATCGGCTCTGTTCCCCCGATCCGTCCAGCGGCGCACCGCATCCGGGACAGAATTTGTTGGGATCATCGGCCTCGTACCCGCACCTCGCACAGAATTTACTCACTTCATCATTCCCCCACGACGTTACATATTCCGATACCAGAATATTCGGAAGAGCGCGGAATGTCAAAATCATTACGGCGAACTCCGGGACGAGGCTTATTCATTATCCGTACGCCAAAACTTCGTGCGTCTGCGGAGCCGGCCGAGAGTGCGGAAAGCTCCGGCTTTCAAGGAGACACGAGAGATTGTATCGTATATTGCTCCGATATTGCCTGACTTTACGCAAAAAAGTATAATCAAAGGGAATTTTCCCTATCGTTTTTGCATATGACAACGGGGTCATCCGCAGGAAATATCGGTACGAGTCAGGCGGGTAATTTTCGTGGAAAAACTAAATAAAAGAGTCAGTACCGGAATTGCCGGATTGGATCAGGCGATCGACCATCTTCGCCTGGGGGACAATGTGGTCTGGCAGGTTGATTCGATCTCCGACTATCTCGAGATGGTTCGACCGTACGTTGAACAGGCACGGCGGGATCGACGTGATTTGATCTATGTCCGGTTCGGAGATCACCCGCCGCTTTTTGAAGATGTTTCCGATATCCGGATCGTCCCTTTAAATCCGGAGAAGGGATTTGAGTTTTTCGCGACCGGGTTGCATCACATCATTCGGGAAGCGGGTGTGCGCGCCTTCTACGTTTTCGACTGTTTGACGGATCTTCTCCGATACTGGCACTCGGATCTGATGATCGGGAATTTTTTCAAGGTGACGTGCCCGTATCTTTTCGAATTGGATACGCTTGCCTATTTTGCGATAACAAGAAATGCACACACGTTCAGCACCGTGGCGGGGATTCGGGAGACCACGCAACTGCTCCTGGATCTTTACCGCGTGAAAGATAAGTTGTATGTTCATCCGCTCAAAGTCTGGGAAAGGTATTCGCCGACAATGTTTCTCCCGCACCGGATCCAGGGCGACGAAGCGGTATGCATTACGGCAAGCTCCGAAGCGGTGGAGCTCTTCGGAAATATAGTGAGATCCGGAGATCGCCCGGACTATTGGCACGATGCTTTGCGAAAAGCAGACGAAGCGCTCGCCGATTCAAAAGAGGATCAGGTAGAGGTCAGGATGCTTCTGATGCGGATGCTGATCGGGTCAGACTCGCGCATTTTATCGCTGTGTGAACGGTATTTTTCGCTCGGGGATTTGGTGGATGTCGCATCCCGGGTCATCGGAACCGGCCTGATCGGAGGGAAAAGTGTCGGGATGCTTCTGGCGCGCGCGATTCTGAAACGCGAGAGCCGGGATCGATTAAACTTCGTCATGGAGTCGCACGACTCCTTCTATCTCGGGGCGGATATTTTCTATACGTATATTGTTGCGAACGGCTGGTGGAGGCTTCGGATCCGGCAGAAGACCGGGGAAGGATATTATCAATATGCCCCGGAACTTCGCGAAAAACTCTTGCGGGGAACTTTTCCGAAAGATATCCGCGAGCAGTTCTATCAGCTTTTGGAGCATTTCGGGCAATCGCCGATTATCGTCCGGTCCAGTTCGCTTCTGGAGGATAATTTCGGTAATGCGTTCGCGGGGAAATACGAGAGCGTCTTTTGCGCCAATCAGGGAACACCGGAGGAACGGTACGAAGCGTTTGAGCAGGCGGTTCGATCGATCTACGCCAGCACCATGAATGAGGATGCACTGGAGTATCGGATGAACCGGGGGCTGTTTGACCGGGATGAACAGATGGCGATCCTGGTTCAACGCGTTTCCGGGGACCGGCACGGGGAATATTTTTTCCCGCACGTCGCCGGAGTCGGGAACTCGTCCAACCTGTACGTCTGGGATCCGGATATCGACATGACCGCGGGGATGCTTCGATTGGTTTGCGGACTCGGGACGCGGGCGGTTGACCGGTCGGGAAGCGATTACGCGAGAATTGTGACGCTCGATCGACCGGAACGCATGTCTCCGATGGAGCACGAGGATCGAAAATTGTATTCTCAACACAAGGCGGACGTGATCTCGTTCCGGGAAAATGCGCTGACCGACGTTCATCTGGACCTGCTTTTCAACGGTGAGATCAAGGCAGACCCGGATCTGTTCGGTTCGATCGATTACGACACCATCCGGAGGTACAGGGAACGGGGTATTGCCTATCGCGGAACACCGCGAATCTTCGATTTCCGAAAACTCTTGGAGGAGACCGATTTTCCGTCTTCGATGCGGGAGATGCTCTCAATCTTGTCCGAAACATACCAATACCCCGTGGACATCGAATTTACGGCCAATTTTACCGATGACGGCGCATATGCGGTCAATCTTCTCCAGTGCCGACCGCTTCAGACGAGAGGACTCGGGCACTCGACCGAAAAGTCAAAAACGGACCGCAAAGACATAATATTTGAGTCCCGCGGACATTTCATGGGCGGGAATACTCATCTGGAAATCGAATATGTAATTTATATTGAAACGAGCGCTTACTCTGCTCTTTCGGAGCGGGAAAAGTATGAGATTGCCCGGGAAATCGGTGTGTTGAACACAAGAATGGACGGGAAGAAAGTGATCCTGATCGGACCGGGGCGTTGGGGCACGACGACGCCCTCGTTAGGGGTTCCGGTACGCTTTTCGGAGATCAACAGAATGACGGCAATCTGTGAGGTTTCATCTCCCGAGGAAGGCTTTGTCCCCGAGCTTTCGTACGGGAGCCATTTTTTCCAGGATCTTGTCGAGACCGGGATTTTCTACGCGGCGATATTCGACGGACGGGAAGGGGTGCTTTTTCAGCCCGGTATCATCCGTTCCCGCGAAAATATCCTGGGAAGTATGATTCCGGGTGCCGAAAAATATATAGATGTCATCCATGTCATCGAGACAAAAGGAATGCTGCTTCATTCCGATATTCTTTCACAGATGGTGTTTTGCGGGTAAGGCGAATCGTTCGCATTCTCCGGGGGACAACACATAGATTTGATCGGGTCAGGTTTAAAGCCCGCCGCTTGTAAAATTTGCTTCGTCTGTTTCCGCTAATATTTCATTGGACAAATGGATGCTCCGATGGGATAATCGTTGAAAATATGCACGATTAAAATCGTCACTTATAAAAATTCAGATTCGGGGAGGCCGCCATGACGTATCGGGAAGAGATGTTGTTGTTCAACGAAAAATTTGTTGAAAACAAGGAATACGAGTGTTTTACCACAACCAAGTATCCCGATCGAAAAGTCGCGATACTGACCTGTATGGATACGCGTCTTTCCGCGCTTCTTCCGGCCGCACTGAACATTCGAAACGGAGACGCAAAAATCATTAAGAATGCCGGGGCTTTGATCAAGCATCCGTTCGGGAGCGTCATGCGCAGTCTGTTGATTTGTATTTATGAGCTGGGCGTCCGTGAAATCTGGGTAATCGGACACTATGATTGCGGGATGCAAGCCGTCAGTGCCGGATCTATGGTCGAAAAAATGCTGGAACGTGGCGTGAAGCCGGAAGCCTTCGATCAGCTCAAGCAAAATAATGTGGATATCAACGAGTGGCTCAAGGGGTTTCGGGATCCGGCCGAATCGGTCCGGGAAACACTGGAAATCATCAAAAAACATCCGCTCGTACCGGAGGGGATGGATTGCTCGGGGTATTTGATGGATCCGCTTACGGGACGGGTGGATATTGTTCAAACCTAGGTAACCCCTTTATCGATTTTTCGCTTACATACTGTTTCTCATGCCGTCGATCCGTCGATTCGCGTGAACGCGTGGCGTTGTATGCAGCCGCGCCGAGCGAAGCAATTGAAAAAAGTGGATGAGTTGGCGTAAATATATTTACAAATTGTAATAACTATGTATTATAGTAAATAGAAGCACGTTGTACATACCACTACAATCCGACTTCGCAGGAGGTTTCCATGAAAAAGAAAAATGCGGTTCTTATACTTGTCCTGATGGCTGTGATGCTTGTTTTTGCGTCGTGTGACGTTGATATCCGGAGTTCATCAAAAGATTCAACGACTCCGGCGTTAACGGAAGCGGCGGTGGAAACGACGGAAACGACGCCGGCGCCGACCGAAACGACCGTAACGATCTCGACCGAGAAGATCGTTTTCGATGAGTATGAGCCGTATTTTAATGTATTCAGCTGTTACTACCTGCCTCATGAGGAAAAAGCATTCATTTTCGATAACAGCATTCGCGATGGTCTTCAGGCACATAACGAGTTCGCCGAGGTGATATTGCCCGCAGGGACGGTGATGGCGGATCTCAATGAACTCCGGCCGGATCTGAATTTGAATTTGTATCCGGGAAAGACACTTTTTATCCTTCCCGATGACCGGTGCGTGTTTTTCGAGCAAAGCGCTTCGAAAACCGGGGAGCCGATTTATAACGGAAAACCGGTTGAAGAATTTTTGGGGGGTATGGAGTACTACTACGATTATTTTGAAGGCGTACCGAAAGTAGTCGAGAATTATGAGCTTCTTCCGGACACTCCATTGGATCCTTCCATAGCGCCGCAGAATATCATCATTAACGTCGACTGGAACGGTGACGGAAAAACCGACACGATCATGCGCGAATGCGCGAGCGCGGAGAGGACATGGGAACAGAAGGTCTGGTTTACGGACGGGGCGACCGGGACAAAGACGGACATCACGGACCGTTTTGCGCGTGATCAAAGTGAGGAGTATGGCGGTCTTACCGATTCCGTAATGCTTTTTGAAGATGAAAAGACCGGGCGATACGCGCTGATTGATTGTTTTGACACCTGCAGTTGCGATTATTCAATTTTTGTATACGCTTACGATAAAAATACGATCGTGACTCATACGGAAACCTACGGGGTTTTTACTTATGAAGACGGACAGATGTATGAGGAATACGGAAGCTTCATTTTTGGTAACCTCGGAACAATGCGAACGCCTTTGGTCTTTGACGGGAAAAGAGTGAAGACGGACCCGTCCGTCCGGGAGCACTGGTGGCTGGCCGCATTAGTGGCGGAAGAGAACGGTGAAGCGGTCCCGGGCTATTTCAGTTACACGCTTCAAGAGGTGCCCGTCGAAAAAATGACCGCGAGCGGATATGAAGATGCCGTAATCCCCGCCGGCATCGCGGTTTTCCCGAAATACTACATCTGGAATGAAAAAGAAGTCGGAGATTCCGGAACCCTGTATTTTGTATTGGCTGACGGTAGCGAATATCGAATCGCCTTTGAACAGGAACCCCATGATTGGGATTGCACATTCGGCGGGGTCCCGCAAGAGGAATTGTTCCTTTGCTCTTGGGGAGGTTGAGAAAACCGTTCCGGCATGTCCTCTGATCCTCATCGGCATTTGCCGCATATGCCGCATTTCCGGAGATTCAATCGGGGATGCGGCATATCCTTGATTGATGGTACAATCCTCTCGGAGCGGTCATCGCTCCGAAGAAATAAGCGGCCGGACAAATCATCGCACGATTTGTCGGGTTCGCTGAAGCGTAAAGCGTTATTCTGGTTTCATGGAAGGGGGAATGGACCTTGGGATGGATCGAAAGCATCGGAGAAGCGATCCGCTATATTGAGGATCATATCACTGAGGAGCTGAGTATGGAGCAGATTGCGGGACGGGTGTTCCTTTCTCCGTTTTATTTCCAGAAGGGCTTCTCGATGCTGTGCGGGTTTACCGTCGGTGAATACATCCGGTTAAGAAGACTCACGCTTGCCGGCAGCGAGCTCTGTATGACGGACAATAAAATCATCGACATCGCCGTAAAGTACGGATATGATTCTCCGGACAGCTTTACCAAAGCCTTCACGAGATTCCACGGGTTCACGCCCACCGCCATACGAAAGGAAGGAGCGATGATGAAATCCTTTGCTCCTCTGAAGATCGAATTCATATTGAAAGGTGGTTTTATCATGGATTACAGAGTAATGGAAAAGGACGCGTTCACCGTCCTGGGCGCATCGAAAAGGTTCAAGTATGACGGCTCGAAAACCGAGATTCCGGCCTTCTGGTCGGAGCATCACCAGAGCGGGAAGGGTAAGATCGTCTGCGGAATGTACGGCATCTGCATCGACGAGAGCATGGGCACCGACGAGTTCGAGTACCTGATCGCGGATAACTATAACCCCGCTTCCGAGGTGCCGGAGGGCTTCGTCACGCGGACGATCCCGAAGCACACCTGGGCGGTTTTCCCTTGCAAGGGTGCGATGCCCGACGCGATCCAGACCGTCAACCATCAGATTTTTTCGGAGTGGCTGCCGAACTGTAAGGAATACGAGATTGCCGCCGGCTACAACGTCGAGATGTATGACGATCCGACCAAGTACCCGAAGGGATTGCAGGATGAGAATTACTACACCGAGATTTGGATCCCGGTCAAGAAGAAATAATGGAAATGCGGACCGGTTAAATGCCTGAAATCCGATTTCGAACGGCCATCCCGCCAATGGGAGGGTCGTTTCATATTATTGGCGGTGAATTATGGTAAAATGCAATGACAAAGCATGGAAGAGAGCGTATTTGAAGTGAGAAAAATTACTTTTTTTGATACGGGTCAATAACCCGAACGTGCCCGGGCACCTCCGAATACGTAACCGTTTCGGTTGCGCAGTTTTTGTGTCTGTTTTTTAAATCGGAGGTAATGGTTATGACACCGAGACAGTTTTATATCTATCGGTTTTTCACTCATCTTGTACCGGTTTACCCGGTGTATCTGATTTTATTTTCGGACAAAGGCCTTTCCTTGTCCGAGATTTCGATTCTTTTCATGATTTGGTCCGTGCCGTTGGTCCTGCTCGAGATTCCGTCGGGATTGCTCGCGGATATTTGGAGTCGTAAGAGCCTGATTATCATCGGGACGGCTTTCCATGCCGCCTGCTTTGCCGTTTGGATATTTGCGGACGGGGTCTTTCTGTTTGCGTTGGGCTTTGTTTTCTGGGGAATCAGTGAAGCGATGATTTCCGGAGCCTTGGAGGCGTTGCTTTTTGATTCGCTGAAGCAAGAAGGAAAAGCGGATCATTTTGATTTTGTCTATTCGCGCGGTGAGACAATCGCACGCATCTCTCTTGCGATTACGATGATCTCGGGCGGATTTATTACACAGTATCTCGGATTTGGCGCCGTCCTTTTTGTTTCGATAATCTCTCTGGTCATTGCGGTTTTCAGCATAATCCGGATTCGCGAGGTGAATCTGGATCGAGACGGTCAAAAGAAGGGGAAGACCGTGGCCGAGAACGGATGGTCCGTTCTAAAAAAGAGCATGCTGTTTCTTTTTCGCTCGAAAACCATACTGCTTCCGGTTCTTCTTTCCATCCTGGTGGTCGGGGTATACGGAATCCTGGACGAATATGATCCGGAGGTCGCTTCCCATTATATGCCGGGCGTTTTGTTTATCGCACTTTGGGGAACCGCGCGATTTGTTCTGGAAGCACTCGGCTCATTTCTGGCCCCCTATATGAGGCGGAGGTTTCGAAGAAACGAAGGATCAATTCTTCCGGTTGTCATCATTTGCATTTTCGCGGCGGGCGCACTTCTTTCGTTTGCGCTTCTGCGGTCGGTGATCGCTATTTTACTTTATGCGATGTACTTTATGGCGATGGCAGCGGCGGAGGTATTGATTGAGGATTATATTCAACAGAAAATAGAGAACGCGGGCCGATCGACCGTTCACTCCGTCATTTCCCTTATGATGAACCTGTACGCGATGTTGTTTTTCGCCGTTTTATCGGGGATATTTGCTTTAACGGACATATTTTCGGTGCTTTTCGTCATATCTTCCTATATCGTTCTCGTGTCCGTTCTGATCGGTGTTTTTTTGAGACCGCGAAGCGGTAACAAGGAACAGAGGTAAACAAGACCGGTCGTCGCAAAAGCGGCGGCCGGCATTTTTCCGGAAGAATCGGGCCTCATCCGTGACGGAGGTTTCGATATCTTTGGATATTGTCTTCGTTTAAAAACTCATAAGCTTCGTTTATTTCCTGAAATTTAGCCGTCGCTCCCGAATCCTTGTTTACGTCCGGATGGAATTGCTTGGCTTTTTTTCGATAGGCAAGCTTGATTCGGCTCGGATCGGCGGAGACCGGAACACCGAGCGCATCGCAGCTTTTTTCGTATTTTACTTTAAAATCCACATAAGGATTGCCCGGAGCGGAACCGGACGCGCCGTATGCGCCGTAACCCTGCGCGGTATTCTGACCGAACCCGCCCTGCCAGCGACGGAATCGTTCCTCCCACATTCTCTGCTGCCACTCGCGGCGCTCGCGTGCCCGGCGGGCCTCTTCCGCTTTTTCGGTTCGATAGGCCTGCCTGTGATAGGAATACGAACGGCGCTGATTCATATCCGGACGCATAAGGTATTCCGAAAGGCCGAACAGATATCGTGTGCTGACTTCTTTAAAATCGTTGAGATAACCGACAAAAATTGCCCCGAGGACGGGAAAGAAGACAATTAAAACAAGGATGACAAGGATGATCGGGTGCGAAAAAATCCAAGCGCCGATCGGTCCGATGAGCAAAAAAACGACCAGACAACCCCCCATGCTGAAAAGCAAAAGACACCCTTTGATAAAACTTTTCGCAAGAAGGACTCCGGTCTCGATGACATGAACCAGACCGCTCAGTATAAAGCGGTGCGCTACGGCAATCGCGTGAATGATTTTTCCGAGAATGCGTTTCATCCATTTCATGGTGTTTACCGAAATCCAGGGCGGAAAGAATTAGGACTCATTGTATCGTATTTTGAGAAGAATGCCAAAATCATGCTTGCTTCGTGCGGAGCGGAAGGGGATAATAGAACCGTCGCGAGCAAGGCTGTTTCGTGAGTTCAAATCGCGCGTAAAGGAGAAACATTCGACTGCGTACGGTCGCCGACCGTTCGGTAAAGGGAGAAGGAATCATGCCGATTCATTTCATTGAATTATTGAAAATCATTTTTCTCGGAATCGTCGAGGGCGTAACGGAATGGCTTCCGATCAGCAGTACCGGGCACATGCTTCTGGTCGACGAGTTTCTGCGGATTGAGATGAGCGAGGCGTTCAAGGAAATGTTTTTTGTCGTGATCCAGCTGGGCGCGATCCTCGCGGTCGTGACGACGTTTTTCAGGAAAATGTGGCCGTTTCGCATGAAGGACAAGAAGCCGACGGTCGAAAAGGACACGATGCTCTTGTGGGTCAAGGTGGTCATCGCCTGTATTCCCGGAGCGGTCATCACACTGCTTTTCGACGATGTGATCGAAAAGCATCTGCATCGGCCGGTCGTGATCGCCGCCGCACTTATTTTCTACGGGATCGCGTTCATTCTGATCGAGCTTTGGAACAAGAACCGCGCGGTTCAAACCGAAAAGGTCACGGATATCACGTTCTTTACCGCTCTGATGATCGGACTTTTTCAGGTGCTTTCGATCGTGCCCGGGACTTCGCGGTCCGGTGCGACGATCGTCGGCGCCTTGCTGATCGGCGTGTCGCGCGTCGCGGCGGCGGAGTTTTCCTTCTTCCTCGCCGTCCCGGTCATGTTCGGCTGGAGCGCTTTAAAACTGATGAAGTTCGGTTTTGATTTCACCGGTGCGGAAATCATTACGCTTCTGGTCGGCATGCTGGTCGCCTTTGTCGTATCGCTTCTGGTGATCAAGTTCCTGATGAATTACATCAAAAAGCACGACTTCAAGCTGTTCGGTTGGTACCGGATCGCGCTCGGAGTGATCGTGATATTGTATTTTATCCTGTCGGGGAAATGGATCTGATCCGGAGTTCCGCTCACGCCTTCACGATTTTCGCGCCGAAGGGCATGATCGCGAGTTGAGCGAATTTAATAAACTGGAGTCCGAAGGGGATCCCGACGATCGTAATACACCAGATCAGGCCGATCACGAAAGCCGCGCTTGCGAGCTCCCATCCGAACAGGATAATCCATATAAAATTCAGAAGGAAACTTCCGACCCCTCCGGAGAATTCGATTGCGCGTCCGAACGGCCACAGGATCAATCCGGCGAACTTCATGCACTGGATTCCGACGGGAATGCCGATGATCGAGATGAAGCAAAGAAGCCCGGCAATCGCCCACAGCAGCGAAAGGATCGCGCCGCCGAAAATGACCCAAAGAATATTTCCGATCGTCTTCATCAATGATTCCCGCCTCGCCCGGATATCAAAACTGCATAGTGGTACGATAACATTCTATCGTAAGAGGGTACGGAAATAAACGATCATTTCACGGTGCCGCCGTGAAAGAAACACTCATACACCCGAAGCTCCCCGAAGAAGATCTCCTCGTATCCCTGAAACCAATCCGCATCGCCGCTTACGAAGCAGCGAAACCGATAATCGCCCTCCGAGAAGAACTCCGGTCCGCGAAAAGGCATATGCTCGGGTACCGCGCTCAGCGCCGCTTTCAAAAAGTCCCCGCTGAACCGGTCATCCAGAACCCGGCCCGAATAGTTCATCGCGAAAATCGGATCGCCTTTATACCAGACCGCCTCTTCGCCCGAAAACCGCTCGCCGCCGAGATACGTGTCGATATAAAGATAATCCCCTTCGGAAAACCGAAGGTCATGCGATGCCGGCCGGGAACTCTCGCATTCCGGTCCTTTTCCCGAGTAGGTGGCTTTCTTCGCCTTTAAGAGGAAAGGGACGAATTCCGGCCGGTCCGGATCGATCATCCGCGGCTTTAGCCGACACGTGTCATCTTTAACCAAATAATCAACGGTCACCAGGAAAAGCTCGCTGAGCGCGATCAAATTCGCGATGTCCGGAAACCCCGCACCGGACTCCCATTTGGTAATGGTTTGTCGGGCAAGATTCAGCCCGGCGGCCAGATCCTCCTGAGTCCATCCCTTGCTCTTTCTCAGCAGTTGCAGTTTTTCGGAAAAAAGCATTGGATCGCCCCCCTTCGTATGCATTCAATATACCGAATGAAGACGGGTTCGGACAAGCAAGGGTTGATGACATTTTGGCTGCCGGGCGTAGCCTTTTTCGAGCAAGTCGATCTCAAATTGCGCTATAATATGCTCATGTGCGAATCGCGATGGCTGAAATGGGGAGGATTTGGGATGGAGATTCGGGAAGCCGTATTTGACGATTTGGCCGCACTTTCCGGGCTGATGGCCGAACTTCAGCCGGGCGACGTCCCGCCCGAAAAGGACGCATTGCTCCGGGTCTGGAACGGGATCCTCGCGGATGAAGACTATCATGTACTGTTGCTTACCGAGGACGGCCGGGTCGTTTCGAGCCTCTGTCTGATTGTAATTAAGAATCTGACGCGCGGACTACGCCCCTACGCCCTGATCGAAAACGTCATCACGCGCGCGGACAGCCGGAAAAAAGGCTACGCGCGTGCGCTGATCCGAAGGGCGGTCGAGCTCGCGACGGAGAAAAATTGTTATAAGGTGATGCTTTTGACGGGGCGAAAAGATGAGGCGACCCTGCGTTTTTACGAGAACTGCGGATTTAACAGTTGCGATAAGACCGCGTTTATTAAGTGGCTGTAGCGTAAGGAGCAAAAATGAAATACGAATTTTCATACTATGATCCCAAGGATTTTGATGAGGTCGAGGAGATGATCCTTCGATCCTACAGCTGGGAATATCCGGTTTTCGGGCTGAACCGATTTGAATTCTGTATGGGACTGCATCCGCGTTTCACCGGGGTTCCTGGGGCGTTGGAGCGGGGTGCCGGTGTTTTTCGAAAAGACGGAAAAATGGTCGCCTGCGCGATCAATGAGGTCAGTGCGGAGGGCGACGCATTCTTTCTTTTCGACAGTAAAGAAGACGCTCAGAACGAAGAGCTGATCGAGAATATGATTTTCTTTGCGCAGACCGGCATGTCGCAGGTCGAAGAAAACGGCACGACGCGTTTTGTAAAACTGCGGGTCCCCGAATGGAATACGGTGCTCTTGAAAAAAGCGGAAGCGCACGGCTTTATCCGAGAGGATTGGAGCGAATCGACTCCCCTCAAAATGATCGACACGACGGATCTGGACACGGATCTTCCGCCCGGTTACCGCTATGCGGACGGCAATGAGACACCGGCCTTTTTTCTTTCCAACACCCATATGGCTTCGTTTAACTACAGCCTGGACCGCAGACCGGATGCCGAGGGCGCTTTCCATGATTTGCGCAAAATGAAATCCTATAACCCCAACTTTGATCTTTGCATCCTCGACCCCTGGGGCCGGCCGGTCGCGATGGCCATCCTGTGGTATCGGGCAGGCATGCCCTACTGTGAGCTGGAGCCTCTGGGTGTTGTGTGGTGGGAGCGAAGGAAAAAGCTCGGCACAAAGATCTTAAACGAGGCTTTCAAGAGGCTTCATGCCGTGCACCCCGAATGCAATGGAATGACCGGCGGCGAGCAGCCGTTCTATGAAAAAATCGGCTATGAACTCAAAGGCAAGAATTGGATCTATACCTGGAAGACAGACGTTTACCCTTCGTGGGAAGCCCGATCCGAATCCATGGATTATCGAAAAGGTCTGTGACGGCAGGTCATTGTTCCGCATGGCTGATTCACAGCGTATCCTGCCAATCGAAATCACACGTGTGTAGCCAATCCTCCGGGAGTATTTGTCCGGAGAATGTGAAAAATGAGTTAAGAATTGTCTGGATACGCTGAACGAAACGAAGGATAGGGAGACTGGATGCTTTCGGAATGGCGATCCGGCCGCTAATAAGATTATTCGCGGGGAAAAGTCAAGACTTTAATATTACATAAAATAATGGTATAATAAAAAAACAAAAAAGTGTGAATTGAAAATGCATGTCGGATAAACAGGCTGCAGCGAAATTGTTTTTCGGATTGATAACGAAGGGTGTTACGGTGAGAGTAATAATCCGAGATGTGATTTGTGATACACAAACAGCACAGCGGCTCACATCCGCTGTTGTTTCGGGAACCGAAGGGCGCGGTGATGTCACAGAGTCGCTATATCGCACTTATACCAATCAACTCTTTCTGCACACAGTTGGCGGCGCGGACACAGATTGTGCCTTGGACGGTGCGGCCGGTGAGCGAATCACGCTCCTTACTTATTCCAAAGCGATCCGATGGGTTCGGTCGAATTTGCCTGAGGATGAGGCGTGGTTGGTCTTGTTCGCTTGGCTGGGTGTAGCATGTGTCTTGAATGAAACGGTGTCCCGCGAGATTGCCCAACGGCTTCTTTCGGAAATGGAGACGGGCGAGAAGGGCAGAGCGGAACCGATTAGCGGAGAATTTCGCAGTTTTTGGGGCTGAAAGACGACTAAGACTGTATGGCAATACACAAAAGAATAAGCGCCGCACCGACCGTTGAGAAAAAGAGTAGTGTGGATTTCAGCGATCATAACAAGGAGATAGAAAATGAGTGCCATGAAGGGAAGAATTCTTAGCTTGATCGTCGCGGTCGCCATGGTGGCCGGCGGTGCGCAAGCATGTCAGGGAAAAATCGATCCTTCGACCGACACGGGAACGACAGCAATCATTACCGGATCATCCGTCGAGACGACGACCGAAACCGAAACCGAAACCACGGCCGCGCCCACGTCGGAAACGACGACCGAAGAAACGACCATCGCGACCGAGACCACCTCTGAGACGTCCGAGTCGACCGAAACAACGGAGCCGACGGAAACGGCCGCGCCGACCAAGGTACCGGGTACCCCGACGCCGACACCTTCGATCGAGGAGACCCCGGAAAGCAAGGTCGTATATGCCAAGGTCAATGCAAACATCCGCAGTGGCCCGGGCACGAGTTATAGCATCGTGCGCACGGTATCGGCAGGCACCGCGCTTTCGGTCGTGGCGCGCACGGCCAATAACTGGTATCGACTGGAAGACAGCACCTATGTGAGCCCGTCGGTGGTTTCGGACACCGCGCCGACGCCCACGCCGACGCCGGATCCGAATGCGACGCCGACGCCCACACCGACGCCCACGCCGGCAGGGATCTCTGCAAGCCAGGCAACATCCATCGCGAAAAGCGTCATCACATCGGTCCGTTCCGCAAACGGGCTTTCGACGAACTTCGCGCCCGAACTGGACGCGCGATGCAAGAAACGTGCGCTCACGTACACGGTAGGTCATTACGGGTACAACGGTTCGCTGGAAGCGGCGGCAGCAATTTATGAGCAGATGGGCGGGTTTTGGACGTGTACCTACCACTACGACGGACCGCAGTATTTTGACGATATCGAAGACTGTATTCGCGGTGAGGTTCGCGACATGATCGTAAACCATGTCGCATCCATGGCCACCAACGCCGAGTTTACCGAATTCGGGGTCGGGATCGCCAAGACCACGTATCCGGCGCCGTGGGGGAATCGGGTCGAATACTATATTTATATCTCGTGTACAGACCCGGAAGGACTGGCATATCAGATTGAACAAGGCTGGTACGACTGATCCACAAATCCGCGCCGGGATCGGCGCTTCAAATAAAAAGAACAAGCGACAAACAAGGTGGGGGAGACACACGCAATTAAAATAGGAGGCACGCCCGTGAAATCAACGCAAAAAAAGACACTAAAGACCGCACTCGCCGTTCTCCTTTTCTTGGGGATCCTATTATCCTCCGTGCCGGCGCCGGAGATCGCCGCGGCGCCGGCCATCACCCATTTGGGAAATGTAGATACGCCGATCTATATCGGATACGGATCGGTGGTTCGGGATTACCTTCACGTGTACATCATGCGCGACCCCAACACCGGAAACCCGGTGTACTGTACGCGGAAAGGGTATAGCCTTCCGACCAGCAGCTATGCGCTTCAGCAATCGACCATCAACACGGATTAGAAGAGGGACCGGTCGGTAAATGAAAGCAGAAAGGAACGAGGGATGACAAAAATTTTATATTATCAAACGTTTTTAGCCGTTACGTATTTCTTTTCCTCGACTATGAGCCGGAGTACGGGGAGCGCGAAAACAGAGATTCGGCAGTATCCTCGCGAAAAGGCTGTCGCTTTTCCCGTGTTTCACGGAATAAAGTGAAGCGTCGAAGTGCTTGCATTTAACTACAAAACGTAATACAATGATTTCGGTGGATCCATTCTTCTTGAAATAACGGAGAGTCAAGGCTCGAACACTTTTGCTGTGTGCTTGTTTACGTGTTTGCAAATGAATCGCGAGCACGAATACCGGATCAATTACGGAGGTTTATATGAAGCATTTCACATCGTTTCGAAGTGTTATTTTTCTGCTCATTACCATTGTTTCGGTGATCATCATTGCCGCTTGCAGCCCGGACAAAACGGCCGGCACAACAGATGTTATAAATAGCACGAGCGCTTCCGGAACAAGCGCCGTTTCGCCGTCTCCGACACCGGAGCCGACTCCGAGTCCGACTCCGTCTGTGGACTTATCCCTTTTTGCGATAGAGCCGCAGTACAGTTATGCGGAAGCATTCAATAAGGATGGGTATGCGGTCGTTTATAAGGAAAGTGATCCGCAAAACGTGGCTTGTATGATCATTGACGAGAGCGGTTTGGCCGTATTCGGGCCGGTCGAGCAGGTCTTTTTAGACGACAGCCCAAATCTTTCGCTCTTTTGCGAAAACGGAAAATACGGATATATTAATTCGAAATTAGAGGTCGTGATCGAGCCGGAGTACGATAGCGCCCGGCTGGCCGACGAGGACGGATGTTGCCCCGTACAAAAAAACGGGAAATGGGGTCGCATCGACGAGGCGAACCAATGGGTTTGCTTACCTCAATTTAGAGAGATCAGAGGATATTATTCGGACGGTACGACCGGGTTTTTTGGATTTCTTGAAAACGGAGCATGGGGAGTGGCGGATCGATTCGGACATGTAATTATTGAGCCGGAATATTCGTTCATCCTACTGCCTAACGAAGTAGAAGAATATGGCATTCCCGAGTGGGATCCCAATAAAACGGGATTATTCATGATATGTACGTGGGCGGGGGAGGATCGCTACAAATGCGGTCTTGCGGACAAGCACGGGAATATTATCTTAGAACCCGTCGCCGAGTATGGTTTTGTTTTTGCGGATAACGGCCTTGCCGCGGTAATGATCGACGGAAAAATGGGTTATGTCAACGCAAAAGGTAAGATCGTGATCAAACCGCAATATGAGTGGGCATCTATGTTTAATTCTGAGGGCCGGGCGGAAGTCTCGTTTGAAGACGGAAGTTATGCCTACATCGATGAAACCGGACGCATTCTGGATGCGGAGACCGTCGAAGAAAATGGTGTATTTGAATTTACATACGAAGGAATCAGTTTCGGGACCAAAGACGGGGTAACCGGATTATTTAATTCAAAAGGAGAATGCGTCTTCGATTCACAGGGAATTTATCCGATTATGGAAAAGATATCCGGAAAAGAAGTCTATTTATTCACATATGAAAATAAGACGATTATTCTGGACCTTGAGGGGAAGGTCATTTCCGAATACCCGGTCATCGTGGAGCATTATTTTTCAAAGGATGATACATTCATCTTTCGGGAGGACGGAAAGTACGGCATGATGGATGCGGACGGAAATCGACGGATTGAACCCGTGTTTGAACGGGTTTACGGAGATTGGAATACGAATGACCACGAGGGAGGAATGATAATCAATTACTCCGACCGGGAGCTTGTGATGACGCTGGTATATGATAGCAACACCGACTCGGCAGGGTACGGGATCCTATCCTCCGACGGAAAAGAATTGATGCCGCCGATCAGTCCGAATTACATCACCGTTTCGGCCAACGGGATGGTTCCCGTTCAAGTCGGAGATTTGTTCGGATATATTCGGATCGATCTCGGGTAAGAAAAAAAGAGAGCGATTTGCGATTGCCACGAAAGCTCTTCCATCTTGTATCATACAAAAGGAATCCGATCATGCGGGGGATCAGAGAGAAGGGAGCGAACGAATATGGTGATTGTGTATGAGTCCAAGACCGGCTTTACGAAAAGGTACGCCGAGATATATTTATTACCGAACAGGTGAATAATCTTTTGTACAGAAAATCGAAATAAGGCGGGACAGCAAACGCGGGCATGGTTATTGGCCACTATGATTGCGGGGTGCAAAACGTTGATCCCAAATCGATGATTGAGAAAATGCTCTTGCGCGGCGTGACCCATGAAGACTTGGAGCGGATCGAGCACTCTGATGTGAATATAGATGAGTGGCTGAAAGGATTCGAGGACCCTGCGGATTCCGTCCGGGAGACACTGGAAATCATTAAAACCCATCCGTTGATCCCCGGAGATGTCGATTGTTCCGGATATTTAATGGATCCTGTGACGGGACGGATCGATGTTCTTGAGGAATGATATTGAACATGGTGCATCACATCGGCGAAGGTACACCTGAGCAGTGAATACAAAGGGATTGACTTCTGCTGAAAACTTATACAAAAAACCCAATAGTTTTAGATGCTGCTGAAATCTATTTTGACATACGAAAAAGTTTTCACTATAATCATCTTGAGGTAGTTGAGATGATCCAAAGAGAGCACTATATCCGAAAAATCCGTCCGTTTTATGACTCGGACCTGATCAAGATCATTACCGGGATTCGTCGTTGCGGCAAATCGGTCATACTTGAGCAGATTATGGGCGAAATTCGGGAAAAAACAGACAATATTGTCAAGATTAACTTTGAGGATAAACGTGTATCCTCGAATATTGTGTCTGCGGACGCACTGATCGAGTATGTAGCGTCTTATCGAAAAAAAGGAAAGTGTTACCTGTTTTTGGATGAAATCCAGGAACTTACCGGATGGCAGGACGCATGCAAGACGTTACGACTTGACGGACATTCCGTTTTCATAACCGGATCGAATTCAAAACTCCTGTCCGGTGAATTTGCGAGAGAGTTAAGTGGGCGATATGTCGCTTTTCGCATAAGACCGTTTGTTTATAAAGAAATTATGGAATATACAAAGGAGCTTCACAAAGAAGCATCCGTGACGGATTACCTTATTTGGGGAGGTTTCCCGAAAAGGTTTGAGTTCGACACACTGGAAGCGCAACTCCGTTATCTCAACGATCTGGACGATACGATCGTCGTTAATGACCTCATCAACCGATATGCGATTCGAAAAAAGAGCCTTTTTAAGAATCTGGTCAATTATGTACTTCGTTCGAACAGCAGAATATTTTCAGCGAAATCGATTCATGATTCCATCGCTTCCGGTCACCAGCCGTGCTCCGTAAATACGATCATGAAGTATCTTGATTATCTGGAAGAAGCATACATTATCGAATCGATCCCTCAATATTCGGCGAAGACCAAAAGAGAGTTGGCTTTCTATAAAAAAATCTATAATGCCGATGTCTCTTTCAATTCGATCCGGTGTCCGGACAATCGATATGATCTGACACACAATCTGGAAAACATCGTATTTAACGAACTTGTTTTTATGGATTACAACCTTTTCGTTTATCGAAATTCCGGTAAAGAGATCGATTTTCTTGCTCAAAAGGATAATAAAAAGTATTACGTTCAGGTTGCATACAGTATCGCGGAGGAAAAGGCTTACGATCGTGAATTCGGTGCCTTTAAGGATATTGACAATCTCTCCCGGAAGATCATCATAACCAATGACGATATCGATTATTCGACAAGTGCCGTTCATCATATCAAACTGGAGGATTTTCTGATGATGATGGATGTTCAGGATCTCGGATAAGAGAATAACGCAGAAATGGGTTTGTCGGTCCAAATATTCGTATTCAATCTTGAGTGTCGGAAGAAGACGCGGATCTGTGTGTGAAAATTATGACGCGATCGTGGTCGTCGGAAGCCCGACGGGAAAAGTCTACATGAAGAGGTAGCCATTGATGACAGTCATCGTGATCGAATTTTGTATTGTGATTCTGGGCATGGCGCTGACCGCCGTGCTTTTTCATCGATTTCCGGTTTTGCCGGATCCGACCGGGGAAATCACGGAAACGCCTTCGATCTCCGTTATTATTCCCGCGCGCAACGAGGAAAAAAACCTTGCGCTTATACTTCGGGATCTGAGCGTGCAGACACAGGCCGTGCGGGAGATCATTGTAGTGGATGACATGTCGGAGGACGGGACGGCAAGGGTCGCGCGGGAGCACGGCGCGAAGTTGATCCGGTTGGAAGATAAGCCCGAAGGCTGGACCGGAAAAACGTGGGCGTGCCAAAGCGGCGCCGACGCGGCGGAGGGCGAGACCTTTTTGTTTCTCGACGCGGACGTGCGGCTCGGGAAGAACGGGATCCGTTCGCTTGTTGAGGCTTTTCGAAAAGCGGGATGCACGATCTCCGTTCAACCCTACCACCGGACCGAAAAGTTATACGAGCAGTTCTCGATGATGTTCAATCTGATCCAGATCGCTGCGAACGGGACGTCTTTACCGAAACCGCTCGACATTGGACTGTACGGACCGGTCATATTCATTTCCCGGTCGGATTACGGGAAGATCGGCGGCCACGAAAGCGTCCGTCAGAGTGTTGTCGAGGATATGGCGCTCGGCA
This sequence comes from Clostridiaceae bacterium, assembly GCA_012729635.1. Lineage (GTDB taxonomy): Bacteria > Bacillota > Clostridia > Saccharofermentanales > Saccharofermentanaceae > JAAYCT01. The sequence goes on along the minus strand of JAAYCT010000014.1, from coordinate 17,062 downwards.
CGCGGCTTAAGGAGGTCGGCGTGCCGTACCGGCTCTTTATCGGAAGTCCTTCGATCTCTTTTCGCATGTACGCGGGCGGACTTCGTGATTTGCTTCACGGCTGGACCAAAAACATCGCATCCGGCGCCGCACGGATCCCGCTCGTTCTTTTTGCGGCGGTCTTTTTCTGGATCGCCTCGCTTCTTTCGGTCCCGATCCAGATTATTAAGTTTTCCGCGTCGCGGAATGGGCCGTGGCTTCTGATTTACTGCGCGCTCTATGTCTTGTGGGTCATTGTCCTTGCTCTTCTTTCAAGGCGCGTCGGGCGGTTCCAAATTTGGACCATAGCATTCTACCCCGTGTTGATGCTCGTGATGACGGGCGTCTTCATCGTTTCCGCGTTCCGGAAGTTATTCGGACTCAAAGTCAAGTGGAAAGGGCGCGATATCGCGACCGGTGAAAAACGATGAGGATCCTATTTCTGCCGGAGACTTGGACGCTCGTTCTGTGCTTCATCGTCTGGCCGATTCTTCAGGTTGGTGCGGCGCTATTGTGTCTTTTCCTGCCGGACCGGGTCTTTTCGCCGGATCGATTTATCTATCGCACTCATTCTTTCGAAAAGCAGGGTCGGATCTATGATTCGATTTTTCGCGTGAGCCGCTGGAAACACCTTCTGCCGGACGGCGGCACGGTATGGAAAAAGCGCGGCTACGCCAAACGACGGCTTCTGAATTTCTCGGAGGAAAACCTCCGAAAATATCTCGTCGAGTCCTGCCGCGCGGAGATGACGCATTGGCTGGCGATTTTTCCTTTCTGGGTATTCGGACTCTTTACGCCGCCGTTTGTTCCTTGGATCATGCTCGCGTATGCGGTTGTCATCAACGGCCCGTGCATCATCGCCCAGCGGTATAACCGCCCTAGAATTCAGAGGCTACTTGGAAAAATGAAGAAGAAACATTGGGCTGAGTCAGAGGATTGACGAGGTGAGCGCGACAGCGTGATTATGTTTTTGATTGAGTGCGCAATATGAGTTCTAAGGAATGTTGCGCGCAAATACGAGAGAGAACGTTCCCGGAATTGCACAGAACATTTGAATTAGGGAATGTTTTGTGAGATAATCGGAACGAGGTGGAGAAGATGAAATATATCAACAAGCTATTCGAACTCGGTTGTTTTTCGCGGCGGGATGTTGTCTCTCTGACAGGCAACGAGCAGGCGGCGCACTCTTTACTACACGACTATCTCAAGGCCGGGTATATCGAGCGGATTCGGAGAGACCTATATACCGCGATCAGTTTTGAAGCAAAGCAACCGGTCGCGAATCGATTTATGATCGCCACCCATATCGCAGAAGACGCTTGCGTTTCATTTCACAGTGCTTTTGAATACTATGGCTATGCCAATCAAGTATTTTATGAGGTTTACGTAACAACCACCCATCGGTTTTCTGATTTCAACTATGACGGCATCGCATATACTCGCGTTTCTCCTCGCATCGAAACCGGAACCGTAATCAACAATGCCGGGATTCGGATCACCGATCCGGAAAGAACGGTCGTTGACAGTATCTATGCGTTTGAAAAAGTCGGCGGCCTGGAAGAATTGCTTCGCTGTCTGGACTTGATACCGTCGCTGAGAAGCGAAAAGATTACGTTGTATCTGGATGAATACGGACTGGCCCACCTGTACCAGCGGACAGGTTTTATCTTGATGCATTTCTCGGAACAACTGGGACTTGAAAAGTCATTTTTCGATTATTGTCAGAGCAGGATTCCGACGACAAAGAAGTACCTGTATTCCGAAAAAGACTCCTTTTCGAGAGACTTCATCCTTCATAAGGAATGGAGGCTTTTCGCGCCCGGGAACATTCTGGCAATCGTTAATAAAGGGGGCGATTGAATTGTCTGACCGGAACAAAATGGTACTGGGAAAACAGGCCAAGGCACTTGGTTTCGTTCGCGACACCTACGAGAAGGTCTGCCGATTAACCGATGTCCTCAAGTATTTTGAAGATGACAACATGCTCGGAAAAACCTTGGCGCTAAAGGGCGGGACTGCAATTAATCTCACCATCTTTGATTTGCCGAGACTGTCAGTAGATATCGACCTGGATTATTCTGAAAATTCCTCCCGCGAAGATATGCTGGCGGCAAGATCGACAATCACGGACAGACTTGAAAAATATATGACCTCCAACGGCTATTCATTAAGCCCCAAATCAAAACACTATCACGCGCTGGATTCTTTTGTATTTGAATACAGAAACTCTACCGACATGCGAGATAACATGAAAGTCGAAATCAATTACATGCTTCGCTGTCATGTTCTGGAAACAAGTCGGAGGCGTTTTGAAACCGCTTGGGAACCGGCCGGCGTGTCCGTTTTGAGTTTGGCGCCGATCGAAATATTTGCGGGCAAAATCGTCGCACTGCTCAACAGAACGGCACCTCGCGACCTTTATGATATCCATAACCTCGTGAATCAAGACACTCTCGACAAATCGGACAAAACCCTTCTGAGAAAATGTGTCGTGTTTTACAGTGCCATAGGATCTGAATCCCCGCCCTTTGAATTCCCGTTAAGTAATATTGACCGAGTAACAAAGCAACGCATCAAAACAGATCTTACTCCGGTTTTGCGAAGCAAAGCTAATTTCGATTTTGCTTCCGCTCAATCTCAAGTCAAATTATGGCTTGAGGATTTGCTGATGATCGAGGACAAAGAGCGGGCATTCCTCGAAGCCTTCAGAAGCAACGAATACCGTCCGGAGTTACTTTTTGATTCAGACGAAATCTTGGCGCGTATCAAAAATCACCCCATGGCACGATGGAAATGCTACAAATAATGATCTAAAGATATTGACTCGGTGAGCGAAGTCGCGTAATGAATTCGCAAAAAGATATTTCGAACGCGGAGAAATACGCCATTATTAGCGCAAGGAAGTGATGTCGATTCATGCCGAACGCCCGGAAAATGCTCAGTGACTGGGACCCCACATACATACAGGCTCTGGTCCGTTTGATCGAGACTCAGAGTAAATCGACACTTGCGCATTGGGCGGTCGATTACGCCCAAGGGATCCTTCTTCCGATCTGGAAGAAGTTTGATCCGCAGGATACGCGACCGGAGGCCGCGCTCGACTCGGCCCGAAAATGGCTCTCCGGGGAGATCAAGCTTCCCGAAGCCAAAGCACAGATCCTCCTGTGTCATGAAGCCGCCCGCGAGTCACAGAGAAGCCCGGCCGCGCAAGCCGCCGTCCGGGCGATCGGTCAAAGCGCCTCGACCATCCACTCCGCCCGACACTGCATCGGACTTCCGCTTTACGGCGCTCTGGCGGTCGCTTATGACGCGCTCGGAACAAAGGCCACATGGGCAGAGCTGGAGGTCTTCGCCGCGGACGAGTGCGCACGCATGCTCGACGCCCTTCGCGCGGTCTCGGTCGAAAACGAGCCGAATCCGGCGAGGATCGATTGGAAGTGCTGAAGCGCCACGGATCGGAAATGTACTTTCTTGCGAATTTGTTTGCGCCTGTTTAAAATAATTATTGAAGACCGATCAAAGATTATTCGTGAAAAGAGGGAGTAAAGAGATGGATTTTTTCGAGTTAGCCAAGAGACGTCACTCCGTTCGAAAATATAAAGACATCGCCGTTGAGCCGGAAAAGATCGACATGATCCTGGAGGCCGGGCGCATCGCGCCGACCGCGGCGAACCGCCAACCGATCCGAATCTATGCGGTACAAAACAAAGAAGGCCTCGTCATTGTTTCCAAGGCCGCGAATCCCTTCGGGGCTCCGCTTGTGTTTGTAATATGCGGGGATAAAAATGCCGCATGGAAACGTTCGTATGACGGAAAGATTGCGACGGATATCGACGCCTCGATCGTCACGGATCACATGATGCTTGAGGCGACCGAGCTCGGACTCGGAAGCGTCTGGATCTGTAAATTTGACCCGGCGGTATTGAAGAAGGGCTTCGGGATGCCCGAAGCCCTGGAGCCGGTCAATATCCTGGCGGTCGGTTACAGCGACGATGTCGTGAAGTCTCCAGACCGGCATGATACGGAGAGAAAAGCAGCAGATGAACTGGTGACTTTCATTTAGCGATTGCGGAACTCGAACTTATGATCCGGGCACGCATTTTGTCGAAGAAAATAATACCGAAGACTGTGACCGTCTCTCGAAAATCGAGAATCCGGATAAAGATAACTGCTTTTCAGGCCAGACGATGTTTGAAAAGAACCCGTTGACATTCTCCTTGAACCTTGATAATCTATGCATAGATTAACGATGTATGGGAGGGAGTTTTATGCGTATCAGTAAAGAACTTGTGAAGGGAAGCACTTCGCTGCTGGTTCTCAGTGTAATCGAGAGAAAAGATATGTACGGCTATGAGATCATCCGGGACATAGAACTTCGTTCGGAGAAGGTTTTTACCCTGAACGAGGGAACGCTTTACCCGATCCTGCACTCGCTTGAGAAGGAAAAATATCTGGTCAGCTATTGGGATGAGAGCGAATCGGCGCGCAAACGAAAGTATTATCGGATGACCGACAAGGGCCGCAAGGAGCTTCTACGAAAGAAAGAGGAGTGGAAAGGTTTTTCTTCAGCCGTCGCACGGGTGACAGAAGGGACAGTACTCCTTTATGTCTGAGAATTTGGCGGATGAATACTTAAATGATATTTGCGGCGGCATTCCCGCCCGGGAGACGATGGAAGAGGTGCGTTCTGAATTTCTGGACCATCTCGAAAACAGGATCAGCGACTATTTAGGCTCCGGATATGACCGGGAAGTTGCCGAGAAAAAAGCAGTCGAAGATATGGGTGAGCGAGAACAGGTTCGCGAACAACTGTCTCACCTGCATCGAAGGATTCCGTATATCGATATGAAAAATTCATTGACCCAAATCATCCTTGGTCTGTTTCTCCAGTTTTTTAATTTAGATATCGGGCCGCTTTCTGCGATCACGACCGCGATCGGTCTGTGTTTTCTTTTTGCCGGAGTTTTTCAGTTAAGAAAGATCAACCGCAATTTCAAAAAGGCATGGATCGCTTCGATTATCATGATCACATATACTCTTCTGGCGAATGTCATATGGAACTCGCCTCTATTTTATTTTGGTTCCGAAGAGGAATGGATTACGAACGTTTTCGGGTTGATCGGAGGCTTATTTTTATTCGTACTGCTGTCCTATCTCGGAAGGGGACTTGCGGAGTTGATTTCAAGACCGGCCGCTTCATCGGATATAGGGTCAAAGGATTCCCCGGTCGACCGCGAAACGGAAAAGATCCGGAAAATCGGCGGCCTATATTTAATTGCTCACATTGTGGCAATGTCAAGTATCTTGATTCCCGGAGCCGGACTCTTTGCGCTTCTTCCTTTCATCATCCTGCTTTCTGTGATCCTTCTTCGGCTGATCCGTGTTCGCGGTATCCTTCTCGGGCGACAACTCGGGTATGGTGTGATTGATCCGGGGAAAAAGGTTTGGGTTGGTTTCTGGATCTCCGGTATCGTATACGTGCTTCTGCCATTCCTGATCGGTGGGGTATTGTTTATTTTGCCTCGATCATTCTGGTATGGAGAACGCGTGATCCGGGAGAACCGGAGCGAAACCGAAATAGAAAATGAAGTAGCGGATTCTGAACGGGTCCTTGCTGATGTGGATCCATATATTCAGGAAATCCTTCAATTACTGCCGGCTGAGGAAACCGGGAGCATAAACACTTCTATCGAGCATAAAGATTATCGTTGGCTGTCTACATTCTTTCAAGGTGACGGAATCGACGCATCTTCTTTTCTCTGTCGTCAAGAAGATCAAACGGTTCTTCAAGTCGTTTGTTTTTCGATATTAGACGGTTCCCGTCACGGCGGGTGGGACAGTATTCTCATTCCCGAATCGGCTTTTCCTCCGGCGGATCCGGAGAGAACCAGCCGGGTATACATTTATACCGAGGATATAAGCGGCCGCATTTTTGAGCAACGGCCTATCGCAATAAGGTACGGGGATCGAACGATCCTGTCGGAGGATCGTTCGGTTTGGGATGTCGTATGTGTTGACTACGCGGTCAAAAAACAAGGATGCCGTCAGTGGGTCTTTATCTGCTCGACGTTGATCGATGACGACGGGCACGGGAACCGGTATATGATTGATGATGAGAATCCGATAAACTCGACGGTACATCTCGATCCTCTGGCGGGATACGTCTATATTAGAAGATCCTCGTGGTTTCCTCACTCATATAACGATAGCGTAAAAAGGGTTGAATATAGCGCCGGTATGATGGATAGTTCAGAGGAAATAGGCTATTTTAAGGTGTTTATGAATACCTGGGACAGTCAAATGCGGTATAATCAGGAAGGGTTTGGCTGGCGGTCTTGACCGGCGGATCGAAAGGAAGAACGAATATGTTTGATGTAAAAGACAAATGGGCACTGATCACCGGCTCCTCCCGGGGGCTCGGACATTTGACGGCAAAGTTCATGGCCGAGCGCGGATGTAACTTGATCCTCCACAGCCGGAGGGCGGAGCATACCGCGCGACTCCTTACCGAGATGCGCGCGGCGGGCGTTTCGGCGCATGCGGTCGAGGCAGATTTTTCCGATCCGGACGCCGTGGAGGTCATGCTTCAAAGGATCGACGAACTCGGCGTGCGTGTCGATATCGTCCTCAACAATGCGGGCGTACAGATCGCGTATCGGGACGAGTATTATAAGACGCCGGTTCGTGATTTCACCGAAAGCTTTATGATGAACACGATCGCGCCGACCCGGATCTGCTACCACTTCTTGCCGAAAATGATCGAAAGCGGGTTCGGCCGGATCGTGAATACCACAAGCGGGATCCGCCTCGAGCCTCAGCAGGCGGGATACTCCGCCAGCAAGGCGGCGCTCGACAAACTGACGATCGACTTGGGCTCCGTCGTGGACGGGACCGACGTGATGATCAACCTTGCGGATCCGGGCTGGTGCCGGACCGACCTCGGCGGGCCGAAGGCCCCCAACGCGCCCGAGAGCGCGTTACCCGGGATCGTCCTCGGTGTCTTTTCGGACGATCGAAAATCCGGCCGCATCTTTCATGCGCAGGACTTTTCGGGCATGAGCCTCGAGGAGGCAGTCCGGAAGGCGGAAAGAGAGACCGATAGCCCTTACGGGGAGTGAAGACCGACCGGTGACGCTCTGAGGCGTTTTTCGTTGACAAACGGTCATGCGATACGCATGATTATTGTATTGGAGCCATACGAAAGAGGGCGTTAAATGATCCGGAAAATCGCGAACAGGATTCGGAGCAGTATCTGGTTATACCCGGCGATCTACAGTGTGGGCGCATTGGTGCTCTCCGTCTTGATTTCTTATGTCGATCAGCATTACACGGAAGTTTTGGCCGACTATATTCCGGGTTTACTGTATACGAATACTGCTTTGGCTCAGGTGGTATTGGGCATCATCGCCGGAGCGTTTATTACGATTGCCACATTTACTTTCTCGACGGCGATGGTGGTCCTGACGATGTATTCCTCTCAGTTTACGCCGCGGGTCGTCGAGAATTTTCTGAATAACGAGACGACGATGAAGTCGTTCGGTGTGTTTCTCAGCGGGTTTATTTTTTCGATTACTTCACTGCTGCTGATTCGTTCCGACGAGCAGGGGAGTCTTGTGATCTCGGCGAGTGTCGGCGTGCTGTATATTATTGTCGGGTTGATCTATTTCCTGATTTTCATCAATAATGTCTCGACGTATATTCAGGCGAGCGGATTGATCCTTCGTTTGCACGACGAAGCGTTGAAGCGAATCCGTCAGTACCGGGATTTTCTCAAAAAGTCAGAGACCATCTCAGACGAGGAACTGAAGAAGATCGTCGACAGCCGTGACAGCGTCGACGTATTCAGCCGGGCCGACGGCTATATTCAGGAGATCGATTTTATGGGCATGAAAAGGATCTCCAAGGAACACAATTGCGTCATTTGTGTCCGGAAGGTCGTCGGACAGTTTATCTCCAAGGAGACGCGAGTGGCGACGGTCTATCAGGAAAATCCGGAAGATGTTGCGCGCGAGACGGCGGGGGTGTTACAGCAATTCATTACGGCCGGCAATAAGCGTACGGAGGCGCAGGATTTCAGTTTCACGATTCAGAAGATCGTCGAGATCGCGCTCAAGTCTTTATCCCCCGGGATCAACGACCCGAATACGGCAATCCACTGCCTGAAGATCATCGGTTTGCTTCTGCGCGATCTGTCCGATATCCGAAACGGGTATATCGTATTAAGCGCCAAGGAAGACGACGACACGGTCGTATGCGAGGCCTATGACTTCGAGGTCCTGCTCCATGACGCATATCAGCAGATCGCGTTCTACGGCAGGTCCGACGCTTCGGTCATGACGGCGGTCTTCAAGTCGCTTCGATTCGCGAAAGCCAAAGCGTCCGAGGGGAACCTTCAGATCATCAATGATTACGCGCAGATGCTTTTCGAAAAGCCGGAGTGCAAAAACTTCGATCCCTTGGCGTTTCGGAAGTTCGAGAAAGAGTATGCGGATTTAATGGCTTACCGGAAAGTTTCTCCCGTGGCGGAGAAGGTTTGAACGGATTATAAGAAATAATAAAAATTGTATTGAATTAACCCAAAGAGCGGATTCGCTTGTGTATCGGTGCGATCAAAATGCTGAATCAGCTTGGGATACCTTTGATAAATAATAACTTCTATAGATTAGGGGAATGCTTTAGCGTGCCGCGTTCCGAAAGAAAGCCACCAAAAAAGAATGAAGTTTTGAAAAGAGTAGTAAAATAGAGTTAAACATCATTTAAGTATAACTGAGAAAAAGCGACATAAATGGGACACATAGTTTGTTAACATAAACATACAAGTGAAAATCGCATTTGAGCATGTTCAGCTAGACATTTTGGAGTATCATCGTTCACATTGATTACATGGTAAGCGCTGTGCATATTATCAGGAGTAATTGTTTTGGACAATGGATACGCATACTTAGCTCACCGAACAGAAGACGGTAACGAACAGGCTTTGTCGGAACATTTGCATTCTGTTGCTACACTTTGCGAACTTTTTTCGAATGAAATTGTTAGAGATCTCGCGGTTCTTGCCGCAGAACTTCATGATAACGGTAAATATTGCACATCATTTCAACGCCGAATTCGAGGAGCGTTGGTACAGGTTGAGCATTCGCTTAGCGGAGCTCAACTCGCAAATGAGTTTTGTAGCAGTCCATTCGGCACGCTTCTGATTCAGTATGTTATTCTTGGACATCATTCGGGATTACCGGATGGAGGTAGTTGTGCAGATATGGATGATACATCTTCGTTGCAGGGAAGACTTAAGCGCAAAGCTGAAGATTCCGGTGCTTTTCGCGAGGACTATTTACCCGGGAAAATCAATTCGGATTTGATTGATAATCTGCTGTCTTCTTTGTTTGAAGGCGGAGATATCGTCGGTATGGTTGAGACATATGCTTTTTTCATAAGATATGTTTTTTCATGTCTTACCGATGCGGATTTTTTGGATACGGAACGATTCTTTAGTCCGGAGATTGATCGGAGCTATACAGGAGACTTTAGTCATGCCTTGCGATTGATTGTAAACAAGATTGAAGCATTTGTTCCCGACACACCGGTTAAAAAAGCCAGAGCAGAACTGTGCTTGCATGTTTCCCGGAATGCCCTGCATCCGGAAGATATTAACACTATAAATATGCCAACGGGTAGCGGGAAAACGCTGACGAGCCTTAAGGTTGCCTTGGAAATTGCAGTCAGAGAAGGAAAAGAACGGATTATTTACGTGATTCCGTACACTTCGATAATTGAGCAGACAGCAAATGAATTTTCTCAAATACTGGGTAATAGTGTTGCAATATTGCAGCATCATTCCAATTATGATTTTTATACAGATGGTGAGAAGGAATCCGTTGGATACTCTACAGCGGAAAAAATGAAGAAATCCTCCGAAAACTGGGATTGTCCCATAGTAATTACTACGAGTGTTCAATTTTTTGAATCACTATACCATTACAGGGGAAGCAAACTGAGAAAAATGCACAACCTTGCGAATGCCGTTATTGTATTTGACGAGATACATATGCTGCCGACTGATTATCTTCAGCCCTGTATCAGAGCGATCGGATACATCTCCAAGTATCTGAACAGCAGATCTATATTTCTATCCGCGACGATGCCGGAATATGATGAGTTGTTCGGGAGATATATTCCTGAATGCAGATATAAAAACCTTGTTACAAATACGGAAAATTACGCGGTGTTCAAGAATACCAACATTCGGTATATCGGAGAAATAAGCCTGGATGCTTTGGCGGTTAGGGCAAATGAAGCTCAATCCACACTTATAGTGACAGGAACAAAAAAAATGGCCAGGATGCTTTTCAAATTGATAGGAGGGAAAAAATACCACCTTTCAACATCAATGACTCCGGAACATAGAACGATAGTAATTGAGAATATTCGGGAAGACCTGAAGAAAAATGTGAAAATTGCAGTAGTATCTACATCGCTGATCGAAGCTGGAGTTGATTTGGATTTTGAGGTTGTTTTTCGTGAAATTTCCGGACTAGAAAGCATATTACAGTCTGCGGGAAGATGTAATCGCGAAGGGATTCGAAAAGAAGGAAACGTATTCGTCTTCAGTACGGACGACAGTCAAAAGGGGGAAGTCCAACTCAGACGTTCAATTGCACTGGACATAATTAAAAATAACGCAGACGTAGCATCTGACAAATGCATTAAGGAGTATTTCGAAAGGGTTTTTGGCTTTAATGCTGATTCCATCGAGAAAAACACCATCGCAGGTGATGGAAAATCGCCAATTCCGCTTAATTCGCTTCCTTTTCGTGAATATGCTGAGAAGTTTAAATTCATTGAAAATGATACTGTTGCGGTTATTGTTAATCGCAGTGACGTCACGATGAGACTACTTAACAGCCTTCGTTTCGGAGGGTTAAGCGCTAAAAGATCTTTACAAAAATATTCAGTTGCCGTTCGATATCATGAATTTGAACAAGCTCTGAAACAAGGTCTAATTGAAGATGTATGTGGGGTTTACGTTCTATCTGACAACAGGTTGTATCGTGAAGATTATGGTCTAAACCTCGAAGAAAACCGCGACGAGGATAACATAATTATGGGAGGAGAATAAGATGGGGTTCAAAATAATCGTTACAGGTGATTATGCATGTTTCACGCGTCCGGAGATGAAAGTTGAAAGAGTCAGTTATGATGTCCCGACGCCAAGTGCGCTGGAGGGTTTGATGAAATGTATTTATTGGAAGCCCGCTATTCGTTATGTGGTGGATAAGATTGTAGTTTTCAATCCGATTAAATTCACAAATATTCGCCGCAATGAGATAAAGGAAAAAATTGGCTTTCAAAGCATCAAAAAGCAAATGAATAAGGGAGAAGGATCTCCGGTTCTCTACGCATCTGAGCAAAGAACGCAGCGTGCCGGAATGGTTCTAAAGGACGTCAGATACGGCGTAGAATTTCATTTTGAGATGACAGGCTTACGTTCAGATCAAGAAGATGAAACGGAAGCGAAACACTATAATATTGTTCTTCGTCGATTGAAAAACGGTCAGTTTTTCCAACAGCCGCACTTGGGTTGTCGTGAATTTTCGGTGAAAGAGATACGGTTGGTCGATGAGTTCGATTTGTCTGATGTTTCTCCCGAATTAGAAGGTGATGCCGATTTGGGCTTCATGCTTTATGGGTTGAAATTTGAAGACGGAGGGGTGCCGGTAAATGAAAATTGGGAGAACCCGAAGTTCTCGGACAATGCTGATGCAATATTTTATCGGCCGCATATGATGAATGGCGTTATTGATGTTTCGAAATACCGGGGGGTGATAACGTGTTAATTAAAGCTTTGTGCGACTACTACGATGTTAATGAAAAAAAGATAGAAAAAAGCGAGAGCGAGGGCTTTTTTTCAACACAACAGGTCAGTTTTATGATTTTCCTGAGTAAAACCGGTGAAATCACATCGATACTAGACATTCGAAAGGAAGAAAAAGTACCCGCCGGAAAAGATAAAACAAAAACAATCTATAAGCCAACAGATATTCGACTTCCAAAGCGTTCGCAAAAAACAGGCATTGATCTGAATATCATCGAACACCGACCCTTATATATATTCGGGCTAAATTATGATAAGAAGAATTGTATTTTCACACCAAACGACGATACACATAAAGCAGAGAAGTCTCATAACATATTTGTGAAAGGTAACTTGGATTTTTGCGATGGCATCGATAGCGATATTGTCGTTGCTTATCGTAATTTTCTCATGAAGTGGGAGCCTGCTGAGCAGCTAGAAAACCCACATCTGATAAAAATTGCCAAAGATTATCTATCATCATACTATTGCTTCGCACTCGAAGGTGACGAAAGAATATTACTTCATAAGGATGAGGGCATACTCAACAAATATGTTAAACAAGCAAAAGATAACCTTGATGATCAATCCACTTCAGTCAATTCAATGTGTCCGATTGAAGGTGATCATTTACCTACAGCAAGAATTCACGAGAAAATCAAAGGTATTAAAGGCGGCAATCCGGTTGGTAGCGTGCTTGTAGGAGTAAAAAACTCGGCGTTTGAATCATACGGAAAGTCTCAAGGTTACAATAGCAGTATTTCAGAAATCGCTATGAAAAAGTATACATCGGTCTTAAATGGGTTACTTGCCGATAAAAATCACCATTTGTATCTGGAAGAATTAACGATTGTATTTTTTGCCATAGACACTCGCGACGAAGATGTCAGCAGAATTTTTGCCGCAATGCTTTCGGGTACCGAGGAGAGTAATCTTGAGAATGGACTGTCTTCAATGAGCAGAGAAATTTCACAAGGAAGGGTGGGGGATGTATCAGCACTGAAAACGAACGAGCACTTAATGTTTTATGTTACAGGACTCACACCAAACAGTTCGCGTATTTCGCAGAAGTTTATTATCAAAGACGATTTTGGAAGAATACTGAAAAATTTAAGCCAGCATCAGAAAGATTTGCAAATTAAGGAAGTTTCGAAACAATTGCCCGTCTGGAAACTAACAAAGGAGTTGGTATCACCAAAGTCCAGAGATGGGAACGCACCTTCGTCAATCATCTCCGCATTATTTTTTTCCATATTGAACGGTACTAATTATCCGGTCTCTTTGCTCGAAACCGCCGTAAGGAGGGTAAAAACAGACAGTGACGACGATAAAAGCAGCTTCATCAAAATCAACGACACACGCATAAGTATCATCAAGGCATGTCTTAATCGGAAGGCAAGAATCAATAATGAAAAGGAGGAAATAACAATGACGCTAGATCAAGGCAACACGAATCAAGCCTATCTTTGCGGGCGTCTCTTTGCTGTACTAGAATTCATACAACAAAGGGCTTCGGGGGGAGGACTCAACCGAACAATTAAGGACGCTTACTTCAGTTCGGCTTGTGTAAGGCCTGCAACGGTATTCCCCAAGTTGGTGATGCTGGCACAGCATCACCTGGCTAAAATTGACGGAGCAGTTTATTTCGAAAAAATGATGGGAAGCATTATGGCTTCATTGAATGGCGAATTTCCGCAGACACTATCCCTTGATGACCAAGGAAAATTCATTATCGGATACTATCAACAGAACAATTCACTGTATACAAAGAAAACGGAAACCCAAGATTAGGAGGAAATATTATGGAAGCGATTAAAAACAGGTATGAATTTGTGGCTCTTTTTGATGTTGAGAACGGTAATCCCAACGGGGATCCGGATGCCGGTAATATGCCGAGAGTTGACCCGGAGACTGCTTTCGGCATCGTCACTGATGTTTGTATCAAAAGAAAAATTAGAAATTATGTTGAAATAATTAAAGAAGGTACGGCTGGCTATAATATATTGGTAAAAAATGATAAACCATTAAATGAAGTTTTTTGTGACGCAATAAAGGCGTTGAATTTACCAGAAGGAAAAAAGGACAAGGCAGACGATAATGATATATTGAAGGCAAAGAAATACATGTGTGAAAATTACTATGATGTGCGGACCTTTGGCGCCGTTATGACCACAGGGGATAATTGGTGTGGAGCTGTAAGAGGACCGGTTCAATTAACATTTTCGAGAAGCATATCACCGGTTTTTTCTGAGGACTTATCAATTACTAGGCAGGCGATTACAACCGAAAAGGATTTCTATATTGAAAAGAAGAAAACGGAGATGGGCAAGAAAAGCCTTATCCCTTATGCGTTATATCGTGTGGAAGGATTTGTTTCCGCAATGCTTGCCCAAAAAGTAACGGGCTTCAGCGAGGAAGATCTCGAACTGCTGTGGACATCGATTATCAACATGTTTGAACACGATAGAAGCGCAGCACGCGGCAAAATGTGCATGAGAAAATTGTTTGTCTTTAAACACGATAACAGTCTCGGAAATGCTCCGGCGCAACTTCTGTTCGAAAAAATCGTCGTTAATAAGCGGAATGAAGTCTCGGTGCCCAGGCAATATTCGGATTATGAGGTAAGCGTCGACACCAAGATGCCGAGCGGCGTCACTCTTATCGAAAAGTTATGAAAGAAGATTCGAGAAGCATAAACATTCGGGCAATACAGCATTACATGTATTGCCCGAGACGTTTTGCATTGCTTGAAGTAAACGACGATTGGGCGGAAAACTCCTATGTCGTGAAAGCCAATTTGTTACACGAGAATGTTCATGATGGTGAACACGAGTATGCCTTCAGGGATAAAATCGTCAAGAACAGTGTAGTTCTATTTAACGATGAATATGACATATTCGGAATTGCTGACAGTATTGAATTTGTACGTGATCCATGTGGTGTGCTAATTCCCAAACTTGAAGGGAAGTTCAGAGTTCGCATTGTTGAATATAAGCCGAAGCCGCCAAAGGATTGTGATTATCATGAGAGCGATGCCATTCAGGTATTCGCTCAGAAGATTTGCGTCGACTCTATTTGGGACTGTAATTGTGAGGCCTTCCTATATTATGGCGAAAAGCGCCGGCGTGTTTTGCTTCCTTTTAGTGATCCTGAAGTCATTGATAAATACTCTTCCCTGTTAAAAAGCTATCTGGAAGCCATGCGAATAGTTTTGAAAGAAGGAGATATTCCGACGAGGCGAAAATCACAACGATGTGCGGGGTGCTCTCTTTCGGATCTCTGTTTCCCTAAATCCTTGCGGTATAACGTAAGACAGAAGATTTGCGAGATAGCGGGAGGCGAGCATTGAGAAAGCTTTTGAATTCACTATATATCTTGGACGAAACGGCATATCTGTCACTCGACGGAGAAAATATTGTATGCAAGTCGGATCAAAAAGAGAAATTCCGCCTTCCCCTGTCAACCATTGAGGAAATTTTTTGTTTTTCTTATTTGGGGTGTTCTCCCGCACTGATGGGAAAATGCCTCGAGAATGCCATTTCCATTTCCTTTATTTCACCTCAAGGAAAGTTTTTATCTCGATTACAGGGAGCAACGAAGGGGAACATTTATTTACGAAAGGTACAGTTTGAGAAGTTTGGAACACAGCAAACATTGCTTATTCAAAATACGGTTGCCGCTAAACTATCGAATACCCGGCAACTGATACGTCGTTCAATGAGGGACAATCCACAACTTGATGATGAGGGAAGGTTAAGTAACTGTATAGGGATAATAGAAAACGGAATAGAAAATGTTTATACGCAAACCGACCTCGAAATAATTATGGGGATTGAAGGAAACTGCGCAAAGGCATATTTCTACATCTTAAGTGATTTGATTTTACAGCAAAAGGATGATTTTACTGTTGTTGCACGCACGAAAAGACCCCCTATGGACCGAGTAAATGCCTTGCTTTCTTTTTTGTATACTATTGCAACATCATCATGTGCCTCTGCACTCGAAAGCGTTGGTTTAGACAGCTACCTTGGATACTATCATGCAATGCGCTCGGGACGCTGCAGTTTGGCATGTGATTTAGTTGAAGAGATGCGTGCGGTTATAGATCGATTGGTTCTTACAATGATTAATCTGAAACAAGTTAATGCCAATGATTTTGAGAAACAAGTCAGTGGTGCAATTTACCTCAATAAAGATGGCAAACGAAAGGTTCTAACTTTATGGCAGGAACGAAAACGAAGTATTGTCGAACATGCGTATCTCGGACAAAAAATTCCGTTCGGATTACTTCCTTTCGTACAAAGCTCGTTGCTTGCAAAACACATCCGCGGAGAGATTGAGGAGTATCCATCATTCCTTATGAAGTAAACTCAAAGGTGAACAGTAGTAACAGTTTGAAAAAACGAAGAAGTTCTCAGAAAAGGAGTTTGCCGTGATGACAATTGTGAGCTATGATGTCTCAACTGTTGATAAACTGGGTAGATCCAGACTTAGAAAAGTTGCAAAAATATGTCAGAATTACGGCCAAAGAGTTCAAAACTCAGTTTTCGAAATTTTTTTGGATTATGCGGGATTTCTTAAAGTTAAGTCGGAATTGCTGAAAGTTATTGACGACAAGGCAGACAGCCTCAGATTCTATTACCTCGGAGAAAAGTGGGATAAAAGAGTGGAGCATTTCGGAATTAAGGATTCATATAATCCTGAAGGGCCACTGATTGTTTGAGTTTTATAATTTGATTTGCGAACCGGAAATATCTGTGATATGTCCAGTTGGTTCGCAAGCAAGGTGACGCAAAAGTAAGTATAAATGACGCTTTCTGCTAATAAATTTCAGATCATTTAATCTCACAATAGCACATGTTGTATGGTAGACTTATTGCATAAACATTATCTAGGGTCACGCCCCGCGTGGGCGTGTGAGTTGAAATCGAGCGGTTGCGATCACAGCAAAGAATCATGCGGTCACGCCCCGCGTGGGCGTGTGAGTTGAAATATGCGGATTATGAACAATTAGTCGGCGGCGTGGATGTCACGCCCCGCGTGGGCGTGTGAGTTGAAATCTGCTCGGGGTATCGCAAAACGATATCCCACGGGCGTCACGCCCCGCGTGGGCGTGTGAGTTGAAATGTATCGTGGAAGCGTTCGGCGGCAAGATTGACAGGTCACGCCCCGCGTGGGCGTGTGAGTTGAAAT